>JACJXS010000001.1 GCA_020636545.1 Chitinophagales bacterium
CGTTATTTATTTATTATTATGACTGGACCTGTTGGTGCTTATTACGGCGAACCTATTTCTGTTTATGTACATGAAAAATATATCCGTGCAGCAAAAGGTGGTTATGGCGATGCTAAAGCTGCTGGAAATTATGCAGGTTCATTATTTCCTTTGGAAGTTGCAAGACAAAATGGCTATAAAGATGTACTTTGGTTAGATGGCGAACACAAACAATATGTGCAAGAGGTTGGCACGATGAATATTTTCTTTGTTATCAATAATAAATTGGTTACTCCAATGTTAGATGGCTCCATTTTGGCTGGTGTAACTCGAAATAGTATCATTACTATTGCTAAAGAATTAGGCTACGAAGTGGAAGAAAAATTAATTGATATAGCAGATGTAATTGCTGCTCATCAAAATGGCACATTGACTGAAGTATTCGGAACAGGAACGGCTGTAGTTGTTAATGCTGTAGATAAAATTGGCTATCAAGGTAAAGATTACAAACTAGATGCTACTCAATTTAAAGTAGCTCAACAACTCAAAGAAAAATTAGTAAACATTCAAAAAGGTATTGATACAGATACACATCATTGGATTGTAAACTGCTAATCAAAAATCAATCTTACTTAGCTACAATTTAATAACCTACAATTCATCATTTTCTCTATTTTTTTTAGGAATTTCGGAGATAAATTTTATTATATGGATTTATTTAAAGTATATCCACTTTTAGATGTAGAATTAGAAAGCGGAAAAGGAGTATTTGTATTTGACAAAAATGGGCAAAAATATTTAGATTTTTATGGCGGACATGCGGTAATTTCTGTTGGACATGCTCATCCATATTATATCAAAGCATTGAATGAACAATTAGAAAAGTTGGTTTTTTATTCAAATTCTGTTCATTTAGAAATACAACAAAAATTAGCTCAAAAATTAGGACAGATTTCTGGCTATGCCAATTACAATTTATTTTTAATAAATAGTGGAGCAGAAGCCAATGAAAATGCATTAAAATTAGCCTCGTTTTATAATAAAAGAAAAAAAGTCATTGCTTTTTCAGGAGCATTTCATGGCAGAACGGCTGCTGCTGTGGCTGTTACAGACAATCCAAAAATAAAACCTGCCATCAATCCTGATGACCATGTAATTTTTCTACCATTTAATGATAATGTTGCCTTAGAAAAAACATTTAAAGAACAAGGCAATGAAATTTGTGCTGTTATTGTAGAACCTATACAAGGTGTGAATGGTATCTATGAAGCAAGTGCTTCTTTTTTAGAAAAAATACAAGAATTATGCCATCAAAATGATGCAATTTTTATTGCAGATGAAGTACAATGTGGTTTTGCACGATCTGGTAAATTCTTTGCTCATCAATTTGCAAATGTGCAACCTGATATAATTACCATAGCCAAAGGAATGGGCAATGGTTTTCCAGTGGGTGGTGTTTTAATTAACGAAAAAATACAGGCAGTTTATGGAATGCTAGGTACTACTTTTGGTGGTTCACCATTAGCTTGTGCCGCAACTTTAGCAGTTTTAGATATCATTGAAAATGAAAACTTAATTGAAAATACGCAAAAAATGGGACAATATTTATTGGAGAATTTAAAGGGTATTAAAGGATTAAAACAAATCAGAGGGAAAGGATTGATTTTAGGTTTAGAATTTGAAGAACCTATTAAAGATTTAAGAAATAACTTATTGTTCAAACATCAAATTTTTACTGGAAATTCTAATAATCCTAATACACTTAGAGTTTTACCTAGTTTAGCTATTCAAAAGGAAGAAATTGATTTATTTCTGAATGCATTAAAGAAAGAAACAAATTAGTACAAATAATTAAAATTCTTTTGATAAACAACTTTATAAATTTCTAGTACAATTGGAGCGATAGCATCTATTTTAAAATTGGATAATAGATACAATTTCAAGGCGTTCTTTTCTTTTGAATATGGTGGCTGTTCATAGTTCCTTTCAACAATAGAAAAGCCATTTCTTCCATAGAATCCAAGTCTTCTAATGGCTAGTTCGCCCATAATTTCAGGTTCTGACTCTAAAATTATCTTAGAAAATTTTTCTGAAAATTGATTAAGAATCAATGCTCCATATTTCATATTTCTATAAGTTTCAAAAACTTCAAAATGTTCAATAAATACAAATTCTTCTAACTGCCAAGTAATCAAATAAGCAATAGCATTATGCTCAAAAACTACTAAAAACACTTGTACTTTAGGATTTTGAAACAAAGCATAAAACTGTTTTTCATCTCGTCTTTCATCTTCTGGAAATGATCTTGTATAGACTGCATAAATTTCATTTATGATGCCAATATCTGTCGATATTATCTTACAAAAATTCACTTCTCTACTATTTATCAAAATTCATTCTTTGTATTCGGATGGCATTTAAAATTGCTAATAATGCAACACCTACATCTGCAAAAACCGCTTCCCACATTGTTGCAACACCACCAGCTCCTAAAATCAGCACTATCAATTTAACACCAAAAGCCAAGATAATATTTTGCCATACAATCTTTTTGGTTGCTTTTCCAATTTTAATAGCCATTGGAATTTTACTAGGCATATCATCTTGAATGACAACATCAGCCGTTTCAATAGTTGCATCACTACCTAATCCACCCATTGCAATCCCAACATCACTCAATGCAACTACAGGTGCATCATTAACTCCATCTCCAACAAATGCAACTGACTTATATGAATTTTTTATTTGTTTTACTTTTTCAACTTTATCTTCAGGTAATAAATCACCAAAAGCATTGTCAATGTTTAATGCTTTCGCAACATATTGCACCACTGTATGCTTATCTCCACTCAACATTGTAGTTTTTACATTCATAGTATGCAAAGCTTGAATCGTCTTTGATGCATCTGCTTTTATTGAATCTGCAATTGTTATATAGCCAACAAATTGACCATCATAAGCCACAGCAATCAAGGTATAAATTATCGAATTCGGGTCTAAATTATATTGAATATTAAACTTATCCATTAACTTAAAATTCCCGACTAATAATTCTTTATCATCAACCATGCCTTTTAAACCATGTCCTGAAATCTCAACGATATTATCTATCTTAATATCAGGACTTCTTTCGCCAACATATTGAAGAATTGCAGTTGCAACTGGATGTGTACTATGGCTTTCAATTACATTGACAAATTGCAATATTTTATCCTTATCAAATAAACTATTAAAAACAACTTCCTGCACCTGAAAAACGCCTTCCGTTAGTGTACCTGTTTTATCCATCACTACATGTTGGATATCTGCAATAATATCTAAGAAATTACTTCCTTTAAATAAAATCCCATGACGACTAGCCGCACCGATACCACCAAAATAACCTAAAGGTATAGAAATAACTAATGCACAAGGACAAGAAATTACTAAGAAAACCAACGCTCTGTATAGCCAATTTTGAAAAGAATAATGTTGAATACTATCAGGTAAAAATTGTACGTTTGTTAAATGCAATAAATAAGGCAAAACGACTATCAGCAAGGCTAAATTAACCACTATCGGTGTATAAATTCTAGCAAATTTTCTAATAAACAATTCAGTTGGTGCTTTTTGAGCACTTGCATTTTGTACTAATTCTAATATTCTACTTAATTTACTATCTGCATATTTTGCTGTTACTCGAATTTGAGTTACAGTATTCAAATTTATCATACCAGCTAACACACTTTCGCCTTTCTGTTTGCTATCTGGTTTGCTCTCGCCAGTTAATGCAGCTGTGTTGAATGATGCAGAATCTGAGATTAATACTCCATCTAATCCTAGTTTTTCGCCAGGTTTTAATTGTATAACAGAATCAATTTCTACCAATTCCGCTTTTACGACTTTAGCAATATTATTTTCTAAAATAGTAACCTCATCTGGTCTTTGGTCTAATAAACTTTTTATATTTAATTTTGCTCGTTTGACTGCCAAAGTTTGAAACACCTCTCCTATTGCATAAAACAACATTACAGTAACTGCTTCAGGAAATTCTCCGATAGTAAATGCACCAATAGTCGCAATTACCATCAAGGTAAATTCTGAAAAGAAATCTTTTTTTAAAATACTTTCCAACGATTCTTTTACGACAGGCAACCCAACTGGAAGATAAGCTGCAACATACCAAATTATTCGGAAGGTTTCTTTAAACCAAATTGGTTTTAGAATATGGTCAAAATACAATGCAGTTAGTAATAAAACTAATGAAAGCAAAGGCAATAAAAACAATAATTTACCACTATGGTCGTGATGGTGGTCGTGTTCATGTTGTTCAGAATTATTTCCTAATAATTTTTGAGCACCTGCATTCAAATAGATTTTCTTTTCCATTGTACAACACAGTTGATTTCCATCTTTATCGTATATATGTTGGTGTTCCATAAGTTTCTTATATAATTAATGAATCAATGTTCATGTTCTCCAGTATTTACTAATTTAGCATTAATAAAAAAGGTACCTTTCACAGCAATTTTTACATTCTCTGGTAATGTAACAACTGGTGTAATTGCAGTAAACCCCATATTAGAAACACCTTTTAACACTTCTATTCTTTCAAAATTAGTTGTTTTTATATTTTCGTTTTCAGTCTTTTTAGGTTCATGTTGATGTCCATGTTCATCAGTGTCTTCATGTTTTTCTATTTCTGGTATTTTGTCTGTAATGATAAATATAAAATCTTTACCTTCAAAATTTACAATCGCTGCATCAGGCACTGAAGCAGTTAAAATATTATGTAAACTAATTGAAGCCACAACACTCATTCCATCTATCAAACCTTTTCGATTGCCTTTCACATCACAATGTACTGCAATAGATTTAGTTTCATTTTCAAAAGAAGAACCGATAGTGTGTACAACAGCTTCGTATTGATTATCTGGATTATTAATCGTTCTAAAAATAATTGATTGACCTAATTTAATATTAGAAATATCCTTTTCAAATATATTCAAATCCACATGCATTGCTTGATTATCAATAATCTCAGCAATTGGAGCAGCAACATCAACATAACTTCCAATTTTTGCAAACAATGTGGAAACGACACCATTTATTGGACTTAGTACATTTATAGTAGTTTTTAAATTAGAATTATTTATTGTGCTTGGATTAATTCCCATTAATTGAATTTGTTGAAAAAGTGATGCTTTTCTAATTTTCAATCCATTCAATTCTGCTGTAATACTTTGTAAATTCTTTTTTGCTCCAGCATTGCCCTCACTCAATTCTGTTTGTCTTTGTAACTCTTGTTCTGCAAACGTAATTTTACTATTGATAGTCAAATATTCTTCTTGCAATTGAATAAATTGAGGGTTTGCAATGGTTGCTATAACTTGTCCTTTAGCAATGATTTTTCCAGATTCAACATGAATAGATTTAATTACGCCACCATATAAGGAAGTAATCATTGCTTTATTATTATTAGGAACTTTTATATTTCCATTAGCTTGTAAAACTGCAGTTAGTAATTTCATTTCTATAGTACCGTAACTAATTCCAGCGGCTTTTATTTGCTCATCAGTTAATGCTGTAACCGAGTGGCTTTCTTCTGCCGTATTTGGTTGTTCAGCACTAGTTTCCGCTTCATGATTGTGTCCATCTTCGTGATTATTTTTGCAACTATTAAACATTAAAAGTGCTAATATAAATGGGAGTATTTTAAATTGAATTTTCATCTTTATTTTATTTGTTGTTGTAATAATTATATTGAATTACAGATTGATTATATAAATTCAAAGCATCAATATATCGTTGTTTAATTTGAATTGTTTGAGTTAAATATTCATTCAAATCAGCCAAACTTATATCGCCAGTTTGATAACTTAAAAGTGCAGAATTAATAATATTTTCAGCCTGTCTTAAGCCTTCAGATTCATAAAAATCTAATAACTGAGTATTTTTTTCTACTTCTAAAAGCAATTGTACTTTTTGTACATCAAATTGTTGTTTATTGTATTCTAATTCTTGCTCTTGTAAATGAACTGAAGTTTGTGCTGCTTTTAATCTACTTTTATACGCACCATTTCCAAATATTGGAAAAGCTATATTTACTGAAAATCCAGTGTATGGATCTTTTATGCCATATAATCTTTGCGAGAAAACACGAGTACTCATTTCAGGTAAATTTTCTTGTTTAACAACATTTACAGTTTTTTCAGCAATGGCAATTTGTTGTTGTTGTGCTTGCAATTCTGGGTGTAAACCTGTATTATCAAAGCTTAGTTCAATTTTAGATAATGGCTTATTTTCTGGAAGATATACTTGGTCAGTATTCAACTCAAGCATTAATTGTTTTTGTACTTTAGCAATATCTTGATTCAGTTGTTTTAAAAGCACAAAATTTTCGTTCATCTTGATTTTAGAAAAAACACTATCCAATCCAGGACTATCGCCAGTTTTTACTTTTAGTTTTGTTGCCAAATGTAAAGTAGAATAAATACTATCCATCTTTTCATACAATTTCATTTTATCTTGAACATACCACATTTCATAATAAGATGCCGTAATGTCTCTTTTTAATTCAGCAGAAATTAGATGTTCGCCCACATCAAATAATTTTGATTGTTCTTGAGCTAATTTTTTCTGTGAGCGATACACACCTGGCCAAGGAATATCTTGTGAAAGTCCAACTTTCCAAATACCAATTCTATCACTAGGTCGAATGTCTTCATTCTCTATAAAAACACCTGTTTTATTAATACGTTGCACACCTTTTATTGCTGCTGCACTTTGAGTTTTTTGAGTTTTATTAATTTGATATTGCAGATTATTTGACGACAATTGCAATAGCTCATCTAATGATTTACGTTCAGCTTGAGCATACAAATTGCTTCCAGAAAAACAAAAAAACAAAATAAACAACACCATAACAATAGACTTAGATTGAATTTTATTACGCATACTTTCTTTAGAATTAAAAATTAAATACAATAAAGGCAAAACAAATAAAGTCAGTAAAGTGGCAGTTATTAATCCACCAATAACCACAGTTGCCAATGGTCTTTGCACTTCTGCACCAGCACTTGAACTTAGTGCCATTGGTAAGAACCCTAAACTTGCAACTGAAGCAGTCATCAAAACTGGACGCAATCTTATTTTTGCACCTTCAACTACAATTTTAAAAATATCTGTTTCTCCTTCTTTTCTTAGTTGATTAAATGTTCCAATTAGAACAATACCATTCAAAACCGCCACCCCAAATAAAGCAATAAAACCAATACCAGCACTCACACTAAAAGGCATATCACGAATTAATAAAGCAATTACACCACCAATAGCACTCATTGGAATAGCTGTAAAAATTAGAACTGCTAACTTTACAGAATGAAATGTAAAATACAACAATACAAAAATTAGTAACAAAGCTAAAGGAACTGCTATCATTAATCTTTTCGAGGCAGCTTGCAAATTTTCAAATGTCCCACCGTAAGTATAATAATAACCAGTAGGTAATTTCACTTGTTCATCTAAAGTTTTTTGAATATCCTCTACTACACTTTGAACATCTCTATCTTTTACATTAAAACCAACAACAATTCTACGCTTTCCTGCTTCTCTACTAATTTGTGCTGGTGCCAATTTATAGTTAATATCCGCAACTTGAGAAAGTGGAATTTGCATACCTGATGAAATTGGAATCATTAAATTTCGGACGTTATCAATATTATCTCTATGAATAGAATCTAATCGAACAACTAAATCAAAACGTCTTTCATTTTCATATACGATACCTGAGCTTTTTCCCGCAAATGCCATACTCACAATATCATTTATGTTTTGTATTGACAAGCCATAATTTGCCAAACGTAATCTATCATATTCAATATTTATTTGAGGTAAACCATCAACACGTTCTACTTGTGGTGCTGTTGCACCATCTATATTTTTGATAACCCTTGCAACTCTATTTGCATAAGCACTTAAAGTGTCCATATTTTCACCAAATATTTTTACAGCAACATCTTGTCGAACACCTGTCATTAATTCATTAAAACGCATTTGAATGGGTTGGCTACTCTCAAAAAAAACACCTGGTAAATCTTCTAATTTCTCCATCATCTCATCTGCCAAATCTTCATAAGATTTATTATTTTTCCATTCACTTTGAGGTTTCAAAACTATAATTAAATCAGTAATTTCAAAAGGCATTGGATCCGTTGGTACTTCCGCAGTTCCTGTTTTTCCAACTACCATTTTCACTTCATCAAATTGTTTAATAATTCTTGATGCTTGCATAGATGTTTCTATACTTTGATTGAGCGAAGTACCTTGAGGTAAAATACAATGAAAGGCAAAATCGCCTTCTTTCAAATTTGGAATAAACTCACCTCCCATTCTTCCAAAAAGCAAAATACTTATACTAAATAGTATGATAGATATTGTAATAATGATATACTTTAATTGAATCGCTTTTTCTAATAATGGTTGATAAATTTGTTGGAATTTCTCCATCATTTTATCACTAAAACTTGCTTTAGGATTAGTTGATTTGGGCATGAATAAAGCACTCATCATTGGAACATACGTTAAGGATAGAATTAAGGCTCCCAATATCGCAAAACCCACCGCTTCTGCCATTGGTCTGAACATTTTTCCTTCTATTCCAACCAAAGAAAGAATTGGAATATAGACTATCAAAATAATTATTTCGCCAAAAGCTGCACTCTTTCTAATTTTAGAAGCTGCATCAAATACTTCATCGTCCATTTCCGATTGAGTTAATCTATGTACTGATTTTCGTAGGCCTAAATGATGCATAGTAGCTTCAACTACAATTACTGCTCCATCTACAATCAAACCAAAATCTATCGCACCTAAACTCATTAAATTGGCACTTACTCCAAACAAATTCATTAAACTTAAAGCAAATAACATAGCTAATGGAATGACAGATGCAACTATCAACCCAGCTCTAAAATTTCCTAAGAAAACAACCAATATAAAAATAACAATCAAGGCACCTTCCAATAAGTTTTTTTCAACAGTATGAATTGCTCTATTTACCAAATTCGTTCTATCTAAATAAGCTTCAACCACCACATCATCGGGTAACGATTTTTGTATAACAAGCATTTTTTCTTTTACTCGCTTTACAACATCATTGCTATTTTCTCCCTTCAACATCATGACCACACCACCAACTGCATCGACTTCGCCATTATACGTTAAAGCACCATATCGAACAGCGTGTCCAAATCGAACATCAGCAACATCTTTAATAAATGACGGCACACCATTGATATTTTTAATCATTATATTTCCGATATCATCTAATGAATTGACGGTACCAATACCTCTAATAAAAAAAACATTAGGTTGTTTTTCGATATATGCACCTCCAGTATTTTGATTATTGCCTTCTAGTGCTGAAAAAATCTCTGTAATGTTTATATTCATTGCTATTAATCTATCAGGATTTATTGCAACTTCGTATTGTTTTAATTCTCCACCAAAACTATTGATTTCAGCAACTCCAGGTGTACCATTTAGCTGTCGAGCAACAATCCAATCTTGCATAGCTCGCAAATCTTTTGAATTATACTTTTTTTCACTTCCTTTTTTGGGATGAATAATATATTGATATACTTCACCCAAACCAGTGCTTACTGGAGCCATCTCTGGTTTACCTAAGCCCGCTGGTATATCTTCTTGTGCTTCTTTTAGTTTCTCGCTTATTAGTTGACGGGCGAAATAAATATCTACTTTATCTTTAAAAACAACCGTAACTACGGACAATCCAAATCGTGAAATACTTCTTGTTTCTTCAATATCTGGTAAGTTTGCAATGCATTGTTCTATAGGAAAAGTAATTAATTGTTCTACTTCCTGACTTGCTAAGGTTGGCGTAACTGTTATTATTTGAACTTGATTATTTGTAATATCTGGTATCGCATCAATAGGTAATTTCGTTGCACTCCAAATTCCCCAAATAATTAAGATTAGCGTAAAGAAACCAACGATTATTTTATTTTTTATACTAAACAGTATAATTCTATCTAACATTTTATTTAATTTTTATAGTTCAGATTAAGCTGAATGATGTAAACAATAAGCATTTTAAATGCTCTTTACTTTGAACAGTATAATTTATTCTAAAAAATTAAATTTTGGGCGGTTGCCAAATATCTCCGTAAAAACTAGAAACAAAATTCATTTCTGTTGATGGAATTTTTACTAAATCAGTATAAAAATTATGTGCATCTGTCAAGACAACATCATAATAAAAGTCAGATTGAGCAATGGTGCCAGTTGTACAGCAAGTACAGCTACAAAAAGGCGAACAATCATCGTGATGACCATGATTTTCGTGTGAATTAGAAGAAGTTTGATGTATTGATTCTTTCGCTAAATAAGTACTCAAATCACTACAAGGTGTAGCACTTAAGAATATTATATGAGCTGCTAACAAAAAGAAAATCAATTTCACTTGAACAAAATTAATAAAACTTTTTGTATAAGTCATTAATTTAAGTTAATTCATCAATTCAATAAACAATTTATTAATGTAAAAAAAACAATACTGTATTTGAATTTAACACGACAATACCCTATAACAAAGCAGTAGTGAGGCTAAAAAAAAGGTAATAAATAATAATATTCTTTATTACCTTTGTGCTTTAACCAAATCGTTTTTATTAGAAAATAATGAGAGACCGTTATATTGATTTAATTGAACAAACCTATTACTTTCCACAAGATGGGTTCGATATTGAAGACAACTGGCTAAACTTCCACAAGATAGATTTAAGGCAGATTATAGAAGAACACGGTGCCCCATTAAAAATTTATTATTTGCCAAAAATTGGAGATAATATAAATCGAGCAAGACGTTGGTTTTATGAAGCATTTGAAAGCACTGGTTACAATGGTCATTACTATTATTGTTATTGTACAAAAAGTAATCATTTTGCTTTTGTTTTAGATGAAGTTTTAAAAAACAATGCCCATTTAGAAACATCTTCTAATTATGATATCAATTTAATTCGAGCATTATTTAAAAAGAAGAAAATTGATAAGAAGATTCGGATAATCTGCAATGGATTTAAGCCTAAAGAATATGCTGATTCTATTGTTGGTTTAATAAATGATGGTTATTCCAATGTAATTCCCGTTTTAGATAATATGGATGAATGGGAATATTTTAAAAATGTCGATAAAGAAATCAATATCGGTGTAAGAATGGCAGCTGAGGAAGAGCCTAACTATCAATTTTATACTTCAAGATTAGGTATCAGACAACGAGATATGATACCGTTTTATATCGAAAAAATTAAACCTAATGAAAATGTAAATCTAAAAATGTTGCATTTTTTCATAGACTCCGGCATTAAAGACAGTGCTTACTATTGGAGTGAATTGAATAAGTGTTTAAATATGTATGTCGATTTAAAACAAGTTTGTCCAGAATTAAATAGTATTAATATTGGTGGCGGAATGCCTATTCGCTACTCATTAGGTTCTAAATATGATTATGCGTATTTGATTGAAGAAATCGTTAGAAAAATTAAATCATTCTGCGATGAAGCCGAAATTGAACATCCAAATATTTATACTGAATTTGGTAATTTTACAGTAGGCGAAAGTGCTTGTAATATTTTTGAAGTGATTGGTCAGAAAAAACAAAACGATTCAGAACTTTGGTATATGATTGGCGGTTCTTTAATGGCAACTATTCCAGATGCTTGGGGTTTAAATCAACGATTTATTTTATTACCTATAAATGGCTGGAATCAAACGTATTTAAGGACAATTATTGGAGGGTTGAGTTGTGATGTAAGTGATTATTATAACTCAGAAGTCCATATCAACCAAGTATATATGCCAAAGATTGTGGGTGATCAGAAATTGTATATCGGTTTTTTTCATACTGGAGCTTACCAAGATTCCATAAGTGGATATGGTGGAACAAAACATTGTTTAATTCCATCGCCTAAAATACTTATTATGGATAAGGACAGTAATGGAAAACTAACACAAAGAATTTTTGCAGAAGAACAAAGTGCAGATAGCATGTTGAAAGTATTAGGATATCATTAATAAGACTTTATTCAATAGTTACTCATTAGTAAAACAACATATTTTAATAAAAGACCATAAAATTCGGCAGTAATTTTGTACTCATAAAAAATATAAATTTATTTAAAAATGAAAATGAGACATTTTAACAGACCATTAGTTTTAGCTTTATTTGCTTTAGCAACCTATTCATGTGCGAATTTAAAAAACAATGCTTCAACAGAAACGCTTGATGGACACAATGCACAAAATTCATTAGATTGGCAAGGGACTTATTCAGGAGTATTACCTTGTGCTGACTGTGAAGGTATTGAAACTGAATTAAAATTAAACAATGACCAAACTTATAGTTTAACAAGTAAGTACTTAGATGGAGAAAATTCTGGCACAGATACCTTGACTGGAACTTTTATTTGGAAAGGAAACAATGTACAATTAGAAAGAAAAATAAAAGACATTCGACCTGATGTTTTTAAAGTAGAAGAAAATCAAGTAAAACAACTAGATTTAGAAGGTAAGGAAGTAACTGGAGAATTAGCAAATGCTTATATTCTTAAAAAGAATGGCAATTCTGAAGTTGAAGATAAAAAATGGAAATTAGTAGAATTAAACGGCAAACCTGTAAGTGGATCTGCCGATACGCATTATATTATTTTCCATTCAAAAGAAGGAAGATTAGAAGCAAAAGCAGGCTGTAATATGATGTCTTACGGATACGCTATAAAAAATCAATTACAACTAAGATTTACTCCTGGCATCACTACCTTAATGGCATGTCAAGAAACTACTGAAGATGAATTAAAAGCAGTTTTAGATAAAGCTGATAACATTTCTGTAGGAACAGATGTACTTACATTGAACAAAGCCAGAATGGCTCCATTAGCAAGATTTGAATTGGTAAAATAAAATTACAATTAGATAAGAGCGATGAAAACATCGCCCATTTTTTTTATGAAGACTTCAATTTTAATACTTTTTTTTATATTTACGACATTGGATATTAATGCACACAATAATACTTGTAAAAATACACTAGATAGCAATTCTGTAGTAGCACTATTAAAATCAAAAGGATTAATATTACAAAACAAACAACTTTCTCAGGAAGAAATTGAGCGAACACCTTCTTATCAGCCTAAGGTTCAATTTAATGAACAAGAATGTACTTGGGAAGTTTCCTCACAACAATACAGCACAACTAAAAGAGGAAAATGTAAACTTACTAATGGTTGCTCACTTGTAAAATCACTACTTGTTATAGTAGATGCTCAAACACAAAAAATTATTAAAAAATATAGAACTAAGGAATTATCTCCAAACTTTGAATAGTTACAGAGGTACATTTACACCTTTTTTCCTTTCTCTTTCTCCAAAAATTGCACTGCCCACTCGTACCATTGTTGAGCCTTTATCTAAAGCAATTTCATAATCGCCACTCATGCCCATTGAAAGTTCAGTAAATGCAGAATTATCTTTAAAATAAGTTGCTTTCAATCTTTCAAACAAATCTTTTAAACCAGCAAATTCATTCTTAATAACGATTTGATTTTGCGTAAAAGTTGCCATTCCCATTAACCCTATAATACGTATATTTTTCAAAGACTCAAATGCATGAATATCTAAATGCTCAATCAATTCTTCTTCTGAAAAACCATGTTTCGTTGTCTCTGCGGCAATAAATACTTCCAATAACACATCAATTATTCGATTATTTTTTTCTGCTTGCTTATTGATTTCAATAGCTAATTTCAAACTATCAACAGAATGAATCAAGTGTACAAAAGGTGCAATATATTTAACTTTATTGGTCTGTAAAGTACCCACCAAATGCCATTCAATATCTTTGGGTAATTTTTCATATTTTTGAACTAATTCTTGAACTTTATTTTCTCCGAATACTTTTTGACCTGCATTATACACTTCTAAAATATCTTTTTCAGTTTTTGTTTTGCTAATTGCAATTAATTTTACATTTTTATCCTTTGTAACTTGAATTAAATGCGAGAGTGCTTCTTTATTTACCATAACTGATGAGATTTATAACTTTAAAAAATACAAGTATATTTTGCTTTATATTGCTATTGCTTTTTTCTTGCGATAAAAATAAGGCAAAAAAAGGTATTTCCGAAGAAAACTTCAAAAGTATAATGATTGATTTATTTTTAATTCAAGGAACTTATGATTACCAACAAGGTTCTATCTATAATGATTCTACAAAAAATGCTTTAGATTCTATTTTCAATCTAGTTTATAAAAAACACCATACAGATTCTACAATTTTTAAAGAAAGTTGGGATTATTATTTATCCGATAAAAATAATTACCTATCTTTAATGAGTGCAATTCGTGATTCAATTCAAAAGTTTGATTCTGTTGCTCAATTAAGACCAATAAACAAAGATGAAGAAACTGCATCTTATGGTGCATCAATGGAAAAAGAAGAACAATTATTTGAACAACAATTTAGAGGAAGAAAAAATCTAAACAGAATAAGAGACTCAATACTAAAACAAGAAAAAATTAAACCATGACATTTGACCAAATTAAAGAAATTTACAATAGACCACTTTTAGAACTAATTTACCAATCTTCAGATATACATAGAAAAAATCATCAAGCAGGCGAAGTACAAGTTTGCACACTACTTTCTGTAAAAACAGGTGGTTGCACTGAAGATTGTGCTTATTGTCCACAAGCTGCACGTTACCACACTGATGTAAAAGTTCATAAACTTTTAGACCCTGAAGATGTATTAAATAGAGCAAAAGAAGCAAAAGCCAATGGCTCTACACGTTTTTGTATGGGTGCTGCTTGGCGAGAAGTGCGAGATAATAGAGATTTTGACAATGTTTTGGCAATGGTACGTGAGGTAAACAAATTAGATATGGAAGTTTGTTGTACTTTGGGTATGCTATCAGCTTCTCAGGCAGAAAAATTGAAAGAAGCTGGATTAACAGCCTATAACCATAATATTGATACTTCAGAAGAGTATTATGACAAAGTCATTACCACAAGAACTTATGAAGACAGATTGGAAACTATTCATAATGTTAGCAAGGCTGGCATTAGTGTTTGTAGTGGTGGTATTATCGGGTTAGGCGAAGAAGAAGATGCCAGAATTGGCATGATTTATACCTTAGCTAATTTGCCTGAACCGCCTGAATCCATTCCTGTAAATGCCTTAGTTCCTGTAAAAGGTACGCCATTAGAAAATATGGAACGTGTTTCAGTTTGGGAAATGCTAAGAATGATTGCAACTATTAGAATAGTTGTTCCAAAAGCTATGATTAGACTTTCAGCTGGAAGAAATGAGATGCCTATAAGCGAACAAGCTTTATGTTTTATTGCTGGTGCAAATTCAATTTTTGCTGGCGATAAACTATTAACTACACCAAATCCCGCTTTTACTTCAGATATGGAAATGTTTGAAATTTTAGGCTTACAACCGAGAGTTTCATTTAAAAACGAAAATAAAAATGAAGTAGCGGAAGTTTTGTAATGAGTACCATTGAAACGCAATTAAAAGTATATTTAGAAAAAAGAAAGGAAAATCAAACATTCCGAACTTTATATACAAATAGCAATTTAATTGATTTTTCATCTAATGATTATTTAGGTTTAGCCAATTCAGCTTGGGTAAAGCAAGAAATTCATTTTGATTTAGAAGCCAATTTTCGCTATGCCAGAAGTGGAGCAACAGGCTCTCGTTTATTGAGCGGAAATTCAGAATTATACGAAGAACTAGAAAAACAATTAGCAGATTTTCATCACGCAGAAAGTGCTTTATTATTTAATTCTGGATACAATGCCAACTTAGGTTTGATAGCGACAGTTGCCCGTAAAAATGATTTAATTCTATTTGATGAATTAGCACATGCTTCAATTTTACAGGCACTAAAAATTAGCGAAGCTACAAACCAAAAATTTACACATAATGACCTTATTCATCTACAAGAATTACTTGAAACAAATCAAAATAAATACAATCAAATTTTTATAATTACAGAATCTCTATTTTCGATGGATGGTGATTTTGCACCACTAAAGGATTTAGCATTGCTTTCTGATAAATTCAATGCAAACTTAATTATTGATGAAGCGCACGCAACTGGAATTTATGGCAAAAATGGTGCTGGAAAATGTATTGAATTGGGTATAGAAAAATTATGTTTTGCTCGTGTTTATACTTTTGGAAAAGCAATTGGTGCACATGGAGCGGTAGTTGTTGGTAGTGAATTATTAAAAAACTATCTCATAAATTTTTCCAAGCCTTTTATTTATTCTACTGCTTTAAGTTTGTACGATTTACTGCATATCAAACATAGCTATCTTTTTATTCAACAATTTAATTTTGCATCAAATAACTTGCATAATAATATCAAATATTTTAAAGAAAATATATCAGTACACCAAAATATACCAAAAATAATTGGAGAAGGACCAATATTTGCTTATATTATTGAACATTCTGAAATATGCAGAGCAAAAGCAAAACAATTACAATCTAAAGGCTTAGATATAAAACCTATTGTTTATCCAACCGTAGCCAAAGGAAAAGAACGTTTACGAATTATCATTCATAGTTTTAATACAAAAGAACAAATAGATAGATTAATTCATAGTATTTTATAATATAAAAACTTTGTAAATCTCTATTTAAAACTTATCCTCTATTATTATTACATTTTTAAATTATCAACCAACACTATCATTAAATCTATGCTTTTGATTATCTTTAGATAAATTTTAATTTTATAAAACTAATATGTCTTTTTCTGCAAAAAATCGTTCCGAATATATCCAAACGCTTAAAACTGAACAATTTGATTTAGTAGTCATTGGTGGTGGCATAACTGGTGCTGGAATTGCCTTAGATGCAGCCACTCGAGGTTTGAAAGTTGCTTTAGTAGAAAAGCAAGATTTTGCTTTTGGGACAAGTTCTCGCTCAACAAAATTAATTCATGGTGGCTTACGCTATTTAAAGCAATTAGAATTTGGCATCGTACACGAAGTAGGTCGAGAACGTGCGATTTTATATAAAAATGCTCCGCATATTGTAATTCCTGAAAAGATGTTATTACCCATTATAAAAGGTGGTTCATTAGGAAAACGAAGTACATCATTAGGTTTGTATGTATATGATAAATTGGCTGGCGTGAACAGAAAAGAACGCCGTTTTATGTTAGATAAATCTAAAACGTTAGCTGTCGAACCATTATTAAATGAATCTATTTTGCGTGGTGGTGGAATGTATGTTGAATATCGAAGTGATGATGCTCGATTGACAATTGAAGTAATGAAAACTGCCGTATCAAATGGTGCTTTATGCTTGAATTATATCGAATGTACAGATTTTCGATTAGATGAAAAAAATAAAATTAGTGGAATTGCAGTGGTCGATAACCTGAAAAATGAAGATTTTATCATTCAAACTAAAAAAGTAATTAATGCAGCTGGACCTTGGGTGGACAATTTGAGAAAAATTGATTTATCATTAAAAGGCAAAAGATTGCACCTTACCAAAGGTGTACATATTGTTATTCCACATAAGAGAATACCTATCAGTCATGCAACTTATTTTGATGTTGCTGATGGACGTATGGTATTTGCCATTCCTCGTGATAATATAGTATATTTAGGCACTACTGATACAAATTATAAAGAGGATACCAACTTTCCTTATGCAGAAAAAGAAGATGTACAATACATCTTAGATGCTGCAAATAATATGTTTCCAAGTTTAAAGTTAACCATGAAAGATGTTATTTCTACTTGGGCTGGTTTGCGACCTTTGATTCACGAAGATGGTAAATCACCTTCTGATTTATCTAGAAAAGATGAAATTTTTATTTCTGAATCCAATCTAATATCTATTGCTGGTGGAAAATTGACTGGTTTTAGAAAAATGGCACAACGTTCAGTTGATGTTGTTTGTAACCAATTAAAAAAAGAAGATGGAAGATTATTCCAACCTTGTAGTACTGAATTTATTCAATTATCTGGTGGAAATTTAGAAGGTAAAAGTATTGAAGAATATGCAAGAAATCTGCAAACTCAATATAAAGATTTTGATTTAGATAAAGTAACTGCATTGGTAAAAAAATATGGTAGTAATACAAAAGAAATTTTAGAAATCACTGAAAGTAAAACCAATAATGATTTATTATTAGGCGAGGCTATCTATTCAATGAACGAAGAAATGACCTACAATATTGCAGATTTTTTCATTAGACGTACAGGTCGTGTTTATTTTGAACGCAATAGCTTAGAACCAATCATAGAAAAATCACATCAATTTTTCAAAGAGCAACTTTATTATGATAGCGAAACAGCTCTACAATTTAGAGAAGATTTCAATAAAGAATACGAAGGTGTTGTACAATTCAAATCATAAAATACAAATTACATAAAATGAAAATTTTAGATAAACAACAGCGTTTAATTAAAGTCGAAACATTATTACCTTATGGTATTTACAACGATTTAATAAATGATGTAAATACCTCTTTTTATGACAAACAACAATTCTCATTAAGAAGAAAAACAGAACGTAAAACTTGGATATTTTTTGGCTTCTATTCTAAAGAAATTACTTGTGGTTTTGCTATTGTTGATGCAGGAATTGCAGCAACTGCATTTTCTTATATTTTTATTCCTGAAGAAAATATTTTTGTTGAAGACAAAACAACGATTCCATTTGGATTTGATAGCGATTTTAATCCAAACTTATACGATACTTGGGTGCTAAAAAATTACAGCATTCACAGTGATCAATCCAGAATGTTTTTAGAAACTACAAACAAAAAATATGAATTAAATATTCGTGCCAATAACAACGATAATGGCTTTAGTGTGGTCGCACCTTCAAAAGAAAAAAGACCTTTTAACTTTACTTATAAAAATCTAATGATAGACTCTGAAGTTGAAATTAAATATAAAGGCAAAAGCTATCATGCTAAAGGAAATTTTGGAGCTATTGATTTTACAAAAGGCTATCCTCCACGAGAAACAATGTGGAATTGGCTATCCTTTATTGGCAAAACAGCATCTGGCAAAACAATTGCGGCTAACATTGTCGATAATTTCAATGATAATATGGAGAATATTTTGTATGTAGATGGCATAAAAACAGTTTTGTCAAAAGCCAATTTTTTATATAAAAAACCAATGGATAAAAATGTTTGGAAAATCAATACTTTAGATAACTTATTACATTTAGAAGTTCTGCCATTAGGAAAAAGAAGTGAAGATTTGAATTTGATGTTTATGAAAAGTAAGTTCACACAAATCTTTGGAGAAATAAAAGGAGATGTTAGAATTGATGGTAAATTAGAAAACTTTACAGCTGTCGGAGTAACCGAAGAGCATTTTGCATTGTGGTAAAATTATGATAGAAAAACTAAAACAAATCAATACATTTATTTTTGATGTAGATGGTGTATTAACAAATGGCATGTTGATTGGCACTGACAATGGCGAACTTTGGCGTTTATTTAATGCAAAAGATGGTTTTGCATTAAAAGTTGCATTACAAAAAAATTACAATTTGTGCATTATTACTGGAGGCACTTCAATTGGCGTATATAAGCGTTTCGAACAACTTGGGTTTAAACACATTTATTACAAAGTAAAAGACAAGCTACCTGTTTTAAAAGATTTTTTAGATGAGCAAAATATAAAAGCAGAACAAGTTTTATATATTGGCGATGACTTGCCTGATTATAATGCAATGCATCATTGCGGAATTAGTGCATGCCCAAATAACGCCGCTACTGAAATTAAATCGACAGTTGATTATATTTGCAAAACCAATGGTGGCGAAGGTTGTGCAAGAGAATTAATAGAAATGGTATTAAAAGCCCAAGACAATTGGTATAAATTATAAATAAGCAATGAATTACATTAAATTAGTACGCCCCATCAATCTATTATTCATTATTTTTATAATGATTTTATTTAGATATGCTTTTGTTCTGCCAAGTTTTTATAAAGTATATGATTTTAGTTCAGAGTTAAGTACTTTCCAATTTATTCTACTCTTATTAGTTACAGTTTTTACAGCAGCAAGTGGCTATGTCATCAACGATATTTACGATTCTGACATCGATTTAGTAAACAAACCGAACAAAGTTATCATTGATAAAACCATTGGTGTCGATGATGCTTATAATTTTTATAAAATCTTAGCACTTATCACTATTTTACTTTCCGTTGCTTTAACTATATCCACCAAAAACTATGGATTAGCAACCATTCCTATACTTATTCTTGTAGCCCTAAATTTTTATGCACAAATTTTTAAGAAAATGTTTTTGATTGGTAATCTTATTATTGCATTATTCTCAGCAATGGTCATTTTGTTACCAGCATTATACGAAAGTAAAACAAGTTTAGATACACCAAAAATTGTAATTGATATCAAAAGTGGCATTTTAACTGCTGCAATTTGTTATGCACTTTTTGCATTTTTTACAACTTTCATTCGTGAAGTAGTTAAAGACATGCAAGATATTGAAGGCGACAAACAATATGGTTGCAAAACAGTGCCTATTATTTTAGGAATTTCCAAAAGCAAAATTTTAATCAGTGTAATTTCTATTTTATTATTGCTCTATATTTTTAGTTTTGTTCAATTTTTTCCTTCGTTAAACATAAAATATATTCATATATACATTGATATTATTTTAATACTTCCATTATTATTTATGATTGCATTACTTTGGTGGGGAAAAACTTACAATCATTATCGATTAATTTCAGGAGCATTAAAAATGTATATGGTAATTGGCGTTTGTACAATGTTTTATTTTGTGTATGTAAGCGGTGCAGCATCTTATTTGTTTGTACAATATGCAAATTTTATAAAAAAGATTTTCTAAGTTTGAAAGATAAGATTATTTTAGGTTCTCAATCGCCAAGAAGAAAAGATATTCTTGAAAAGGCTGGTTTTGATGTACAAATAATACTAGCAAATATAGAAGAGAATTATCCTGATGGTATTGAAAAAGCAAGTGTTCCAGAATATCTTGCTAGGTTAAAAATGCAACACCTTCCTTGCAACTTAGAGGAAAATCAATTTATAATTACTGCAGATACGATGCTATTATTCAAGGATGAATTAATTGGCAAACCTGAAAATATCGACGAAGCTTTAAAAATGTTGTCTGCATTAAATGATACTTTTCACGAAGTGATTACAGGCGTTTGCATTAAAAAGAATAATAAAAGCATTTCATTCAGTCAAAAAACAAAAGTCTATTTTAAAAAATTGAATATTGAAGAAATTCAAAACTTTGTTAAATCGCATACGGTTTTGGATAAAGCTGGGGCTTATAATATTCAGGAATATATTGGCATAGATAAAATTGAGGGAGATTTTGATAATGTCGCAGGTTTACCTATCCAAACTATTTTAGAAAAAATAAAAAACTGGAATTACATATAAGATTTCTGTTTTTATTCCTAATTTGCTATTATGAAATTAAAATATCTATTACCACTAATTACTTGGATAGTTCCAACTGTTATCATTTCAGCTATTATGTTTAAAGTTGATGCACCATTAACCGATACGCAATTCGGAGGATTTATTGCCTTATTAATTTCCGCTTGTATTACTTATGTTATAGGAATCAGAATCACCTTGAAGGATAAATAAAAATACATAAAGAATTTATTAAATTTTATTAAGATACATCTAAAAATACTTTCTTAAAACATAATCATTTAACCAAAACTTGCTATAAGCAATATCTACTTTTTCGTGCATTATAAACCCTAAAGATTTATAAAAATACATTGCATTATTCTTACGATTTACATTTAATTCAATATATGAATAAGCATTTTTGCGTACAATATTTTCAATGAATTGTAATAGTTTAGAACCGATTTTATTTCTTCGATAATCATATTTTATATACAATTTCGATAAGTATAAACTATTATCTTCTCTAATAAAATAGGAAGCAAAAGCTAATGGATTTTCATTTTCAAAGTATAACAAGAAAGTTTGACCTTCTTTCATTTGTTGCAAAATAGCTTGAGGAGCATACATCTTTTCATACATATAATCAATTTGCTCTTGAGAAATGATATCTTTATAGTGAATTTTAAAGCTTTGTTCAGCTATTTCAATAATCTTATCAATATCTAATATCGTTGCAACTCTAATCATTTCGTATTTTATTTCTAACAAAAATGGACACTAAAAATAGTGTCCATTATATGAATTTTACTTCAAACTATCTTACCATTTTGGACAGCTAAATTTATGGTTATAGGCATTCTTACGTCCGCAACCAAATCCATTATTTCTTCCGCCGCCTTCAAGTCTAATTGAAACGCCAACTTGTATAGAGAAAAATTGATCATTTTTACCTTTAGCATCTCCTGGATCCTTGTCGTCATCACCTCTCTTATATCCTTCACCTGACACTGGATTAAAGATACTCCCATCTCCATAAGCATAAGCAGGGTCAAGTGTATTATGTATTTCATAATATCTTACAGTCATTGCTTTTTGCAAAGGCGAAAGTCCTTGAAAAGTACTGAAATTAGGGTAGTAACCATTTACATCATCTAAATTATCCGTAAAAGTTTGATTGTACCATAATTCACCAAATATTGCAATTTTATCAGTTACATTAAATTTCAATCCTAAAATACCCGTTAAGTTAAAACTTATTGGAGCATAAGTACTTCCAGTTGAAGCACCTAATTTTCTTAATTTAATCTTCTCCCCTTCATATTGTTGTAACTCATTAATTTCTGCTGCTGTATATACATTGCCACCACCTAAACCTACTGGATATTTTGCAGAGCCTAAATTTTGAGTACTAAATGTTCCTTTAGTATATGGATTAAAGAAGAACATTCCAAAACCACCTGCTAAATAAGGTGCCCATCTTGCTTTATCGCCTTTAGATGCAGAAGGATCATATCTTTTTAAATTTAATTCAGCTATTGCTTCAATTTGCAATAAATGCGTCTTAAAGTCTGCATTTCTAGCCTTTCTAAAAAATGGACCAGGGTAATTTCCATTATAAGTATTTGGTCCTTTAACATTTTTATCACTTCCTGCTAACATCCCATATAAAAACTGAGCTCTTACAGCCACCCATTCATTAATCGTGTATCTATAAAAAGCTCCAATTCCAAACTTTGTAGATTTAAAATCTAAATCTCTTAGAAATGGGTTACTACTTCCGCCTCCACCTAAATCCGTTAATGCCCAACTTGGTCCGATAGTTATTCCTATAGAATGACCACTTGCATCGTTTTGAGAGAAATTATTTCTTGCAGTAACAGAAAGTGAAATTAATACTACAAACAGTAAAGAGATTATTTTATTCATCTTTATATTTTTAATAGAATTTATAAAGTAATGGTTAAAGATAATTAAAAAAAAATTACATTCTACTTTTTACTCCGATTTTTTGACAAATTATACAATTTTTCACATCATGTGGTCTGGCTCGACAATAACTTCTTCCATAATAGATGATCTGTAAATGTAAATTATTCCATAAATTTTTATCAAAAGTTTTCTTCAAATCTTTTTCTGTTTGCTGTACGCTACTTCCGTCTGATAGACCCCAACGATAAGCTAAACGATGAATATGTGTGTCCACTGGAAAAGTGGGTTCTCCAAAAATCTGGCTCATTACCACAGATGCAGTTTTGTGTCCTACACCTGGCAATTCTTCTAATAACTCCATAGAATTGGGTACGTTTCCTTGGTGTTTATCTATCAATATATGAGACAACTGATGTATTGCTTTAGACTTTTGAGGAGACAATCCGCAAGGTTTAATAATATCTCTTATTTCTTCAACAGAAAGCTTAGACATTTTTATAGGATTATCTGCTTTTTTAAATAACAATGGTGTAATTTTATTGACACGTTCATCAGTGCATTGGGCAGAAAGTAAGACTGCAATCAACATTGTATAAGCGTCTTTATGATGTAAGGGAATAGGAGGATTTGGGAATAATTGCTCTAAAGTATTTACAATAAACGCTGTTTTTTCTTTCTTAGTCATGGGACTAATTTACTATTTTTACCGAAAATAATAAAAGTGATAGAGATTTATACTGATGGAGCAGCAAGAGGAAACCCTGGACGAGGTGGCTATGGCGTTATTTTAAAATATAAACAACAATACAAGGAACTTTCAGATGGTTTTCGTTTAACGACCAACAACCGAATGGAATTATTGGCTTGCATCATTGGATTGGAAGCTATAAAAGCTCAAAATATGGATATTACTATATTTTCTGACTCAAAATATGTTGTGGATAGTGTAGTAAAAGGTTGGGTGTTTTCATGGATAAAAAAGAATAATTTCGGTGGCAAAAAAAATCAAGATTTATGGTTACGATTTTTAAAAGTTTACACCAATCATCAAGTTAAATTTATATGGATAAAAGGACACAATGAACATCCTGAAAATGAACGTTGTGATTTACTAGCAACTAGTGCAGCAGATGGTAATAATTTAAAAATTGACACCTATTACGAAAATTTATCAGATACACCAAAAGGTTTATTTTAGTATAATCTGTAACTCCGTTTGCTGATATTCTGAATACTGTTCTAACTCTTCAGGAATAAATTTATTCCACTTCGCTTGACCCTCATCATCTCTATTATGGTCACTTTCTTGATCATACAATTCTTGAATGTCATCCCATTTTTTCATGAACGTTTCAACTGTATGATTCATTTTAGAATAATCCTTCTTCGTTTTTATGGTCTCTAACAATTCTTTTCTTAACTGCCTTGCTATCAATTCAGTTATATCAAAATGCAATTGTTCATGGTGTAATAATCCATCAGATTGCTTAGTTTTAACTGTCCAAGATTGATAAGGATAAAATTTTGCTACTACTGTTATTGTTAATTCTTTGCCTAATAATGAAGTACCTACTTGTATTGAAGTAGTTGTTAATGCAGCATCTCCTGCAATTTCATAAGTTGATGCTTTCTTTCTAAAATCACTCCATACTAATAATCTATTTTTATTCCATGCCATCTCTCCTTTCGTATTAAAAGAAGAACTTGGTTGTGAAAAGCTTAATAAAAAGCAAGCTATAAAAAGTATTAAAAATCTCATCATTTTATTCTATTCAAAAGTAATGCCTAAATATTTAAAAAAATAATTAAAAAACTTTAATATCAATATTCAACATAAATAAATTATTGTCTATTGACTATAAATTCTTTAAAAACAACATGGTATCTATATTATCTGCATAATCAGATAGTGAAGGCTTTTGGGTTTGACCAAACTCAATAGCAGAAGTCGCAACAAAACACTGAATGAGTTCGCTATCCTGCTTTAACTTTTCCAGTACTATATTTTTATCTGAATAAAATTCATAATACAAACAAGCAATTGGCGAACTATATCCTGAATTTTCAACGATATTTATAAAATTAATATCTAACATTTTTGTTTGACTCATCAAATATATTGTTCTTTGGTAGTCCAAATTATTCATATATGGTGTGTGTTGTTCAACATAATTATGTTGTTTTAATGCTTTGAGTAATAGTGCAAAATCATAATTATCAGGAACAAATATTTTAGATATATTTCTACATCCTAAACCAAAATAATCAAAAATATCATATCCCAATTGAACTAATTGCTGTTCCGTTTCTGTGCCATCTAAAATAGCAACAGAATTTCTATTTTTCCTAATAATATTAGGATATTTACTAAAATAATAATCAAAATATCGAGCTGAGTTATTACTTCCTGTTGCAATCACAGCATCAAAATTATGGAGTCTTTCTACTATTTCTATTTTATCTTTGAGTTCTGGTAAATAGGCTATCCATTTTTCAAAAATAAAAGGCAACAAAATCTTATCTTTTTCTGATAGTTTAATTTGCAATTGATGACCTGAAAATATTACACACAAAATATCATGAAAAGAAACCATAGGTAAATTACCTGCTGCTACTATACCCACTTTTTTAGGTTCAATAGAAGTATAATCAATTAAATAATTATTCAACCAAGTTGTAAGTTTATCAGCATTTAACATTTCAATAGCAATATTTCTCAATGATTTATGAATATTATCTATCGTAAACCAAGAATTATAAATGCTCGTTTTGTGAATTATTGCAGTGAGTTCTTCATTGTCAGATAATAAAAACTCGCCTAATTGTTGTGAGGCTTGGATATAGTGATTGATATTCATTAACGGTAATTTATTAGTAATATTTTCGTTTTTATAAAAGCAAACTTTATATTTGTTCAGACAAAATTAAGAATATTATGGCAATCAAAATAACTGAAGAATGTATTAATTGTGGAGCATGCGAACCAGAATGCCCAAACAATGCAATTTATGAAGGCGGTTTAGAATGGCGAATGAGTGATGGCACAAGTGTTTCAGAAGATTATGAATTAATGGACGGTAGAATAGTTGGGGCAAATGATCAAAATAAACCTATTAGTAATGACATCTATTTTATTGTAACTGATAAATGTACAGAATGTAAAGGATTTCACGAAGAACCACAGTGTGCTGCTGTTTGCCCAGTAGATTGTTGTGTACCAGATGAAGATCATGTAGATTCTGAAGAATTCTTATTAGCAAGAAAGAAAAAATTGCACGGCGAATAAGCTACAATAATTTATAAGGAAAACGGTGGTTAAACTCTTTAACCATCGTTTTTTTTATTGTTTTTGGCACAATTCAATTAAAACACCATTCGTGTCTTTCGGATGTAAAAAACAGACTAATTTATTCAAAGCACCGATATATGGTTTTTCTGACAATGGTTTAAAACCTTCTTTTTTTAAGCGTTCCATTTCTGCATAAATATCTGTAACTTCAAATGCAACATGATGAATCCCCTCTCCTTTTTTCTCTAAAAATTTAGCAACTGTACTATCTTCCGATGTTGGATATAACAACTCAATTTTTGTATCTTCTAATTTAAAAAAAGAAGCAATCAGTTTTTGACTTTTAATATTTTCTTCATGAAAAGGTTCACGATTAAATAACTTTGAAAAAATCAAATTGGAATTTTCTAAATCTTTAACAGCAATACCTATATGGTCTATTTTTTTCATCTATTATTTTTGATGACAATTTATTAAATATATTCCAAATTTTATAACTTTAAGCAATGGTTTATTTAGATTACAATGCAACAACACCAGTAGCCACTGAAGTCTTAGATAAAATGTTGCCTTATTTTTCTGAAAAATTTGGAAATGCATCGAGTAGCACCCACCCTTTTGGTTGGAAAGCCAAAGAAGCTGTAGATATTTCAAGAAGCATTATTGCACAATCTTTGGGTTGTATTGATGAAGAAATTACATTTACATCAGGTGCGACAGAAAGCATCAATACTGTTTTAAAAGGTATATTTAATTTATATCATACAAAAGGCAAACATATTATCACTAGTAAAACTGAACACAATGCAGTTTTAGATACTTGTGAATTCCTAAAGAAAAAAGGTGCTGATATTACATACTTAGATGTCGATAAAAACGGTATAATTAATATCGAAGATTTAAAAAATGCAATTAGAAAAGATACTATTTTAGTTGCGATTATGTATGTCAACAACGAAACTGGTATTATCCAGAATATAAAAGAAATCAGCAACATTACACATCAAAATAAAAGTATTTTTTTTTGTGATGCAACACAAGCTTATGGCAAACTACCTATAAACGTTGATGATTTAGGTATTGATGCATTATGCATTTCTGGACATAAAATTTATGGACCTAAAGGAATTGGTATTTTATATTTAAGAAGAAAAAGTCCAAGAGTAATTGTAGAACCGTTGATGCATGGCGGACATCATGAGCGAGGTGTACGAAGTGGAACTATAAACGTTCCTAGTATTGTTGGCATTGGAAAAGCTGCCGAGCTTGCCTATAAAAACTTAGCTAATAATCATCTCAAAATTGAGCAACTTAGAAATTATTTAGAAGATGGCTTAAAAGGTATTTTTAAAGAAAAGATTCAAATTATTGGAGAACAAGCCAATCGTATTTTTAATACTTCATCTGTAATATTTCCAATGCGTTCTGAACATATCATCAGGCATATTAAAAATGACATAGCCGTTTCTGTTGGTTCTGCTTGTAGTAGCGACAAAAATTTACCTTCACACGTATTAACCGCTATGGGCTATAAAAAAGAAGAAGCATTAAGTAGTATCCGATTTAGTTTAGGAAATGATACAACAAAAGAAGAAATAGATTTTGTATTAGAACAATTTTCAACTATCAACTACTAAGGTACATCAATATATTTATGTACTTGAGTAGAAATTTTCCAATGCGGATGTGCTTTAACATATTCAATAACTTGCGGTAACATTTTTTCTTTCACTGACCATTCTACTTGTAATAAGCAAATTATTTTTTGTTCGTTTGCAGGATTTAATTCCAAAAATTTTTGATAATATTTTTCTGCAAATTCAAAATCAGATTTATTAAAAATGATAAATTTAAGTTCATTAGCTTTAGTAAAGACTTCTGGCAATGCCACTTTAAATTTTTTAGGAGAAACACAAATCCAGTCTATATTTCCGCTTAAAGGATAACTTCCAGATGTTTCTATATTTACTTGATAATCATTTAATTTTAACAATGAAGTTAAAGTACTTAAATCATACATCAAGGGTTCACCTCCAGTGATTACAATAATTTCAGTTGGAGTCTTTTTTATTGTATTAATTAATGCTTTATAACTTATTAATTGCTTTTTGTTAGCTGTCCAAGATTCTTTCACATCACACCAATGACAACCAACATCACAACCAGCTAGTCGAATGAAATAAGCAGGCGTACCAGCATAAAAACCTTCTCCCTGAATGGTATAAAAATGCTCCATCACAGGAATTTCTTGTGTTATATCAAAATCCAACAACATCGTACTTGATTCAAAATTCAAGCTACAAAAGTAATTATTAATCTTTATCTATGATAATACTTTCTACGATTGAACTGATAAAAGAAAAAGACAACCCAAAAACTAAGGCTGCTAACCAACCATCTAATGCACCTGAAGTACTAAACCCAGTTAATAGAACATCTGCTATTTTAACAATTGCAGCACTGATGACGAAAGAAAATAAACCCATTGTCAAACAAGTAATTGGAAAAGATAATATTTTTAAAATTGGCTTTACAAATATATTTAACAAACTCAAACCAATAGCTAATTTTACAGCATCTAAAGTTGAATCCACTTTAATATCTATTCCTAAAGTAGGTAGAGCATAAGCCAATAAAATAATGGTTGCTACCTTAATCAATAATTTTATAAAAAATTTCATATCAAAATATTTATCAAATATAGTTGTAATTGATAAAAATATCAAATGTTATTTCAAAAAAAAAAGAGAAAGTAATTATGAAAACGTCAAGTTCGACATTTAGCTTTAAAGTATATTTTATATAAAAGCGTAAATTTTTCCAGACTAATCACTTTATTTATAACACGTCTAACAAAAATAAATTAAATAGATGAAACACTTTAGAAAATGCCTTTTTTGATTTATCTAAACATAACAAATACATATCCTGATAATTTCATCAACATTTAGTTGATAAAAACCATATTAAATAAAAGCTAAGATAGTAAATAATAAAATAAAAGCATTATCTTTGCGTTCCGAAATGGACCTGTAGCTTAATTGGATAGAGCACCAGATTACGGCTCTGGAGGTTGGGAGTTCGACTCTCTCCAGGTTCACAAATTATTAATAAAAATAAATTTGCATATTTCAATAAAAAGTCGGAAATTTGCAAACTCTTAAAAAAAGAAAAGAATTATTATGGCACGTTTTTGCGATTTAACAGGAAAAGGACCAATATCAGGAAACAGCGTTTCGCATTCAAACATCAAAACAAAAAGAAGATTTTTGCCTAACTTGCAAAAAAAATCTTTTTACATTCCTGAAGTGGACAGATGGATAGATTTGAAAGTTTCTACTTCTGCAATCAGAACCATCAACAAAAAAGGCATTTATGCTTATTTAAAAGAATTACAAAAGAAAGGAGATATCCAAATCGGATTATAAAAAATACATATCATGGCAAAGAAGAAAGGTAATAGAATCCAAGTTATTTTAGAATGTACAGAACACAAAGCATCAGGTATGCCAGGTATTTCTCGTTACATTACAAAGAAAAATAGAAAAAACACTCCAGAAAGATTGGAAATTAAAAAATATAATCCTATCTTGAAGAAAGTTACTGTTCATAAAGAAATAAAATAATAAATCATGGGAAAAGTATCAAAAAACTCCAAAGTAGATAGAGGTAAAAATATTGGTGAATCTAAGAATATGGTAAAAATCATCAAAGCTGTTAAATCAGCTAAAGGTGGTTCTTATGCATTCAAAGAAAAAATCGTTCACAAAGATTTACTTCAACAAACCTTAAAAGATTTATAATATTATTAAATCTAAAAAATTAAAAAGCTTCTCTATTTTGAGAAGCTTTTTTTTATTATCTTTATCTTGATTATATTGTGTAATGGGTATTTTTGATAAAATTTTCAAAGGAAAAACAAATAAATCTGAAGAAGATTTACAAGTTGAAGAGCAAGAGTTGCAAGTGGGCTTAGAAAAAACCAAACAAGGTTTCTTTTCTAAAATAACCAAAGCTGTAGCTGGAAAAACTGAAATTGACATTGAATTCTTAGATGAATTAGAAGAAATATTAATCTCTTCAGATGTTAGTTTACCAACAACTATTAAAATTATTGACCGTTTAGAACAAAGAGTCTCTAAAGATAAATATATCAATACCAAAGACTTAAACAATATCCTTAAAAATGAAATTGCCAATATTTTGGCAGAAAATAATACCAAAGATATTATTGATTACACTTCCTTCATTGATAAAAAACCTTATGTTATTTTAGTTGTTGGCGTTAATGGTGTAGGTAAGACAACCACAATTGGTAAATTAGCTTATCAATTTAAAAAAGCAGGAAAATCTGTTTTGTTGGGTGCGGCGGATACTTTTAGAGCAGCTGCCGTTGATCAATTAACTATTTGGAGTGAAAGAGTCGGTGTTCCTATTATCAAGCAAGGAATGGGAAGCGACCCAGCAGCAGTTGCATTCGATACGGTACAAGCTGGTTTAGCAAGAGATACAGATGTTATAATCATCGATACTGCAGGTCGATTACATAATAAAATTGGTTTGATGGAAGAATTGTCCAAAATAAAAAAAGTAATGTCTAAAGTTATTCCAGATGCTCCGCACGAAATTCTTTTGGTACTAGATGCTTCGACTGGACAAAATGCTTTAGAACAAGCTAAACATTTTTCTTCTGCAACACAAGTAACTGCGTTAGCACTAACAAAATTAGATGGTACAGCTAAAGGTGGTGTTGTTATTAGTATTACTGATGAATTTAAAATTCCTATAAAATATATAGGTTTGGGCGAAAAAATGGAACAATTACAAACATTCAACCGCCAAGCATTTATTGAAACATTATTTAATTAAAACAAAATGATAACGATTAGAGTAGCAAAAGCAGATGATCTTGAACAAATAGCAGTTTTATTTGATGAATTTAGAAAATTCTACGCTCAGAATTCTGATATTGATGGAGCAAAAGCTTATTTAAAAGAAAGAATGAACAATAATGAGTCCATCATTTTTGTTGCTGAAAACGAAGAAAAACTCATTGGATTTATTCAAATGTATCCAACTTTCTCTTCTGTTTCTATGATGAAAGATATGATAATGAATGACCTTTATGTCTTCCCAGAATATAGAAAAAAAGGTATCGGAAAAGCTTTATTAGAAACTGCAAAAAAATTCAGTAAAGACAATAATTACAAAGGTTTATGGGTAGAAACAGCAAATGACAATCCTGCTCGTTCATTATACGAACATTTAGGTTGGGAAAAAGATGTTTCTTTTGTTCATTACTACTGGCAAGAGTAATTCATTTTGTTAGTTTTTAATTTTGAGGATTAGCCTAAATCCATCATAATTATATTTAATTTGACAATTTTTTAGTTGCAAAATCATTAAATACAAAGAATACTCCAATGCTTTTTAACTCTATTGATTTTGCCATTTTTCTACCAATCGTTTTTATATTTTATTGGTTTGTATTTAATAAAAACCTAAAGTCTCAAAATGCATTATTGCTGATTGCCAGTTACTTTTTTTATGCTTGTTGGGATTGGCGATTTTTATTTCTATTATTATTTTCTACCTTATTAGATTTCTACACAGGACTCAAAATGTGCGATTCTAAAAACCAAAGCAATAGAAAATTTTGGTTTTTACTGAGTATTTTTATCAATCTTGGGTTTCTTGGGCTATTCAAATATTATAACTTTTTTATTGAATCATTTGCTGAAGCCATAGCACATTTTGGTTTAAAAATAAATCCTTGGACAATAAAAGTAATATTACCTGTTGGCATTTCATTTTATACATTTCATGGCTTATCGTATGTAATTGATATTTATAAAAAGCGAATTGTAGCAGAAAGAAATTTTGTTGATTATGCAGTATTTGTGAGTTTCTTTCCATTGCTTGTGGCAGGTCCAATTGAGCGAGCCACACATTTATTACCACAGATAAAACAAAGACGAGTTTTTGATTATTCTAAAGCAGTTGATGGTATGCGTCAAATACTTTGGGGATTATTCAAAAAAATAGTAATCGCTGATAATTGTGCAGGATTTGCAAATCAAATATTCAGCAATTCTGCCGATTATTCAGGAAGTACCTTGCTGTTAGGTGCTTTATTTTTTACCTTTCAAATCTATGGTGATTTTTCTGGCTATTCAGATATTGCTCTAGGAACTGCAAGATTGTTTGGAATTAGCTTATTGAGAAACTTTGCCTATCCATATTTTTCGAGAGATATTGCAGAATTTTGGCGACGTTGGCATATATCCCTTTCTACTTGGTTTAGAGATTATTTATACATTCCGCTTGGTGGCAGTAAAGGTAGTAATTGGATGCGTATAAGAAATACCTTAATTATCTTTATAGTTAGTGGATTTTGGCACGGAGCCAATTGGACTTTTATAGTTTGGGGTGCATTGAATGCATTATTCATTATGCCTTCAATTATTATGAAAACCAATAGGAACAATTTAGAAATCGTGGCAAAAGGAAAAAAATTACCTACACTAAAAGAGTTATTACAAATTAAACTAACATTCGGATTGACTGTTTTTGCTTGGATATTTTTTAGAGCTGAAGATATCCATCATGCTTTAGCCTATTGTTCAAAAATCTTATCTACTTCCATATTCAGTCTGCCTAAATTTTTAGACATGACTAACGCTTTAATTATCTTAATCGTAACCGCAATTTTTATGTTGATAGAATGGATAGGCCGAGAACAAGAATTTGCATTACAAACGATAGGTTTAAAATGGAACAGATGCTTTAGGTATTTATTTTATTTATTAATCACATTTGCCATCTTTTGGTTTGGTGGCAAAGAACAACAATTTATCTATTTTCAGTTTTAGGGAATATGAAACAATTTATATACAAAATATTATTTTTTTCATGCCTTATCACTTTTGGTTATGTTATACTATATACTATTGCAAATAATCTCAATAAATCTGACAATGATTATATGGCTGCAATTATTGACAAACACGAAAGAATTGACAGTATAAAATCGCCAAAAATTATATTTGCTGGAGGTTCAAATTTACCATTTGGCATTGATAGTAAAATGATTCAAGACACGCTTCATATTCCAGTAATTAATCTTGGTTTACATGCTGGTTTGGGTTTGGATTTTATGCTCAACGAACTACAAAGCTGCATTAAAAATGGTGATATAGTCCTTATTTCTACCGAATATTTTTTAGATAATGGTTATTATAATTTAAAAAAATTTACTCAAAAGATATATCCAAAAGCACAGCATTATTATACAAAAAATTATTTACTTGAAATTCAAGCCAATATCGAAAACACAAGAAATCATTTGAAATCACTTTTAAAACAAAAAAAGAAAAATGAAGTTTCTGTATATTCGAGAGAAAGCTTTAATACGTATGGAGATATTGCTATGCAATTAACTATTCTCGCTCCCAAAAATATAAAAGCTGACCATATTTTGCACTATCATCATTGGGAAGGTATTCAAAAACTGAATGACTTTAATCAATTTGCAAAAACCAAAAACGTTAAAGTATTTTTTGTTTATCCAGCTTATCCTGAATCTAAATATCTAAAAAATAAAACAGCAATTGCAAAACTAAATCAAGACATGGAAAAGGAATTGCAATTTAAAATTTTAGGACAACCAAATGATTTTATAATGTCTGATAGTTTATTTTTTGATACTACTTATCATCTTATTTCAAAAGGCAGAACTGCACGAAGTAAAAAAATTATTGACTTATTGCAAAAAGAAAGACTACAATAATTTCATTGAGTAATCGTATATGAATAAGACTTCTTGAGAGCTTTATCTTCAGATTTTTTCGGAACTATATTATAAGAATAACTAACTATTGTTTGAGGTTTAGGCATTACCTTTTCTTCAATTTTGAACTCAATTTTGATTTTGAAAGTATTTGTAATTTTAATACCACGATTACGTTGTGGTGCATATTTCATCAGACCAACTAATCTAATAGCTTCTTCATTGCAACCAAAGCCAATTCCTTTCAATACTTTTATATTTTTAACTGTACCATCAAAATCCACCATATAACTTACAAAAACATTTCCTTGTACTTTATTTTCTAATGCCTCCTTTGGATAATTTAGATTTTCGTTTATTAGCTTTTTAAAAGCAGTAGTTCCGCCTGGATATTCTTGTTTTTTCACAAAATCCTTTTGCTTTTTTGCACACATATCTTTTTATAGCGATTAAAGTTATTTATCTTTGCATCTAAAATTAGATAGAAAAAAGCACTAAAAAAAATTAATCTATGGGAAGAGCGTTTGAATATAGAAAAGCATCGAAAATGGCACGCTGGGATAAAATGGCTAAAGATTTTACACGAGTAGGTCGTGAAATAGTCATTGCTGTAAAAGCTGGCGGTGCAATGCCTGAAAACAATCCTATGTTGCGTAGAGCTATGCAAAATGCTAAGAGTGTACAAATGCCAAAAGATAGAGTGGAAGCTGCTATCAAACGTGCAACCTCTAAAGATGAGAAAGATTACCATGAAATTGTATATGAAGGAATGGGACCACATGCAGTAGCCATTGTTGTTGAAACAGCTACGGATAATCCTGTCCGAACTGTTGCCAATTTGCGAACAATATTTAATAAAAATGGTGGTTCAATGGGCACTTCAGGAATGCACGATTTTATTTTTACTAGAAAAGGAGCATTTACTATTCATGCAAATAATATTGATAAAGAAGAATTAGAGTTAGAACTCATCGATGCTGGCTTAGATGATATGGAAGATGGCGAAAATGACACATTGATAATCTATGCTTTATTCCAAGATTTTGGTTCTATGCAAAAAGCTTTGGAAGATAAAGGTATTGAAGTTATTAAATCTGAATTACAAAGAGTTCCAAACCATACCAAAGAATTATCTGAAGCAGAAATTGATGAGGTTTTAGAATTAATAGACAAATTGGAACAAGATGACGATGTCCAACATGTTTTCCATAATTTGGCTTAGAAACACACATCATTCTTTCAAAATTAAAGGTCATATTTTACTTTAACAGGTCAATAACTGACCTTTTGGCATTTTGCAAATTACAATATAGATTATTTGTCATATTTTTAAATTAAAATATGAAATATTTTCATACTTTTCAATAAATATATTAAAAACTGAACACTTGCATATTTTTTGATGTTATCATTAAGAAAACAAAGAAAGATATGAATCCAAATAATTTCACCATTAAAACACAAGAAGCATTAGCCGAAGCACAACAAATTGCATTCGACTTAAAGCATGCTTATTTAGATACTTTTCATTTATTGAAAGCCATTTTGAACATTGACAATGACATCGTTCCCTTTTTATTTTCAAAAACAAATGTATCACTAAAAAACGTAGAGCAAGATATTGACCAATTGCTAAAAAATCAACCAACAGTTTCTGGCGATGGTATGAAATACCCATCACAAAATTTAGGGCAAGTTTTACTAAAAGCCAATTCTTATTTAAAAGAATTAGGTGATGAATATGTTTCTATCGAACATTTGCTTTTATCCTTGCTAAGTGTAAACGATGCAACTTCCAAAATACTAAAACAACAAGGTGCTGATGAAACTAAATTAAAACAAGCCATTAAAGAATTAAGAAAAGGCTCAACTGTAAATAATCCAAGTGCTGATATGACATACAATTCATTAGATAAATACGCAAAAAACTTAAACCAATTAGCACAATCTAATAAGTTAGATCCTGTAATTGGTCGTGATGATGAAATACGAAGAGTGCTTCATATTTTATCTCGAAGAACAAAAAATAATCCAATTTTGGTCGGAGAACCTGGTGTTGGGAAAACAGCAATTGCCGAAGGTATTGCATTTAGAATTATTCAAGGTGATATTCCTGAAAACTTAAAGTCAAAAATTATCTATTCATTAGATATGGGTGCTTTAATTGCTGGAGCAAAATACAAAGGCGAGTTTGAAGAAAGATTAAAGGCTGTAATCAAAGAAGTCATTGCATCAGATGGGGAAATTATTTTATTTATAGATGAAATTCACACTTTAGTTGGTGCTGGTGGTGGTGGAGAAGGTGCTATGGATGCGGCCAATATTTTAAAACCTGCATTAGCAAGAGGCGAATTGAGAGCAGTAGGTGCAACAACTTTAGCTGAGTATCAAAAATATTTTGAAAAAGATAAAGCCTTAGAGCGTCGTTTCCAAAAAGTAATGGTACAAGAACCCAGTGTAGAAGATACCATTTCAATATTGAGAGGTTTAAAAGAACGATATGAAAACCATCATAAAGTAACCATTAAAGACGAAGCTATTATTGCTGCTGCTGAGTTATCCAGTCGTTATATTACCAATCGTTTTTTACCAGATAAAGCCATCGATTTAATTGATGAAGCTGCTGCAAAATTGAGATTGGAAATGGATTCAGTTCCAGAGGAATTAGATGAATTAGAAAGAAGAATCCGACAATTAGAAATTGAAAGAGAAGCCATTAAACGTGAAGATGATGAAGTAAAAGTTCAAGAATTATCTAAACAAATTGCAGAACTTTCTGAAAAAAGAAATGCTTTTAAAGCTAAATGGGAAAGTGAAAAAACAATATTGGATAGAATCCAAAATGAGAAAGTAAAAATTGAGAATTTTAAGCTAGAAGCAGAACAAGCGGAAAGAAATGGTGATTATGGAAAAGTTGCTGAGATTCGCTATGGCAAAATCAAAGAAGCTGAAAATAATTTGAACCAGTTAGAAGCAGAACTACAAAATAACAAAGAAGATGCTAGTTTGATGAAAGAAGTCGTAACGAGTGAAAATATTGCTGAGGTGGTTTCAAAATGGACAGGTATTCCATTGACTAAAATGCTTCAAAAAGAAAAAGAAAAATTATTGAATTTAGAAGAGCATTTACACGAAAGAGTTGTTGGACAAGATGAAGCAATAGTTGCCGTAGCAGATGCAATTAGAAGAAGTCGTGCTGGCTTACAAGACCCCAAAAAGCCATTAGGCTCTTTCCTATTTATTGGAACTACAGGCGTTGGAAAAACAGAATTAGCAAAAGCTTTGGCTGAATTATTATTTGATGATGAAAAAGCCATCGTTAGAATTGATATGAGTGAGTATATGGAAAAACATGCTGTTTCGAGATTAATAGGTTCGCCTCCAGGATATGTTGGATATGATGAAGGTGGACAATTGACAGAAGCCGTTAGAAATCATCCATATTCTGTGGTTTTATTAGATGAAATTGAAAAAGCACATCCTGATGTCTTCAATGTTTTATTGCAAGTATTAGAAGACGGACGATTGACCGACAATAAAGGCAGAACTGTTGATTTTAAAAATACAATAATCATCATGACTTCCAATATTGGCTCACACTTGATACAACAAAATTTTGAAAATGTGCAAACTGACAATGAAATTTTTGCTGCAACAGAAACCTCAAAAGTTCAAATTTTAGATGCGATAAAACGTGTATTAAGACCTGAATTTTACAATAGAATTGATGAAATAATTATGTTCAAACCACTTTTACAAAACGACATTAAGTCTATCGTAAAAATACAATTAGCTAATTTAAGCAAACAATTGAAGGCTATGGAAATTGATTTAGATTTCTCTAATGAATTGGTAAATTACTTTACAGAAGAAGGATACGATGTTCAATATGGTGCAAGACCATTAAAAAGATTAATCAATAAAGAAGTTGTAAATGAATTGTCTAAAATGATATTAGCCGATAAAATTCAAAAAGACAAACCAGTAATTGCAGATATTTTCAACGGCAATATTGTATTCCGTAACGAATAAAACCCATTAGGGCATGAATAAAAAACATGCCTTTTTTTTAAACAAAATAAGGATAATTACAAATCTGAAACTCTTATTAAATAAGGAACAAATTCAGATCAAATACGGTTATGTATTATACTTATTGTTATAAATAATACGAAATACAATATTGCGTATTATATTCATAAATACAGGTAATACGCAATAAGACATCTACATATATTTAATTAGCTTACAATTTCTTATAAATATTTTATATTTTTATTTGATAATTTAAAATAATTTATTATATTTGCGTATATAAAGGAGTTAGCACTCATAATAAAAGACGACAACAATGTATCTAATCGACAGAGAAAAAAATAGAGTAACGAAACTTAAAAAGAAATCTTTTTCTGAACTGAAATTTAGAGAACGTGACCATCTGCAAGAATGGATTGCTAATGACCCAAGTACGCTTGGCGAAGAACTTTTGATAATTCAGAAAGAATTTAATGGTTTCAGTGAAACAAATGAGCGACTTGACTTATTAGCACTCGACAAACTTGGAAATTTAGTAATCATTGAAAACAAACTTGATGATTCAGGAAAAGACGTTACGTGGCAAGTTATTAAATACGCCTCGTATTGTGCAAGTTTGACAAAGCAAGACATTCTAAATATTTATCAAGACTATTTAGGTTCATCCGCAATTGCACAAGAAATGATTTCTGAGTTTTTCGACAATAGAGACATTTCGGAAATAGTTCTTAATCAAGGACTAAATTCACAACGACTTATATTAATTGCCGCTAATTTCAGAAAAGAGGTTACTTCGACAGTTTTGTGGCTAATGAATTTTAAAATAAGGCTCCAATGTTTTAAAGTGACACCATTTGCATTTGGCGACCAACTCTTTTTAAATGTTGAACAAATTTTACCGACAAAAGACACCGAAGATTTTGCAATTAGTATCGCAACTAAAGCACAAGAAGAAATTGAAGTGCAAGAATCTTTGAAAAACAGACATCTTGTAAGACTGAAATTTTGGGAACAATTTATAAACGCAAGTAATCAAGTAAATCAACTTTTTTCGAATAACTCACCATCAAAAGAAAGTTGGATAGGAAAAGGAATTGGAATGAGTGGTGTAAATATTAACCTTGCAATGAGCAACAATTATTGCCGAAGTGAAATAATATTTAATCGTGGAAGCCAAGAAGAAAACAAAGAACTTTATGACTTTATCTATCAAATGAAAGACAAAATTGAAAACGATTTTGGCGGACAATTGACTTGGGAAAGAATGGACGATAAAGTTACTTGCAGAGTAAAGGCACAACTTGACGGAGTAAGTTACTTTGAAGAAAGCGATTGGAAAAAAATGAACGAATTTTTAATTGACGTTTCAGTTAGAATGGAACGAGCATTTAAAGAGCCGATTAGAAAACTAAATAACTATTGGAAAAACAAATAATTACGAGTGCTAACAGCACCTACCCAAAAGTGGCGGTTCAGTGGTTAAATCAAGCTTTGTGCTTCTATCAAAGTTTCTGCTTGGTTGACAGTGAAGTGCTTCGAAATCGCCACCTTCGGGTAGCTGCAAAA
>JACJXS010000010.1:0-220000 GCA_020636545.1 Chitinophagales bacterium
TAATATTCTAATTAACCTATCTAAAGAAGATGAGGCGATAAGCATTTTAGAAAAGGCTCAGGTTATTAATCTTCAGGAAAAAAATAAAAACTTAGAAGCTACTATTTACAATGCTCTTGGCAAAGCCTTTAATAAGAAACCTGACTCTGCAATTTTATTTTACAATAAAAGTATTGAACTAGCTAAAGAGATAAAGGATAATGACTTAGTTATTAAAAACAAGATAAGGTTAGCACTCATTTTATTACACCAAAAAAGACACCAAGAGTTAGCTAAACTTTTCGACAAAATACTTCCTGAATTGCAAAAGAAAAATGACATCAATAGTTTGATTGAAGTTTATACTTATATGGCATTTGCCTTTAGAGATTTGGGGGAGCAAGATAAAGCATTGTATTATGCAAAGAAGTCATTAGAATATACTGAAACTTCTGAGAATAAAAGGCTAAAAGCTTTTGTATTAAGTAGTATAGGAAGTGGAATTATTAGCTATTTTGAAACATTTGAAAAGGCTATTCCTTTAGTACGTAAAGGTTTGGCTTTAGCCACTGAAATAAATGACAAAATACTTATACAAGATTGCCAAAAAAGATTAGCTATTTTATATTATAATAATGACGAATATGGCAAGGCTGCATCTATCGTTGATAACTTACTGCCAACTACAAAAGACCCTGATATTATTGAACTTAAAGCTTCTATTTTGTTTGAAAATGGAAATTTTGCAGAAGCAGATACTTACTTTGCAAAAGCGTACAAATTATACGAAAAAGACAAAGCCTATATTCAACAGAAATTATTACTACAAAATAAAATAGACAACAAGCTTGCATCTATTGGTGATGAGAGTTTAACCAGAGATTTTACTCTTTTAGATTCACTCTCAACATTAATTTATGATACAGAAAGTACTGAACAATTTTTTGATTTAGAAACTAAATATAGAACGCTTGAGAAAGAAGCGGAGATAAATAAAAAAGAATTAGCATTAGCACAATCAAAATTAAAAATTTGGTATATCTCTGGTTTAGCACTACTTCTGTTAATCGTCTGGTTTTTCAGCATACTATTTTTAAGAAACAAACACAAAAGAAAAGACTTAGAAGATGCCAACCTTATCTTAGAATTAAAACATAATCTTAATTCAAGTGAATTATCTAATATCAATAATCAACTTAATCCACATGAGATAAAAAACCTAATTACTAGTTTTGCTCCTGACTTAATCACGAAAGCACCTGAAGCTTATAAAAAGATGATAAAACTTTTTAATGTTACGAGAGCTTCATTAAGCGATAAAATTACAGAACCCTTAGATATTCAACTACAGCAAGCAAAAGATTATCTCGAATTACAACAAAGTATCAGTCCATATTTATGGAATTTTAATTTCGATATTGAAATACAAAATTTAAACTTTGAACTTCCAAGGTTATTATTAAAAAACATGATTGAAAATGCTGTTAAATATGGTATGAAATCAATAAAAGAAAATGGTCAGATTAACTTGATAGTTTCTATAGAACAACAGTTAATAAAGATAAGAATTAAAGACAACGGAATTGGCATTGATAATAATAGAAGCGAGGGAAGTACTGGAATCGGCTTATCTGCGTATAAACGCTTTTTTGATTTAATAAATGCACAAAACAAAAGAAAAGCCAGTCTTGAATTGAGAAGAGAAAATTCTTGGACTATCGTAGAAATTTCAATACCTTTAGAATATCAATATATTTAAGATATGGTGTATAAATATTTAGTAATTGAAGATAACCCAAGAGAAATTGAGCTATTGGATATTTTAATGCAAGAGTATCCTGAATTTCAAAAAACCATTGTTACCTGCGATTTCAAAGAAGGGATTAAAGAAATACTAAAACAAAAACCTGATTTGGTATTTTTAGATGTAGAATTACCTGATTTTACAGGATTTGAATTATTAAAAGAACTTCAAAACCATTTGCAAGAATTACCTGAAATCATTATGGCTACAGCTCACGAAAAATATGCCATTGATGCTGTAAACAAAGATATTTTATACTATTTATTAAAACCAATAGACCCAGATGAATTAATTATTGCTATAAATCGATTTTATATTAAAAAAGCTAAAACAAATAAATCTATTACTATAAAAACAAATAAAGGTTTTTCATTTTTAAACTTCGATGATATATTTTTAATCAAATCTGCTTCAAACTATACTTGTTTTTATACCAGAACACTCCAACAAATTGTTGTGAGCAAAACAATGAAAGAATATGAACTTTTTCTTAATGAAGATTTTTTAAGAATACACAAAAGCTATACAATCAATACAAAGTATATTCGTTTCTTAAATGTAGGCAAGAAAAGAGTGCAATTATCAATTCCTGAATTAAAAAATTTAGATGCTAAAGATAATTTTTTTGATCACTTTTTAGACTCATTATGCGAGGAAAATAATATAGAATTACCAATCGGTGATGTCTATATGGAGAAAGTTAAGAACTCCGTTTTATATAGTAAAATCAATTAGAAAGATAATTTTTATTTCCTCATCAACATTTCTATTTCTTCTACTTCAATAGGAATATCTGCCATCAAATCGATATTTCCATTTTCGCCAATATAAATATCATTTTCAATTCGGATTCCAATGCCTTCTTCAGGAATATAAATACCTGGCTCACAAGTAAACACATTTCCTACTTGCATCGGTGCATATCTATTACCAATATCATGCACATCAATTCCCATAAAATGAGAAGTACCATGCATAAAATATTTCTTGTATAAAGGATTATTTTTGTCTTGTTTTGCAACTTCATCTTTTTTCAATAATCCTATTTGGATTAATTGCTCTTCCATAACCAAACCAACTTCAGCATTATAATCAGCAAGTGTTTTACCTGGTCGTAATAATTCTTTTGCTTGGTTCATCACAAATAAAGTAGCATTATATACTTCCTTTTGCCTTGGAGAAAATTTGCCATTTATAGGAATTGTTCTAGTCATATCTGATGCATAATTGGCATATTCAGCACCAAAATCCATCAATACTAAATCGCCCTCTTTACATACTTGATTATTATCGACATAATGTAAAACACATGCATTTTTTCCTGATGCAATAATTGGAGAATAGGCATGTCCATTTGCACCTTGACGTATAAATTCATGAATAATTTCGGCCTCTATTTCAAATTCTTTTACGCCAGGTTTCATAAATTGCAACACGCGAATAAAAGCATCTCTCGTTATTCCACAAGCTTTTTTGATGACCTCAATTTCTATTTCGTGTTTTACAGCACGTAACTCAGCCATAATTGGACCCAATCTTTTTATTTGATGAGCAGGAAATCTATTTTTTAAATCATTTGCAAAACGTATATCTTTATAGGGTACAACATTACTAGCTCTATCATTTTCATTGATATTGACATAAACATTCTCACAATAAGACATCAAAGAACCCAATACGGATTCAAAACTTTCATACCAATAAATATGCTCAATTCCAGATGCTTGTCGAGCTTCTTCGATGGTATATTTATGTCCTTCCCAAACTGCAATATGCGCATTTGTTTTTCTAATAAATAAAGCCTCTTTATATGCTGAATTTGGGCAATCAGGATAAATAATTAAAATAGTTTGCTCTTGGTCAATTCCTGAGAGCCAAAACAAATCAGGATTTTGTCTAAATGGGAAACTTTGGTCGGCACTTCTAGGCATCTCATCATTAGCAAACAAGATAGCCATAGAATTAGGCACTAATTTTGCTTCCAATCTTTTTCTGTTGGCAACAAAAAGTTCAGGATTAATTGCTGTATATTTCATAGGTTATGAGTATTGAGTAGTAAGTATTGAGTAGTAAGTCAAATTCTCTTACGATTTATGTCTTACTACTTGTTTCTATAAATTAAGCTCTTGCCATTTGCTTATTAATTTCTCTCAATTGTTGCTTGATTTCGTCATTTTTGATTTTACAATTATTGGCTCGTCTTAAATATTCTTTAGCCACTTTAATTTCACGTCTTTGAGCATACAAAGAACAAAGTTGTAAATATGCAGTCGCCTTATTATCATCATCTGGCAATCCTTTTTGAATTGCAATTTTTAAATTCTTCAATGCTTCTTTACTATCGCCTTTTTGCATAGCAATTGTGCCTAATTGTAAATAAGAAACGCCTTCTTGTTGTGGAACCAAGCTACTTTTATTGGCTAAACTTTTACGAATATTTGCTTCTGCATCATCTAAATTTTGGTTTGCCATATCAAAATTAGACTTCAACATATAGTAACCTTGACGAACTGGTTTGATGAGTAAATTAGGAAACTTAATGCTATTCAAAATATCTTTTGCTCCATCAACATCGCCATCGGTTACTAATTTTTGTAAATACATCATTGGCCCTATAAAAATATCCCAAAGAATAGTACCCAAACCTAATGTATAAAAAATCCAAGACCACTGCCAACCTTTATGTACAGTTAAGTGAATTAAAATACCCACAGCAATTAACGCAAATGCCACATAAAAACGGTACAAAACATAATATTTTCTCATAGTGCAAAAATAATGCTTTTATTTTTATAATGTACTATTTATAAATTGATGATTGCTTTAAATCCGAATTATACAATAGATATTCTATTACAATCTAAAACGCCTGCAAAATATAACACTATGCTTACTTTTGCTCATTCACCAAAGAAGTTACTATGTTTCAATCGCAAAAGTTTATATTTTATTGGCATTTTCAATTTCACAACGAATCCTATTGCACAAATCGGGTTAAATAAAAACTCTCCAATATAAAATATTGGAGAGCAACACATAAAAACCCAATGTAGGCTTCTAATGAATTAGAAACTTTCTTTTACAATATTTTCTTCATTAATACCCAAATTGGAAAGACTTTTTCCAACAGCATCCATCATTGGAGGTGGACCACATAAATAATAAAATTTAGTGTTATTATCTGAAGTAGATTTTATAATATCTGCTGTGATAAAGCCATGTTTGTAGCCTTCAATATTTTCGTCAGAAAGAATATTTACAAAATTAGAACCTAATAAAGCCTGAAATTCATCTTCATGGATAATATCTTCTTGTTTTCTATTTGCAAATAAAAGTTTGTTATTTCCAACATTTTTGTGTTGCTCTAAACTACGTAATATCGCTAAAAATGGTGTAATACCAGAGCCTCCAGCTATAAAAACACCTTCTCCTTTATAAGCAATATCTCCATAAACATCTCCAATAATCAATTCATCTCCAGCTTGTAAAGAAAGTAACTCATTTGTAACGCCTTTATGAGAAGGATACGTCTTGATTGTAAATTCAATATGATTATCAGATGGCAGTGAGGTAAAAGTAAAACTCCTCCACTCCTTTTCCCAATTTGGTTTATTTATAGCAACATCAGCTGCTTGTCCTGAGTGGTAAATTAACCCAGATGGTTTTTCAGCTTCAATTCGTAGAACATCATGCGTAAGGTGTTCAATGGTCTTAATTTTAATAATAGATGACATAGTAATTAATTTTTAATATATCTAAGAAATTCTTGTTTAAAACTATCTTTTTCAAATTGTCCAGAGAAAACAGAGGTAATGGTTAAACTATTGGAATCTTTAATTCCTCGTGAGGTAACGCAGAGATGGTCTGCTTCTACAACAACTGCAACGTCATTATGTTTAAAAATAGCTTTCAAAGCATCAGCTATTTGTATGGTTAAACGCTCTTGTACCTGAGGTCTTTTGGCATAAAATTGTACCAAGCGATTAAGTTTAGATAATCCAATAACTTCTTTATCTGGAATATATGCAATATGTACTTTCCCAATTATCGGAACAAAATGATGCTCACAGTTAGAATATAAAGTAATATTTTTTTCTACCAACATTTTATTATAAGCATATTTATTTTCAAATAGACTAATTTCTGGTTTGTTTTTCTCATCTAATCCGCTGAAAGTTTCTTGAACATACATTTTTGCAACTCTTCTTGGTGAGTCTTTTAAACTATCATCAGATAAGTCTAAACCCAATGTTTGCATAATTTTCTCAAAATGCAATGCAATATTTTTAATTTTCTCTTCATCACTTAAAACAAAAGCATCGTGTCGAAGTGGGGTATTTGTAATTGATTTTAAAAAATCACTTTCATTGATTTCTTTCATAATTTATAATTTATTGATTTCAGACATTACTCTTTCCACCATAGCATCACAATAGATAAGATTAAACTCATACAACTCTTTAGGTTCATAATTATTTTCAAGTATATTTCTCAACATTTCCTTTGCTCTACTCAATCTTACTTTTACATTGGCTTCGCTAATTCCTAGTAAGTTGGCAGTTTCCAACACATTCATTCCGTTGATCTCCCTGAGTGAGAAAACCATTCTATAATCTTCAGGAATTACTTCGAGTGCTTTTTCTATAATACCGCCTAATTCTTTATTATTGATGATATGGCTTGTATCATTGCTATTGCTTGTAAACATAGGTATTGATTTTTCGTTGATATTATCTTCTGCATATTCGTTTTTAAAACTTAGTTTTTCCTTTTTTCTAAAACAATTATTCAACATTATTCGAGCAATCCAAGTTTTAAAACCAGCACGACTTTCAAATTGACTTAAATTTCTAAAGGCATCAACATAAGTATCTTGCATTAAATCTTGCGTATCATCATGATTGTAATTGTATGAACGACCAATCTTGTATAAATATGGATTGTATCTTCTTACTATGAGTTCATAAAGTGGTTTTTCGCCATTTAAGATTCGCTGGATTATTTCAATATCTGTTAATTTTTCAAATTGTTGATGTGCCATGAGTTTTTATTTAAATCTTACAATATTAAAAGTTTTACACTGCCTTTGCCAATTTTGCCATTGAAAATGCAGCAATTGCCATAACAATATCTCTAACTGCAACATCGACATAATTAAATCCAACTAAAAGCGATAATGCTATACATACTAACCACGCCGCAACAATTAATCCTCCAATTTCTGGCTTTTTTAAGACAATTAGTCCAGCGATAATTTCAATCACTCCAGCAATCATCATAAATACAGCACCTGAAAAAGGCAAGAACCCTGCCAAAGTTGGGTTTAAGTATTGTTCCCAATTGGTCAATAAATTAGTAAACTTATCAGCTCCTGCTACAATAGGAATTAAAACGAAAGTAATTTTTAATAAGTTAAAAACGTTTTTTACGATTTGTTGTTGATTTTGTGTTTCCATTATATTCTAAATTTTGTTGTTAATAAATATTGGTTCTATATAAATAGAGTTGATGAAACAAGAAAAGGTTACAAGCAAAACCCAAAAAAATTGAAAACAAAACCAAAGTGCTGATTATCAATTAATTAGAATTAATTATTTGATGTAATTATTTTTACTCAAGAAATAATCTACACTCGTTTACAAATATTTCTTTGCCTTCAAAATAGATAAAAGTATATTTACGCTGAATTTTACAGAAGATTGAATTTATGGGAGAACAAAATGAACAACATATTACAACTTTAGATGGCTTGTATGAGAATTGGTTTTTAGATTATGCCTCTTATGTAATATTAGAACGTGCAGTTCCTGCTTTGTATGATGGATTAAAACCAGTGCAACGTAGAATTATGCATACGATGAAAACATTAGACGATGGTCGTTTTAATAAAGTGGCAAATATTGTTGGTAGTACGATGCAGTATCACCCACACGGCGATGCTTCTATTAATGAAGCCATTGTAAATATAGGTCAGAAAGATTTATTAATTGATTGTCAAGGAAACTGGGGCGATATTAGAACTGGAGATAGTGCTGCCGCTGCGAGATATATTGAAGCTCGCTTATCAAAGTTTGCCTTAGAGGTGATGTTTAATGAAGATACGACAGAATGGCAACTTTCGTATGATGGTCGAAAAAAAGAACCTGTTTTATTGCCAGTAAAATTTCCATTATTATTAGCTCAAGGTATTGAAGGTATTGCCGTTGGTTTATCTACCAAAGTAATGCCTCACAATTTTTGTGAATTGATTGATGCTTCTATCAAATATTTAAAAAAAGAAGATTTTATTTTATATCCAGACTTTTTAACTGGCGGTTTTGTAGATGTGAGAGAATACAACGATGGGAAGCGTGGTGGAAAAATAAGAGTGCGTGCAAAAGTAGATACGATAGATAAAAAATCACTACGAATTTCAGAGATTCCATTTGGAACAACAACTGCCAATTTGATTGATTCTATCTTAAAAGCCAATGAAAAAGGCAAGATTAAAATCAAAAAAGTACATGATAATACTGCAAAAGATGTAGATATACAAATCGAATTACAACCTAATATCTCAACAAGTGTTGCTATTGATGCGTTATATGCTTTTACCGATTGTGAGTTGTCTATTTCTCCAAATACTTGTGTAATAATTGATGAAAAACCACATTTTACAGATGTTTCAACCGCATTAAAAATATCAACAGACACAACTGTACAATTATTAAAACGTGAGCTTGAAATTCTATTGGGTGAACTTCAAGATAAATGGCATTTTTCATCTTTGGAAAAAATATTTATAGAAAATAGAATTTATCGAGATATAGAAGAGGAAGAAACTTGGGAAGGCGTTATTTCAGCAATTGACAAAGGTTTAGACCCTTTCAAAAGCTTATTACAAAGAGCAGTTACTCAAGATGATATTATTCGATTGACAGAAATTAAAATTAAAAGAATTTCTAAGTTTGATGCAAAAAAAGCTGATGAGTATATTAAATCGTTGGAAGATGAAATGGCACAAACCCAAAAGAATTTAAAAGGGCTTACATCATTTGCTATCAAATATTTTGAAAATTTGCTTAAAAAATATGGCAAGGGCAGGGAACGAAAAACAGAAATTACCAATTTCGATACTGTAGAAGTAAAATTAGTAGCTGCCAACAATGAAAAATTGTATGTAAACAGAGCCGAAGGCTTTGTTGGTTATGGAAAAGATTTAAAGAAAGAGGAATTTATTTCAGAATGTTCTGATATAGATGATATCATTGCCTTTACTAAAGATGGTATTATGAAAGTAGTTCGCAATTCGGATAAAGTATTTATTGGAAAAGATATTATCCATGTTGCAGTTTGGAAAAAGAATGACGAAAGAACAACATACAATGCAGTTTATTTAGATGGAAAATCAGGCAATAATTATGTCAAAAGATTTAATGTAACCTCAATTACAAGAGACAAGGAATATCCAATCACTCAAGGTAATCCAAAATCGAAACTATTGTATTTTACTGCTAATCCAAATGCTGAAGCTGAAATTATTGATGTTCAATTGACACAAGGTTGTTCTGCTAGAATCAAGCGTTTTGATTATGATTTTTCAGAATTAACCATCAAAAATAGAAGTTCGCAAGGAAATATTTTGACCAAATATCCTGTTAGAAAAATTGAATTAAGAGCTAAAGGACAATCTACTTTGGGTGGCTTAGATATTTGGTTAGATGATGATATTGGCAAACTTAATACGGAACAGAGAGGCAAATATTTAGGCAGTTTCCAAAATGATGATAAAATCTTAGTTTTATTAAAATCAGGAGAATATATGCTGACTAATTTTGAATTGACCAATCGTTATAATATGAATGATAGTATTTCTATCGAAAAATATTATCCAAATACAATCATATCAGCGATTCATTATATTCCATCAAAAAAATGTAATTATATCAAACGTTTTCAGATTGAAACTTCGACATTAGAACAACGTTTCTCATTTATTGCAGATGAAAAAGATGCTCAATTAGTATTTGGTACGACTGTCCCAAATCCTACGATTGAATACACTTTGGACATAGGAAAAAACAAATCATCAGAGCCTGAACAAAGTGTTTTAGCATCAGTCATTGAGGTAAAAGGTTGGAAAGCTGTCGGTAATAAATTTGTTGGTGGTACAATTAAATCTATTGCGTTAATTGAATCTAAACTAGTTGAAGAATCAACAGAAACAAAAGAAACTATCAACCAAAATATTGATTTTGAGATTACCAATCTAAAAGAAAATACGGAAGGCGAACAAGGCGAATTATTTTAAAGCTAAAGCTCTAAAGTAATTTTTCTAAACCCAATTTTTGGCTTGAAAATATTGCAAAGCCTTGTATTCTTCTGAATTTATTTCAGGTTGAAAATTATATTTCCATTCCGCATGTGGTGGCAAGCTCATCAATATCGATTCTATTCTTCCATTAGTTTTTAAACCAAAATGCGTTCCTCTGTCATAGACCAAGTTAAATTCAGTATAATAACCTCTACGAATAAATTGCCATTCCTTTTGGGCATCCGTAAAAGTTCTTTGTTTATTTCTATTAACGATTTCAGTATAAATAGGTAAAAAACTATTTCCTACAGCTTGCATAAATTCAAACAATTCTTGTTTGTTACAAGTATCATTCGGACGTAAATGGTCATAAAAAATACCACCTATACCACGCATTTGGTTTCTGTGTTTGATAGTAAAATATTCATCACACCAAGTTTTAAATTTTGGATAATAATCTGAATCAAATTTATCACATTCATTCTTTAAATATTGATGGAAAAATATAATATCTTGTTCATTTGGATAAGCTGGCGACAAATCTATTCCACCGCCAAACCATTCATCTACAATGGTTCCATCTTCGGCTTCCATCATACAAAAATATCGAACATTCATGTGAATAATTGGAACATAAGGATTTTGGGTATGAATAACAATAGAAACGCCAGTAGCATGAAAATAATCAGCATGTCGAGTTTCAGATTTTAATACTTCAGGCAATTTACCATGAACATGAGAAAAATTAACGCCACCTTTTTCAAAAACATTTCCATCTATAATTACTCTAGAGTCTCCGCCTCCACCTTCGGTTCTTTCCCATTTATCTGAAACAAATACGGCTTTCCCATCAAGTTTTTCTAAGCCATTACAAATTTGTTGCTGCAAATCAACTAAGTAATTTTTTATCGAATCTAATGATGTCATGATTAATATTTATATGTAAAACTAAGTATTTATTAAAAAAAAGAGCTTATCCAAGGTTATGGACAAGCTCGTAGAATTTAAGAATTTTTCAAACCTCAACTTATTTCAATCCACCTATCATATCTTCTGGACGTACCCACTCATCAAATTCTTTTGCAGTTAGGTAGCCTAATTTTATAGCTGTTTCTTTTAAAGTAGAATTATTTTTATGTGCAGTTTGAGCAATTTCAGCCGCTTTATAATAGCCAATTTTTGGATTTAAAGCAGTAACTAACATCAAACTATTATCCAAATTTCTTTTGATATTATCGTGCAAAGGTTCAATACCAACAGCACATTTATCATTGAAAGAAACACAAACATCAGCAATTAATCTCGCAGAATGTAAGAAATTATAAATCATTACAGGTTTAAAAACATTCAATTCAAAATGTCCATTTGAGCCACCAATATTAATAGCTACATCATTTCCCATAATTTGAGCTGCCGACATGGTCATCGCTTCGCATTGAGTAGGATTTACTTTTCCTGGCATAATTGAAGAACCTGGTTCGTTATCAGGAATATGAATTTCACCAATACCACATCTTGGTCCAGAAGACAACATTCTGATATCATTAGCAATTTTCATCATTGAAACTGCCACTGTTTTCAATGCTCCATGAGCTTCCACAATCGCATCATGAGCCGCCAGAGCTTCAAATTTGTTATCTGCAGTAATAAATGGTAATCCTGTTAAAGTGGCAATTTCTTTAGCCACATTTTTTGCATAACCTTTAGGTGTATTAATTCCTGTACCAACTGCTGTTCCACCTAAAGCCAATTCTGATAAATGAGCCAAAGTATTTTCTATAGCTTTAATTCCATGATCTAATTGAGATACATAACCTGAAAACTCTTGACCAAGTGTCAAAGGTGTAGCATCCATAAAATGTGTACGACCAATTTTAACCACATTAGCAAAAGCTTTTGATTTTTTTGCTAAAGTATTTCTCAGTTTTTTAATTCCTGGAATTGTTTTCTCTACCAAGATAGTATAGGCTGCAATATGCATGGCTGTTGGAAAAGTATCATTCGATGATTGTGATTTATTGACATCATCATTTGGATTGATAAGTTTTTTCTCATCTGCAAGATTTCCACCTAATAAAACATGACCACGATAGGCAATCACTTCATTACAATTCATATTTGATTGAGTTCCTGAACCTGTTTGCCATACTACTAATGGGAATTGGTCGTCTAATTTTCCTGCTAGTATTTCATCACAAACTTGTCCAATAATGTCTGACTTTTTCTTGTCTAAAACTTTTGCTTTGTGATTGGTAATTGCTGCAGCTTTTTTTAAATACGCAAATGCTCTAATAATTTCTTTAGGCATTTTATTAATATCTTGTGCAATTTGAAAGTTCTCTATAGAACGTTGGGTTTGAGCACCCCAATACACATGAGCCGGAACTTTAACTTGTCCCATGGTATCTTTCTCAATTCTGAATTCCATTTTCTAAAAATTATAGGTTATAAATACTTTTGTAATTAAAAAATCGCTGTAAATATACGGAATTATACAATTTCATTAATTATAATACTTGATAATTTTGTCTTATTTATAATAAAACTCTGAGCATCATCACAATTCCAAAAATAAATAAGGAAATTCCTACCAATTTCTTAAACATAGAAAGTTTTTCTACACTTAAATTATATTTAAGATAGTAACCAAAACGCATCTTCAATAAATCAAAAAAGAAAATGGTAAATAAAATAAAAAAGTAGTAAATAAATTTTTCATTTGAGGTATAACCTTGAACAGCAGTAGCAGTGTATAAGCCCATCCACCAGACAATTACAAATGGGTTTGTTAAATTGATTGATACACCTTTAAGAAATGCACCGCCAATAGTTTTTACATTTTCAGTATCCACGCCTTTCAAATTTGTTTTAGAAATGAATGTTATTACACCAAATAACATTAGGATTATCCCACCAATTAAACCAACATAAAACTTAAACTTTTCGATATGAATTTCAGTAAATATTTCATTAATCAAAATAATTAATGCTGCATCGCTCACAATAATAGCTAAGATATATGCCAAACCAGATTTCCAGCCTCTTGTAATTGTAATATCAATTAATCCCAAAAAAATTGGACCAATTAAAAAACTAACCATTACGCCGATTGATATTCCTTTTAAAGCAACTTCCATTATTGCCAAAAATACATAAAATAGATATAAACTGATATTAGGATATTACTACCAAATTCAGCATTTAAGACAAATCGTTTTATAGTAAGTCTAATTATAAAATTCCTATTTTTGCATAATGATTGAAAATGAATTTGATATTCTAATTGTGGGTGGTGGAGCAAGTGGCTTTTTTACAGCTATTCAAATTGCAGAACAAAATCCTAATCTTTCAATTTGCATTTTGGAACAAAGCAAAAAAGTATTAGAAAAAGTAAAAATTTCAGGTGGCGGAAGATGTAACGTAACAAATATATGTTCAGACCCAAAAGAATTAGTAAAAAATTACCCAAGAGGCAATAAAAATTTATTGAATATATTTTATGCTTTTAATACAACACATACAATCCGTTGGTTCGAAGAACATAATATTCAATTAAAAACTGAAAGTGATGGAAGAGTTTTTCCAAAAAGCAACACCTCTCAAACAATAATTGATTGTTTTTTAAACTTATGCCATCAGTATAAAATTACAATTCAGACAGAGCAAAAAGTAGTTCAAATTAAAGCAATTGAACAAGCTTTTCATTTACAAACTTTAAATAATAAATACATTTGCAAAAAATTAGTTTTGGCGTGTAGTACCAATAAAATTATTTTAGACGAAATTGAAAAATTAAATATCTCTACAATACCTTTAATTCCTTCATTATTTAGTTTTAATACTAAAAATCTACTATTTAAAGAATTGGCAGGCATCACCTTAGAAAATTGTACTGCACAAATTGTAAACACTAAAATTAGAACTGAAGGGAATATTTTGATTACACATACTGGCGTTACTGGACCTTGTATATTGAAATTATCAGCTTATGGTGCGAAAGAGCTGTTTCAGTTGAATTACAATACAGATATTATTATCAATTGGAATAACGACAATTTTAATGATACGATTTCAGTATTATCTGATTTTAAAATTAGTGAAGCTAAGAAAAAAGTAAGCAATGTAAAACCATATTCTATTCCTAATAGATTTTGGAATAATTTATTAGCTATTTCTTCGATAGATAAAGAAAAAAAATGGGCAGACTTAAACAAACAAGAAATAAAAAATCTAGCGATAAATCTTTCGCAATTTAGTTTAAGAATTAATGGAAAAAGCACCAATAAAGATGAATTTGTAACCGCAGGAGGCATCTCACTTCAAGCCGTCAATATGAAAACAATGCAATCCAAACAATATGAAAACCTATATTTCACAGGCGAAATATTAGATATTGATGGAATTACTGGAGGTTTTAATTTTCAGGCAGCATGGTCCACTGCTTACCTCGCTGCAAAACATATTGCTAGCTTGGACTCATAGAAGTGATTAAAAATAAATGAGTAACGAAGAAGATGGGAGGAATTGGGTTTGAGATTTTTGAATAATGATTTTCTTGAAACGGTCTTAAATTATGAATAATGGATTACAAATGACAGGCTATATTTATGAATTATTTCATTATTAAATTATTCCATTTTTCTTATATTTGAGGTATGGAAATTCCTGCTTCAGCACAAAAAATATTGAATGCCGAAACTGCGGCTTTAAAAGTAGATAGAATCGTATTTCAAATCTTAGAAAATACCTTTCATAGTCCAGAAATTGTAATGATTGGGATAAAAGATGGTGGTTATATTATTGCAGAAAAAATTGCAGAAAAAATAAACCATTATTATCCTGAAAAAAAGGTAGCATTACTTTCTTTAACCATCGACAAAATAAATCCTGTTGGAAATACGATATTGCTTGAACCCAATTCTAATTTAGAAGGAAAAACTATTGTATTAATTGATGATGTTGCAAATACTGGCAAAACTATGTTTTATACTTTTAATGAGCTTACAAAATACAAAATAGAGAAGCTCATTACCTGTGTTTTAATAGACAGAACTCATAAAAAATTTCCTATACAGTCTGATATTGTTGGCTTACAAATGGCTACTACTTTTAATGAACACATTATTGTAAAAATTGAAAACAACGAAATAGAAGGTGCATATTTATTTTAAATACTAATATTTTTTTGATGAAGAAAGAAGTAATATTTGCATTTTTACTTTTTATAAGTACATTTTGTTTTTCTCAGAAAAATGGTTTTAATATTGATGATTTAGTAGAGCCAAATGAACAAGAATTATTGATTATAGAACGCATTAACTATCTTAATGAAATGCGAAAATTAAGTTCCAATTTATTTTGGAAAGATTTTGGATTAAATGAGTTTCCAGGCACTATTGTATATTTTACAGATTCACTTTCCTATTTTATCAATCCAGAACAAAGTGTTTTAGATAAAATATCAAAATTTAAAGCACTTAAAAATCCCTATGATTTTACAATTTTAAGATTAGCACTTCCATTTGATGCACCAACCTTTGTAATCCAAACACTATTTGAAACATCAGAAGGAAATAAAAAAAATATTAACTATATGTTGCCGATTTTATTTTGTAGTTCTCCAGAAGTAAGTAAAACTTTACAACCAGAAATTAATAGCACGGAACTTTGGGCAAGCAATACATTGCACGAATATTTTCACCAATATCAATTCAAGATAAAAGCCATTTATAGTTATCTTAATGTCTTTATTTCGCAAAAGAAAATGTTTGACAAAGACAGTATGCAATCCATTTACAACAAAAACTGGAACTTTAAAGATACCTTAGTCAAAGAAAATGATTTATTACTTAAAGCTATTAATTCCAATAGCCTTGAAGCCGAAAAAAATTATTTTACTCAATTTCTAAAATCAAGAAATAAAAGGCGATTAGAATACCAAAAGAAAACAAAGTTTGCAATTGGTCAAATTGAAGATTTATGGGAAAAAATTGAAGGTACAACTTTATATCTTGAAGCTGTACTAAAACAAAACTTTGGGCAACTTCCTCCTCAACATTACCTAATACAACACGATACTTTATTTTTAAATCAAAATATTTTTAGTGGGTTCAATCTTGCAACTGATTTAAAATACACATCAATCCAAGATGCAGATTATTATTTTGGAGCAACTGGTGTAAATCTAATTCGGCTATTAGAAAAACACAATGTTGATTATAAAAAAGATTTCTTCCAATATGCATCAATGCCTTTATCTACTCAATTAAAGTACTTTTATAAAATAAAATAATTCAATGTTCTCAAAATTATTTTCTAAGAAAACAATTATTCTATTATGCACGTTTGTATTCCTAATAACAATTTCAGCTATTGTTTTTTGTAATAATAAAGTCGAGCAGTTTTCAAATGACAAATTATACAACGATATTAATAAAATCCCTCACAATCATGTAGGCTTACTTTTAGGAACATGCAAAACATTAAAAGACAGAATTACTATCAATCCTTTTTGGCAACATCGATTAGAGGCAACTTATTTACTTTGGAAACATAAAAAAATAGATATAATATTGATCAGTGGTGATGGCGGATGGCATGGCTATAACGAACCAGAAGATTTTAGAAAAGCATTTTTGAAATTAGGCGTTCCTGATTCCGTGATAGTTATAGATGCTGCTGGATTTAGAACGCACGATTCTGTGATTCGAGCATTGAAAATATTTGGTTTAAAAAAGTTTACTATTATCTCTCAACTATTTCATAATAAAAGAGCATTAGTTATTGCAAATAAATACAATATTGATGCAATTGGGTTTAATGCAAATGATATAGGCAGAAAACATGCTTGGTTTAATTATTTTAGAGAAAAATTAGCAAGAGTAAAATTATTCTTAGATTTATATATTCTCAACACACAGCCACACCTTTTAGATGATACAAGATTTATTAATTAAGTAAATAACAAATGAAAATGAAATATATTTTAGCATTAGACCAAGGCACTACTAGCTCAAGAGCTATTTTGTTTGATGAATCAAGTAATATTGTTGCCGTAGCACAAAAAGAATTTACACAAATATTCCCACAACCAGGTTGGGTAGAACATAATCCTGAAGAAATTTGGCAAACACAGTTAGAAACCGCTAAAGAAGTCATCGTAAAAGCCAACATATTACCATCAAATATTGCAGCAATTGGCATTACCAACCAAAGAGAAACGACAGTAATCTGGGATAAAGAAACTGGAAAACCAATTTACAATGCAATCGTTTGGCAAGACAGAAGAACTGCTAGTTTTTGTGATGAACTCAAAGCTAGAGATTTACAAAAATATGTAGGCGAAAACACTGGATTAGTCATAGATGCATATTTTTCAGGTACAAAAATCAATTGGATTTTAAATCATGTGGAAGGAGCAAGAGAAAAAGCTCATCAAGGAAAATTATTATTTGGAACTATAGATACTTGGCTAATTTGGAACTTAACTAAAGGTACTGTTCACGCAACAGATTATACGAATGCTTCCAGAACCATGATATATAATATTAAAAATTTAGAATGGGATAAAAAACTCTGTTTAGATTTAGATGTTCCAACTTCTATTTTACCACAAGTATTAAACTCTTCAGATGATTTTGGAAAGACACATACCGATATTCTATTTAATGAATCTATTCCAATAACAGGTGTTGCTGGCGACCAACAAAGTGCTTTATTTGGGCAAGCCTGTTTTGAAAAAGGAATGGCAAAAAATACTTATGGTACTGGTTGTTTTATGCTAATGAATACAGGAGAAAAATTTGTACAATCAAAATCTGGATTAATCACTACAATTGCTTGGGGATTAGATGGAAAAATTACGTATGCATTAGAAGGTAGTGTTTTTGTGGCTGGTGCTGCAATACAATGGCTTCGTGATGGCTTAAAATTAATAGATACTGCAAAAGATTCAGAATATTTTGCCTTAAAAGTAGATGATACTGGTGGTGTGTATGTAGTGCCTGCTTTTGTTGGTTTGGGTGCACCCTATTGGAATATGTATGCACGTGGAGCAATTTTTGGACTAACTAGAGGAACTGGAAAAGCACATTTAATTAGAGCAACATTAGAATCTCTAGCTTATCAAACCAATGATATTTTACAAGCAATGCAACAAGATTCAGGTATAAATCTAAGTGAATTAAGAGTAGATGGCGGAGCTTGTGCCAATAATTTATTAATGCAATTTCAAGCAGATATCATAGATGTACCAGTAGAAAGACCAAAACTCATAGAATCCACGGCATTAGGTGCTGCATTTTTCGCTGGTATCTATGTTGGACTTTATTCTATTGAAAAAATCAATAAAATAAAAGCCATAGACCATAGGTTTGAACCAAAGATGCAAGAAGAGAAAAGAACTAAGCTTCTTAAAGGTTGGAAAAAAGCAATTAAACGAGCGATAGATTGGGAGTTGGACGAATAAATAAAAGCCAATATTAATATAATATTTATTTAACAAAAAAAATATTGCAAAATAAAATCTTTATAATACTTTTGCCTCTGAATTTAAACTAATTAAAAAAAATCAAAATGAAAAAATTATTCGTATTATTTGCTGCTGCTACATTATTCGTAGGAGTACAAGCTTGTAAATCTACTGAACAACCTGCTGAAGAAGTAGTTGAAGCTACTGAAGAAGTAGTTGAAGATGCTGCTGCTGTAGTTGATTCTGCTGCTGCTGTAGTTGATTCTGCTGCTACTGTAGTTACTGAAACAGTTGCTAAGTAATTTACTTAAACAGTAAAATTAAAGCCCCAAATTATTTTGGGGCTTTTTTTATTTTTTTAACATTCCATTCTTTTAAATTTTAGCTCCAATTATTATATTTGCAACAACTAAATCAATCAAAAATGAAGAAATTATTTGTATTATTTGCTGCTGCTACATTATTTGTAGGAGTACAAGCGTGTAAATCTACTGAACAACCTGCTGAAGAAGTAGTTGAAGCTACTGAAGAAGTAGTTGAAGATGCTGCTGCTGTAGTTGATTCTGCTGCTGCTGTAGTTGACTCAGCTGCTGCTGTAGTTACTGAAACAGTTGCTAAGTAATTTACTTAACAATTAAGAAAATGATAGGCTGTCTGAAAAATTTCGGACAGCCTATTTAATTTTTACTATTATTTTTGAACGCTTTTTCCTGTAACAGACTTGCACATTAATAACTAAAAAAATGTATAAAAATGGAACAAGTAAAGTGATTTCAGAATTATAATAAGATGTATATTTACCGTAGAATTAAAACAGAAAATTGTAACCTTATTTTTGGACATTCCAATGTTCAATTTTAAATCTATATTTATTGTCAATGAAGATTTGTCTTTTAGCCTTTTTTATTTGTAATATATTCGATGTAAATGCTCAGTTTTTTTCTTGGCAATGCAACTGCTCCACAGTCAAATTTGTCTTTATGATATCAACAACCTGCTGAAAACTGGATGACTTCTGCTTTGCCAATTGGCAATGGCAGAATTGGAGCGATGGTCTTTGGTGGAGTGATTCAGGAAGAGATTCAGTTTAATGATAAAACTTTATGGACTGGCAATAAAAATACAAGAGGTTCATATCAAAATTTAGGAAATATCCTAAAGTGGATACTGTTGAGAATTACAGAAGATTCCTTGATTTAGAAACTGCTACTTGTCAAATAGACTATAAAGCTAAGGAGATTAATTATAAAAGAACTTATTTTGCTAGTTATCCTGATAATGCCATAGTATTGCACTTTTCAAGCGATGCTGAAGCTGTAATCTCTTTTGATATTTTATTAAACGATGCTCATTCCTCAGAGATAAAAATTTTAGACAATTCAATGGTTTTTAGAGGAAAGTTAGATATACTTTCTTATGAAGCACAGTTAAGCATAAAACATGAAGGTGGTATTCTTAAAAAGGATAATCATCAATTAAGTATTCAAAATGCCAATACTGTTACTCTAATTCTAACTTTAGGTACTAATTACAATCCAGTTGAAGCCGATTATATTGGTTATGATGCAACTGAATTGAGTTCAATAATTTCTAATCAAATGTCATCAGCTTATTCTAAAACTTACGATACTTTATTTGCTCGACATGTTTCAGATTATAAATCATTATTTGATAGAGTGCATTTGAATTTGGGAAATACAAATCCAAGTATTCCTACCGATCAACTTCAATTATTGTATAATAAAGGAGACAGAAATACGGCTTTAGATGTTTTATATTTTCAATATGGGAGATATTTAATGATTTCAAGTGCTAGAGGAATTGCAATGCCCTCTAATTTACAAGGATTGTGGAATGATAGCAACTTACCAGCTTGGGGTTCTGATATTCATACCAATATAAATGTCCAAATGAATTATTGGCCTGCTGAAATAACCAACCTTTCAGAGTTACATAGTTCATTGACAGATTATGTTTTTAATGAAGCAGTTTTACAACCTGCATGGCAAGAAAATGCCACCACTCTAGGAGCAAAAGGCTGGACTTTAAGAACACAATGTAATATATTTGGCTATTCAGATTGGAAATGGAATAGACCTGCTAATGCTTGGTTAGCGATGCATCTATGGCAACATTATACATATACATTAGATACAGTCTATTTGCAACAAAAAGCTTATCCTGTGATGAAATCTGCATGTGATTTCTGGTTGTCTTATTTAATAAAAGATAAAAATGGAAAGCTAGTTGCTCCAAAGGAATGGTCGCCAGAACATGGTCCTTGGCAAGATGGTTTGGCTTATGCACAACAGCTCATTTTTAATTTATTCGAAAATACCTTAAAAGCAAATGAGATTTTAGGTGAGAATAACTCTTATCATATTACCTTGAAAAATACATTATTAAATTTAGATAATGGTATAGCAATCGGACATTGGGGACAGATTAAAGAATGGAAAAACTATAAACGTGGTGAGAATAAAAAGAAAAAACAACATAGACATATATCACATTTGATTGCATTATATCCTGGCAATAAAATTTCTCCCTTACTTGATAAAAAATACTCAGATGCTGCTATAAAATCTTTAAACCAAAGAGGAGATTCTGGTCCTGGGTGGAGTAGAGCATGGAAAATTAATGCTTGGGCAAGATTACTAGATGGAGAGCGAGCTTATCAACTTATCCAACAAGCATTGCAAAATACAACTTCTGCAAGTACTAATTTTGATGAAAATGGTGGAGCATATCAAAATTTATTAGATGCTCACCCTCCTTTCCAAATAGATGGTAATTTTGGAGCCACTTCGGGAATTGCAGAAATGTTATTACAAAGCCATTTGGAGAAGATTCAATTACTGCCTGCCGTGCCAAAAGCTTGGTCGAAAGGAAGTGTGTATGGATTAAAAGCAATGAATAATTTTACGGTAGATATAATTTGGGATTTAGATCTTCAAACTCAAGCGATTATCCACTCTGGTTCTGGAAAGATATGTTCTATTTATTTCAAAAATATAGCGAATGCGAAAATTACAGACAATAATGGTCGTCCTGTACCTTTTATCGTAATTAATAATGACGAAATTAAATTTCCTACATCAAAAGGTTTGAGTTATACAATTAGCGAATTAAAATAAAGAAACGCTTAGTTTACTTTCTTCCCATTGAATACAATAACATCAAATGCAGGCATTTCAAATGTTATAATCGTATCAATGTCTATTTTCTGTTCTGAAATGTTTTTATAAATATTTTGGTCTGGAAAAGCTGATGACAAAAAGATTTCTCCTTTAATAAAATCAGGAATATCTAAGGCTTTACGTAAGGTTGTTTTAAATGTTTGAGTGAACCCACTTGGATTACGTAAGGTTAAAGTTGCTTTATTTTCATTCCATGCTGCCCAACCATAAATATTTGCTTTAGAACCATCCCAAGGATTTCCTCCCACCCAATGTGTGTCTGCCAATACATCTGCATTATTGCGATGCCAAGTAATACAACTTGCTAGCTCGCTCCATAGTTTATCATCTCCTCCAATTTTACTCATTAAGTCGTTATCTAAATATAATTCTACCATACTTGTGCCACAAGCAAAAGCACAACGCATTTCTTTTACTATTTCTTTAAACGTAGCAGGTGAATTATCATAAGACATTTCTGTTGGAGGTCCGTGTTGTGTAACGATTAACCCATGTGTCATAAGTGAATTAATAGGACACAGAGGAGAGTTTTTTACAAAATTTTGATAAACTAATCTATCTCGATAGGTTATCCATTTCTCTCTGCTATTACCTTGCTTACCAATCATACCGAAATCGCCTTCTTGTCGCCATATTGCATCGCCATATTGCAACCAAAAAGGAGATGCCCAAGTACCAACTGTACAATTAAAAAAGATATTTTCTCTTTTTTTGCGTAAAGCACTAAGTATTTTCAAAATCCCTTCGGCATCTTCTTCATTCTTTGGACCTGTGGCACTAAAGTAATCACTAATTCCGTCAAATTTAAAGTAACGCATGTCATAATCATTTATCATCTGAGAACAGCGACCAATAAACGCATCAAAATATTCTTTATTGGATAATTGAAAATTTTTGATAGGTGGCGAATGTGTTTTATTCCAAAAAGCTAATCTTTGAGCTTTAGATGCTCCATATCCTCCTACTGGACCCAACCATGTACCAATGCCACTTTTCTGTTCTTGTGCTTTTGCACTTAACTTAGAAAAGCCTTGTGGAAACCCAATATGAAAATCCCATAAACTATTAAAATCATCCCAACCGTCATCCCATACAAAAGCATCTATACTTATTCCATGAGGTTTATATAATTTATTTTCCCATGCATCTAGTATTGGTAAACATTGTTGTTCAGTCATTCGCTTTAAAGGGTTAGGATTGTCATTCCTATCGATATTTAATTCATACCAAGAATTATATAAAACAAAGGAACGCCAAGGAACAGCACGTTCTCGCTCAAGATAAGCTAAAAAAGAGCGACGTAGTTGTCCAGTTGCAACCATTCCTATAACACTAGAAACATAAAAGGTGTCTGTTGTATTTAAGATAGTATTTCTATTCCATTTACCTGAAATTATAGTATATGAATCCGATTTTTCCTTAGGTATTATAGCAATTTCATTATTATTATTATCGCTATCACTAATAATTAAAATTTTACCCTTGCTATTAATTGTTTCTGTTTGGTTTTCTGCAAAATATCGTAACGTGTAACGACCAGAATTTTTAATGTTTAGAGAATAGATGTTTTGTAATGACTTTTTTCCAGCATATCCTAAATGATAATCAGAAGCCACAATATTTCCTGTTTCATCAACTAGATCAATGCCTGTAATATTCATTCGATGTTGTCCAGATTTATATGCAAATTTAAATTGCAATATTCCAGATGCTTTGATATTTACTTCTCCTTTAGATACTAATATTTGCGAAGATTTAAAGCCAAATTTAAGAATAGAATCAGGAATGGCTTCTACTGTTTCTTGCCATGAATTTTTATTCCAAGAATATATATCAAAATTTGAATTAAAAGTACTTTTCACAGAATTAATTCCTAGAGGAGTTTCCAATCCAGCAAAAATATGATTGGAAGCTATAACGGCACCACGTGTATTCCCAATAACTAAAGGCTTTGTATTACCAAAATAATCTTTTATCTTATAAAGCATTGGGGTGATACTTTTCATTTGTATATTTTTAGATGTGGAGATTTTCATCTCCGTTCGTAAGTAATGAGAACTATCTCTCAATACTGCACGCCATTGAATAGTAAGTTCGCCATAGGTAAGAATTGCTACTAAAGCCTTTCCAGGAAGTTGTTCGGAAGCTTTAAGAACAGTTTGGTTAGCACTAAGATTTTCTTCATATATAGATTGCCATTTCATTTCCGAGGCTTTGACTTTAGTATTATTACCAAGCGTCAATTCAAAAAGTTCTGTTCCTGGCTCAATGCACATTTCAGTAGAGCCACCAAAAAAGAGTTTGTCTCCATGTTGAATAAAAGATGCTGTAAAAAGTTGATTAGAAAATATCCATTTCCCCTCTTGCTTCGATAATATTGCAATATCTGGCTGCGTTTTAGAAGGAAACTTTACTGAACTCGCAGCATTTATATAATCTACTGTAAGCAACAACAAAAATGTTAAAAAGAATGTTCTCTGACTATTTATTATATTATAATTCTCTGATATAGAAAAACGAAGGTTTTTAGGTATTTTCATGGGTTATAAAGTTAGATAAAAAATCACTTTTACAATAAATTATTTGTATGAATATAGTATGCTTTTTATTTATAAAACTAATGATGTAATTGTTATTCAGAGCGTCTGTTTTAATTTCAAGCGTATTGGTTTTACTTTCTTCAATTCGTGGTGTAGATAACCTATAAATATAAAAGAGGCTGTCCTAAATTTTCAGACAGCCTCATTCTACTTTTTTAATAAAAACAAAAACTAAATTAGAATTTAAAAGACAAACCTATTTTTGCATAAGAAGCTTCATTATAACCAGTTTCTAAATTTACTCCGATATTATCTACAAAATAATAAGTAGCACCAACACCTGAACCAACAATTACGCCTCCTCCAAATGGACTTCCACTCACTTTGTCTTTTAATTTAAAGCCACCGCCAATATGTAATGGAATGTATAAATCAAACTTATCAGCATCTAACTTTGCATTCCCTTTCTCAGAAATCAATTGATAAATATGGAAATTTCCACGTACTCCGACTCCAAAATATCTATATTTTAATAAATCTTCAGCATATTTTTTCCCTGAGAAAGTAAACCAACCACCAAAACTAAAATAAGGGCTTACTGCATAGTCCATATTCATCGTAACGCCAGGTATAAAACCAACACCAGCTTTTTTAAAATTACCATTCAAACCTGAGCCAATATAGGCATGATGACCTAAATTGGTTGTTATATTCATGTGAAAATCTCCTTTTTCAACTGCCTTAACTTCCTGAGTAAAAATTACAACAAACAACAAAACAATAAAAATATTTTTTTTCATATTAAATCTTTTTTGCAAAAATATATAAAAACAACGATTACTACAATATTTTATCATTAATACAATAATTCCAATAGTTTCTGTTCCATTTGTTGGTTTGTAGCATTGTTGTATGAATTTAAAATATCTCTTTTTTCCTTTTCAGTTAGGTGCCAGCTCAAAGATGCTTTATTATTTTCCTCTGATGGAATATAAATAAAGTCAATAAAATTAATTTTGGTTTTATAATCCTCAAAAATAATTGCAAAGGATTGGTCAGCATTATAGTTTTGAAGATTAAACATATTGGAATAAATACCACCAATCGGCGATAACAATTCTCCTATATAAGTATGCTTTTCATCTTTATTATGTTCTTTTCGTTCATTTGATTTTATCGTAACAACAATAACGCCTGAAGTATTTGCTTCTATCCAATCTTTAAATGCATTCATATACCTTGCTGTAACTATATATCCATAATTATCACGAAATCCTGCATCCATAGCATAAATTCTTGGTTCAGTTGGCATACTTACAGAAGGCAAAATATATGGATAAGTGGCTCCTGTACGGAGTGCACAAACCAATCCAACATCTTCTGCTCTATTATTTTTAAAATATCGCATAAACTCAATGGCATCTGTAATTGTATATTGCTTATTAATTTTATCTGAATGGATATAAGGCTTGAGCAAATAGCTAATTGGTTGCGGCGAGAAATACATCATTCTTTGATCTTCAATTATAGTAGAACCTATAACCATCATTGGAATATCAGCATTAGATTCAGGTAGTTTATAATCCATCAATTTTTTATCCAAAATAAAATTGGTATTCTTATTAAATTCTCGATCAAAATAGTAAGCTCTGTCCTTATTATATCTAATCGAGCCATAATTCACCTTTCTAAAAGGATAAAAAATATCATTTGTTGAAGCCGATGTCATAACTGCATTCAATAAATCTTTCCCAATATTATCTAAGTATTTTGCATTATCTAAGTGGATACTTGTATCTTTTTGAGCTTGTAAATATAATTCCCTATAATATGCTGAACCATACATTCCACCAGATGCTCCACTAATTAGGACAGTTCTTTTAAATAATTTTTGTTTGGTAGCTTGATTCAATTTTTGAATTACATGGAATGTCCAATAAGCAGCTTTAGAACCACCACCCCCGACATTGAGTATAACCAGTTTGGGCTTTCTTTTGTTTTGATTTTTATTCTTCCAATTATTTAATATTTGTTCAGTATATATCTTATCATCTTCAAAGTTAGAATCATTAGATTGTGCTTCAATTACATTATAATTATAGGATACTTTACTATCATATTTTAAACCAAATATTTTATTTTTATATACCACTAAATCGTAACGAGTTAGAATATTTAAAATAAATATCACACCCAAAAATGCTATAGTAATCCAACTTTTGAACCAAAATAAAAACAAAGTAAATACCACTGAAAAAACTGTCAATAAGAGGAAAAGTGTTGCTCCTGCTGGAATACTAAAATCTAAATAATCCATTAGAAAACCCAATGCAATTAAAGAAGTTAAACTGATAACAATAATCGCAAATATATTTCTATGATGTAAATAATAGACTGCATCTATTAATTTTTGATCATAAATTGGAATATCACTTACTTTATAAACTCGCCAAGGATAATACCAATAATGTTCCACTTTCCATTTTTTGTTACTAGAACTACCTTTTCTAATATCAAAAATATCCAACTTTATATTTTTACGCTCTAGGTTTTCTTTTGATTTGTTTGATAATTTTTCAATAAAGGTTTTAATATCATCAGCAAAATAAATAAAGTAAATTGAGTACAATATAATCATACTTATATTTCCTAAAATCAAGCCAACAATATGTAATAAAATATGAAAAGGACCTTGTAGTCCTTGATGGCTTTGAAATAGAAATATTTTTATGATATAGGCAATTGTAAATATTAAAGGTAAGATTGTATTATTTAAAACAAATCTTGTAAATGGTTTGGAAACATAAACTATAAAATCAAATTTACTAACATCAAGAATATAAACACATACATTCCAAGTCATCATGAATCCTCCCATTGCAATGCCTACTACAAAAAAACTCAAAAAATTGACTTTTCCAAAAAATTCAGGGTCAAGAAGTAATAAAGGAACGCCGTACTGTTTTCCTAAACTTTCAAATAAAATAAGGAATAATAATAACCAAACTAAATTGAGATAAAGGTGTTTTTTTAAATGAAGTAGCAACAACTTTACAGGGAAAGAATTAAAAACCCAATAGCCTATTTGCTTAATATGTAACCACATATTACTTTATTTTTCTAATGCACCAATGTCAGGCTTGCCAATTCGCAACTTTCCAGATAAATCAATTAAAGGATAAAAATCTATATCATTACCTCCATTTATGCAGGGCGATGCATCTTGAAGCCTAAAATCTGATTTAAGTATATTTTCAAATTTTGGATCGGTATTAATACAATTTTGAAAATACATATTTGACATAAGATTGCCAGTTTGATTTTTGATACAAGAGTGGTTAAATGTGTAATATAACTTATGTGTATTCTCACTAATATCATCTAAAAACAATTCCTCATTTAAAGTACCATAAATAATAGAATTTCTAACTAATAAATTGGAAGAATCAGCATAAATTGGGGTATTCCCGACCATAAAATAGTTACTAAAATAGAAAGCTGGTGTTTTGCTGTGTGAAATATATGCATTGCTTTGTGCAAAGAACGTACAATTTATGAAACTATAATCACCTCCATGATACAAGCCAATAATATTTGTACCTGCACCATAACACAATAGATTTTCTGCTTGGATTGTACTTAAAAACCCAAAAATATTATAGAATGAATTATTATAAATTCTTGAGTTTTTTATGGTTAGCTTTGCTCCATTGGACAATTTAGCATCATTCAATTTTTGTGTATTTTCTACTACATCATCTGTAATCAAAATATTTCCGACATTGATACCATATTGAGCATTTTGTAGATTCAAATACTCAATATTCCCTTCGCTACCTCTTAGAAAGAACAATCCTGCCCATTGTCCTGGAAGTTTTTCATAAGCTGTACCAGAAATATCTTTATCCAAACGATAGGTTTTAAACAATACCGCCTCAGAAGTATCATTTCCACCTTGAATATTTAATTTCCCTTCGACCAACATGGCAGCAGCACCACCAAAATATACTTTACAGCCTGATTGAATATTTAGCGTACTATTTTTATCTACTGACAAATAATTTAGTATAACATAAGGTAAATCATTTGTCCAAGTGGTATTTGTTTGGATGGTATCTCCATCAAAAAAATGAGCATTTTGACCATAAGCTTGTAAGTAAACAAATTGGTGTTTGTTTTCCATTTTTAATTGAATAGAATCTAACAAAACAAAAGGCAAATTCGCACTATTTGGATTTATAGTTACTTCAACGAAAACATAAATACTATCATTTGCAGGAATAATAATATCTCTAAAAATTGTTCCAGTATCGCCATCTACATTTATTCTATAATTTGAAGGATTGGACAATTTCAACTCTTCAATTTTTATTGCTTTATGCTCATTATTTTTAATTGTCATGAATTTTGTAGTCGAACCTAAAGTTGTAAAAACTGTATCAAATTTTAGTGTATCATTAGAAAAACTCAAGGTATTGACAGAAAAATTTTTATCCTTCTTACAAGAAATGATAAGCATTATTAGTAGGATAAGAATAATATTTGTGGGTAGGCATTTCATCTCTTTGTAAATATAACTAAAAAGCAATTGCTAAAGTTGCTATACTAATTTTTATATTGTCATTTATTTTCAATTTGCTTGCACAGGCTTCTAATGTTGCACCTGAAGTAAGAACGTCATCAACTAATAAAATATGTTTATTGTAAATTGCTTTTTCATCTATCAATTCAAATGCATCTTTAATATTTTCCCATCTTTCTGTTTTGTTCTTTTGTGTCTGTGTTTCAGTATTTTTAATCCTTCGAATGGTTTTTGTATTTATTGGAACATTTAGAACAACGGATATGCCTTCTGCAATTAATTCACTTTGGTTATAACCTCGCAAAGCTGTCTTTTTTGGATGTAATGGAACTGGAATTATACTATCAAATTGATGTTCTTGGTGTTTTTGCAAAATCGATGCTCCAAGTTGTTGCCCAACAAAAGTTGCCAATTGTTTCCGATAGCGATATTTTATATTATGCAAAATATTTTGAGTCAATTCTGATTTAGAGAAATAAAGGTAGGAAGTTGCAAATTCAATTGGAATACGACCCTCAAATAGTTTTTGAGCTGGATTCTCTTTTATATTTTCAAATTTAGTAAAAGGTAGATTATTGAGGCAAGTAAAACATAAATGCATCTCACCTTTCAATAACATACCATTACAAGCACCACAAATTTTTGGATAGAACAATTCGTAGATATCAGAAAAATAAGTTTTAGCGAGTAATTTCATTTTCTTAGCTTAAACTAAAAGTACAAAAAAATTCATTTCATAAAAAAGAAAAACCGCAAAAAATTGAATTCAATTTTCTGCGGCCATTACTAACACTAATTACTCAGAGAGTTTCTTAATCTATTGTTATAAACTCACCATTTTTTGCAATAAAAATATAATGTTGTTCATCATACCTATCATCGTAATCATCATCATAGTCATCATTATCATTACCACGAATATTAATATTGACACTATTCGAGCTATCACTTTTAATATCTATTTTCACTTGATTATTTGCATTGACTTTTCTATAAGTTTCTTTGTCCCAATTGATTGGCATATCAGAAATATCAATGTATTCCTCCGTTTGTGGTGTCCATTGAATCACTTTGTTTTCAGGAACATAAACTCTAACAATCAATTTTTGATTTCTAATTTTACGTTCTTTAGTATTAAAACTAAATAGTGGGTCAATGATTAGTTTATTATTCATTTGCGTCAGTTGATGCTGAAATTGAAGTAGCATTTTTTAAGGCTTCTTTTTCTGTTTTACCAAAAGATGAAAACTCTTTCTCTACATAAAATGAATCTAAAGGCGTTGTAAGAATTTGAATATCTACATCATTTTCAATTTCAAAATCTTTACCTAAAAAACTCATCAAATCGCCAAAACTATTAATATTTATCTGATAGTCTTTCTTATTCATCGGTGAAATATCTAATTTCAAAGTATCACCCATTGCACTATAATTCAATGGAACAGACTGCACTATCTTTTCTTTGTGTTTGAAAAAAGTGGCACCTTCTTTTGTTACAAATGAAAGGATAAAAAGTCCAGCAATAATTAATCCAATAATTGGCAATATGGTTTTTAAATTAAATACTTTATAATTTTTTGAAAACAAATGAATCAACAATAATATCAATCCAACTAATGCAGATACACCTACCAATAATCCTCCTAATATCAATAAAATAGGACTATTTGTATTGGCATCAAATAAAAATTGTTTTGCTATTGGTGTGCCTATAAAAACACTAACTATAAATGCGATTACCGTACCAATTAAAGACAAAATAATGCTACCGAAAATGATATATAATAATACTTTACTTAGTTTAATTAAAATATTAAAAAGTATGCTTACAAATTTCCCAATAGCATTTACGATATTGTTCAAAGAACTATTTGAGCTAGTTAATTCCTCTATCTTCTCATTTTTTTTTTCGACGATATTAGATAAATTAATTGGCTCTCCTTTCATAGCTAATTTTTCTGCGGTTGTTTTAGCTTCTGGCATAATTATCCAAAGGATAATATAAACCAATAATGCAGTCCCAACGGTAATAAATGGCGAAATAATAAATACAATTCTCAACCAAATTGGGTCATTAATACCGAAATAAGCTGTCAATCCACTACAAACACCAGCGACAACACTATTGTCTTTATCTCTGTATAATCTTTTTTCAGTTGATGTACTTTTTTGAAAATTTGATGTTGTATTAGTTTTAGTTTCTGCTTGTTCACCATCTTCAAAGTCTTCTGGAGTTCCCATCACAGCAATTACTTGATTAACATCTTCAATTGATACAATTCTATCTTTTCCTTTTTGGATAAACAGTTCTGCAAAGCGAGTTTCTATATCTTGCAATATTTCTTCTTTACCTACTTCATTTGCATAGATACGTTTTATATTATTGAGGTAATTATCCAAAACATGATAGGCATCTTCATTAATGACAAATGCTTGTCCTCCTAAATTTATATTGAATGTCTTTAACATATTGATTAATTTAATTTTTTGAATATTGGTTATTTTTTAGTTATTGTTCTTTCTACTGCATTAGCTAGTTCTAGCCAAGTAAATTGCAATTCATCTAATGCTCCACGTCCTTGCTCCGTTAATACATAATATTTTCTTGGCGGACCAGAATTGCTTTCTTTCCATTCATAAGCCAATAATCCTAAATTTTTCAATCTTGTAAGCAAAGGATAAACGGTTCCCTCCACCACCAACATATTTGCAGATTTAAGTTCATCTAAAATATCGGAGGCATAAACCTCACCTCTTGAAATAATTCCAAGAATACAGAACTCCAAAATACCTTTCCGCATCTGTACTTTAGTATTCTCTATACTAAATTGATTTTCAACTGCTGCCATTTATTCTATTTTAATTTACAATAAAGTATTATTTTGATTGATTTCCAAATAAACCCTTTTTTAATCGTCTATCCTAAGAAAATCGCCATTTGTTGAAAATTTAAGTTCTATATCATTACTTAACTCAACAGAGATTCCATTATTTTCTAAATTATATTCAACTATTGTGTTGCCAGAATAATTTTTATTTACATAATCACGAACTTTTTTAGGTATAATACTTTCTGGTAATTTAGATTGTCCACTAATATTTTTAATACTTTTTTCTTTTCCATCAAATTCTACCTTAATTCCATTGCTAAGAAAAACTTCATATTCTTTATACAAAATATCATTGTCCGTTTCCACTTTCAACACTTTATAATTAGGAAAATGAGTATTGATATAAGTTTTAACAGAGCTTGGAGTTTCTGAATAAGGGATAACTCTATCTCCAGCTGATACGATAAAATTTGCTGATAATAATACTGCAACCATTGTGCCTTTTAAAATACTTGTAGTTTTCATTTTTTCTTTTTTTTAGTTTGATTAATAATTTAGTTTAATTTTACTTTTACTGTAAACACTTGCATTACGCCACTTAGGTTGGTAAATTCAAATGCTTCAATTGTGTCTATAAATTTCAATAACTTTCTAGGCGAAACATTATTCTCTATGTAAGTTACTGTCGGATTTCCTTTTTCATCTACAACATATTGAACAGTGGTTTCTTTGTTTTTGTTTGCTTCATATTTGTTAAATGCAAACCAAGCAGAATAGGATAACAAACTTATCATCATAACTGCCATTCCGAATGTGAGTACTTTTTTCATTTTTTTTATTTTTTTAAATTATTTATAATATCAAGAACTTTACAATGCAAATATAATGCTTTTACAATGAACATTGCAATACATAGTACTATATATCTATGTTAAAAAATGTTAATTATCAATATTTGTAGGGCTTTTAGCTACAAATTAATTTATTAATTTTTGAAATAAGAGATAAAATAAAACTAATTATTACCTTTAGCGTATAAATTAATTTATGAAAAAGACATCAATTCTTATTTATTTTACGATTAGTATAATTATTTTTTCAGCTTGCAAAACAAGCAAAATTACAACAACTCAGAATACACTTAGTGAACAAAGAAAGCTGAATGATATAGCATTAAATGGGAAAGTATATGCCTCAATATGGCAACAAAATGCTGGAGAATTTCGTGCTTTATGCTATCAGGCATTTAATATTGCTAAAAATAATATAGACCAAAAAATCAGCTCTAATCCAACAAGACCATTGGCTATTATTACTGATATTGATGAGACTTTTTTAGATAATTCTCCTTATGCTGTAACTCAAGCATTACAAGGCAAAGAATTCAGTTATTCAACTTGGCTAGAATGGACTTCTTTAGGAAAAGCTATAGCTTATCCAGGTTCTTTAGACTTCTTTAATTATGCAGCATCAAAAAATGTAACTGTATTTTATATTACAAATCGTAATCAAAATGACAAACCCGGAACACTCAAAAACTTACAAGATTTACATTTTCCTTTTGCAGATAATGAACATCTAATTGTAATGGATAAGACTTCTAATAAAGAACAACGAAGACAAGCTATTCAAAAAAACTATGATGTTTTTATGTATCTTGGTGATAATTTAGGCGATTTCTCAGATGTATTTTATAAGAAAACACAAACTGAACGCAATAAAAATACCGATGATTTAGCAGATGAATTTGGTAATAAATTTATAGTGCTTCCAAATTCAGGATATGGCGACTGGGAAACAGCCTTACCTGGATTCAATTACGATTTAACACCAGCACAAAAAGACTCTGTCTTCCTAAAGAATTTAATAGGTTATTAGTAAAATCATTAACATTTTAATTTTCATAAAGCATTAAATTTATTTACTTTTGTAAAAAAAATCTGTGTCTAAGTGGAAATTTGAACGAACTAACAATAGCTTACCTGAAGTTTATTCAAGTATTTCTGTAACGCAAGGAAAAAATAAATGGAAAAAATTCTTAGCGTTTTTAGGACCTGGCTTAATGGTGGCAGTTGGCTATATGGACCCAGGAAATTGGGCTACAGATATTGAAGGTGGTGCAAGATTTGGATATACCTTATTAAGTGTCATATTAATCTCCAATATTTTTGCCATTTTTTTACAATACCTATCTTTAAAATTAGGAATTGTAACAAATAGAGATTTAGCACAAGCTTGTAAAGATCATTATAGCAAACCAACGGCATTTATACTTTGGATTTTGGCTGAAATTGCTATTGCAGCAACAGACTTAGCTGAAGTAATAGGTTCTGCAATTGCAATACATCTTTTATTTGGAATTCCAATAACGATTGGAATTATTATTACAGTTATAGATGTTTTTATTCTTTTATTATTACAAAACCGTGGTTTCAGGTATATTGAGGCTTTTGTTGGTGGATTAATTTTTATCATTTCCTTCTGTTTTGTGTATAATTTATTACTAGCTCAACCAGAAATTGGTGCTGTTTTGAATGGCTTAATTCCAAAGGTTGATATCATACAAAATGCAGATATGTTGTATATTGGAATAGGCATTTTGGGTGCTACGGTAATGCCTCATAATCTATATTTACATTCTAGTATTGTTCAAACAAGAGCTTATGGCAAAGATAATATATCCAAAAAAGAAGCCATTAAATATGCTACTTTAGATTCAACTATTTCATTACTATTAGCATTTTTTATCAACGCCGCTATACTCATTTTAGCAGCCGCTACTTTCCATAAAAATGAATTATATGAAGTAACACAAATAGAAGATGCCTATAAAATGTTAGAACCACTTTTAGGAGCATCATTAGCACCGACATTTTTTGCTATTGCACTTTTAGCCGCAGGACAAAACTCAACCCTGACAGGTACATTATCAGGGCAAATTGTAATGGAAGGATTTATAAATTTAAAAATAAAACCTTGGGCTAGAAGATTAATTACTAGACTTATTGCCATAATTCCAGCATTAATTGTTTCAATATGGATGGGAGAAAGAGGCACTGACAGATTATTGATATTTAGCCAAGTAATCTTATCACTTCAACTTAGTTTTGCAGTAATTCCTTTAGTTTTATTTACTAGTGATAAAGATAAAATGGGAGAATTTGCCAATTCTAAAATATTAACAACATTCGTGTGGTCAATTGCACTAATTATTATTTCCTTTAACTTATATATGCTTTCTGGATTTATAAGATAGCAAATATTATAGCAAACCTTTAGTTGTTGGCAATTCGTTACCATCTTTCTTAATTGCCATTTTTATAGACTTTGCAACTGCTTTAAAAATAGCTTCAATTTTATGGTGTTCATTATCGCCTTCCGCTTTGATATTCAAATTACATTTAGCAGCATCACTAAAACTCTTCCAGAAATGATAAAACATTTCAGTTGGCATATCTCCTACTTTTTCTCTGGAAAATTTAGCCTTCCAAACCAACCAACTTCTTCCTGAAAAATCAATAGCAACTTGTGCTAAAACATCATCCATGGGCAATAAAAAACCATATCTATTAATACCACGTTTATCGCCAATTGCTTGATAAAATGCTTCGCCTAATGCAATAGCAGTATCTTCAATCGTATGGTGTTCATCAATATGCAAATCACCTTTCACTTTAATTTCTAAATCACAACCAGAATGACGAGATAATTGTTCCAACATGTGGTCAAAAAAACCTAATCCTGTATGAATTTTTGATTTCCCATTCCCATCTAAATTCAAATTTATTTGAATTTGTGTTTCATTCGTATTTCTTTGAATTGAAGCTGTTCTGTTAGGTTTACAGATAAAATCTGCAATTTTATTCCACTCATTTGTTTTTAAAGCGATAAATGGTTTTAGTGCTTTCTGATTTAATTTATCATCATCTGTCGTATCTGCACTTCTTCCAATTAATATACCTTTTGCACCAATATTTTTAGCTAATTGAATATCAGTTAATCTATCACCAATAACTAAAGAATTTTCTAAATCGTACTTTGAAGTATCTAAATATTTTGTCAATAAACCTGTATTTGGTTTTCTTGTTGGAGCATTATCTTTTGCAAAAGTTTTATCAATATAAATATCTTCAAATTGTACACCTTCAGTTTCTAAAATAGACAGCATCAAATTATGTGGTCCCCAAAAAGATTTTTCAGGAAAGGATTTTGTACCTAAACCATCTTGGTTTGTAACCATTACTAATTTAAAATTACTTTCATTGACTATCCTTTTTAGTGCCGAAATAACATTGGGTAAAAATGCTAATTTTTCAAATTTATCTGTTTGGAAATTATCTTTGGGCTCTACAATAATTGTTCCATCTCTATCTATAAATAAAACTTTTTGTTTCATAATCAATTTTAATAGTAAACTACAAAGATAGCCATTATTTCAGTTTATCTTTCAAATACTTGGCGGTAATACTTTCCTTGACATTCAAAATATTTTCAGGGACACCTTGAAACAAAATTGTACCGCCTTCGTCACCACCTTTGGGTCCTAAATCAATCAACCAATCTGCACATTTTATTACATCTAAATTATGTTCGATAACTATAATAGAATGACCAATTTCAATTAATGCATTAAAAGTATCTAATAATTTATTAATGTCATGAAAGTGCAATCCAGTTGTCGGTTCATCAAAAATAAACAAGACCTTTTCCTTTGAATTTCCTTTGCCTAAAAATGAAGCCAATTTCACACGTTGTGCTTCCCCACCTGAAAGTGTTGAGGAACTTTGCCCTAAACGAATATAACCCAATCCAACATCTTGCAATGGTTGCAGTTTAGATGCTATATCTTTTTCTTTTTCAAAAAAAATAATGGCTTCATCAACTGTAAGTTCTAATATTTCTGCAATATTTTTTCCCTGATACTGTACTTCTAAAATTTCATTCTTAAATCTTTTGCCATTACAACTTTCACATTTTAAATGAACATCTGCCAAGAATTGCATTTCAACCACTTTTTCTCCTTCACCTTTACATTCATCACAACGTCCACCATCAATATTAAATGAGAAATGTCTTATTTGATAACCTCTAATTTTTGATAAAGATTGTTTAGAAAATAAATCTCTAATTGCATCATAAGCCTTTATATAGGTAATTGGATTAGACCGAGAACTTCTACCAATAGGATTTTGGTCAATAAACTCAATATGTGTAAGTGTTTTATAATGACCACTTATATTTTTATAAAAACCTGCTTTAGTTGGGATTTTTTCTACTTCTGTTTTAAGAATAGGATACACAATATCTTTAATTAATGTAGTTTTTCCAGAGCCGCTAACACCAGTAACTACTGTCAAACTATTCAAAGGAATTTCAACAGTTTCATTTTTGATATTATGATAAAAGATACCTTCAATTTTAAAAAAATAGTTGGGTTTACGTCTTTGTTTTGGTAACTCGATTTCTATAATATGATTTAGATATTTTGCTGTCCAACTTTTGTCGTTATTCAGAATTTCATTATAAGTTCCAACAAAAACTATTTCTCCGCCCAAATAACCAGCATTTGGTCCAACATCAACAATAAAATCAGCTTGCCTCATCATTTCTTCTTCGTGTTCCACAACAATCACCGTATTGCCTAAGTTTTTTAGATGCTTTAAAATAGCAATCAATTTTCCAGTATCATCTGGATGCAAACCAACACTTGGTTCATCTAAAATATATAAAGAATCTGTTAGGTTACTTCCCAAATTTCTAGTTAGATTAATCCGCTGTGCTTCCCCTCCCGATAAAGTATTGCTAAATCTATTCAGTGTCAAATATTCTAACCCAACATCGCTCATAAATTGTAAACGATTACGCAATTCTAGCAAAATTCTTTTTGCAATATGCTGTTCTTTCTCTGTAAGTACTATATTATCAAAAAAACTTTTTAAATCTTTAATAGACATTTGCAATACATCTCCAATACTTTTTTGATTAATTTTGACATATTCCGTATCTGCTCGAAGTCTTGAACCTTTACATTCTGGACAATCTGTTTTTCCTCTATATTTTGATAATAAAACTCGATATTGAATTTTATAGGTTTGTGATTCAACATCTTTAAAAAAATCATTAATGCCTAAAAATCCTGGACCACCTTTCCATAAAAAATTTAACTGTTCTTTCGACAAATCCATTATCGGTCTATGGATAGGAAAATCAACGATTGCAGCTCCTTTTATAAATTGTTTTTTCCAATATTCTCCATTTGTAGTACGCCATGGAACAACTGCACCTTCATAAAACGAAATTGTTTTATCTGGAATTACAATATCACTATCAATTCCTAAAACTGTACCAAAACCTTCGCATGTTTTACAAGCTCCATAAGGCGAATTAAAATTAAATAAGGCAACCGACGGCACTTCAAACTCCATTCCGTCAAGCTCAAAAGCTGTTGAAAAGCTTACTTTTTCTTTTTGTGGAATATCAATAACACAAGTCCCATTACTAATGCTCATTGCCAATTGAATAGAGTCCGCTAAACGATGCAAGTTTTCTTCAGTTTTTTCTGCAACTGCTCTGTCAATTAAAGCAAAAACTGAGTTTGCGTTTGGTAATTTTGAAATATCTAATTCATCAATAATGACTGCATTTTCATCTACTAATAATCTTTGAATATTTTCAGCTATTAAAGATTGAATACCTTTTGTAGTAGTATCATGTATTGGTGCTAGAATTTGTATCTTTTGTGTATCATCTAAGGTTTTTATAAAATCCAAAACATCAGCAACTTCATTCTTTACGACTTCGTTTCCAGAAATTGGCGAATAAGTTCTTCCAATCTTAGCATACAATAATCTGAGGTAGTCATAAATTTCTGTCAATGTGCCAACTGTACTACGTGTTGTTCCTGTTGTTGTCTTCTGCTCAATAGCAATGGCTGGTGATAGTCCTTTTATATAATCCACATCAGGCTTATCCATTCTGCTTAAAAACTGTCTTGCATAAGATGATAGTGATTCTACATAACGCCTTTGTCCTTCAGCAAAAATTGTATCAATCGTCAATGATGATTTTCCACTTCCACTCACACCTGTAATAACCACCAAATTATTTCTTGGTATCGTTACATCAATATTTTTAAGATTGTGCATTCTTGCACCTTTCACAATAATATGTTGAGCTTCTAAATATTTCGTTAAAACTTTAGGCATTACAGCGAATTTAAGACTTTATTAGGTTAATCAATGTTAAGGAATGTACAAGATTAAAATCATTTACATAAAATTGTATTAATAATTAATTTGCACAAATGATAGACTTCTACATAATTCATTTTATTAACGCATCAACAAAAATAAAAGTTTATGAGAGAAGAATTTTTAAGCGATGAAGTACTCATACATCAATATACTTTAGGCAATAAAAAAAGCTTAGGTACTTTATTTTACAGACATCAAAAAAAAGTAGTTACTTATTTATACTTTAAAGTAAATGACCGACAAATTGCTGAAGATATTTTTATTGAATCATTTTTTAAAATCATTAAAACGATAGATAATAAAAGATATAAGGAAAATGGTAAGTTTTATAATTTATTAATTAGTGTTGCAAAAAATTCTAGCATTGACTATTTTAGAAAAATAAAAAACCAACCTAGAATGGTTGATATTAATACGTTTTCGCCTATCAAAAACTTAAAAGATGGCTACGAAGATAAAGCATTTATTGAACAGCAAGAAAAAGTATTAGTACAAATAAAAGAAATAATTCAAGAATTACCTGCTGATGAACGTGAAATTGTTGTACTCAAACATTATGCAGATTTGACTTTTAGAGAAATTTCAGATTTGACAGGTATTAATCTCAACACCGCATTAAGCAAAATGCGAATCGCTTTACAACGTATCCGAAAAATGGCTGAACAAAGAGAAATTAAACTTTAAATTTCTTCTAATAAACTATCAGGATACCATCTTTTATTATCAAAATCTTGAATACTATCCTTTTCAATAATAAATCCTTCGTTTTCTAGTAATTGTTGCATCAAAGTAGGTGTTTCAAAATGAAATTTACCGGTAAGCATGCCATTTCTATTGACCACTCGATGTGCAGGAATATTTGAATCATAATGATGGGCATAATTCATAGCATAACCCACTAATCTTGACGAAGATTTAGCACCAAGAAAAGCAGCTATATCACCATAAGTACAAACTTTTCCATAAGGAATTTGTTGCACTACTTCATAAACTCTTAGATAAAAATCATTCATTAAAAAAGGATATAAAACAAAAATAGTTCCTATAAAAATAGGAACTATTTAATACATTTAAAATAAAAAATTATGCGTAAGCTTTGTCCTTAAAGAAATTTTCTAAGAAATGTCTATCATTAATATCATTCGGATGAAAATCTTTCTTAAAATATAACAAAAGATGTTTTGATAAATTCCTACCAATTTCTCCAAAAACAATCGTTTTCATTAAAACAGCCAATTCAATCGGCATTCTGATTATACTTTTATCTTTATCTTGATAAATAAAATACATTTGTCCTGCAAATAAATAACCCCAAAGCAACAAAGAAGCATGTGCCATACCTGAAATTCTAAGAATATAACTATCATCAACTTCCTTCAGCACATCAAAACAAACTGCTTTGTGTTCAATTTCTTCAGCGGCATGCCAGTGCAATAACTCCAACATTTGTGGTGCAATGTTTTTATTTGTAGCCATAGGCTCCAAAAATAAGGCATTGGCTAAAATTGCTGTATAATGTTCTAATGCTGTCGTAACAGAAAGTGCCATCTTATCGCCCAATTGAGGTTGCAATTTATTCAGTGAATTTCTTAATACATTTTCATAACTATACTTCCCCGAAAAAGCTGTAAGCTTTAAAAAATCTGCCATTAAGTTTGGTTTTAGCCCTTGCTCTTCCATAACTTCCCAAAATCGTTGATGCTCACGAGAGTGTACACCTTCTTGTCCGCAGAAACTATTGATTTCTGTTCTTAATTCATCACTTTTTACTTGTTTAGAAAATCGTCGAACACTGCGAATAAAAAACTTTTCGCCCTCAGGAAATACAATATGCATACTATTGATAAAATGCGTGGCTACTGCACTCCCTAATATCCAATGTTTCTCAACTTTATCAAAATTAAAATGTACGTTTCTAACTTTTAATTTGTGTGCTATTACAGTCATAACTTTAAATTTATTATCATAAAATTAGACCTTAAAACAACTGCAACCTATTATCTTTGGATAAATATACTTTAAAAGAATTAGAACTTATCTTTTGTTTAAACATCTACATTTATACAAAAAAAAACAAAACTTTATTTGCTATATATTGTTAATGGAGTGAAGAGATAAAATACTTTTTATTATATTTGAATGCAGAAACATCTAAATCAATTTTATAAAATATATCATTATGACACCTGAAAAAATTACAATTAAAGATGGGAAATTAGTAGTTCCAAACAATCCAATAATTCCATATATTGAAGGCGATGGAACTGGTCCTGACATCTGGAAAGCATCTGTAAAAGTTTTTGATGCCGCAGTAGAAAAAGCCTATAACGGAACGAGAAAAATAAATTGGATTGAAGTACTTTCTGGGGAAAAAGCTTTTAAACAGACTGGCGAATGGTTGCCTAACGATACACTAACAACAATACAAGAACATTTAATTGCAATTAAAGGACCTTTGACTACTCCAGTTGGTGGTGGTATTCGTTCTTTGAATGTGGCGCTTAGACAAATTTTAGATTTATATGCATGTGTACGACCTGTTCGTTATTTCAATGGTGTTCCTTCCAATTCAAAAGTTCCTGACCAAGTAGATATGGTTATTTTCAGAGAAAATACTGAAGATATTTATGCTGGAATCGAATGGTTGGCTGGCACTCCAGAGGCTAATAAAATCATTCAATTTTTGAAAGATGAGATGAATGTTACTACAAAAATTCGTTTCCCAGAATCATCTTCTATTGGAATAAAACCAGTATCTAAAGAAGGAACAGAGCGTTTAGTACGTTCTGCTTTAGAATATGCTGTAAAACACAACAGAAAATCTGTAACCTTGGTACACAAGGGAAATATTATGAAATTTACTGAAGGTAAGTTTAAAGAATGGGGTTATCAGTTAGCTGAAAAAGAATTTGGTGATAAAGTTTTCACTTGGGTTCAATATGATAAAATTGCAGTAGAAGATGGAACTTCTGAAGCAAATGAAGCGATGAAACAAGCCATTGCCGAAGGCAAAATCATTATTAAAGATGCTATTGCTGACAACTTCTTACAACAAATTATTCTTAGACCAGATGAATACGATGTTGTTGCAACATTGAACTTAAATGGCGACTACATTTCAGATGCATTAGCTGCATTAGTGGGTGGAATTGGTATTGCTCCAGGTGCAAACATCAACTATGTAACAGGAATGGCAATCTTTGAAGCAACACACGGAACTGCTCCAAAATATGCTAACCAAGACAAAGTTAATCCGAGTTCCTTAATTCTGAGCGGTGTGATGATGTTAGAATTTATGGGTTGGACTGAAGCTGCCAACTTAATAGTTAAAGGTATGGAACAATCTATAGAAAATAAAACGGTAACTTACGATTTTCATAGATTGATGGATAATGCAACTTTATTAAAATGCTCTGAATTTGGAGATGCAATTATAAAAAGTTTTTAGTAAGGTTCAGATACTAAATAAAAAAGGCTGCCTATAGCAGCCTTTTTCTATTCTATAAAACAATAATTAGATTACTGTTTTTAAAACATCATTCATCGCTCTAACAGCGTCAGCACTTTTATTAAAAGCAGCTTGTTCTTCTTCGTTTAATTGATAATCTAATATTTTTTCCCATCCATTTTTACCAATTACAACAGGAACACCCATACAAATATCAGATTGTCCGTATTCGCCTTCTAAAGCAACACTACAAGTAACAACTTTTTTCTCATCTCTCAACACTGCTTCAACAAGAGAAGCTCCAGCAGCACCCGGTGCATACCAAGCAGAAGTCCCAATTAACTTAGTTAAAGTAGCACCACCAACCATTGTATCAGCAGCAACTTTATCTAAAGTTTCTTTGTCTAATAAAGATGTAACTGGAACACCATTTAAGTTAGCTAATCTTGTAAGTGGAATCATTGTTGTATCGCCATGACCACCAATAACAGCAGCATTCAAATCAGAAGCTGAACAGTTTAAAGCTTGAGATAAATAGTATTTAAAACGGCTACTATCTAATGCTCCACCCATTCCAATAATTCTATTTTTAGGAATACCCGTAGATTTCAATGTCAAATAAGTCATAGTATCCATTGGATTAGAGATAATAATAAAAATAGCATTTGGAGAATATTTTAAAATATTTTCTGCCACACCTTTTACAATACCTGCGTTAGTTCCGATTAATTCTTCACGAGTCATTCCTGGTTTTCTAGGAAGTCCTGAAGTTACTACAACAACATCACTGTTGGCAGTTTTAGAATAATCATTGGTAGAACCCGTGATTTTTGTATCAAATCCTAATAAATGTGCTGTTTGCATCATATCCATAGCTTTACCATCTGTAAAACCATCTCTGATGTCTAACATTACTAATTCTGTGCACAATTCTTTACGAGCAATATTATCTGCACAAGTTGCACCAACTGCGCCTGCTCCTACTACTGTTACTTTCATTTTGTATTATTTTTTTATGTAAACTGAAAAATTAAATTTCAATACAAATATACAAAAACATTGATGTTCAACAAGAATATTTCATTCATTTTAGATTAACTATAAGTTATGCAGGTATTTATTACAATAGGAATAAGTTAAAATAAAAACATTAATAATTTCTAAAGCTAAACATTTCTTTAAAGTCTATAAGTCTTAGCTGTTTAAAATTATTTGCATAATATTTTATATATTCACTTATAGGTAATGCGATTAGGTTTATAAAATGAATGTCTTTTTGTTCTAATAAATAATCTTCCAACCACGGATATTCTTCCTTCAATTTTATACCATTATCTGCACCTGATATGAACATTGAAAGCCACTTTGCCTCTTCAAAATCAGTGCAAATAAGCCCTTGTTTTAGATTTTCTGCTTTATGTAATCTTAAAGTATAAATATCTTTCCCGTCAATGATTAAATGATGGGTTTGGAAATAGCAACACTTTTCATTCAATGAAAAACTAAAATCAATAAAGGGCTCCATAGCTGTTATTAATTTATTTTCAAAATCATTTAGTTTTTCAAATGCAAAAATCATATATTGTTTTTTTGTTTGTAGAAATAGACTACTCTACGACATCAGTTCATTTATTTTGTTCTGCCATTCGTCCTCAAACACAACTTGAAATTGAAAGTCGTGGTCGGGAAATTCGTCAAAGAGTTCTTTCCACGCTTTTTTTGCTCCCAATTCATTGCATAAAGCAAATACGTCTTGTTTGTATTTTGTATCCTCATTTCTTAAATGAATACCTTTTGTTTCCAACACATAAACAGTTCCATAATCATCTTTATCCGCTTGTTTATCTGTTGCGATAAAGTCAGGATAAATTTTGTTGCGTTTCCAACCCTGTATGTGGTAATCTTGTCTGCTCATATTGCGATACCACCACAATAGTTTTTCTTGTTCGTCCAAATAAATGGCTACCGACTTTTCAAGGTCGTTGATGTTTTCTTCGGGAACGTAGTCAAACAATGATTTTTGAATAGGCGTATTATCGTTACGCACTAATTGTTTGTTGCTTTTTACTTTTATTCTTGATGGCAATACAAATCCGCCTTTATTTTCAATCAGAAAAAAACAAAGTTTTTTATCGGTAATCATTTTTCTAAAAACCTGTTCAGATAAGCGGTTACGTTCTTTATCCAAAATCTTTTTCAGTTCTTCTATGATGAAAACGAAATTTGTAGCAACCGTTTCACTGTCGTATTTCTGTTGCAATAGACTAATCGCTTTTTTACCAATTTGGAAACAATACCAAGGATTAGGAACAATTTCAGTTATCTGTCTTGTCAGAAAAACTTCGTCTATTTCCAATGTTCCTGTTTTTTCTGCTCTGCCTGTTTCTTGTAGTAATTCCTTTTCTTCGTTGCTTAATCCCAAAACAATTTCCTGTTCTTTACTCAATTTGTTTTGCAAAGAGAGATTTGCAATTTCATCAATGTTAATATCTTCCCAATCAATATCACTTAAAATATCAACTTCAAAATTAAGGTTTCGCCAATTTTCCGTTTCCTGAACAACGAATTTGGGTAGATAAATTTTCCCTTCAAATTTTTTAAAGCCTGGACGATATTGCATTTCACGTTCTCTTAAACCGCCAGTATCTGTTCCTGCTTCATCGCTTACAATTCTTCCAGCAATGTCGCCCAATCCTTCATCTTCCAATCCTTTCTTGATGTCGCTTACCAACGATTTTGCATTTTGACGGAACGTAAAAACGTAACACTCGTCCAAATCCTGCACTTTGGTTTTTCGTGCGAATGGTTGTCGTAAAATACGACCGACCAACTGCGTAATGCCTGTTGCGGAACTTGGATTTGTAAGAACGGTAAGCACATACGCAAACGAACAATCCCAACCCTCTTGTAAGGCTTGTTTGGTAATGATATAGCGTATTTCGCAATCTTGTGCAAACAAATCTATTCCCTCAATATCGTCTTTTTCACTTGATTTGATAGCAATATGGCTTTCAGGGATATTACATTTTTTGATTAAATATTCTTTCACATCTTCTGCATGAATAAATTTTTTATCTCGTTGGTCTTTTCCTGTCCGCTCTACCTGTATCAAGCAAATCGGACGAATATATTCGCCTGTATTGGCTTCGTATTCTTTGGCTTTATTCTCTAAATCGTTTCGTTTCTCAAAACTTGCCAATAATGTATCTTCCCAATCCAAACTTGTTTTGTTGGTTAAGTGAATATCCAACTTTATCATTTCTTCTTCGTGCAATTCCCTTCCTGTAATTTTTACTAACTCATTGCTATTTGGCGGTGGTGTTGCAGAAAGTTCAAGAATAAATGACGGATTGAAATTTCGGATTGTGTTCCTCGCATTTTCACCATAAGCACGGTGTCCTTCATCAATAACCACAAGCGGACGTAACACTTTCAAGGTATTGCCCAACGAAGTTTTTATTTGCGTTCCGAATACTTCCATTTCGGTTGTGAAACAATCCAAATTCGGAAGTAATTCTTTCAGTTTTTTATGCCCTTCAAAATCATCTTCTCTGGGGAAAAAATCTGTAAATCCGCCTTGGTCACGGAATACTTTCAGCGTTTCTTTATTTTGACGGTTTGCAGACGGCAACATTAACACTAAAACCACCAAATGTTCTTCCACATCAAGGCGATTAAACATTTCTGTTTTCTCTTTTATCAATGTTCTGCCACCACTCGAAATATCCAAAACCTGTCTGTATGGGTGATTGCGGTCTTTTAATGCTTTTATGGTTTGGCGGTAAATTTGTGTGGACGGCACAACCCAAAGCACTAAACCTGTTTGTTTTTTGAGGTATGTTTTTTGAATACTGTCAATAGCGTGGCAAGCCAACAAGGTTTTTCCGCCACCTGTCGGTACTTTCAGGTAAATATCGGGCATAGGTTCGTCTAAGCCGTTTGTTTTAGAACTATAAACAATACGCCCTGTTGATTTTTCCCAAGCCTCTTTCGGGAAATTAATATGTTTTGCCAAATGCGGTTTGAGTTCGGCAATTTCTTCAAACTCTTTTTTCGCATCAGACAAAGCACCCAAATAATCTTTGAGTTCCTTTAAAACTTTATCCTGATAGTGCTTTAATCTCATTGTCTGTACCGTTGATTAGTTTGATTTTTTAATTTTGTTGATTTGTTGTTTTGCTAATTTGTGTTCATTGGTAATACGTTTAAATTCTATACTTTTTGAACCGAAGTTGATTAACAAACCTGTTTCCATTCGATATGCCTCCAAATAGTTTAAGGCTTGTGCCAAATGAGTATCTTCTAATTTTGATACTGCTTTTAACTCTACCATTATTTTTTCTTCAACAAAAAAATCTACTCTCCTTGTTCCTACGTCAATTTCTTCATAATAGATAGTCATCTCTAATTCTCTGGCAAATCTCAATCCTTGCTTTTCCATTTCAATAGCCAAACACCGTTGATAAATTACTTCCTGAAAACCATTACCCAAAGTGCTGTGAACTTTCATAGCACAACCTATAATCCTTCCAGTCAGGTCAGAATACTTATACTTTTCATTCACAATTTCTTTCATAATCAACGGTTAAGACGGTATATTTCGTATGGTAATTGGCAAAAATCAATGCGATATTCCAAGCAAGTGTAATCATCCACATACTTGGCTGGTGCAAAAACCAAACGCTGTTTTTCTTTGAATTTTGGTAGTGTTTTACATTGGTCTAATGTCAAAGCATTTTGTTTGAGCCATTCTATGTCGTCTTTATAAAACAGATATACATCATAGTTTTTGCTTTCGCCTATAAAGCCTGTTTTTGTGTCCATATCTTTCTCGTTAAATTCTTCGCCTGTAGCGGTGTAGAAAAGATAACGTGCAAACTCTATGAAAGACGGTAAATTTTGTCCTCTCAACAAACTTTCCATTTCTATGGTTTTGCCCAATTCAAAATAGCTGAACGTTCCGCCTGTTCCTTTTTTTAGTAATTCACTTTTGGCTGTTGGTACGCCTTTGATTACTCTGCGAACTCGTTCTGCTGTGATAGTGTTGGCGTAGTCTTCCTGCTCTACCAAAATAAATTTTCTGTTACCTCCATCTTCTTTGTTGAGTGCTAAAACTGCGTGTGCGGTTGTGCCTGAACCTGCGAAACTGTCGAGGACAATGTCGCTTTCGTTGGTTGCTAATGTGATTATTCTTTTAATCAGTTCAACAGGTTTTGGTGTTGCAAATAAATTATCTCCAAACAATTCTTTGATTGGCTTTTTTGCATCATCATTACTTCCAACTTCGTTGTATAACCAAATTGATTTTGATGTAACTCCTTCTTTCATTTCTGAAAGAAATTTTTTCATTCTTGGAACTGCATCGCCTTTTACACCAAACCAAATTCTATTTTCTTCATCTGCTTTTTTGAGCGTTTCAATAGAATATCTTGGAAATGTTCCTGAAGGCGGTTGCCATTCAACGCCATTTTGGAATTTGAAAGTATAGGTTGTGTCTGTTCCACTTTTAGCATGTAGAGGTTGCGTCATCCAATCGCCTCTTGAGTCATTATCTTGATTTGAATATCGTTCATTTTGTTCGTCAGTTCTTGAAAGTAAGTTTAAAGCAAAACCTGTTTTTACTTCTCCTTCAATTTTGTTCTTTGCATAGCAAATAATAAAATCGTGTGTGTCCGAAAAATATTTAGCATCATTACTTTGAGTATATTTCTTTTGCCAAATGATATTTTGAATAAAATTTTGTTGTCCAAAAACCTCATCAAGCAACACTCTCAAATTATGTTGTTCGTTATCATCACAAGAAATAAAAATTGCACCATCTTCGCTCAATAATTCACGCAACAATTTTAGGCGTGGCATCATCAGGCAAAGCCATTTGTCGTGGCGTGTCATATCTTCCTTATCCACCACACTGCCCAACCATTCTTTTATCATCGGGCTGTTTACGTTATCGTTATATACCCAATTTTCGTTTCCTGTGTTGTAAGGCGGGTCTATGTAAATACACTTTACTTTTCCTGCATAAGTAGGCAATAGTGCTTTTAATGCTTTCAGGTTATCGCCTTGTACTATCAGGTTATCGTGCAAAGAAACTTTGTCCGTAAGGCTTAATTCTGCCTTTGGCACTAATTGGTGGTACTTTACCGCCAAGTAGTGGTTTTGCACAAATGTTTTTCCTTTAAAATTAAGTGTCGGCATATCGTTAATTCTTCTGTTCGTTTTTGGATTTTAGAGATTTCTTTTTCTCGGTTTCTATTTTCTTGATACTATCTTCGCTTGGTAAATCTTCCGGCATCGTACCTCCTAATTCTTTAATGGTTTGCCGCACTTTCTTTCCTACTTCATAGTGTGTTTGGTTAGCCATTTGCTTACCTTTTATATTTTCCCGTTTCAGTTTTTCTTCTGTTTGTGTGGCACGGAATAGGTTGGCCGCCAACTCGGTACTTCCCATGTGGTCAAGTATGTTTTGGTTTTTCTTTAGTCCTTTTTTTGTGTGAATTTCTTTTGCCCCCAAACCATTATAAAGCCCCATATAACCGTGATTTTGAAAAACGGCATATTCCCAAGGCTGAATAACGCCAGCTTTTTTGGCTGCATCAGCCAAGTGCTTGTTGTGTTCAGCCATTTCCTTTCTGAGAAACAAACGTTTGTCCTCTTCGGAATTAAGTTTTCCAAATTGCTCTTCTAAAACTTCTTGTTTTCTTGTTTGAATGGCAAAATAGGTTTGCCCCAAAGCAACTACTTCTTTTGAAGGGTCTGCATTTTGAACAATCAGGTAACAAGCGTATCTTGTGAGGTGAATATCACCAATATCCCTCTTAGCTCCAGAACCAATTTCCACCAATTTCTCCATTCGGGGAAAATGGTCATCCGGCTCTTGTTCTGAGTTTTTACAAGCTTGTTTAGCTTTGTCAATTACATTAAGAAATTTATCCCATTTGATGTATTCCAACACCTCATACAATTCTCTTGCACTCCAATATTCCTGCCCAATTTCATTGATGTGTTTTATTTTTTCAAATTTTGAATGAGCTCCCATATCATTTCTTTTTATTTTTCGTGATATACTTTACCTTTTCCTCTGCCACTTTCATTGCTTCTAATGCCAAATCTTCGTCCTGCACTTCGTAAGCCAATTTGTCGGACAGCCAAGCAATGATTACGTCATTTTTCTGTTCCTTGTAAAAATCGGACAGTGCTTTTACCTGTTCCTTTGTCGGCATACGTTCATCACGTTCAATCTTGCTTAAAATAGTCGGATCAAGAGAAAGTTTTGCTCCAACTTCTCTAAGTAAAAGTCCTTTTGCTTCTCTCAATTCCCTTAATATTATCCCTATTGTTTTACTCACAGCTATTTTCATTTTTTATGGTGTTCATGAACCGTATGCGATTTCAAATTTCTTGCTTTATTTTGACTTGACAAATATTGGCAAATATATGAAAGGAATTTTGTTTTGCTTGTTACTTTACTAAACTTTTTATCAACATTAAACCCGAATTATGCAATAGATATTCTATTACAATCGAAAACGCCTGCAAAATATAACACTACGCTAACTTTTACTCATTCACCATAGAGGTTGCTATGTTTCAATCGCAAAAGTTAATATTTTATTGGTGTTTTCAATTTCATAACGAATCCTATTGCATAATTCGGGTTAAATTTATTGATTTATAATCTTGGAAACTCACAGTTACATTAGAGTAAAACAAAAAAATATCTGTTGCTCAATTAACATCGAAGTACAAAACTATTTCCAATTCAATGAATTGATAATATGCACGACATCATTTCTAAAATATTGAATGGCTGGAGCTATTGAGTCAATATTCGGTGCAACATTAAAATACAATGAGCCTCGAAGAAAATTCTTAGTACTGTCGGTAACATAAAATTGTACGCCAGATGCCGCATTTCCGCCTACATCATAAATAATTCCTGATACTTTTGGATTTCTTCCTTTTACAATTGTTTCATCAATATAATCTGCTCGAATAGTGTGTTTGAAAGTAAGTTTATAGCTGTCTTTTATTAACTTATCTAAAGTATTGGAGCTAGAAATCTCTGTATAACTTAAATAAATTTTAGCATTATAATCTTTATAATTTATATTTAGCCAACAAGGATGACTGTGTGCTTCGTTCAAATCATTACTATCATACTCAATCTGTCCAAAATCAGCATAATCAAAAGTAAATGGACAACTTGCTGAATTGTAAGTTATAAAATTCCGTTCTTTTGGAAAATCTATTCTAAAATAACCTGAACGTTTTGGGGTATAATTTGTTTTGCAAGAAATTGCAAAAAACAAAATCAAAAGACTATAAATTCCTAATTGTTTATTTGTAAACATAATTTTTATTTGATAACTATCTTAACTCGAATAATTCTCGTGTCATTCGCCTCCAAGATAATAAAATTATAGTTCTTATAAGTTAATTCATCTCCTTCTTTAGGAATATCATGGTTGAGTTCTAATACCAATCCAGCTAACGAATCGGAATCGCCTCTTATCTCATCAAATACATCATCTTTGATATCCAAAACTTTATAAATATCATTAATTGCAGTTCTTGCTTCAAAAATATAGTTGTTGTTGTCTATTTTCTTAAAGTCAATTTCAGCAACATCATCAAATTCATCTTTAATCTCTCCAATTACTTCTTCCAAAACATCTTCGAGGGTAACAATTCCGAGCGTACCGCCATATTCATCTACAATGACTGCCATGTGAATCCTTTTGTTTTGAAAATCTTCTAATAAGTCATCTATTTTCTTGCTAACTGGAACAAAAAAGGCTGGTTTTATCAATTTTTGCCAATCAAAACTATCTGTTTCATCTAAATAAAGTAATAAATCTTTTGCATAAATAATACCTGAAATTTTATCAATACTTTCTTCATAAACTGGAATTCTAGAATAACCAGAATCTTTAACCATTGCCAAAAGTTGGCTTAGTGTAATGCTTTTATCTACCGCCACTACATCTATACGTGAACGCATAATTTGAGAAACCGTAATGTTTCCAAATTTGATTAAACCTTTTAAAATTTGTGAGTCTTTCTTTTTATGTTCATCTGCAGTGGTATTGTCAATGGCATCATCAATATCCTCGGCAGTCAAATTATTGGAATTGTTTTCCATTTGTTTATCAATCAATTCAGCAATAACTACAAATAATTTTGTAAATGGCTTGAAAAGAATATTAAAAAACCAAACTAAATAAATCAATCTTTTGCTCCATTTTAAATTATGTTTTCTTCCATAAATTCTTGGAATTATTTCAACAAAAAATAATAAGCACAAAGTGAGTATTAGCCATCTTAAAAACAGATATATTCCTCTATTTTCTATTTGATTGGACGAATAAAACCAAGTACTAAAAAGATTTTCTGTGAGTAGGACAATTCCAAAACAAAAAAAAGTAATTGCAAATAAATAAGTTGCTAGGAGTTGTTTAGGTTTTTGAATAAATTGTTCTAAGATTTTATATTTTTTACGCTGTTGCTTTCTAATTTGAGTAACCTGTTGTTGATTTAAAGAGAAAACTGCATACTTTGAAATACTTACGAACATTGCCAGAAAAAGCAATATAAATATTCCAAAAATTTGAATATAAAATGTAGGTAAAACTACAAAGCTAAAAAAAGAAATTACCGAGATTATCTGTATGGGTATATCGTCGCTCAAAACTTATCAATTAAATTAAAATGGCAAATCGTCATTTTGTACACCTTGCTCCAAATCAGTGTCTGGTCTGTCTAAATGTTCTCCTGGTTGCGTATCTGCATTAGCAACATTGCCATCTTGTTTTTTCTCCAAAAGTTGAAAATTTTCCACCACAATCTCCGTTGAGTATCTTTTATTGCCTTCTTTATCGTCCCAAGAACGTGTTTTTATTTTACCTTCGATAAAAACATTATTTCCTTTTTTTAAAATTCTTTCAGCACGTTCAGCCACACCACGCCACATTACAATATTATGCCATTCGGTTTGTTCTAAATAAGTTCCATCTTCCTTTTTATAAAATTCTTTTGTAGCTAGCGGAAAATTACAAACTGTTGCATTTGTGCTTAATTTACGAACTTCTGGGTCTTTTCCCAATCTCCCTATTAGAATTACTTTATTGACACTCATCTTAATTTTCGTTTAGTTATGGCTTAATATACATCTAAGATAAATATAATTCTTCACATTTCAAATAATCTAAAATTATTTTTGGGAAAGCATAGTTTTTTATTTCGGAAATATCTATTTCAATAGCATTTACTCCACTTGTAAAATTTTTAAAAGAATTGAGTTTATAAAAATAGGCATTTATTTTTTGGTGTGTCAATAATTGTTTAAATACAATAGGTTCAGGCATTTTAGTTTTGATAGAAAACAACTTTAAATATTCATTTCCTAACAAATTACTTTCAGTTTCAATATTTGGAAAATCGTACAATAATTTCCAAATATCATTTTTGGTTCGCTGTTGGATAATAATTTTATTTTTTTCAATAAGCACAAAAAAATGTAAGTGCCTTTCTTTTTTAATCATTTTTTTAGATTTCACTGGCAATTGTTCAATTGTATTAGAATGATATGCTACACATTCTGATACAAAAGGACAATCTTTACATTTTGGCTTTTTTGGAGTACAAACTAATGCTCCAAAATCCATCATTCCTTGATTATGTTCTCCTGGCTTTTTTTTATTAATTAAAGATTGTGCTTTTTCTTGAAAATATTTTTTTCCAATTGTTGTATCAATCGGAATAGTAATTCCAAAATATCTGGCTAAAAATCGATAAACATTACCATCGACTACCGCATTCGGCAATCCAAATGCAAATGAAGCAATAGCTGCCGCTGTATAATCTCCAATACCTTTTAATGTTCTCAAATCATGATACGAATTAGGAAATTTGCCTCCAAAATTATCTCTAATATTTTGAGCAGTAACATACATATTCCTTGCTCTTGAATAATACCCTAATCCTTCCCATAATTTTAAAATTTCAGTAATATCTGCATTTGCAAAATCAATAATTGTTGGATATTGACTGATAAATTTCAAATAATAGGGCAATCCTTGTTCCACTCGAGTTTGTTGAAGAATAATTTCGGAAAGCCAAATTTGATATGGGTCAACGTTTTCCTTCCAAGGCAATGCTCTCTTATGGTCTGAATACCACTCTATTAGCTTTTTGTTAAAATTTGTCATTCAATTTAATATAAACTAAACCATAAATAATGTTAGAAATTTCTTTTATCAGTACAAATTTCGCAATTTTGTCGCTAATATTAATTAGTTATGAGAAAAGCAGATATTATTTCTACAATTGCTGAAAAAACAGGTGTACCAAAAGTAGATGTTATTATTACAGTTGAATCTTTTATCAAAGAAGTTAAAGATTCTTTAGCACAAGGTGAAAATCTTTATATCAGAGGATTTGGTAGTTTTATTAGAAAAACAAGAAAAGCTAAAATTGGTAGAAATATCAAAAAAAATACAGCAATTGAAATCCCTGAACACGATATTCCAGCATTCAAACCTTCTAAGCAATTCTTAGATCAAATTAAGAATAATAGCATTAAAAAGAAATAAGCTTTGGGAAAAGCACAATGGATATTAGTATCAGTTGCTATTCTTGTTGGTGCAAGTCTATATTTTTTAGGTAGAACAACCACTAAAGAAAAAGAAGCAAGTGTAAATGCAACTACTGTTGCAAAGACAACAACTATTGATTTTAAAGCAATAGAAGCAACCTTCATACAAAAAAATGAAGTTCCAGATACTTTAAAAATTATTTTAGAACAATACAAAAATAATCCAAAAGATACCAATGTACTACTTGATTTAGCATTAGCTTATAGAAGTATGCATCAAGCACATTTGGCAGGACATTATTTTTATGAATTGGCAGAAGTTCAAAATAATCCAATTTATTATGAAAGAGCTGGAAATGCATTTCTAAATGCACAACGAGAAAATATTGATACAAGTATTTCAGATAATTTGCTTACCTTTGCAGTCCAATCTTTGGAAAAAGCCATAGCTATAGAGCCAAATAGTGTTTCTGCAAAAATGTTATTAGGTACAGCTTATGTAGAAAGTGGCTTAGAACCAATGAAAGGAGTAGGATTATTGAAAGAAGTAGCAGATGCAGATCCTAATAATTTGGAAGCTCAAATTTTATTAGGTAGATTTTCACTACAATCAGGTCAATATGACAAAGCCAAAGAAAGATTGGACGCTGTTTTGAAAAAAGAGCCAAATAATACCGAAGCTATTTACTTTTTAGCATTTACGGAGGCAGAATTAGGCAACAAAAAGCGTGCATTAGAATTGATAGAATTATGTAAAAGTTTGGTCAATAATCCAGACTTTGACAAAGAAATAGAACATTTTGTTAAAGAATTAAAAAAATAAAAATTATGCCTTCAGGAAAGAAAAGAAAAAGACATAAGATTTCTACGCACAAGAGAAAGAAAAGACTTAGAAAAAACAGACATAAGAAGAAAAAATAATACCTAATTATTCACTAAAAATTATGTGATGATAAGAGAATTAGTATTACATACTAATTCCAAAGGTGTTGAAATTGCGCTTCTAGAAAATAAGAAATTAGTCGAATATCATTTAGATGTCAATGAAAATGATGGCTGTGCTGCTGGAAATATCTATTTAGGTAAAATTAAAAAGTTAAATCCTGCATTAAATGCTGCATTTGTGGACATCGGACACGATAAAGACGCATTTGTACATTACTCAGATTTAAGTCCATATATTAAAAGCATAAAAGCATTTTCGCTTAATGCTCGGAACACAGCAGGTGCAACATCTTTGGATAATTTTATCAATGAACCACTCATTGATAAAGATGGTAAAATTGAAGAGATCTTTAGTAAAGGTGATTTATTGATATTTGAAGTTGCTAAAGAAGCCATCTCAACAAAAGGGCCAAGACTAACTTGTGAAATTTCATTTCCAGGAAGATATATTGTACTTACGCCATTCAATACTTCAATCGGTATAAGCAAAAAAATTAGCGACGAGCAAGAACGACAACGCCTTACAAATATTTGTGAAAAATATAAACCAACTGGTTTTGGTATCATTGTTCGCACGAATGCTCAAGATATTTCAGAAGAAGAACTTGCAAAAAATATCGATCTACTACATAAGCGTTGGATAAAAATGTCCAACAATATGTATGCTCAACAAAAACCTTTGAGATTACATAAAGAAATGAGTAAAAGCATTTCTATTGTTAGAGATTTACTGAACGATAGTTTTGAACGAATTATTACCGATGATGAGCAAATGTTAGGCGAGTTAAAAACTTATATTGAGGAAAATATTCCTGATAAAACACAGTTGTTAAACCTCCACCAATCTCACTCACCGATTTTTGAAGAATATGATATAAGCAGACAAGTGAAAACAGCATTCGGAAAAATAGTTACCCTAAAAAGCGGAGCATATCTGATTATAGAACACACGGAAGCATTACACGTTGTTGATGTGAATAGTGGTCCAAAGATAAAAAAGGATATTGACCAAGATACTAATGCATTTAATATAAATTCAGAAGCAGCACAAGAAGTTGCAAGACAGCTAAGACTCCGAAATATTGGTGGCATTATCGTTATTGATTTTATAGATATGAAATCTGCTTCGTATAAAGCTAAGATATTGGAAATCATGCAAGAAGCGATGAAAACAGACAAAGCGAAGCATGTTATTTTACCAATTAGCAAATTTGGATTAATGGAAATTACACGACAACGTGTTAAAGAACAAGTTACCATTGATGTTGCAGAAGATATTGTAAGCAATCATGCAAAAGTTGAAGAACCTCTCCAAATTATAGATTTAATTTATAATGATTTAGATAGATTGAATAATCATCAATCCAAAAGTTTCTTGCTTTATGTACATCCTTTTATTTATGCATTTTTGAAAAAAGGAACACTTTCATTTAGAATGAAATGGTTTAGCAAAACCAATAAATGGATAAAGTTGGTACAAGATAGTAGTTTGCGATTAGCTGAATATAAATTATTGATACAAGATTCAGGTGAAAAAGCATTTAAATGATTAAATTAGTCCAATGAATAAAAAGACATTAGCCTTATTAATAATCTCTATCCTAATTTTATTAGATCAAGCAAGTAAGATATACATTAAGCTGACGATGTATATGGGTGAGCATTTCTTTTATTTAGGCGATTGGGCAAGTATTCATTTTGTTGAAAATGAAGGTATGGCTTTTGGTTTGAGCTTTGGTGGTGGCATTGGAAAAATACTTTTAACTACTTTTAGAATCGTTGTTGTTAGCTTTATTGCCTATTATATTTTCCATCAGATTAAGCAAAATAAGGCAAATAGTTTTTTCATTATTTGTTTATCCATAATATTCGCTGGAGCTATTGGAAATATTATAGATAGTATTTTTTATGGTGTAATATTTAATGAAAGTACACCCATGCAAATTGCTACTATCTTTCCAGAGCAAGGTTATGCTCCATTATTAAAAGGAAAAGTAGTTGATATGTTTTACTTTCCACTTTATCAAGGAAATTTACCTGAGTGGGTTCCAATTTTTGGTGGTAAAGCCGTAGATTTTTTTCCTTATATATTTAATTTAGCTGACGCTTATATTACAGTCGGTGTTGCTTTATTACTTATCTTCCAAAAGAAGATATTGCATTAAATAGATTATACTTCTTAATCAAAAATTCGAGCTTCTTCTAGTTTAATATCTTTGCCATAAAACATTCTTGTCGTTTGTGCGAAAGTTTCAGTATAGTCTGAAACAAAAAACTGATGTTCTTCTTCAGATTTTTCATAACGAATAATACCTTCAGAAATCATATACTGTTTTACGTAAGCACCGACAATTTCATTAGTTGCTAGAACATCAACTTGAAGATTTTGCTGCTTATAATAATCTTCAATTTCCTTTTTAATTAAAGGATAATGCGTACATCCTAATACAAGTGTATCAATATCTTGAATTTCAGGTTTAAGCAGGTAGTCTTCAATAATCAATTGACTGATTTGCCCATTTATAAATCCAGTTTCAATCATTGAAGCCAATAGCGGAGTCGCTAATTGCTTAACCTTAATTTTAGCATTTTGTTCTTTGATTTTGATTTTATAGATATTAGAACCAATAGTTCCAATAGTTCCAATCACACCAACTTTTTTATAGCCTTTGTTGATAATGTATTCAACAACTGGGTCGATTACATTAATTACAAATACATCTTTCGGGACAATTTTTTGTAACAAATCGTAAGCTACAGCTGATGCCGTATTACAAGCAATTACAATAACTTTACAATTTTTAGAAGATAAAAAATTAGTGATATTTTTAGCATAATACTGAATAGCACTTGCTGACTTATCGCCATAGGGCAAATGGGCAGTATCACCAAAATAAATTATTCTTTCATTGGGTAATTCATGTAAAATAGCATTGGCGACCGTTAAGCCGCCAATACCTGAGTCAAAAATTCCAATTGAAGTATTAGAATCCATATCTCGAAAATTTTATTATTTTGGTGTAGTGCTAGTTTTAGGAGCTGGAGTATCTTTGATATTCAAAGCATTTTTTACCAATGGCAATACATTATCACTTTCTATTGCATACAATAAAGCTTGTGAACTTGTATCAAAGATATAAGTATATCCATTGTTTTTAGCCACTGTAGAAATTGCATCATTTAATTTCTTCAAGATTGGGTCAAATAAAGCTTGTCTTTTTTTATCAATTTTAGCATCTGCTGCTTCTTGAAAATCAGTAATTCTTTTTTCTAAATCTTGTAAATCTTTAACGATTAATTCTTCTTGTTCTGGTGTTAATAAACCCTTTTGTTTTTTGGAAGATGCATCTGCTGCTTTTGCATCATACTCTGTGTACATTTTATTGATTAAGCCATCTAATTCTACCGCATATTTCTGAATTGCAGAATCTGCTGCTTGAGCTTCTGGCATCAAACTAATAATTTCCATAGAGTTCATATAGCCAAATTTATTTTCAGCTAAAGTTGTACCTGCAAATAAAGTTACCAATGCAAATAATAAAAATAATTTCCTCATTTCTTTCTGTTGTTTAGTTGTTGTTATTTAATTGATTTATTTATAATTTAATGTTTATAGTCCTAATTTTTTAATGACTTCTTCGCTCACATCATATTTTGGATTAGTATATAACATAGTTGCTCCGCCAGATGCTTTGTCAAAGATAAAATCGTAAGCTCTTTGTTCTGCAATTTTTTGTACAGCATCAAAAACTTTATCTTGAATGGGTTGAATTAATTCTTTTCTCTTAGTGAACAAATCGCCTTCAAACCCAAAACGTTTCTTTTGTAAATCTTGTATTTCATTTTCTGCTTTTATGATTTCATCTTCTCTTTGCTTTTTCAAATCATTGGTCAATAAAAATGATTCTGCATCATACTTTGAATACATCTTGTCCAATTGCTCAGATTTGGTGTCAATTTCTTTCTGCCATTGTGCTGCTTGATTGTCTAATAATGATTGTGCTTTAGTATATTCTGGTAATTTATCCAAAATATATTTGGTATCAATATAAGCAAATCTTTGTGCCATAGCAGAACTCGCTACCATAACAAACAATCCAAATAATAAAAATACTTTTTTCATAATTAAAATTTTATTCTGGTTCAAATCCTAATATAAATGTGATGTTTCCATTTTTACCTATATAGTCAAATAAGCCAGATGCTTTAGTTAAGTTACTACCATTAGCATTATCAAAACGTATGCCATAATCAATTCCAATCAAACCAAACATTGGCAATATTGCTCTAATACCAACACCCACACTCTTTTTCAATTTGAATGGATTATAATCCGAAATTGATTTGTAAGTATTTGCTGCTTCTGCAAATATTAATCCATATACTGTTGCTGTCGGATTTAAAGAGAATGGATATCTTAATTCTAATAAAAATTTAGTAAATATTGGGTCGCCACCATCCGTAGAATATGGTCCTTCATAACCTCTCTGTGCCAAGATAGTTGTTCCAAATAAAGTAATCGTTGAAGGAATACCATTTCCACCCATTTGGAATCTTTCAAATGGTGTTACGCCAATTTTTTTATTGTAAGTACCCAAGAAACCAAATTTAGCACCTAAACGTAATACCAATGGCTTTTTTGCACTTTTAGAAAGTGGTGTAAACCATTCAAAATTAACTCTCCACTTGTGGTATTCTAACCACTTATATTTTTCGGAATCTGAAATTCCATTATAATCAAAATTCTTTCCTCTAAATAATGAATATGGTGGTGTAAATTGTACAGACGCAGAAATATTAGAACCAGAAGTTGGGAATGTTGGGTTATTAATAGAATTTCTTGACAAAGATAGACTAAAATTTAAGTTATTAAATTTACCATCTGTCAATGCTTTTCCATTCACAAAATATCTACCACCAAAATTTTGCAACTGATAACCATAATAATCTGCTGAAGCTTGGAATACAAAATAATCATCTGGTTTTTTCAATCTTGTACCTAAAGCAACTGACAAACCATTGGTTACTTGCTTACCTAATACTTCTTTATTTAAAACATCTTGCAAACGAGAACGGAATGCAGAGAATGTAAATGCATTTGGCTTTTTGCCACCTAACCAAGGTTCTGTAAATGAGAAACTATAATTTTGATAACGCTTTCCATTTGTTTCTGCACGCACTGAGAATTGTTGGCCATCTCCAGTTGGCAATGGCGACCAAGCTCCTTTCTTAAACATATTTCTCAATGAAAAATTATTAAACTTCAAACCTAAAGTACCTATTAAGCCACCTTGTTGTCCACCCCAACCTGCTGAAAGTTCAATTTGGTCTGCAGATTTTTCTTTCACCGTATAATGAATATCTACAGTTCCATCAGTTGGATTTGGAATTGGCACTACCTGAGTCTCTTGTGGGTCAATGAAGCCTAAGTTTGCTAATTCTCTTTGTGAACGTATCAGGTTAGAACGACTGAATTTATCACCTGGATAAGTTCTTAATTCTCTTCGGATAACGTGTTCATTCGTTTTATCATTTCCATCAATAATGATATTCTTAATCGTTGCTTGAGAACCTTCGTTTACTCTCAATTCTATATCTATAGTGTCATTATAAACCGCAGTTTCAATTGGGTTGATATTAAAAAAGAGATAACCATCATCATAATACAATGAACTAATATCGCCATTTTCCATATCGCCATTGATACGTTTTTGTAATAATTCTGCGTTATATACATCGCCTTTTTTGATACCTAATTGTGTACTTAACACATCTGAAGTATATTTAGTATTGCCTTTAAAAGTAATATTTCCAAAATAATATTTATTGCCTTCCTCCACTTTAATTTTGACATCTACAACACCTGTTGGTTTAACAACGACTGTATCATAAACTATTTTGGCATCACGATATCCGACTGTATTATAATAATTGATAAGACTTACTTTATCTTCTTCATATTTATCTTCATTAAACTTGGTGCCTTTAAAAGAAATTCTAAATCGTTCAGCAAAGAAATCTTTTATAGAAGTCAAATTCAAATTTCCGAGTGTATATAAAGTGTTTTTGATTTTTTGTTTTCTTGAATATTCGGGGTGTGCATTATATCCTAAATCAATTTTAGTTTGCTCACGAGTATTTTTCATTGCCTTTCTTACTTTAGACAATTCAATATTCTCACGTCCATCAACCACTACAGAATTAATTAATGCTTTAGGGCCTTTATCAATATTAATAATCACTGAAGCACTATTGACTAAAGTGGAGTCTTTAATTTGTACGACATCAATAATTGGATGTAAATAAGATTTTCCTTCTAAATAATCTGCAATAATGTTTTTAATATTAGCGTTAAGTGCATCTGTCATTGGTTTTGCTCTTAATCCATCTAACATTTTAGTCAGTTCATCTTTTTCTCCTTTTTTGACACCTTGAACTGTAATAGTATTTAATCTTGGTTTTTCTACAACAATGATATCCAAATAAATTTTATCTCCTTCAATTTTAGAAGCCTGAATTTCTACATCACCAAATAATCCTTGTTTCCATAGATTTTTAATTGCTTTTGCAATATCATCACCAGGCACTGTAATATTATCTCCTACTTTCAATCCACTTAAAGAACGAATAATATTTTTATCTAAAAAATTTGTTCCAATGATATCTACAGATTCTATCTTAAAACTTTTAGGCTTTTTATAATCTAATATAAATGTATTATCGCTCGCTTCTTCTTGAGCAACTGCATTTGGAATAATGATAAAAAAGAAAAATAAGCTAAAGAGTATGTTGGTTATTTTATGACCCATTTATATTTGAAATTATTATTGATGAATTTGTTCTGTTGTTTTACCGAATCTTCTTTCTCGTTGTTGATACTCTACAATCGCTTGAAAAATACATTCTTTATTATAATCTGGCCAAAGAACTGGCGTGAAATAAAATTCGGCATAAGCTAATTGCCAAAGTAAAAAATTACTCACTCTATGTTCTCCACTTGTTCTAATCATTAAATCTGGATTTGGCATATTCTTGGTATATAAGTACTGCCCAATTAGTTCTGGATTGATATCATTTGGCTTTAATTTATCAGCCAAACAGTCTAAAGCAATATTTTTTACAGCGTTCGTAATCTCTTCTTGTGAACCATAACTCAATGCTAAAGTTAATGTCATTCGAGTATTTTGTTTGGTCGCTTCAATTGTTTCTTTTAAAGCTTCACGACTTTTTTCAGGTAAAGAATCAATATTTCCTATTGCATTCAGACGAATATTGTTTTTTTGCAAAGTCTTAATTTCTCTTTTAATCGTCAATGCCAATAATTCCATTAAAGCAGAAACTTCAAGCTGAGGTCGGTTCCAATTTTCAGTAGAGAATGCATAAAGAGTCAAGTATTTAACACCAATTTCAGCACAAGCTTCAGATACTTCACGCACAGCTTGAACGCCATTCTTATGCCCAAACACACGCAATTTCCCTTTTTGTTTCGCCCATCTTCCGTTGCCATCCATAATAATAGCGATATGCTCTGGCAATCTGTCCTTATCTACTAATTCTTTATAAATAATATTTTTAGCTTCTGCTTTCATTAAAAAACTTTAGGGCATTTTGTTTCAAAAATAGTATAAGTAATGCCAACTCCAACAAATAGAAATCTGTCTTTATCACTTGAAGTGCCTCTTTGCTTATTTGTAACACCAATTTTTGGTCCTACTTCAGTTGATTTATCATAAATAAATTCTCCAATATTTACGCCATTTTCATAATAATTAATATGACTAATATCTGGATAAACACCACTTACATCATCTAAGAAATCAGAGAAAACAAAACGGCTACTTACTTCAAAATTCAATGCCCAATTTTGCGTAAGTGCATATTTTATACCAAACCCATAAGGAATTGCAAACGCATAGCTATTATAACCTTTTGTTCTGCTCTGCACATTCGTAGATTTTTGTCCTTCGGTGCCAACATATTCCAATTTATATTTTTTACCATTATATTCCGAAACTGGATTATTATAAAAAATACTTCCACCAGCAAAGATATAAGGTGTCCATGTCTTCACATTTCGACCACCTACAGGAGAATAAGCAAAGAAATTAATTTCATAATTTCCAGCAACTTCAATAATTTGAGAGGAAAAATCAAGGTTTCGATGTAGCAAATAAGGGTAACGCTTTAGATAACTATCTTTAGCTTGCAAATAAGCATAATTCACACCAGCCCTAAAAGACATTCTATTATTAATATTATATCTAAAAAACAAACCAGTGCCTATTCTTGCATTCTTAAAAGACATATTTGGATTCAAATCTCCGAGATAAACCGCAACACCTGCCCAAGCTCCAAATTCTTTTTCTTGTGCTTGTACATTAAATTTGCAGAATACTCCCAGCATAATTAGACAAAATATTTTCAATCCTTTTTTCAGAAAAAGCTAATTTTCCAACAAAGATAAGATTTTCAGTCAATTTTTGATATAAAACCAATGCAAAACCCATTATTTTTTAGGTTTTAAAATTATTTAACAAACAATAATTGAACAAATTATGTGGAAATAAATAGTTCGTCGTATATAATATAGACTTCTAAAACAAAAATCTATTTTTAAATGAAATTAAAATACCCTAAAGTTCCAAAAGATATATTATTCTATCACTTGAATTATATTTACTGGACAAGCTTTGGCGGCTGCAATATTACTATCTAATTCGTCCTCACGAACCTTAACACTCCAAAATCCTTTTTTATCAATAGCACCCAACAACACACTTTTACCATCTTTTTTACTCATTCGCCAACGTTGTGGAGCTAATTCTACACAGTAATTACAGCCAATACATTTTGCTCTTTGTTGGATAATTGTTATCATACTAAGGTTGCATCAACAATTTTATATAATTTATCGCTTGTTCTAATCGGCGTATCTAATTTGAAAGCACAGGACTCTCCTTTTTTTGCTGTATTTACTGCACCTTTATCATTGTGTAACTCTTCGATGGTTGTTTCAATGGCACCTGTAGTTGGTCCAGTTATTAATATTTTATCGCCAACACTTAATTCGTAAGATTCTAACTTAAACTCTGCCACCTTAATTTTATCAAAATAATGAACACCTTTACCCAAAAATATTTTCTTCGTAGTTGCTTTTGAACCAGGCGCATCATTCCACTCGCCCAATTTCTGACCTAAGTAATAACCACTCCAAAAACCTCGATTATAAACACTTTTCAAACGCTCCATCCATTCAGCAACTTTTTCTTTAGTATAAGTTCCTGCTTGATAGCTATCAATCGCTTCTCGATAGCACTCCACAGTTGTTTTTACATAATCAGCACCTTTTCCCCGACCTTCAATTTTTAAGACAGTAACACCAGCATCTAAAACTTGGTCTAAGAAGTCTATTGTACATAAGTCTTGTGCAGACATGATATATTCATTATCTATTTCTAATTCATGTCCATCTTCATTATCGATGACTTTATAACTTCTTCTACAATTTTGTACACAAGCACCTCGATTGGCTGATGCATTTGCAGTATGCAAACTTAAATAACATTTGCCTGATACTGCCATACACAAGGCCCCATGTCCAAAAATCTCTATCTCAATCAATCTACCTGATGGCCCTTTAATTTGTTCTTTCTCAATTATATCCGTAATTTTTTTGACTTGAATTAAGCTCAACTCTCTTGAAAGCACAATAGTATCAGCAAATAATGCATAGAATTTTACAGTTTCGATATTCGTAACATTAACTTGAGTAGAAATGTGTACTTCTAAATTGATACTTCTAGCATAAGCAATTACTGCTTGGTCTGCCGCAATCACAGCAGTTGCTCCAGCACTTTTTGCGGCATCTAATACTGTTTTAATAGCCGACAAATCATGATCATAAACGATAGTGTTTAACGTTAAATAGCTACGAACATTATTTTCTTTACAAATTGTACATACTTTTGGCAAATCCTCTAAAGTAAAGTTCATAGTTGCACGAGCACGCATATTGAATTGCTCAACACCAAAATACACTGAATCACAACCAGCGTGGATAGCTGCCATTAAAGCCTCATAGCTTCCAGCTGGCGCCATTAGTTCAAATTTCTTTCCCATAAAATAAAGCAGTCTTCAACACTGCGGTACAAAATTAGGGAATAAATTTAATATTAAAAAATATCAAACCTTATAAAATTATTTACCGCAAAAATGCAGTTTATAGTTATGAAAAGGATTTTTTATTAGCCATTCAATTAAAAAAAACAAACGCACTCCAAATGGAATGCGTTTGCAACAATATAATAATATGGAAAAAATTTGTTATTAATTACTATTAAAAACAGGTGTTATATAGTTTAATTACTTTGCTACTTGTTGATGATGTTGTTCCTTTTTTTGCTTTTAGTGTGATTGTTCCATTATTGTCCCAACCACAATTTAAACCTTTAAATTTGGACTCATGAAACGTAACCTCAATTGGGTCTTTGCTAGTAGTTTCTATAGTTTCACCATTTGGTAATTCCCAAACATAACTATCTGCATTAACAGAATTATTTGTTAGAATAATAGTGCCTGCTTGTTCAGCAATTCTTGCTCCCGTAGCGACAACACTAGGTACTAGAATGACTCCATACTGAAGTACTACAGAATCTACAGAAGTTGTGAAACTTGATGTTAATTTTGCAGTGTTTTCTTCCTTTTTTTCACAAGCCATTGCTAATATTGCAACAACCGTCATAAATGTTAATACTGTTTTTTTCATTTTAAATGTTTTTAATTAATTAATTGTTTATATAATAATGTTTTTGATACGCACAAAAATAAATAGTTATATTTTTGCTTGTACTACCCAAAAAGGGTAGGGTAAGCTACTTTCGAGATTGTTATTTTCGTATAGCAGTTTTAATTTTTTTTACAAATAAAATATTCTGCATTTATGTCTGTCTTAAAATATTTTTTGCACCCAACACTCAACAATCCAGCTCACGAAGATTATCGTAAAGCGTCTATCTTTGTATATACTTCATTTGTTACTTGTTTGTTCTTAATTATTTATAATATTTATTTTCTGTTTTTTGAATGGGATAACACTCTAAAAATAATAACTAACCTTGTTGGAACATTAACATTTGTTTTGGGATTTGTTTATTTTAAATACAGCGATAACCTAAAGAAATCTTTGAGTATTTTTATGATTATGTGTTATCCATCTTCGTTAATTAGTATTTATCATACAGGTGGAATTTTTTCTGCAGACATTATATGGGTTGCTCTTCTAATTGTAAGTGCTTATTTGTTTATCAATATTACTATTGGAAGCATTATTTCAGCCATATCAATAATATACTTGACGATTCTATATTTTATGGATACTTATGGTAACCCTGCTTTTAAAAATTATATTATAGAAAACTCATCAACGCATAATATTTTCACTTTTGGATTTGTTATTTTATTGATGTCTTCTCTTTTAATTTCATTTAATAAAGTTTTGCAAAGAACTAATCAAAAATTAGAAACCCTTAAACAAGAACAAATTGAAGAATTACAAGAAAAAATTAAAGAAAAAACTGAAGAACTAAATCTTTTAAGAAAAGATTTAGCAAAAGATTTCCATGATGAAATGGGCAATAAACTGGCAAGTATTACTATACTTTCCCAATCTATTGGCTTGAAAATGGACATAGGAAAAAGTGAAGCAGAAATAAAAAAATTACTAAACACAATAGAAGAAAGATCAATAGAATTATATCATGGAACAAAAGATTTTATTTGGTCAATAGATTTTAAAAGCGATTATATTGATGAATGGTTTATTTATACACGTGATTTTGGCGAAGATTTTTTTGAAAAATTAGGCATCAGCTTTTACTCTAGTTCTGATATTAAACAAGACAGTAACTTAACTTTTGACACAAATGTAAGTAGGCAACTGATTTATATTTTGAAAGAAATAATGACGAACACAGCCAAACATTCAAACGCCACACAAACTAATTTACAACTTTTGCTGTTACAAGAAACCAACGAAATTGATATTGTTTTTTCAGATAATGGAAATGGTTTTAATATCGAAAATATTCAACAAAGAGGTATAAATAATATTAGAGAACGTATTGCAAAAATTAATGGAAAATTAGATATCAATTCTGACAAAACGACTGGAAGTGTTTTTAAAATTAGACTTCCACTACAACATAACTATAAACTTTAAAACAAACAAAATGAAATCAGAATTAAAAAAAATTGTAATTATTGAAGATAATCCAGATGTTGGTTCTGGCTTTGAATTGTTGATTAATGCAACAGAAAATTACAAAGTAATTCAGGTTTTTGAAAATTGTAAAGATGCCTTAGTAGATATAAAAACGTTAAAACCCGATATTGTTCTAATGGATATTGATTTACCAGGAATGAATGGTATCGAAGGTACATCAATTATAAAATCATTATTGCCTAAAACTGAAATTATTATTATTACAGTTTTTGAAAACAGCGAACGTGTTTTTGGCGCAATGAATGCGGGAGCTTCTGGCTATCTTACAAAAAACAATGGCTATAAAGAATTGATTGATGCACTAGACGAAGTCGTAAAAGGTGGAGCTCCAATGAGTGCAAAGATTGCAAGAATGGTGGTAAAATCTTTTGCGAAAGAAACAATTAACAATCCACTTTCCAAACAAGAATCTAAAGTACTTTCGCAATTGGCAGAAGGTAAAAGTTATAAATCTATTTCTAATTTACTTGATGTTACTTTAGATACTGTCAAATTTCACATCAAAAATATTTACATCAAACTTCAAGTAAACAACAAAGAAGATGCCATTTCAGAAGGAAAGAAAAATAAGTATATATAATTCAATAATGAAATAAATTAAATTATAGTCAGATAAAACTATTCATAATATAATTTATAGTTTGCATTTCGCCCTCCTTCATCTGTTGGTTTCAAAATGCCTTTTTCTATTAAGTCTTTTATATCTCGTAAGGCAGTGTCGGTAGAAGTTTTGGTAATTTTTGCCCATTTTGAAGTTTGCAACTTCCCATCAAAACCGTCAAAAAGTTTATTAAGCATTAGTCGCTGTCTTTCATTAATAGGTGTTGCTGTAATAGATTCCAAAATACAAAACATACACCAATTATTGAACAAAACCAAATAAAATATAAAATTACTAATAGTGCTCTTCTAGTAATAAACGCAACACATAAGATTTACCACTTCTTCAGATAGCAGTGATAATCTTGACTTGCGGCTTGTCGATAAATGGTACTATCTGCTGAATGTATGTATTTCGCTCTATCATATTTTTATGGTTACAACCATAAAAATAATAATAAAATTTAAGTTTTTATGGATATGGTCTAAAAAAGTTTGGGCTTTGACAACGATCAACCACCATTCGGCTTCTTATTTAGACTAATCTCAATCTTCGTTACTCCATTGATTTTGAGTTAGAAGGATTTGTTCCATTTGGGCAAACAAGCATAGATTTCAAAATACCGCTGTAATAGCAACCCTTCAACAAAGCTAGGTAAGTCTTGATATTGTTCGTCCATAGTAACAAACCAATAGATATCTAAAGCATCAATATTTTCTAACTCAATTTTTTGAAGAAAGTATTGTTCCCTATTCATACCATCTTGCTTATTGTTCAATCTTTGATTTAAAAGCTGTTCTTTAAATTGACCATTTTGTTGTATTGAACCCGATTTCCCTATATAAACTAATTCCACTTTACCTTTTGCCAATTTTATTACATAATAAACACCTGGCAAATTCGGCACATCTTTACTTTTAGTTTTAAGAACATCTCCTTTTTCAAAGAAAAAATGACCTTTATTTTTATATTTTGCTAGTTCGTCAAACATATTTAATTTTTTTATTGCAAATAGTTAAATAATTTAATCTTACATTTTGGAATTCCCACCAAATTTAAGACTAATTATTAGTAACAACTTCTTTTGCCTTTAAAATTTCTTCTGCTACACGTCTGCCAGTTTCAGCAGCACCATTCATGAATCCTTGAAATTGAGCACTGCAATGTTCACCAGCAAACAAGAAATTTCCAATAGGCTGCATTTCCAACCCTGCAATACTTGTCCATTGTCCAATTCTGTAACAACTATAACTTGCTTTCACAAATGGATAATCAATCCAATTCACAAAAACATATCTTCCAATATAGTGTTCTTTTGAATGTTTAAATATCTTATCTAAGCGACTCAAATAGTAATCTACTGTTTCATCAGGTAAACCTGTTCTCCAAACGTGTGTTGGTGGTTGATAGGGATTTTTAAAAGACTTATTGGCAAGTTCCTGTGATAAATCTCCTCCAAAGAAAGCAATGTATGCACCATTAGGATTATCTTCTTTTTTATTCACACTTGCATCCCAACCATTGGTCATCTCAGTTGTAAATAAATAACCCATCGCATTGTTTTCTTTACTTCTCCAAGGCAAACTATCATAACCTAACAGTAATTTTGTATTAATTCCATAGCCCAATTCATCAATACATTTCCTTTTTTCTGGCGACATTCCTTTTAATTTCAAATCAATATTTCGAAGTATGGTATATGGAATTGTACATACTACAGATTTCGATTTAACTTGTTCTCCATTCTTAAAAGATATCAAATAAGTGCTGTCCTCTAATTCTTCAATTGCATTAACTTCATAATTAATATCTATATTATCCATTCCCACCTTAGCCGACAAATGCTTTATTACCTCTGAATTACCACCTTTAACTCTGTAACGCTCATCGCTTGTTCCAAAGACTTTAAAACCTTCAGAAGTATCTGTATCTACCATATCTAAGAAATTGATGGTAGATTGATCTTTACAATCTAAACCAAATTCGGCAACAAAAGATGCATCAAATAATTCCTTTAACCATTTGGCACATTTTAAAGATTTTAAATAATCTGAAAGTGGCATATTATCAAACTTTACGGCTTCTTCAGTGTCATAATTTTCGCCCAAAGCATCTAAGTCTTTCGCTATTTTTGGTGCAACTTTTTTAAATTCTTTTATAATTTCAGCCTCACTAATTCTTCGATTATCAAAGTAAAAAATATCTTTAATCCAATTATTTTTTTCCTGCTCTGCTATCATATCTAACAACTCCAAATTAAATTCTTTGCACAAAGCAAGCATATCTTCATGGTCCGAATCAATAAATTCAGCACCAAATTCAGGATAAATACCTAGTCCCAATGAGTCATTATAATGTGTCAAAATACGTCCTCCGATACGTCTGTCTGCTTCAAAAATTCTAAAACTTAACCCAGAATCTAAAAGATGATTGGCACAATTTAATCCTGCCATTCCTCCTCCAAGTATTGCAATATCTAAAATTTTATTACTATTTACTGAAGCACCATTTCCAGTTGCCGTTTTGCAAGAAGTAAAAACAGCTGGAATACTTGACGCAACAGTAAAAGCAACAGTTGCCTTTGCAGTCTGTTTTAAGAAGTTTCTGCGACCATCTAAAGTTCTATGACTTTGAATTTCATTTCTTAGAATAGATAGTAAACCACCTAAGATTCTATTTTTTGGCTTTCTCACAATGTAAGGATTTGTTTAAATTTACATTAATTAAAAGTAAAAAGCAAATTATTGCTAAATAAACATAGAAATTATTTCATCCAAGGTAATTTATTTTTCAAAGCATCTTTAACACTTTCGCCTGATTTTTTTATGGTTTCGATAGGCTTAGTTGTATTTGTACTATCATTATTATCGCCACTTATAAGATTTTGTAAAGCCTGTTTTGCTTGGTCTTTCACTTGTGTTTTTAAAGTATCTAAGGTCTGTTTGCCTTGTTGTTTCAATTCTTCCTTAACTTGTATGGCATCCTCTTTTATGTTCTGAATTTGTTGTTGAGCTTGTTCTTTCACAACATCTTTCATTGTTCCTCCACCTACTTTCCCATCAGGTTTTCCCATTGTAATTTTAGGATTTTTAAAAGTACCGGTAAGATTCAAATTTAATCTAATAACTTCAGGTATTGCATTATTCAATTGCGGAATTGGGTTTTTAGCCAATAAATTTTTTGCAAATGCAGTCGCATCTTGATTTAATTCCTCCCAAGGAACATCTAAAGCAATAGCATAATCCATTGTTTCATCTAATCCTTGTGAACCACCAATTGTAATATCCATTTTATTGCTTTTTACAGTAAATGGTTCTATTAAAAGCCTTCCATCAACAAACGTTGTTTTGATATCAATATTTTCTAATCGCAATTTTTGTAATTGTTTTATTTTTGTTGTTTCGGCTATCTTATTTATGATAGTTGCTCCTTCAATATTTGCCCATGGCATTTTGAAACTTGCAGTTCCATTTAAGGTATTAAGATTCGGAGATAAATCAGGATATAAATTTGTTGTGATATTCATATTTGAATTATATTTACCATTTATATACTTCATAAAAGGCAAGGCTTTTTGAGCTGTATTTACAAATTTATAAGTTTCTTGTACATCAAAATTACTAATATTATAATTTATTTGTGCCGCAGGAATATCCGTTTTAGTATTATAAAATCCTGATATGATGGCATTGCCACCTAAAAGATTAGCACTCATATTATTTAGGTTTATTTGTTCATCTTTCAGATTCATATTTCCTGATAGATTTTCTATGACTAATTTATCATAAAGTAATTTTCCAATTTGAGTATTTGTTGTGAAGTCAATATTTTTAGGTAATCGAACAACATCTTTCGCTTGTTGTGCCTTTGATTGATTTGCACTTGTTGAGTCAGGCAAAAATTTATTGGCATTAATTTGTTGAGAAACAAGGTTCAAATTTCCAGAAAGTATCGCATCTTTTGAAAGAAAATAACCAATAAGGTTATCCAATCTTCCTTTCATATCAAAGTCAGATTCAAAGAGATTGGCTTTAAAATTATCTAAAGCAACAAATTGAGGAGAGAAATTAAGCAACAAAGAAGATATAGAAACGGCATCTTTTACTTCTTTAGATTTGAATAAAATATTATTAGAAACAATGGAACCGAGTGCAGTAATTGCGGTATAATTCTTTTTATCTATATCCGATTTTTTTGCTTTTACAGCTAAATCAACATTTACATTTCCACTTAATTGCTCTATATCTTCAACAGGATAAATTTTCATGATATTTGCCAAGTCTAATTTTCCTTTTGCCATTAAATCTACATTTGGGTCAGAAATTGGTGTTAAAACTTTTAATCTAGCAGTAATAGGTTCAGTACCCATTTTAAAATCTAATTTTGACAAATCTATAATTGAATTATCAAGATTGCCTTGTGCATGTGCAATATTTGCATTAATAAAAACGTCATTCACCGAAGTTGGCAAATCTGGATACTGGAATTTTCCATTATCAACTTTTAAGTTTAGGTTGAAATTTGGATAGTTTTCGCCTTGTAAAAATCCTTTAATACTACCATCTAAAGCTAAGTTTCCAGAAGCTTTTACTTTATCAAAGTCTTTAGTATAAATAGCAGGAATCATAGACAAAATAGATTTAAAAGATGTTTTATCTGCTTTAAATTGTACATCTAAATTTGTTTTATCATCAAAAGTTTGAACAAAGCCATTAAACAACAATCCTAAATCATTCAAGGTCAATTTTGCATCTTTAAAACTATATTTATTTTCTGTTTGGTTGATATTTATTTTACTATCAAAATTTAGTTTTGAATTCTTTAAATAACTTATAAGTCCTTGTTTTAAGGATAGTTTTTCAATGCTAGTTTTTGAAATATAGTCAAATACTTCTGTACTAAAATCACCTTTCCCTTGGTGTTCTATATTTTCAATCTTTAATTCATCACCATTTGTAAAATCATTATATTCTAAATTTACATTATCTAAGATAAATTTCTTTAAAGCTAATTTGAATGGAGAAGCTGTTGAAGTATCGGTTGGTGTTTCTTTTAAAATATCCCAATTTTGCATTCCTGCTTTATTTACGATTGCATCTACATAAACATCTTTCAACTCAATGGCTTCAATTTTATATTCATCTCCTTTGATGACACTCATTAAGTCTAATGATGTTTTTAAATTTCCTAAATTCAACAAAGTATCTCCTGCAAAAGCTCCTTTCCCAACTAAAGTTACATCTTCTAAAGCCAAAGCAATATTTGGAAAATTGCTAATATTTTTCAAGATAGATAAGTCTGCATCGCCAATATTTACATCTGCATCAATTCTTTTTTCAATTTCTTTGTAGGCTAATTGAACAATTTTATCTTTAAAAAAGAAAGGCAAAGCAAATGCACTCAATATTAGTACGAATAGGAAAATAAAAAATCCCTTAAAAACTTTTCTCATATATAAATTTAGAATTAAACTACAAATATAGAAATGAACTATCTAAATATCATTAAATTATAAAAGAAAGCCTTCAAAATACCAACTATTTCATATTATTTAAGAATTAGAAAGCATTATTATAGTTCATTCAATTAAAGTTGGGTTTAATCATTGTTATATCTGAAAGTATTCCTTATTTTTAAAAAATGAATCAAAATTGGATTTACACGACTACAATTTATCAAATTTATCCACGTTCTTTTTTTGACAGCAACAACGATGGAATTGGCGATATACAAGGCATTATCAAAAAATTAGATTATATTAAAGATTTGGGATTTGAAACTATTTGGATTTCTCCTTTTTATACTTCACCACAAGTAGATTTTGGATATGACATTGCTGATTATACAAATATTGCTCCAGAATATGGTACATTAGAAGATGCTCAACAATTGATAGACGAATGCCACAAACGTAAGCTAAAAATTGTTTTTGATATGGTTATGAACCATACTTCCGACCAACATCCTTGGTTTTTAGAATCTCGAAAAGACAAAACGAATCCTAAAGCGGATTGGTATATTTGGCGAGACAAACCTAACAATTGGAAAAGTATTGTTGGCCCAAAAGCTTGGAAATATGCTCCTGAACGTAAGCAATATTTTTATTCCTCCTTTTTAAATTTTCAACCTGATTTGAATTATAGAAATGAGGAAGTCAAAAAAACAATGTTTGATATTTGCAGATTTTGGTTAGCAAAAGGTGTAGATGGTTTTCGATTAGATATATTTAATTGCATTATAAAAGATAAGGATTTTAGAGATAATCCATTTTCATTAATTCGTGCAATTCCATCACACGATTATCCTGGTGGCAATTTTCAAATTAGAAAATACAATGTCAATCAAGCTGGAAATTTTGAATTTGCAAAAGAATTGCGTCAAGTATCTGACGAATTCACACCAGAAAGAATGCTTCTAGGTGAAGTTTTTGGTTTACATAGTTTAAAGAAACAATTTTTAGGCAAAAACAACGGTTTGCATCTCATTTTCTTATTTGATATTTGCTTTTATAAATTCAATGCCTCATTTTTTAGGAAGAAATTTTTAGAATATGAAAGGGAATATCCAGCTCCTTTAAAACCCACTTTGGTATTCTCCAACCACGATCAATTTAGAAGTATTAGAAGAGTTGGAAATAATCCTGAAAAGGCTAAATTGGTAACACTTTTACAATTAACTGCACGAGCTGTTCCTACATCCTATTATGGCGAGGAAATTGGAATGGTCAATCAAAAAATACCTCTAAAAAACGCTCAAGATGGTATGTCCAAAACTTTCAAATGGATACCACAAATAATTGTTGATGCCTTGCCAGTTCCTATCAATCGAGATAATTGTAGGACTCCAATGCAATGGGATAAAACAAAAAATGCAGGATTTTCAACTGCTGATACAACTTGGTTGCCTGTTCATGAAGATTTTGAAACTTGTAATGTTGAAACGATACAACAAGATAAAAACAGTATCTATTATACATATAAAAACTTATTAGCCATAAGAAAAAATAGTAATTCGTTACAAAATGGAAATCTTGAAATCGTTGATGTAAATAATGATAATATCTTGGCTTATACTCGAACAAAAGACACAGAAAGCTTACTTATCCTTATCAATTTTAAGCATAAAAAGCAAACTTTTAGTATTCCAAAAAACATTGAAATTACAGAGTTTATATATGGAATAAAATCAAAAGATTTTAAACAAGCAGAACTTTTTGGAATTGATGCTGTGCTATTAAAATGTTCAATTAAACAACACCAGAACAAATAGCTGAAGTTGTTTTCACATCACCCATTGTATAGTAATGTAAACAAGGCACACCATAAGCCAACAACTCTTTACTTTGCTGAATACACCATTCTATCCCAATTTGTTTGGCTTGAATATCATCTTTAGCATTTCGCAATTCTTTCACTAATGCATCAGGCAAGTCAATATAAAATGCTGATGGAATAGAATTTAATTGGGATTTTCTTGTAATTGCTTTCAAACCTGGAATTATTGGAACTGTAATACCTATTTTTCGACAATCTTCAACAAATTTAAAGAAAGCCTCATTGTTAAAGAACATTTGCGTTACGATATAATCGCCACCCGCATCAATTTTATCTTTTAGATATTGTAAATCTTCTTCCAAATTTGCAGCTTCAAAATGTTTTTCAGGATATCCTGCAACGCCAATACAAAAATCTGTATGTACAGGATTTACTAAATCATCATCTAAATAAATACCGGAGTTCATTCCTTCAATTTGTCTAATTAAATCCACGGCATAAGCATGTCCATTTGCTTCAGGAATAAATTTTTTCTCCATACCACGGGCATCGCCACGTAATGCCAAAATATTATTAATTCCTAAAAACGCTAAATCTATCAAAGCATTTTCAGTCTCTTCCTTAGTAAATCCTCCACACAAAAAATGGGGAACCGCTTCGATATTATATCTATATTTGATTGCAGCACAAATCCCTACTGTTCCTGGTCTTTTTCTGATAGAGATTTTTTCAAAATAACCAGCTGCCGTTTGTTTGTATTTATAATCTTCTCTATGATAAGTAACATCAATAAATGATGGCTTAAATTCCATTAATGGATCTAAAATTTTAGTAATTGCCTCTATACTTTTACCTTTTACAGGTGGTAATATCTCGAATGAAATTAAATTTTTGCCTTTTTCAGCCTCTAGGATTTCTGTAATCTTCATTTTCTATATAATTAGCAACAAATATATCAAAAATAAAGCAACTAAGAAACGAAATTTGAATCTGTAAGTTACAATATGGATATTTTGAAATTATAATAAACCTCGTCCAGTTTTATTGAGTTGATTTTTTGCCTTCAACTCTTGCATAATTTTATCTAAAACGCCATTGATAAAATCTTTGCTCTTTGATGTTGAATATTCTCGTGCAATATCCAAGTATTCATTCATAGTAACTTTTACTGGAATGCTAGGGAAATCTATAAATTCAGACAATGCCATTCTCAAAATAAGGACATCTAACATAGCTAATCTATCGGTTTCCCAATTTTTTAATTTTGGTTCTATCAAACCAATATATTCTTCCTTTTTATGAACAACATTGAAAAATAAATCTTTTCCAAATTTAGTCAATTCATCAATTTTAGATTTTACATTTTGCTTGCCAATATGTAAAGCTAATTCATTTTTACTTTTCTTGATCGCTTCACGAACAGCATCTACTACCAATAGAGCATCATCATTCCAATTGATAAAAAACTCTTCAATAATTTCTAAGAAATGTTCATCTTCTAATAATACGTTATTGAAAAGGAATGCTATAATTTTTTGGTCTTCATCAATATTGAATTCTGATTCATTTTGAAGATAACTTTTATAAGCTGCTGTTTCGCTGAATTTCTTATAAAACTTCCTTACTTCATCTACATTAATTAATAATTGTGTATTTGATTTCTTGATTTCATTTTGAAATTCTTCATTATGATTCAAATATTGAACAAAAGTATTACTTAATAATTTTGTACTAAATTGCTTATCTTTTTCTGTTTGAATATACTTCTTTGCTTTAATGTGTGCATCTTGCTCAACATAATTTGCAATTTCACGAATGTATAATAAAATAAAAAGGTATTGTTCTTTAACAGATTGGATGCTTTTGATAAGATATTGCTCAAAATCATTGGTACTTTGAGTATCAGAACTTTGAAATGCATACAAAGCCTGCATGGTTTTGACACGGACACTTCTACGATTAATCATTGATGAATAAGAACATTTAATGCAAAGGTAAATGTTTATTTCAACAATAAACAATTAGACCTTAGAATAAATTATTTTTTAATACAAGGTTTGCATTTTGGTATTAATACAAATACTTGATTTAATATTGTTCTTTCTCGTTCGGAAAATCTTTTGCTTTTATGTCTGCAATATATTGTACCGTTGCATTTTTTATGTCATCGTATAAATGTAGATATTGACGTAAAAATCTTGGTTTAAATTCTGCGGTAATACCCAACATATCGTGCGTTACCAAAACTTGTCCATCAACATGCATACCAGCACCAATTCCAATAACTGGAATACTTAATGCCTCTGCTACTTGTTTACCTAAATCGGCAGGAATTTTTTCTAAGACAATAGCAAAACAGCCAATACTTTCTAAATATTTTGCATCATGAATTAATCTTTCTGCTTCATTTTCTTCTTTTGCACGAACAGTATAAGTTCCAAATTTATAAATAGACTGAGGCGTTAAACCCAAATGTCCCATTACTGGAATACCAGCAGTCAAAATTCTGATAACAGATTCTCCAATTTCTTGTCCACCTTCCAATTTCACACCATGACCACCTGTTTCTTTCATCACACGAATGGCGGCATTCAAGGCTTCTCTAGAATTTCCTTGGTAAGAACCAAAAGGTAAATCGACCACAACAAAGCAACGTTTTGCAGCTCGTACAACACTTTGAGCATGGTAAATCATTTGATCTAAAGTAATAGGCAAGGTCGTTTCGTGGCCAGCCATTACATTGGAAGCAGAATCGCCTACTAATAAGATATCTATTCCTGCATCATCTAATATTTTTGCCATAGAAAAATCATAGGCAGTTAACATAGATATTTTTTCGCCACGTTGCTTCATTTCTTTAAGCTTGTGCGTAGTTACTCTTTTAATTTCAGATTTCGCAGTTGACATAACTCAAAGTTACTATTTTTATATTTTCTATTCCAATTTTATTTTTATTTAAAACTATATTAAACAATTGAATTTATAATTTTTTACAATATCAATCACTTTCTTTTAATTAAATTAGAATATCTTTGACTTAGATGGAAAAATTATCAATTATCAATCGGGATTTGAGTTGGCTTTCGTTCAATGAAAGAGTGTTGCAAGAAGCAGAGAACCCAGCTGTTCCATTAATTGAGCGTTTGAAATTTTTAGGTATTTATTCTAATAATTTAGATGAATTTTTTAGAGTTCGTGTGGCTACAATTAGCAGAATGACTGATTTTAAAAAACAGGCAAAAAACAAAATGGGTTTCAATCCTATTAAATTGTTAGATGAAATGCAAAAGCAAATTCTTATTTTACAAGAACGATACGATAAAGCTTATGCAGATATCTTAGAAGATTTAGAAAAGGAAAATATCCATTTCATCAACGAAAAACAACTTACTAAGCAACAAGGAAATTATGTCCGGCAATATTTTCATGACAAAGTTCGATTAGAAGTTTTTCCTATTATAATTAGGAATGACAAACCATTTCCAGTTTTGCAAGATGCCTCCATCTACTTGGCGGTTCAATTATATAAAAAGATAGCTAAAACAAAACATCGTTCATTGATAGAAATTCCAACAAATAGCCTTCCTCGTTTTGTAGAAATTCCATCAGAAGATGATAAGAAATATATTATATTTTTAGATGATATAATCCGCTATAATTTAAAATCGATTTTCAAGTTATATGATTTCGATGTTATTGAAGCTTATACCATAAAATTCACTCGAGATGCGGAATTAGATATCGATAATGATGTGGCAATTAGTTTTTTGGAATCTGTTGAACTAAGTTTGGAGAAAAGAAAAAATGCAGATGCATTGCGTTTCATTCATGATGCCAAAATGCCAAAAGAATTTCTAAACTTTCTGATTAAGAAAATGCAATTAGATAAAGAAGTACATGTTGTTGCAGGAACTCGCTATCATAATTTCAAAGATTTCATCAAATTCCCAACTTTTGAAAAAAGTCATTTACGTTATGAAGACTTACCTCAAATACCTCATGCTGATTTGAAAAATGTGCATAGTATCCTTTCAAAAATTAAAGAGAAAGATATATTGTTGTATTACCCATATCATTCATTTGATTATTTTTTAGATTTATTAAGAGAAGCAGCGATTGACCCAAGTGTTTCACATATTCGATGTACTTTGTATCGTATAGCTAAGAACTCCAATGTTGTAAAATCATTGATTACCGCAGTGAGGAATGGTAAAGATGTTACTGTTTTTATTGAATTGAGAGCCAGATTTGATGAAGAAGCAAATATTGAATGGGCAAATATCTTAACCAAAGAAGGTGCTAAAGTTATCACTGGTATTCCTGATTTAAAAGTACATTCTAAATTATGCCTAATAACTCGAAGAGAAAGAGGTCAAAAAATATATTATGCTGCAATTGGTACTGGAAACTTTCACGAAAAAACTGCCAACATTTATACAGATGCAATGTTGCTTACTTCAAACCAATTACTAACAAAAGAAGTAAGAAATTTATTTACTTTTTTAGATAAAAACTATTACGCTCCAAAATTTAATCGCTTGTTGGTTGCTCCTTTTAATTTGAGAACAAAGTTAGAAAAACTCATCAATAGAGAAATAAAATTTGCCAAAATGGGCTTAACTGCTTCTATAACTATAAAAATTAATAGTCTTACCGATGAAGACATGATACGTAGGTTATATCAAGCAAGTAAAAATGGTGTTAAAGTAAAATTGATTGTTAGAGGTATTTGTTCACTAATTCCACAATTGCCCAAACTGAGTGAAAATATTGAAGTAATCAGTATAGTTGATAGATTTTTAGAACATACAAGGGTTTTTATTTTTCACAACAACAATGAACCAGAATATTTTATTGGCTCAGCCGATTTAATGGCAAGAAATTTAGATTATCGAGTAGAAGTCATTACGCCTATTATAGATAAGAAAATACAACAAACACTTGCTAATATTATAGATATTCAATGGCAGGATAATGTAAAAGCAAGAATTATTAGCGGTATTCAAACCAATCAATTTAGATATATTGATGAAAAAACAAGCATTAGAAGTCAATATAAAATTTATGATTATTTATTAGGTAATAGCAAAAAGAAAATAGAAAAGAAAGCGCTAAAAAAGTAGCCGAATTTTATTTAGTTAAATTTTCTTATTAACTATCAGCAACTTATACAATTAAAAAAATATAGATTAACTTCAATAAAAAATATTTTATGCTGAACTCAATATTATTTTTAGCCATTGGAATTATAAGTTGGACATTCCTTGAATATATCATTCATCGTTTTTTAGGACATCAAAAGAATGGAAAGCATATCATCAAAAAAGAACATCAAAGACATCATGCTGAAGTCAATTATTTTGTTCCAATAGCCAAAAAGTTAGGTTTAGCAATTGTTGTATTATTTAGCTCAACTTTAATAACTGGGCTTATTTTTAATCTTAAAGATGGTTTCTTATTTTCAATTGGATTGGCAAGTATGTATTTTATATATGAAACCGCACATAAATTATTTCATATAAAAGAACCAATAATCAGATATGGTTTGCGAATGCGAAAACATCATTTTTATCATCACTTTGGAAATCCAAAATTCAATCACGGTGTAACAACTGCATTTTGGGATAGAATTTTTGGAACTTACCATAAAGTTGATATGGTAAAAGTTCCACGAAAAATGCCTTTAATTTGGTTACAAGATCAAAATAAAAATCTAAAAACTAAATATTCAAATCACTTTAAAATTGTTTGATTGTAGATTGTAATAAAATTAATCTACAATCGTAATTTTAATCATATTGGTTCTGCCTCTTCCTTTGATAGGCATACTTGCTGTATTGATTACAATATCGTCTTGTTGTATTTTTCCTGCATCTTTCAAAACGCCAATAATATCTCGAATAGATTTATCTGTTGTTTCAAAATTATCATAGAAAAACACTTCAACACCCCAAACCAAACTCAATTGATAAATTAATTGAGGATTGCTAGTGAAAATAAAAATTTTAGATTTTGGTCTATAACTTGCCAACATAAAAGCCGTATAACCAGAATAAGTCATGCCCAAAAGTGCTGTCGCTTCAACATCTTCAGCGATACTACAAGCATTATAGCAAACAGCATCCGACAAGAAAGTTGGAGAATCCTTTTTAGGAGAAAGGTTTTTAAAATAAATTTTATTCTGCTCTTCAGTTTTTAGAATAATTTTATCCATTGCTTGAATGACTTTAACAGGATATTTTCCAACTGATGTTTCTGCACTCAACATCATTGCATCTGCTCCATCAAAAACACCATTCGCAATATCCGTAATTTCAGCACGTGTAGGTCGTGGTGCCTCAATCATAGATTCCATAACTTGTGTGGCAATAATAACTGGACGAGCATGGTCGATACATTTTTCAATAATCATTTTTTGAATAATGGGCATTTCTTCCATCGGAACTTCCACAGCCAAATCGCCCCTAGCAATCATTATTGCATCAGAATCATGAATAATACTATCAATATTCTTAATAGCTTCAGGTTTTTCAATCTTTGCGATAATTTTTTGAGTGCCGTGCTGTGCCGCAATTCTTTTTCTTAAATCTATAATATCTTCAGATTTTCTCACAAATGAAAGTGCGACCCAATCAACATGATGTTGTATGATAAAATCTAAATCTGCGATATCTTTTTCGGTCAAACTTGGAATAGAAATTTCTGTATCTGGCAAATTAAATCCCTTTTTTGAAGACAAAATACCACCATTTTCAATCACACATTCTATCTGAGTTTTATTAATTATTTTCGTAACTTTTAATTCAATTTTTCCATCATCAATTAAAATCGATTCGCCTAATTTTATATCCTGAGAAAGATGTGGATATGTAACACTAATCATTTCATTTGTACCCAAAACTTCCTCAGTAGAAACGATAATATTTCTTCCTTCTTCTAATAAAATTGCATTATTTTGTATTGCATCAACACGCAATTTTGGACCTTGCAAATCTGCTAAAATTCCAATATTGCTTTTATGCTTTTGATTGATTTTTTTAATATTTTCAATTACCAAAAGATGCTGTTGTTGTGTTCCATGAGAAAAATTTAATCTGAAAACATTGACTCCAGCTAAATAAAGCTTTTCTAAATTTTCTAAGGAATTACTTGCTGGGCCAACTGTGGCAACTATCTTGGTTTTTCTATTATTTTGTATCATTAAAATGTCTCATTAATAATTTATACTTTGATTTGAGATTATCAACTTCAATTTCAAAAATAGATTGTATTCCTTGAATTTGTTGAAATATTGGTGTTATTTCATCTTTATCAAAATAATCTTCTTCGCCATCAAATATAAATAAGTAATCAATGTTTCTCAATTCTGGCAAAAGTACAAAACCATCATTTTTATTTTGAATAATTTCTACCGTATAAAAGTCTTCTTTGTTTTCGTATTTATAGGCATTAAAATAGATTATAGAATCATCTTTCTCTGAACTAATTTCTATATCATCAACTCTTTCAAAATTCCAATCTAAAAGATTATTTAGTAACCAACACAATCTATAATCAACTAAAGGACTATTGATTCCCCAAATATGAAAATTGAAGTCAATACCATCGATTTTATGTTTTATAGTCTTTGCCAAAAATATATCCTTATCAGTACAAAGCTACAAAAATAAAACTTGCTGTAAAGGTTTATTCCTTATGATTTTAATGCAATAATGCCACCTATAATGAATAATGGAACAAAAGTAAACCATTCTAAACCAGCAGATGCCATCATACTTGCACCAAGAATACAGCAACTTGCAAAAATCATTGTTTTTATCGATTCAGAACCTGATTTGCCTTTTTTCTCTACTAATCTACTTTCATATCGTTTTACACTTTCAGTAATTAGCATTGGAGCTTTGATAATTACATCCATTATTTCAGGTGCATTTAACAACTGCTGACGGAGCATATCCATTGGATTAACTTCTCCTAAAACCATTGTTCTAATATGTTTTTTTGAAACTTTCTGTATATCAAATCCTGGTAAAATTACATTTCCTACACCTTCGTAAGTGATAATTGCTTTAACCATCAATACCAATTCCAAAGGATAATACAAACGATATTTTGCTCCCAATACAACAGACTCCATAATTAATTTTGCCAAAGAGAAATCTTTGAAATTTGAATTCTTCAACCACTTATTACCAACACCAATAAATTCTCTTCTAAAACCATCTAAATCGCTATATTTATCTGTTTTTGCTAACGCCGATAAATATCTAGCCGCATTCTCTGGGTCGCCCATCACTAAGCTGTTGAAATAATAAAGCATTGCTTTTCTGGTGGTTTCCTCAAATCTTCCAACCATACCCAAATCAATAAACCCACACATTGGGCCATTCGGACCGTCCATTATCATTAAGTTGCCTGGATGTAAATCAGCGTGAAAAAAGCCATCTTTATAAAGCATTTGTATAATGGCATAAGCACCAATATCTACAATTCTTTCACGTTCTTGTAAATTATATTTTTCGTAGGCTTTTTTATCAGGTTTAATACCCTTAAATAATTCCATGACAATCATATTTTCATTGGAATATTCTTTATAAATAATCGGAAAAACAATATCTGGATGTTTTGTAAAATTACCTGCAAATTCTTCAGCATTTTCTGCTTCCAATCTAAAATCTACTTCTTTGTTGGTATAATCACAAAACTCAGTAAACATATTTTTTGGCTGTAACTCTGGCACAAATAAATTCAGAACACGACCCATGAATTTAATAATCTTACTATCCGTTTTAATCAACTCACGAGTTCCAGGTTTTAGAAGTTTAATAACCACTTCCTCTCCAGTTTTTAATGTTGCTTTATGTGTTTGTGCAATGGATGCTGAACCTAATGGATTAGTGCTTATATCAACAAAAACTCGATGAATCGGTTGTTGAATATTCTCTTCAACTAATTCAGCAAAGCGTTCATACTTTACAGCAGGTAAACTATCTAATAACTTTTTTAATTCATCTGTAATTTCCACTGGTAAAACATCTTCTCTCAAACTCATAATCTGACCGAGTTTGATGTATGTTGCTCCGAGCATTTCCAATCTTCTTCTTAATTGGACTTTAAATGGTTGCTTGATAAGTTTTTTATTTAAGAAAATCCAATGCAACCATAAAAACAATCTAAGGAAAACATCTTTCCCAAAACTAAATTTTGCTTTGGTTTCTTTTCTATGACGAAGATAGGCAAAGCCTCCACCCAATAATAATCCGCTAAGATGCATTTGAGTAATAAAATATCTTACAAATAATGAACTTGGTTTTCGTTCAATATATTCTTCAAATACTCTAACTTCTTCTTTTTGTTCTACTGCATCATTATTTGCATTGAAATCAGTTACCATGGCACTTTTTTTAGTTAAGCAACGAAGTTACTAAATTATGTATTAATATAAAAGTTAAGGTTAAATTATTTTGTACTAAAAAATTCCTTTAAAATCAACAATTTATCAAATTTATGATTCAAAACCTATCTCTTTTTAAGACGACTTCGTTCTATTCTATAAAGCTGAATATATTTATGAATTCATAGAATAGAAGTCAAGTCAATTAGTAAACATATTAGGATTAAGGATTGGTGGGACTATATTATTCCACCAACTATGGCATTTTATTTTGTTGCCTTACTACTTTCATCTCCACAAAATCATACCTTAAAAAACACAACTTTAAATTTTCTATACTTTTTAGGAATAACAGTTTTTACTGCTGCTTTAGGGTTTATTATCAATGAATGGAGTGATATCGCTGATGATAAAATAGCTCAAAAACATAATCATCTGGCTGACAGTAGTTCGGCTTATAAAGTAATTTTATTAAGTGGTACATTATTAGGAATTACACTCACATTATTTGTGATGACATGGAATCTAAAAAGTATTTTACTTTATGCAATTCAAATCAGCTTATTATTGCTTTATTCTCTAAAACCATTTCGTTTTAAACGGTATAAAATTTTAGCTTTAATTATTGATGCTTTATATAGTGGAACACTGTTCTATATTCTTGCGATATGCTTATACTCAAATAAACTTAATTATCTACTTTTAGCATCTTTATCATTATGGGCATTTGTACGTGGTTTAAGAAATTTTTTGTTGCATTTAATCAGTGATGCCAACTTTGATAAACAATTAGATTTCAAAACAATAGCTACTTATTATGACAAAGAAAAAATCATGCATTTCTTAAAGATATATTTATTGCCTTTGGAAATTATTAGCTTTATTACATTATTATTACAACTACCATATAATTTTATTTTCATTAGTAGCTATATCATTTTCTTAATTTATATCCACCAAAGACAACAATATATTATACCGTTCTTAGTAAGACGAAAATCTATTATTTCTACAAATATACTCAGAGAGGTCAATCTATATTACGAATTATTTTTCATCTATATACTTATCTTCGTTCTAGCATTAAATCAAGTTTATTTTCTAATCTTTATTCCAATTGCATTGCTCTTGTTTCCAAAATCTTTCAATTGGTTTAAGCATTTATTCTGACGATATTGAAAATATAGAGTTTGTTCAATTTTGCTTAATTAACATCTTTTACAAAGAATAAATATTATTTTAGCAAAAATGATGGAAATAAAGAATAAAATTGCTGAAAGTGGTTTAATCACAATAGATTTGGAAGATTATTTTCCAAAGGAAGCCATAATAGCATTTGATATCAAACCTTTATTATTTAAAGAACTGATTCTTAAAGAGAAAGACTTTAGATTAGCTTTAAAAACACAAAATTGGGTAGAATTTTCAGACAAGACTATTGCTATATTTTGTTCATCAGATGCAATTTTACCCCAATGGAGTTTTATGTTGATTACACAATATCTTTTACCTTTTACAAATAAAATATATTATGGCAATCCAAAAATTGTAGCACAAAATTTGTTATTAGATAATATCAATAAAATAAATATTGAATCGTTTACAAATCAAAAAGTAGTTATAAAAGGTTGTAGTCAAGAAACTTTATCAAGTGCAGCATATATAGAAATTAGTAAGAAGTTAATGCCCTATGTTGCAAGTTTATTTTTTGGAGAACCTTGTTCAACTGTACCAGTTTATAAAAAGAAAAAATAAAAACTATGAAAAGAATATTGTATTTTTTAGTCACTATCATTTGTTCATCATTATTGACATTATTATTTGTCAGAGCGGCAAGTTCTCCTAATGGGCTATTTACTTTCTTTAATCCAAATGCTTCGCAAACCACTACCACATCATTACCAAATCAACACGTAAATGCGCCTAAAATTCCTGCGACACTATCCTTTGCAGATGAAAAAGTACCTTTAGACGATATTGAAATTAGAGAGCGTTTAGATAATGAATTGATTGTAAATTCTTACAAACATTCGGCAACAATTTTAATGATAAAAAGAGCCAACCGATTTTTCCCAATAATAGAAAAAATATTAGCAGAAAATAATATTCCCGATGATTTCAAGTATTTATGTATGGCAGAAAGTGGATTGGAAAATGTTGTTTCTTCTGCAGGAGCATCTGGCTATTGGCAATTTATGAAAAGCACTGCTCCAATTTATGGACTAGTTGTCAATTCTGAAGTTGATGAAAGGTATGATATTGAAAAATCAACCATTGCAGCTTGTAAATATTTATTAAGTGCAAAAGCATCAAGCGGTTCTTGGACAAATGCGGCGGCAGGTTATAATATGGGCATCAACGGAATTAACAACCAAGCTAATAAGCAAGGCGATAGTGATTATTATAATTTATTTTTAAATAGTGAAACAAGTAGATATATCTTTAGAATTTTGGCTTTGAAAGTAATATATGAAAACCAACAGAAATATGGTTTCTACTTAGATAAAGATGATTTATACGGGCCTTATCCTATTAGAGAAACTATAGCTGTTGATGGATATGTAGATTGGGTAACTTTTGCTCAAAATAACAATACGTCCTACAAAATGATTCGCCGTATGAACCCTTGGATTCGTGATCCAAAACTATACAATAAAGAACGCAGAACTTATCAAGTAAAAATTGCTAAGTAAATTCTCTTTTGATAATTTTATTTTTTTCTGATTTTTTACCTACATTTGGGTAACTAATTGTAATTATGCAAAATTTATTGCTATTTATTTGTATTTCTTTCTGCCTTTTCTCTTGTAAAAAAGAAGCTAACCAACGACTTAAAAAAAGTTCAGAACAGATAAATCCCTTATTAGACACCTTAAAATTTAACCAAATACAATGCATAGGTTCACACAATAGCTATAGAAAAAGAACAGACCCTGACATCTACAAATTGGTATCAGCAATTGGCGGTATTTTACCTAGCGATTTGAATCCAAAAGCTTGGGATTATACACATATACCTTTTAATGAGCAATTTGATTTAGGTGTGCGTAGTTTGGAATTAGATATTTATTACGATCCTGCTGGTGGTCGATATTACAAACGAATTGGCAACGCATTGGTAGGCAAAAGTGTGGATTCGAGAGTACCAGAATTAATGCAACCTGGTATGAAAATGATGCATATTCCTGATGTCGATTATAATACGCATTATTACACTTTCAAATCGGGTTTAACTGCCATAAAAAAAATGGAGCGAACAAAATCCATCACATTTGCCTATTGTTTTACTCGTAGAATATAAAGAATTTGGCGTAGGTAATGTATTGCCTTTTTTTACAAAAATATTACCTTTTACAGAGCAAGCCGTTAATGATGTAGATCAGGAAATTATTGATGTTTTTGGTGCAAATTCATCACAAATTTTCAGACCCGATGATTTGAGAAAAACATATCCCAACTTAAAAACAGCAATAGAACAAGAAGGTTGGCCAAAAATTTCAGCCATGCGTGGCAAAATAATTTTTGTTTTTTATGCAAATAATTTATATACCAAAAATCATCCGAATTTAGAAGGCAGAATGATGTTCCAATTTTCTCCACTTGGCTCAGACAATGGAGCATTTGTAAAAATGGACGGCAGTGAAGAAGTCAGTAAAATACAAGCTGCCGTAAAAGCTGGTGCGATTATCAGAACAAGAGCGGACTCAGATACCGAAGAAGCTAGAACGGGTAATACTAAAACAAGAGAAGATGCTTTCAATAGTGGTGCACAAATTATATCTACAGATTATTACTTACCAGATTCGAGAGCTGGACAAAAAGGTTGGACAGATTTTAAAGTTATTTTTCCAACTCAAAATTATGCAAGAATCAATGTCGTTAATGCACCTGAAATTATCAAAGGCGAGAAAATCGTGGAATAATTTGATAATGAAATAATGTAGTAATGTAATAGTTCAATTATTTAACTTAATAATACTTCTGTCTAATTAAAACTAATGCTTTATCTTTGTCTATATGTTTGATCAACCATTTGACACCGTCTTAGATTTGTTTAAAAGTACTGATTATTCTACTTGGAAAGAAAAGATTATAACTGACTTAAAAGGAAAAGCTTTTGTAGATTTAATTACATTAACTGAAGATGGTATAGAAATGTTGCCAATCTATACTGCCGAAACAACAAAAAATTTTATTCTAGACATTCCTACAAAGCAAACTCAAAGTTGGCAAATTACTGAATATATAACAGTTGAAAATTGTGAAAAAGCTAATCAAGAAGCTCTAATTGCTTTACAAAATGGAGCTAATACTATTTTATTCAATTTTAAAAACAATACATTTAATAAAGAACTACTTACTACTCTTGTTAAAGATTTTCTATTAGATGCAATTACCATTTATGCTGAAAATATTGGAGATACATCAGTTCAACTACTTTCCGAACATCATATAATCTACAATCCAAAAATATTTGTTCCACAACAAAAGAGTACTATAAACGAATTGATTTTTGCAGTTCATTATTTATTCCAAAATGAAGCTGAAAAATGTAATATACATTTCAATATTGGGCAAAATTTCTTTTTAGAAATTGCAAAAATCAGAGCTTTCCGTTGGTTAGTAGAACAAGTAAATCAGGTTCAAAAAACAAATAAACAATTTGTTCTTTTTTCTGAAACTGGTTTTGAAAATAGAAATGATGGCTTTATAGAAAATAATATTTTAAGAAATACTACTGAAGCTATGAGTGCGATTTTAGGTGGTTGTGATGCTTTAATTATTCATCCACACGAAAATTCTAATCTAGGCAGACGTATTGCTCGAAATATTCATCATTTACTCTATTATGAAAGCAATTTCAAACAAATTCCTGATGTGATTAAAGGCACTTATTATATTGAATACTTAACGTATCAATTGGCTAAGAAAACTTGGGAGCAACTGAGTTAGATATTTTTTTCGTGTAATTGACAACTGACACCTCCTAATTCCAAAACGCCTTCTTCGCCTGAATGAATTTGTGCCGCATTACCCTCGTCTGTATCAATATGCATTTCTAATTTGAATTTATCAGATACACGTATTAATACATTTTTAAAAGTAAGTGGTCTGTCTTTATCTTCAACATCTACGCTTACTATATCTTTATCATGTACACCAAACATTGCAGCATCATCTGGATGCATGTGAATATGTCGCCATGCTTGTATAACTCCTTCATGAATTTGTACAGTGCTATTAGGACCTTCTAAAATTATACCTGGACTTCCTGCAATATTTCCACTTTCACGAATTGGTGCATCAATACCTAAGAAAAATTCATCAGTTCTGGATATTTCTACTTGGTCATAATTTCTTGCTGGACCTAAAATTCTTACATTCTCAATTTTATTTTTTGGACCAATTAAGGTAAGTTTTTCATTTGCTGCATATTGACCTGGTTGTGAAAGTGGTTTGTATTCTGTCAATTGATAACCTTCTCCAAATAATTTATTTATCGTTTCTTGCTTCAAATGTATATGTCGTGCAGATATAGCAATCGGAATTTTTGGAATACTATTGACCTTATTTTTTTCATTTACAATTTTCTCAGTATCTAAGGCAATTGCTAATTCTTCATTGGTTTTTACCGCAACAATTTTTACTCTTGAAATACTATCTTGCAATTCAATGACATCTTGTTCGTCTGTTAGTTTTTGATAGATATTTTTATCTTCATCTAATACAATGCCCATAAAATTGAGTTTATTACAAACTCTTTTTCTAATAGTAGCAGCGTTTTCACCTATTCCTCCAGTAAATAATAAAACATCTACACCACCCATCAACGCAACATACGCACCAATATATTTTGTCAATCTGTGCGTATAAACTTGGATTGCCATTCTGCAATCTTCATTACCTTCTTCTGCTTGTTTCAGAATATCTCTCATATCGTTTCCTATACCGCTCAAACCACTTAATCCAGAATTTTTATTTAATAATTCCTCCACTTCTTCAACACTCATTTTATGTTCATGGATAAGAGAAAGTATAATCCCTGGGTCAATATCTCCAGAGCGTGTACCCATTACCAAACCTTCTAAAGGTGTCATTCCCATTGAGGTTTCAGCACTTCGTCCAAATTCTACTGCACAAATACTTGCACCATTTCCCAAATGGCAAGCTACCATTCTCAAATGCTTAATATCCGTTTGTAAATATTCTGCTACACGTTCACTTACATATTTCAAAGAAGTACCATGAAATCCGTATCTTCTTATTCCATACTTCTCCGCAACCGATTTATCTATTGCATAATGTTTGGCTCGATTTGGGATAGTTTGATGGAAAGCAGTATCAAAAACTGCCACTTGAGGCAATCCTTCAAAAACTTGCTTACAAATACGAATGCCGCTCAAATTTGAGGGATTATGTAACGGTGCTAAACTTATCAATTGTTCGATTTGTTGTTCCACATCTTCATTAATAAGAATGGGTTGTGTATATTTATCGCCACCATGCACGACCCGATGTCCAATTGCATTAATTTGTATATTCGCATCAAATTGTTTTAATTGTAATAGTGAAAATCGAATAATCTCTTCGGTATTAACTATGCCAGAGTAAGTAATTTCATTTTGATTAATTTGGATTGTAGGTGTAGTGCTTATTCGTTCTACTCTAAGTTCTGCTACAGTTTCTTTATTGATTGTATTGATGATGTCAGCCTTTAAAGAAGAACTGCCACAATTGATAACTAATATATGCATTTTAAGCTAAAAAAATTTAATAGATATTTATTCTAAAAGTTTACGATTAGATGATTCCCGTATGTCCAAACCCACCTTCTCCTCTCTCTGTTTCACCCAATTCATCGACCTCTTTTAATGTCGCTTGTTCGTATTTTGCAATTACCATTTGAGCAATCCGCTCACCAGTATTGATAACCGTAGTTTCATTTGATAAATTAATAATGATAATTTTTATCTCACCACGATAATCAGAATCAATAGTACCTGGAGAATTTAAAATAGTCAATCCTTTCTTGAGTGCCAATCCACTTCTTGGTCGTACTTGAGCTTCATATCCTTGCTCTAATTCTATAAATAAACCTGTTGGAATTAATGCTCTTTGGAGTGGTTTTAGCATAATTGGCTCTATCAAATTTGCTCTTAAATCCATACCTGCCGAACCTACAGTTTCATATTCTGGGAGTGGATTTCCCGATTCATTGACTATTTTCAAAATCATCTTTTTCATCATCCTAATTATTTATAAAGTAAAGATATAAAACAAAGATAAAAGTTATTTTCTTTTTTCAGTTTTATATACTAAAATAACATAAATGCCTAATATTAATAATGCAATAGCACTTTTTATAGGAAGTGATTCAATATTATTTGCAATAAAATAGGTATATATAGCAAAAAGAGCTAAAGATATAAATAGGTAAAAACCAATTCTTCCATATTGGTACGGAATCGGAAAATATTTTCTTTCTAATGCAAATCCAATAACGACCATTATAATATAAACAAATAAAGTTGCCCAAGCTGCTCCAGCATATCCCCAGGCCGGTACTAAAATTAAATTTAATACAATCGTTATCACAGCACCAATTCCTGAAATAATTGCACCAAAATGCGTTTTGTCCGTAATTTTATACCAAGTAGAAATATTAAAATAAATCCCTAAACATAAATTTGCTAATAATAAAATTGGCACCATAAAAACACCTTCAAACAATACTTTTGCATTGGGTGTGTACCAAATAAAAAATGATTGAAATGCTGGCATGAATAGCATAATTCCAAGAAAAATAAAACAAGCACAAATAATATAAAATTTCATCATTTCGGCATACATATTCCTATCGTTTGCCTGACTTGCTTCTTTAAAAAATATAGGTTCTGCTGCAAAACGATAAGCTTGTAAAAACATACTAATAGGCATCGCAAATTTGTAGTTAAAACTATAAATCGCTAATTGAATATTATTGGTTGCCGCATCATAAGGCAGTAGTTTTGTAAGCATTGCCCTATCTAGCATTTCATTGGTCATGCCTGCAATTCCTACCAACATAATAGGGAAACCATAAATCCACAATTCTTTATGCAATTTTGCATCATAAGTAAATTTGAATTTCTCAGTTTGGAAGGCTAATAAAATAAAAGTTAGTATGCTCGCAGTAAGATTAGCTATGAAGATATTCTCGACCTTAGAGATTCCAAAATCAATATCTAAGACTGGAAGACCAATAAACAAAAGTCCATTAAAGAAAATGAAAATACCAATATTCAGAATTTTATAAAATGCAAATTTAAGTGGGCGATTTTGGGCTCTCAACGAAGCAAAAGGTAAAGCACAAAGCACATCAAAAACCATTATGAACGCAAATATTTTTATCAAGCGATGACTTTCCTCCACAAAATTACCGATAGGTATAATGAAAATAAAAACAAGTGCAATGAAAAAGATTACTGCATTCGTGATTGAAGTAAAGGCAACAGAATAGGCTTTGTCTTTATAACCTTGTTTATGCAAAAATCTAAAGAAAGTTGTTTCCATTCCATGTGTCAAAAAAACCAACAAAAAACCAGCATAAGCATAAAGTTTACTATAAACACCATACTCCTCAGTAGAAATATATTTTACAATAAATAATCCGAAAAGATAATTGATAGCCTTTGCCAAAATACTACTCAAGCTATACGCTGCTGTTTCTGATGCTAATTTTTTTGCTATACTCAAAATAAGATTTTGTACAAAAATAGGAAAATGTAGTCATTCCATAATGAAATTATAAAACAATAAAACAATTAATAAAATACCTTAATTAATTATAGGGAAACATTAATAGTCGTATCTTTAGCTTTATAAAGTAATTTAATCATGAAATTTGCCACGAAAGTAATCCACGCAGGAATTGAACCAGATATAAGTTCAGGAGCGATTATGACACCTATTTTTCAAACATCAACTTATGTTCAACAAAGTGTAGGTGTTCACAAAGGTTTTGAATATGCACGTACTCAAAATCCAACTAGAAATGTATTGCAAAATCAATTAGCCGCATTAGAGAATGGAAATTTTGGAATTTCTTTTGCAAGTGGTTTAGCTGCCACTGATGCCATTATAAAATTATTAAAAAGTGGCGACCATATTATTTCTTGTAATGATTTATATGGTGGAACCTATCGTATTTTTAATAAAATATATGGCAAATTAGGTATCCAATCAACGTTTGTTGATATGAATACGATTCAAAATATTAGTGATGCCATTACGCCAAACACCAAATTAATTTGGGTAGAAACGCCTACCAATCCAATGTTGAATTTAGTAGATATTGAAGCTGTGGTAAAAATTGCTAAACAACATAATATTTTGGTTTGTGTGGACAATACTTTTGCGTCTCCTTATCTACAAACACCATTAGATTTAGGTGCGGATATTGTTATTCATTCGGCAACAAAATATTTAGGTGGACATAGTGATGTTATTCATGGAGCGATAGTGGTAAAAGACAAAGCCATAGCAGATGAATTATATTTTATTCAAAATGCAAGTGGTGCAGTTCCTGGTCCACAAGATTGTTTCCTAATTTTGAGAGGCATTAAAACTTTACATTTGAGAGTACAACGTGCTTGTGAAAATGCTCAAAAAATAGCAGATTTTTTAGTAGCACATCCAAAAGTTGAAAAAGTAAATTATCCAGGATTGAGTACGCACCCTTCACACGAATTAGCAAAAAAACAAATGCGAGGCTTTGGTGCAATGGTTTCATTTTCTTTGAAAGCAGATACATTAGCTGCTGCAGATAAAGTTTTATCTTCAACTAAATTATTTTCGTTGGCAGAAAGCTTAGGCGGTGTAGAATCTTTAATTGGACACCCAGCTACAATGACACACGCCTCTATTCCTTTGGAAGAAAGAAAAAAAACAGGAGTTGTAGATTCTTTAATCAGATTGAGTATTGGTGTCGAAGATGCTGATGATTTAATTGCTGATTTAGAGCAAGCTTTGAATGCTTAATAATCCATTTTACTTTAGCTTTAAATAAAAAAAGAGGTTGCGATTGCAACCTCTTTTTATTATTAAACACTTATAATTCTAAATTAATGATGGTGTCCACCTGGTCCGTGTACGTGTCCATGCTCAATTTCTTCAGCAGTTGCAGGTCTTACATCAGCAACAGTAACTGAAAAATTCAAATCTTTTCCAGCTAATGGATGATTGAAATCCATCACAACATTATCATCATTTACTTCAACAACAATACCTTGAAATTGGTTGCCGTCATTATCCATCATTGGTAATACATTTCCAACTTTAACCATCTCTGTATCTATTTTTCCATTTTCATCATGGAATGATTCAGCTGGTATGTGTGCTATATTTTTTTCATCATGCACACCATAACCATTTTCAGCTTTGATAGTAAAACTTACAGAATCACCAACTGTTTTACCTGCTAAATTTTGCTCAAACTCAGGCAATAACATTCCTGCACCATGAATAAAAACTAGAGGCTGGTCTTGAGATTTATCAGCAACGGTCATGTTTCCGTCATGCTCTACTTGAAGTTCGTAGTGGACACTTACCACCATATCTTTTTGAATTAACAACATTGTAAAAAATTTTTGCAAAGATACGTGAAATATCTGAGAATTACTTGTTTCTAAATTATTGATATTTAATTGAATTCTTAATTCATTTGCTTTACAAATACCTTAATATCATTTTTTCTTATTGTAAACTTTATAAGCATTCATAACATAAGTCCTAATTTTGTTGTCTGAAGCGTATGAATACGTCAAATTCTCAAATATCAAAAACAGCTTATCCTATCCTATTTGCTATTGCAATGGCTCATGGATTGAATGATACGATACAGTCTGTTATTCCTGCAATGTATCCAAAACTAGAACAGCGTTACGATTTAACTATGGCACAAATTGGTATTATTACACTTTGTTTTCAGTTGGCAGCATCAATTTTCCAACCAATAGTTGGAGCATATACAGATAAAAATCCCAAACCTTATTCGCAAGTTTTAGGTATGTTTTTCTCAGGAATGGGCATTATTGTTTTAGCCTACGCACCGAGTTATCTTTGGATTTTAGTAGCTGTTACATTAGTAGGCATTGGCTCTTCAATTTTTCACCCTGAATCATCAAGAGTTGCATTCTTGGCATCGGGTGGCAAACGAAGTTTGGCACAATCGATTTTTCAAATTGGCGGAAATACTGGTGCGGCAATGGCTCCATTATTAGTAGCTTGGATAGTTATTCCTAATGACCAACACTATATTATTTGGTTCTTATTGATTGTTTTAACAGCAAAGGCTATTTTATTTTATATCGGAAAATGGTATAGTAAAATATTAAAAGCAGAACAAAATGGTCAAAAGAAAACTATTGTCTTACCTGATTTAACTCAAAAGCAAATAAGTATTTCTGTTATTATTTTATTGCTCCTAATCTTTTCCAAATTTTTCTATATGGCATCAATTACTAGTTATTTCCAATTTTATACGATGGATAAATTTGGTATAACTGAAGTGCAGGCACAAATCTATTTATTTTATTTTCTATTTGCGGTTGCTATTGGTACTTTATTGGGTGGTTTTTTTGGAGACAAATTTGGTCGAAAATATGTAATTTGGTTTTCTATACTTGGAGCGGCACCACTTACACTTGTATTACCTTATGTTGGCATTGAATGGACAGGTGTTTTAATTATATTAATCGGATTAATATTATCATCTGCATTTCCAGCAATTTTAGTTTATGCACAAGAATTATTACCCAAAAAATTGGGTATGGTTTCTGGTTTATTTTATGGCTTTGCTTTTGGAATGGGCGGATTAGGTTCTGCTCTTTTGGGCTTCCTTGCAGATAAGACTAGTGTAGAATATGTCTATTTTATCTGTTCATTCTTACCTTTAATTGGATTGATTGCTTATTTTTTGCCCGATTTGAGAAAGAAGTAATAATAATTTCAATCTACTTATACTCCTCTAAAAAACTAAGAAATTATTTATATATTTAGCTATTTAGTTTCATTGAGCTACTATATGCAAATAAGTTTTAATAAATTCATCAAGCCATTACTATTTATAGCAGTACTTATAGAATTTTTTTTGACTGTATATATTATTAAAATACCTTTAGAGTATAAAAAAATAAGCTCCGTAATTTATTTTATTTCTGGGATTTCTATTGGAATATTATTCTTACTTAGTTTAAAAATTAAAGAACAACCAAAAGTCATAAAATTTAGATATGCTATTCATTTTTATTATGCAATTCTCCTATTAATTTTTGGTTATTTTCTTTATCAAATTAATTTTTTCTTTTACAGTTATCCTTTAAATTATAAATGGGCTGATATGTTGCCAATTATGAAAATTATGGCTGAAAGGTTTATACATAATGAAAATCCTTATAACCCAATCTATGAAATTTGGGATGGAATGAAGCCAATATATTTGCCTACAATGTGGATTTTATACAGCATTCCTATTACATTAAAAATAGATATAAGATGGATAAATATTATCGTAATGCTATTCGGTATTTTTGTGTTTTTATATAAAAGAGAGCGAAAAATACAAGTGCTTGATTTCTTAATTCTAGCTTTAGTAGCTTATTTTTTAATAGAAAGTTTGCATCATAAAAATCAGGATTGGTATATCTTAACCGAAGAACCTTTGATTGTTGGTTATTATCTCCTTCTTGCTTATGTTCTATTCAGAAATAAACCAATCTTAATTGGCATTGCAATTAGTTTATGTTTATTGAGCAGATATATATTATTATTTTGGTTTATAGGCTACCTATTTTATGTTTATAGCGACAAATTATTTCTAAAAAAGTTATTGCTTACAACTATAATTTTATGCATCTCATTGTTTATAATCACACAGGCTTATACTCAAATTGATGTATTTTTAAATACTCCAAAAGGCTATCTGAATTTTATGAATTCAGGATTAGGAACAGGTGTGTATGATACAACTATAAAAAAATCATTAGGTATTGCAAAGTTTTTTGAAATTAAACAATTGGGTTTTTTGCATTACCTATCTATGTTTTTCAGCATAATAGTTCCAATATTTCTATTCTATATTTATAGAAGCGTGAGATTTTCAAAAGAAGTGAGGAATAATTATGCAATTGGTATTCTTAAAATAAGTTTAGTAATCTTTTTTAATATGCTAATTATTCCAATGACCTATTTATTTATTACATCTACTTTGTTTTCAATTGCGTTATTAAGTATAGTTATAAATAAAAAAACTACCTAAAACTATTTTCCATACACTCTAAATTCAGATAAATAAATCTGTTTACCATCAATCACAAATCTAAGTTGCTTGAAATTATTTTCAATATTTAATTCATAATCCACACAAAGCCAGCCATCTTTATAATTATAAGTATCTGTATGGCTTTCACGCCAGTCTTTAATAAAATGTTCCTTATTTTGTGCATCAATATAATATAATGAACATACAGGAACACTTGAAGTTTTATAATAATTTGGTGTGTACCAAAATAAAATTCTAAGCTTATTAAATTTTTTATTAGTCAAATCTAATGCTAAAATATTTGTTGTTTGATTGATGAATAATCCAAGTTTATTTCCCTTTTTATAAGATTTACGTTCAAGTAAGGTATAAGATGAATCAACCCAGAACACTCTTTTATTTTTATTTATATTTATTGAATTCAAATCAATTTCCAACAATGCAATATCATTGATACTATCAATAAATGTGGCATTTTGTACCAATGGAACATCATCATTTAATCGATCTGTTTTTAATAAAACTAATTGCTTTTTATTCGGATTAAATTTTTGAACAATCGGTTTTGGCATCGTATAAAAACCTGATAGTTGAAAAATTTGCATACAATTATCAAAACTTACTCTTGAAGAATGTACATTTACCATAGGTAAACCTGTAAAATAAGAAACCCAATAACTTGAAATTTTTGCGTTCCAATCATTATCTATCCATAATTTTTCTGTACCCTCAGTAGATGGTGGATAGACAATTATACTTTCATAATCACTTTTGTTTTTAATCTTTGAAGTCAATTTATCGGTGTAATCTTTATAGGAATTATAAGCATTTTTATTTCCATAGCTATCAAATCTATATTTCAAATAATTTGAAGCATTATAAATATCATATATCGTTATCAAACAACAAAACCAAAAAATAATTTTAAAAATAGGGTATTGAACTTTGTGATAAAGCCTATCCATACAAACAAATACATAAACCATATAAACATAATAGAAGACAAAAATGAATCGACCAGTGCCTCTAAATTGTTTGAATGGATTAATAAAACTAAAAAATTCTTCATTCCATCTAAATGGAATATAAAAAGCAAATATTAAAATAGGTGTTGCTGCCAATAGCCAGAATTCTATCGAACCTCTTTTAATCTTGATGTTTTTATGGGTATAAATATGTCGAATAAGATAAAAAAACGAAATCAATAAAATAAAAATACCAAATACCGTAATATAGGCATGCCCTTCAGTATAAAATGGTATTATTGATGGAATTTTTCTAATAAAAAAATCCTTTACAACTCCATTTATTGGCAATAGCAAATCATACCAATTACAGCTAAATGCTTTTGCTCCCCAAGCTGCTTTTGGTCTATCAGTTATTGTATCTGTATATAAGATGATGCCATAAAAAAGCAAAAATGCAAGTATAGGAAAAACAAAATGCCATCTTTTATTTTTATAAAAAAGCAACAAAACAAATTCATAGGAAAGCAGGAGCAATACGACCATAAAAAGCAAGTACGGATGGATAAACCCTACTAAACTTAATGTTACTGCATAAAAAAAATAGTTTGTATTACTCGTAGTAATTTGCAAACGCCACCACCAGAAAAATGGAATTACTACAACTGATGCTAAAGCAAAATGGTCACCATTTCGATAAATTTGTGGAGATAATAAGACAATCACAACTGTTCCGACAAAAGCGACAAAAAAACTAACTTTAAAATGTTTTAAAATCAAAAAAACAAAGAATGTTGCAAAGTATATATTCAACAACACAATTAGATGAATATATATTATTGGATTTTCAATCTTAAAGTGAAAAATAGATTCTACTAACCATATTAACCAAACATACAAAGGTTGAGCATCTACATAAGTAATATGTTCTCCAAATGGATACAACATACCATTGAAAAATAATCCTTTCCCATATTTCAAATAATAGCCAAATGTATAGAGGTTTTTCAATCCATCTCCAGAGCCATCTAGGATATTTTTTCCAATAGGGTAAAAGATTTCTATATTTAGGACATAGAATAAAAAGAGTACAAAAAATCCTACAAGGAATGCCCAAATTATCTCTTTATTATATAAACGCCATTGCATTCCTAACCTTACTTTTTAAGACTGTTGCAAGTTAATCTTTATTCATAAATTTCAAGCCCAATTCTTTCAATCTTCTTCATTATTCATTTATTTTTAATCCTAATTATCAATATGATAACTGCGATGTAAAAATAAATGAAAGCCTTGAATATTTTTGTAATTTGGCTTTTGCAACGGTCTTTTATTGTATAAAGCTACACTTATTTTTCTAAATGTAATTCATCAAATATCATTGGTAGTTCTTTATAAATATGTTCTTTTTCAAATCCATATTGTTCTAAACTATATTCATGTTTACTACTGTATTTTCTTGATTTTTGAGTTTCAGCAGTTAATTTTTCTAAGAACGTTGGCGTAACTTCCAACTGCAATTGGTTATATATTTTCAGTACCGTGTCTTTAGGATTTTTTATTAAATCGGTATAAGGAATTGTAATTAAATTCTCCTGTTTAAAGTTTTGCTTTTGTTCATAGAAATACTTGTAATATGCAATCCCAACCTCGCCCCATTCTCTATATTCTGATGAATTTTCAGGTATTTCGGGATAAAAAGTATTCCAAGGTTCTGCAAACATACTTGTAAATGATGGAATTGCTTCATAAGGGTTTCTAAGTAAAAACACGATTTTCACATCAGGGAATATATCGTGTAACATCTGCAAACGGCCTGTACTCATTACAGTTTTACACAAAAACATTTTATCATATCCTAATGCATACATCCATCTTTGAATTGTTGCCTTATAAAATATTTTCATCTGCTCATTAGCCTTATCATCTAGTTTGTCAGGAATATAAAGTTCTTTAAAATCTTTTAAATGCGGTGTAATCAAACCTATACTTGGAGAAATTCCAGAAACAAAATGTAAGCCTTCATCTTCCTCTGTTTTATTAAATCCTGTTGCATGAATATCGTCCCACGCACTAAACATTTTATTATCTATATAATCAAAAAAACGACGCATTGGGCGACCAATTTTTTTATCAATTTTGCCAAAAAAATCTATCATCCTAAATAAAGTAATAGAAGGCAAGATGGTATGATATAGTAGATTATATACAAATTTTTCTTCATCCAAACACATCAAACGATGCAAAAATGTGGTTCCACTTCTGGGGTTGCTTATAATAAAAACAGGTTGTTTGACTTCAATATCTTTGTAGTTTGGAAACATCAATTCATCAATTAATCTAAATAGGACATTGACAAAAGCAACAATAACACCAATAATTAATCCATAAGCTATACCAATAAAGAAATTCTTTATGGTAAAATGTTTTATACAATGTAAATAGACAAATTTTAAATGCGTTTTTGCTCTTGTATAAAAAACCGATGAATCAATAAAAACCATACGCTATTATCTACAAAGATAGGTCTTTTAGAGAAAAAATCGTAGCTATTAGTTATTATTTTTGGACAGTATAAAATTGCTCACTAAGAATATACCCTTGTTCATCTAAAACAGATAAAATATAATCACCTGGTTCTTTTAACTCAAAAAAGGTAATTGATTCAACTTGACCTTTTTGTACTGGAAATTCTTTACCTTCGGTTCTAATAAAAATATTTCCAACACGTTTGCTGATAGAAATCTTATACGTTGTATTAAATGGATATTTGTCTTCATTGTTATAATATACAAAAACTTTTTTATCAGCATTTGTATTCCAACTTTGGGAAGTTTCCTTTGGAATCACATCTCCATTTTTTCTATATAGTATTATATTTCCTGAAAATCCTACAAAAGTAGAACTACACAGAATAACGATAAACAAGAGTTTAACTATTTTCATAGTTCAAATTTATTTAATTTTTGAAACACTTGTTCACTTAATTATCAACAAGTTATTGATAATTCATTTGTCTTAGAATCCATCTTTGTCTTCTCTGAATATACCCAGATGGATTTTTAACGTCCCATTTTCTTGGATTTGGTAAAATTGCTGCCATTAATGCAGCATCGCTTTTGGTAAGTGAAGTCGCTGATTTATTAAAATAATACTCCGAAGCCGCTTCTGCACCATAGACACCAATTCCCATTTCTATGACATTCAGATATACCGTCATTATTCGTTCTTTACTCCAAAACAATTCGATTAAAGCTGTAAAATAAACTTCTAATCCTTTGCGAATCCAATTTCTTCCTTGCCACAAAAATACATTTTTAGCACACTGCTGACTAATCGTACTTCCACCTTTTATCTTTCTGCCTTTCTCATTATTTTTAGCCGCTTTTTTTATGGCTTCCAAATCAAAACCATAATGGTCATAAAACTTTTGGTCTTCTGCTGCGACGACTGCTCTTTTTAAATTATTTGATATTTTATCACTAGATCGCCATTTATATCTTAAAATTGGAGATTTACCTTCTAGTAAAAACTCCCCACTACGAATTAACATCAAAGGTGTTATTGGAATTGGAGCAAACCGAAATAGAATGACCGTTAAAATACTTAATACAAAAAATAGATAAATAGCACGTTTAAATATTCTAAAAATTTTTCTAGTCATAATGGATTTTATTCGGCAAATATATTAAAATATACAGTAAAATTTCCAAAAGTAAAAGACTTACAAAGTAGCAAATTATTTCAAATTAGTTAATCGATATAGAAAAAAATAGCCTATGATATAGTAAATACTTGTTATTATAAAAACTATCATAATTTCTGGAGTTGTTTTTTCTTTAAATACAACAAAATATCCAATTACCGCAACGATGGTTAATATAAATTTTATTCCAATTGCTCCGAGGGTATAGCCCATTTTCTTTTGAGCAGTTTGTTGTTCAGCTAAATAAATTATAACCCAAAAGATAAAAGCAATAAAAAAATTGACTGTATCAAAATATATCCAAGTTTTTTGTAAAGTTGTTTGAATAAAAGCTGGAACTAATCCGATCAACATCAATATTACTAAAGTTAGCAACCACTTTCTCAAAAGTTGTTTTTGCATCATTTTCTATAATTTTTTGAGTTGCTTAAAAATAAAATAGAATCCAACAATCAGTCCAAATAAACACATAACAACTGTTGCAACTGGTAATTTGAGTGCAATTCTTTTATCAATTTGAATACCTATAAATGTAAAAATTCCGATAGTAATTAAAAGTTCAAAAGCCATTCCACTAAATGCGAGTAATTGCTGTCGGAGTCCTTGATTCTTATCCGATTTTTTCAGTTGCATCTTTACTAATTGGAGTATTACTTTTTTTATTATGCAATAGAGAGCCTAAAATATTTGCTCCATTTTCAACAATTAGTGTGTTGTATTTAATATTTCCTTCAAAAACTGCTGTTGATTTAAAGTGTAGATTTTCTTCAGCAATAATATCTCCAATTACGGTTCCCTCAACTGTCAAATCTGAACACTTGATATTGCCTTCTACTCTTGAAGTTCTACCAATAACCACTTTAGATGTGCAAACTATATTTCCTTTTACATTACCATCAATTCGCATATCACTATTTGCTTGAATATCTCCATTGATATTTGTATTGTCATTGATATGATTAGCTACTAAACTAGAAGCATTATTATTAGAATTTTTGGAATTAAACATAATTTACTTTTTATAATATTTTTCTACATTTATAGGAATTCCTTTGTACCACAACTCGTACTCTAAATTATTTTGAGTATCAGCAGTTCCGATTTCCTCGCCACTTTCTACAAAATTAGTACTTTTTTTGCTTACTTGTTTAATATTTCTATACTTAGAAACTAAATCACCTTGATGCTGAATAATTACAGTAAAATCTCCATTCTTCTGTTCATCGATTGATACAATATAACCATCTATCGTCGCAATAATTGCTGAAGCATTGGGTGTTTTGTAAATCGTTGTAAAAGCATTTTTACTATTCTTAAATTTTGAAACTATCGAAGCATTTATAGGAGGAACAGCTTTTAAAGCAGCTAATGTATTACTCGTCTTTTTGTATTGTAAATTATCGTACAACTCCGCATTTGTCAATCCTTTTTCAATATCTTTTATTAATTTATGTTCATCAGGTGAAATCTGAACCAACACATCAGGATCAACAACAACAGGTGTAATATTATCCTCTAGCGATTTTACTTCTATCTTATCTGTTAAAATATTTTTTAGATTCTTATTGTACTTTTCATTAGCATCAATTTTATCTTCCACCTCTTCAGTTTTTAGTTTCAAATCAACAATTTCTTTTCGACTATCCACTGTTCCATAACCAGGAATATATTGCTTCAAAGGTGTATAAGCTATAAAAAAGAAATTAAGTAGTGTAAGAATTGCAATTAAAATTCCTGAAACTGTAATAACATTCAATCTATTAAGTTCAAGTACAAATTTTACATCATAAGTTTTCTCCTCAACGACTTGAAAGCGATAGACATTTTTCAGTTTCTGCCACCATTGTTTCCATTTATTATCTTTTAATTCGCTCATTCAAGTCAATTCAATGTATAAAAATACCAAATAATGTTTAAATAGAAAACGAAAAACAGAAATCCATATACCTATCTTTGATAAAATTTAGTTTTTCTGTACCTTGCATAAAAGTTCAAAATATGAAGCTTAGGAATCGCTTTTGTCTATTAACCTTACTAATAATATGTTTTACTTTTGTTGCTTGCAAAACGAACACAACTGAACAAGCTGAGGTATTAGTTGCTACATCTAAATTAGAAAAACCAAGTTTCTCCTCTGATTCTGCTTATTCATTTATAGAACAACAAATTGATTTCGGTGCAAGAATCCCTAATACACCAGCACAAAAAAAATGTGCCGATTACTTGTCTAATAAACTAAAACAATATGGAGCTGAGGTAATTGTTCAAACCACAAAATTACCTATCTATAATGGACAAATAGTGCCTTGTTATAATATCATTGGAAGCTTTAATCCAACTATAAAAAGAAGATTATTACTTTGTGCCCATTGGGATACCCGACCATTTTCAGATAGAGCAGATAAAAACCAAAGCACTCCAAATTTAGGTGTTGATGATGGTGCTAGTGGCGTTGCTGTACTTTTAGAAATTGCTAGACAATTACAAATCAAACCAAGCGAAATAGGAATAGATATTATATTTTTTGATGTTGAAGATTATGGACCACCAGCTTCAGAAGAAGCTAAATATAGTGGCAGAGATTTCTATGCTTTAGGAACTCAATATTGGTGCAAAAATCCACATATTGCAAATTATAGTGCAAGCAACGGAATATTATTAGATATGGTAGGTGCAAGAAATGCAACATTTACTTTTGAAGGCGTATCTATGCAGTATGCGCCTGAATTTATGAAACAAGTTTGGAACAATGCTGCAAGTTTAGGGCATGGAAAATATTTTATAAAAAGAGTTACTCAGCCAATTATTGATGACCATTATTATATCAATACATTAACCACAACACCAACTATAGATATTATTTATAGAACTTTAGAAACGGAATCTGGATTTGCTAAACATTGGCATACACACGATGACACTATCGACAATATAGATAAAAATACGCTTCAAGCAGTTGGTGAAACAGTCTTAGCAACACTCTACAATTATTAATTATTTTAGGCACAATAATTATTATAGCATCTAATAAAACTATTTTTTTAAATATAGGATAAAGAGTAATTTATCTTTATACTCAATCTCGTATGATTCTTGACACAAACATTGACTTATTTGTTGACTTAAATCAATTTTATACTTAACTTTAAATAATAATATTCACTATTTATGAAAAATATTAAAAAAATCATTTTCATCACATTTATATTTTGTAGTGTAAGTACCCTTTTTTTATGCTTGTAAAAAAGACAAAAGTACAAAGCCTGAAATAATAGATGTCTATGTTGCAGGATATGAAAATAATGGAAGTAATACAGTTGCAAAACTATGGAAAAATGGAGTTGTTCAAAACCTCACTGATGGCACAAATGATGCATATCCACAATCCGTTTTTGTGCAAGGTAATGATGTCTATGTAGCAGGATATGAATGGAACGGAAGTAAATTTATAGCTAAGCTATGGAAAAATGGAGTTGCTCAAAATCTAACTGATGGTACACATTTTGCATATCCAAAATCCGTTTTTGTACAAGGAAATGATGTTTATGTGGTTGGCTACGAATCTAATGGAAGTAAAGATATAGCTAAACTTTGGAAGAATGGTTTTACTCAAAACCTCTCAGATTGCACAAAAGATGCTTATTCACGTTCTGTTTTTGTACAAGGCAGTGATATTTATGTAGCTGGTTACGAAGGTGATGGAAGTAGATATGTAGCAAAACTATGGAAGAACGGTATTGCTCAAAACCTCACAGATGGCACTCATAATGCTTACGCATTTTCTACTTATGTGCTAGAAAATGATGTCTATGTAGTAGGTTACGAAGATAATGGAAGTAAATATGTAGCAAAACTATGGAAAAACGGAGTTCCCCAAAATCAAACTGATGGCACAAATTTCGCTTATGCAAAATCTGTATTTGTACATAAACATTAAAATATTGCATTAATAGTTTTAAATAGAATAGTATATAATCAATATAACTTCTATATTCTCTAATAAGTAATATCCTATATTTACTTTAAAATTTGTATTTTCATAGATTGAATGAGGAAAATTAAATTATTACTTATAATAATTACACTGGCTATTGTTTCATTGAATTATGAAACTTATCATACTCATTTCATTCAACAAACAAAAAGTTATTTAAGTGCGTCTTCTAAAGATTTGCAAGTAAGCCTTGATAAGATTATAACTGAAATTAATGCACAAGATAGTATTATAGATGACAAATCAACAATTATTCCATTATTTAAACAGGCTCGGTTTCATTTTAAAAAAATTGAATTTATAGCGGATTATAATGCAGAAGATATTTTTAAAATCCCTCTTGTTTTAGATGAGAAACGTAATTTTATTATAGAAGCTTTTGCTTTTCACGTATTGATTGACATTGAAGCGATGCTGGCTGAAGATAAAATAGAAAAACAAGCTTTTAAAAATTTAATCAAAGAGTTTCAATATAGGAATTTGAAATTTTATGAAATAGTACAATCAGAACTTATCTCTGAATCAACCATTTTAGAAGCCTTAAAATACAATATTATAAAAATAGAAACCTTAAATATTACTGATTTTGATTGCGAAACCACTCGTAATTCTATTCAAGATATTCAAGCAAATTTTCTATCTATTGATACTTGTTTAGCATTATTAGCACCGCAAACCAAATCAAATGTTCAAGAAATAATTAATCAAACACGTTTGGTAATTAAATCAGCGAATAACTATTTAGAACAAAAGGATTTTGAAACCTTAGAACGCTTATATTTTACAAAGCAATATCTTCATCCATTAAATGCCTTATTTTCTCAAATTTTAAAAGACAGTGAAATTCCACTCAATGAAGCAATTTACAATATCATTCGAGCTGTAAATTTATACTCTGACAATATTTACAATAAGGATTTTCTTTATACGCCTTTTTATAGTGTCAATAAATACAAAATTCCTAACCAAACTGAAATTGAATTAGGCAAGCATTTATTTTTTGATAAAAGATTATCCAAAGATGGAAAGATGAGTTGTGCTACTTGTCATCAACCAGAACTTTTCTTTACTGATGGATTAGCAACTTCATTGACAAATCAAGTTGGAATTTTTCAGGATAGAAATACACCAACCATTTTAAACAGTGTTTATCAACGCAATTTATTTTATGATTTAAGGGCTAAAAACTTAGAGCATCAAGCCAGTCAAGTGGTAGAAAATCATCAAGAATTTAACAACAATTATGATACCATTGTTGAACGCTTAAAAAACGACAAATATTACAACGAAACATTTAAACAATTATATCCTTCATCTGAAAATTATATCAACGCAGCAACCATCAACGCAGCAATTGCAGCTTTTGAACACCAACTGACTGCACTTGACTCTAAGTTTGATAAATATATGCGAAATGAATCGCCAATAATTGATAAAGAAATTGAAAATGGTTACAATTTATTTATGGGCAAAGCCAAATGTGGTACTTGTCATTTTGCACCTACTTTTTTTGGAACAGTACCGCCATTTTATTCTGAATCAGAATCAGAAGTTTTGGGCGTTCCCGTAAATTGGGATACTTTAAACTACATTCAAAATTCAGATGTCGGTCGATACAAATTATTAAAGTTTGATTTTTTTAAAAATTCCTTCAAAACATCAACGATAAGAAATGCTGAATATACTGCACCTTATATGCACAACGGAAGTTTCAAAACGCTTGAAGATGTTTTAGATTTCTACAATCGTGGTGGTGGTGCTGCTTTTATTTCTATTCCCAATCAAACCCTTTCCGATCAATCACTAAACCTAACTTCAAAAGAAACGAAAGACATCATTTCTTTTATTAATGCTTTGACGGATAGCACTTGGAATACACTAAAAGCTCCAGTTTCGCCTATGAAGTGAAATAAAAAATCGTAATTTTGCATTCCTATGCATTTTTTTCCTACCAATACACCCGAGAAGATTAATTTCAATACTGTTATAGATTTATTATCCAATAAATGCATTGGTTCTTTGGGTAAAAATCATATTCAAAATACTGGTTTTATAACTGAGCATTCTAAACTTGAAACAGAATTAAAAATTGTACATCAAATAAAATCTTGGATTGAAGAAGGTTTACAAATTCCACATCAAGGCTTTAATTCCATGTCTTTTTTAAATAAAATTGATATTGAAAATTACATTATCCAAGTTTCCGAATTTATTCAATTATACAATGCACTAAAAACCGTAAAGCAATTAAAAAATACAGCTAAAAAAATTGATTCAGAAAGATATACCGCATTAACAGAGATTATTAATCAAGTGCCAGAATTAGATGCTGTACTTCTTGAAATAGAAAAGACAATTATTATTGAACAAGAAATTATCAATGAAAGTGTTTCTAAAATTTTGCAACAAATCAGAAAACAAAAATCGCAAATACAACAACAAATACAACAGAATTTCAAACGTGTTTTGACACACTACAAAGCAAAAGATTATTTGCACGATACTGAAGAAAGTATTAGAAATGAAAGAAAAGTATTAGCAGTTTTAAGCGAAAAAAAGCGGAGTGTAAAAGGTATTTTTGTTGATGAATCTTCTAATGGAAGTATTACATTTATTGAGCCTGAAGAAACTGTCCATTTAAACAATGAATTGATTTCTTGTATATTAGAAGAGCAGAAAGAAATTGAAAAAATTCTTATTAATTTATCTAATAAAATTCGTCCTGAATTAGATGCCATTCAAACGACACAAGAATTTTTAGCTTATTTTGATGCACAACAAGCAAAAGCAAATCTCGCAATAGAATACCAATGTACTTTGCCAGAAATTAGAAAGGAGAAAGTTATTTATCTAAAAAATTTTAGAAATTTAGCTTTAGAATATCACCTAAGAAAACATAAGCATCAAATTATTCCCAATACTTTACATCTTGATGAGCAAAATAGAATTTTAGTAATTAGCGGACCAAACGCTGGTGGAAAATCTGTTGTTTTAAAATCATTAGGGCTGATGCAAACCATGCTGCAATTTGGACTTTTATTGCCTGTTGATGAAGGCTCTATCGCTTGTGTTTTCAATCAAATTTTTTCGGATATTGGCGATGAGCAATCTTTTGAAAATGATGTGAGTACCTATTCCGCTCATTTGCAAAAAATGAAATATTTTGTACAGAAATCTAATAAAGATACCCTGATTTTATTAGATGAAATGGGTGTTGGCACCGATCCAAGTTTGGGCGGAGCAATGGCTGAGGCCGTTTTAGAAATCTTACATCATAAAAATGTTTTTGGTTGTGTTACTACGCATTTTAATAATTTAAAAGTTTATGCAGCACAAACAAAAGGAATGCAAAGTGCGGCAATGGCATTTGACAAAGTAGCATTACAACCTAAATATGAATTACAAATTGGTCAGCCAGGAAGTTCTTTTACTTTCGAGATTGCTCAAAAAATTGGTATGCCACAAAACGTCATTCAGTTAGCAAAACAAAAAACAGCACATAACCAAAAAGCTTTAGATGAAACACTAAACGAAGTACAAATTGAAAAACATTATATCAAAGGTTTACGAAAAAATGTGCAACAAAAGGAAACACAACTCAATACTATTGTTAAAGATTATGAGCAATTAAAAGAAGAATTTGAGAAAAACAAAAAGCGATTAACAAAATCTCATGAGCAAAAGTTATTGGATTTTTATAATGAACAAAGTCGCTTGTTGGAAAAGCAAATGCGAGAATGGAAAGAAAGCCAACAAAAGAAAGAAGATTATACTGAACTTAGAAAAAATATTGATGAACAACGTAAAACGATAGAACAAAAACAACAAAAAGAAATCTCTAATTTCCAACAGAAGAAAGATGGTATAATTCAAGTTGGTTCAAAAGTTCGCTTAGAAGAAGGCACTGAAATTGGCGAAGTCATTTCGATAGATAACAAAAAGGCTATCGTTGCTTTCGGTAGTATGCGAACTACTTTTAAATTGCATCAATTGGTATTAGTGGAAGAAAAAGCAAATACCAAAAAAGAATTTAGATTACAAAAATCTTCCAAGCAAATTATAGAAAAAAGTAAGTTTGAAAGCGAAATTGATTTGCGTGGCAAATTGGTTGAAGAAGCCCACAATGCATTAGAAACATTTATGGATCAATCTATTATGTACGGCATTCATCATTTAAAAATAATTCATGGCAGAGGTACAGGAAAGTTGCGGACTTATATCCATCAATACCTAAAAAATTATCCTTATATCAAAAATTACTATTTTGAAAAAGAAGAATTTGGCGGAAACGGCGTTACCTTGGTGGAATTAAGATAAGCTAACTTTTCGTATTAGAGTTCCGAAACTGTAATTTTGTAAAACTCCATTACTGGATTATACAATAATTTTTTACACGCTTGCTCTGTTAATTCAAAAGCTTCCTCTTTTGAAGTAGCATCAATTTTTAATTCAATTCTTTTGCCTACTCTAACGTTTAAAGCGTGAATATTCAAATTATTTAAACTTTGTTCTACAGCTTTTCCTTGAGGATCTAATAATTCCTTTAATGGCATTACGTTTATTTCTACTTGATATTGCATGGCTACAAAATTACGCTTTATTTCTTATCCAATTACTATTTTCGCTTCTTCTTTTTCTTTTCTTTATACAATTGCTCCTCTTCTTCCGCTTTTGCCATCAAAGAACGCCAATCGCCTTCAGGAATTTCCTTTTCTTTTGCCAAAAATAGGATTTCTTCCTGTTCTGCTTGTTCCATATCTATCACATGAATTGGATTGTGCAAAAAAGTCTCAATTTCTTTCAAAATTTCTTTTTCTTCTGAGCTACAAAACGAGATAGCTTGTCCTTTTTGTACACCACGTCCTGTTCTACCTACACGATGTACATAATTTTCTGATTTTTCTGGCAAATCATAATTCACAACATAGTCCACATTTGGTATATCAATACCTCTTGCATTAATATCTGTTGCAATTAAGACCTTCACTTTTCCATCTTTAAATTCCTTTAAAGTAGAAAATCTTTCTTCTTGAGATTTATCACTGTGCATCGTCAAAGTTTGAATACCTACACGCTCCATTGCTTTTGCAACACGCTCGGCTCTTACTTTTGTTCTTACAAAAACAAGTATTTTACTTTCCTTATGTTCTGAAATTACTCTTTCTAAAAAATAGCGTTTGGCATCCATCTCTATAAAAGCTACAGCATGTTGTACATTTTTAGAAACTGGATCTTTAGGAGAAATTTGGATACGAATTGGATTGTGAACTAACGAATAGGCTAATTTCTTAATCGTTTCATTGATGGTTGCAGAAAAGAAAAGGGTTTGCCTTTTGGCTGGCAAAAACCGAATCATATCTTGAATATCTTTGATAAATCCTAAATCCAACATGTGGTCAGCTTCGTCCAAAATCAAATAATTGATTTTATTTAAGGCTAATGCTCCTTGATGCACCAAATCAAACACTCTACCTGGTGTCGCAATGACAATATCCACGCCTTTATACAGAGCCTCGATTTGTGGGGCTTGATCGACACCGCCGTAAATACATAAGGTTTTTACTCTCGTTTTATAAGCAATTTTTTCAAAAACTTCAGTTATCTGGATTGCCAACTCGTGTGTTGGAACCATAATAATACATTTGATAGCATCACTCCTACTTGATTTCTTTTGCTCGTAAATCAAATGGATAATAGGAATAGCAAAAGCTGCCGTTTTTCCAGTACCTGTTTGTGCAATTGCCAATACATCTTCTCCTTTTAAAATAGATGGAATCGCTTTATATTGTATATCAGTCGGCTTTTTGAAACCTAATTGTTCCAAATTCCTTTTGATGTCTTCATTTATTCTATAATCTGAAAATTTCATAATATTAATTAATTGAACGATAAACTTGCTCTTTGTATAGAATAAATTTAAGCGATTAATTCGGAAATATCTCTATCCACCAAAATTGTTTGCCAACCTAATTTTTTGGGTGCTATTAAATTCTCAGGCTTATCATCTAAAAAAATAAAATTAGCAGAATTGGAATCTCCAATAGTTTGTTGAACATGCTCATAAATTTCAGTATTTGGCTTTCTCATTCCTACCAATTGCGAATAGAATTGAATATCAAAAATAGTATCAAAAATATTCATACCAAAGTCAAACTCTAATGATTCATGAATAGTCTTTGTATGTATGGTATTTGTATTACTCAATAAATAAACCTGATTATTTTCTTTCAGACAATTCAATAAATCTATCCTATGTTTTGGAATCGTTTTTAAAATACCATTCCAAGCTTTTTCAACTGCAATATCAGGATTTATTTTAATACTCTCCATCACTTTTACAAAATCTGTTGTACTAATTTTTCCAGTTTCAAAATCATGAAAAAAGCCTTCTTTAAATAGCTTTTCTAATTGCTCTTGATTGAAATTTGGAAATAAATCTTCCTTCCACCAATCTGATTCCGATTTTAAATCAATGATGACGGCACCTAAATCAAAAATGATTTTTTTATGGCTAATTTTCTCCAAAACTATAAATTAAAACTCTGCACTTTTTGGCGTTCTTGGGAAAGGAATAACATCTCTAATATTCGTCATTCCTGTAACAAATAATACTAAACGTTCAAATCCTAAACCAAATCCAGCGTGTGGACAAGCTCCAAATTGTCTAGTTTCCAAATACCACCAAATTTGCTCTGCATGAATACCCACTTGAGCCGCTCTGTTTTTCAATTTTTCGAAATTATCTTCTCTTTGTGAACCACCAATTATTTCGCCAATTCCTGGAAATAAAACATCCATAGCTCTTACTGTTTTACCATCTTCACTTTGCTTCATATAAAAAGCTTTTATTTCCGTTGGATAATCTGTAAGTATTACAGGTTTTTGGAAATGCTTTTCTACCAAATATCTTTCATGTTCACTTTGCAAATCGGTTCCCCAATCGACTGGATATTGGAATTTCTTTTTAGCATTCTTCAATATTTCAACAGCATTGGTATAAGTCAATTTTTCAAAATCATTAGAAACTACAAAATTCAACTTATCTAATAAAGCTAATTCACTTCGCTCATTTTGAGGTTTAGATTTTTCTTCTTCTAATAATCTTTTCTCTAAAAATTCTAAATCGTCTTTGCAATTTTTTAAAGCATAAGCAATTACATATTTTAAGAAATCTTCAGCTAATGCCATATTATCTTCCAATTCATAAAAAGCAACCTCTGGTTCTATCATCCAAAATTCCGCAAGATGTCTAGATGTATTAGAATTTTCAGCTCTAAATGTTGGACCAAAAGTATATATTTTACTCAATGCCATTGCACCCAATTCGCCTTCTAATTGTCCTGACACAGTAAGATTTGTTTCCTTTCCAAAAAAATCTTCTTTATAATTGATATTATTATTTTCGTCCTTTGGCAATTTGTTCAAATCTAAAGTTGTAACTCTAAACATTTCTCCAGCACCTTCCGCATCAGACGCTGTAATAATTGGTGTGTGCAAATAGAAAAATCCATTATCATTAAAATATTGATGAATTGCAAATGCTAAAGCATGTCTAATTCTAAAAATTGCACTAAAAGTTTGAGTTCTTGGACGCAAATGAGCGATTTCTCTCAAAAATTCTAAGGAATGTTTTTTAGGTTGCAAAGGGTATTTTTCTGGGTCAGCTTCGCCTAATATCGTAATCTTTTCTGCATTCAATTCGATGGCTTGTTGTCCTGAACTTTCTACAATATTTCCTTCCACTTTGATACAAGCACCTGTATTTATTTTAGCTAAAATAGCTTCTTCAATTGTCTCTGCAACTACTTGTAGATTATGAATTGTTGAACCATCATTCAAATTTATAAATGCAACATTTTTACTTTGTCTTTTTGTTCTTACCCATGCAGATATTGTTGCTTGCGTGCCAATACTTTTTTGTTCTAATAGTTGTTTTATATTCATTTTCATTCCAAGGAATTTTGACTGCTAAGTTAATTATTATGATTTAAAAATTTTAAGAGCTGTTGTTATGTATTAATGAAATAAAAAAGAACCTGCAATCATACAGGTTCTTAAAATAAATATCCCACTAAACAAAAAAACTATTTCTTAGATGCTGCTTTTTTTGCAGGTGCTTTTGCAGCTGGAGCCGTTGCCTTTTTAGCTGGAGCTTTTGCTGGTGTTGCCTTTGTTGGTGCAACTTTTTTTGCTGGAGCTTTAGCTACAGGAGCTGCTGCTTTTTTTGCAGGTGCTTTTTTAGTTGCTACATTTTTTTGAACTTCTTCTGCTACTTTTTCTACTTTTTTAGCAACTTTAGAAACATTTGCTTTCACTTCTTTTTCAGCTTTAGCAACTGTTTGTTTTACTTCTTTTTCAATATTTTTTTCCGCTTTCTTTACTTTCGCTTCAACTTCTTTTGCAGTTTTTTCGATTTCTTTTTCAGCTTTTTTTACTTTAGATTCTACATCTTTTGCAGCTTTTTTAATTTCTTTCTCTACAGACTCTGTAGCTGCCTTAGCTTGTTTTGCAACATTATTAGCTGCTTCTTTAGCTTTTTTCTCTCCTGCATTTACTTTATCCGTAATTACTTTAAAGAAATCATCTAATCTTTGTTTTGCATCATCCATTACATTTTCAGCCTCTGCTAACAAATCCTCTCTTACTTTATCAATTTTATTGATATCAACGATATTCGTAATTCTTGATTTTAATTTTTCACCATACTCATGTAAGTTCTCTCTTTGTCCTTGAACTTGAACTTGAACATCAGATGAAAAATTTTGAAGATTAATTCTAAACTCTTCAACTTTAATATTAAAATCATTTACTAAAGCATCTAAAGCTTCTCTGAATTTGTCGATTTGGTCTGTTTTCATTATTGTATATTTTGATAATACAAAAATAGTATATGTAGTTTAACAGAGTTTTAGAAATCTTTTAAGAAAAAATCACTAATAATCAATACTATGTAAAGTAATCACTAAAACAACACTTAAACTACCCAATTTTAGTGAGCTTATCGCTTTTGACAATAATTAAAAGGCTTAATTAAGCGTGTTTTTTTTTATTAAATGGAATAATTAATATGCTCTTGCAAATAATACCCTTTCTTGACTTGATTTGCCTGTGAACACACATTTTCCTTCTTCCTTTTTATTACCTAATGGAATGCAACGAATCGTAGCTTTAGTCAATTCTTTAATTTTATCTTCAGTTTCAGGTGTGCCGTCCCAATGTGCAGAAATAAAGCCGCCTTTTTCTTCTAATACTTTTTGAAAAGTTTCAAAATCATCTACTTCAGTAATATGACTATCTCTAAACCTTTTTGCCTTAGCAAATAAATTATTTTGAATTTCATCTAATAAACCAACTATCGTTTCTTGCAAGCTTTCTATAGGAAAAGTTGATTTTTCTTTGGTATCACGTCTTGCAATTTCTACTACACCATTGGCTAAATCTCTTGGGCCAATCACTACTCTCAAAGGAATACCTTTTAATTCATATTCTGCAAATTTAAATCCAGGTCTTTTGGTTTCATCACTATCTACAATTGAACGAATACCTAATTTTGAAAGGTTTTGTTTTAATTCATTGGCTTTATCAATCATTGATTGTGTTTCTTCAACATTCTTAGATAAAAAAGGAATAATAACCACTTGATGAGGTGCAATTTTTGGAGGAATAATCAAACCTTCATCATCAGAATGTGCCATAATTAATGCTCCAATCAAACGGGTTGAAACGCCCCAACTCGTTGCCCAAACATATTCCTCATTATTTTCTTTATTGACAAATTTCACATCAAATGCTTTTGCAAAATTCTGTCCTAAAAAATGTGATGTTCCTGATTGCAAAGCTTTTCCATCTTGCATTAAAGCTTCTATTGTATAAGTATCTTCAGCACCTGCAAAACGCTCATTAGCCGACTTTACACCTTTAATAACTGGAATTGCCATATAGTTTTCTACAAAATCAGCATACACATTAATCATTTGTACAGTTTCTTCAACTGCTTCTGATTTTGTAGCATGTGCAGTATGTCCTTCTTGCCATAAAAATTCGGCAGTTCGTAAAAACAAACGTGTACGCATTTCCCAACGAACTACATTTGCCCATTGATTTACTAAAATTGGTAAATCTCTGTATGATTGAATCCATTTTTTATAAGTATTCCAAATAATAGCTTCTGAAGTTGGTCGCACTACTAATTCTTCTTCTAACTTTGCTTCTGGATCAATGATTAATTTACCTTTATTTTCAGGATCTGTTTTTAATCTATAATGTGTTACAACTGCACATTCTTTTGCAAAACCTTCAGCATTTGTTTCTTCTGCTTCAAACAGACTTTTTGGCACAAATAGTGGAAAATAAGCATTCACATGTCCAGTTTCTTTGAACTTCTTATCCAAAATATCACGCATATTTTCCCAAAGTGTAAATCCATAGGGCTTGATGACCATACAACCACGAACTGCACTATAATCTGCCAAACCACCTTTCAATACTAAATCATTATACCACTCACTGTAATTTTCTGCTCTTGACGTAATTCCTTTACTCATTTTATTAATGTATATTTTTAGATTAATCTAACTATTTATCATACCTTTTAACAAATATTGGTACACTTTTTGAAACTTATTTGTTGTAATTTTGGTTTTACAAATGTAGGATAATTTATTTTGCTAAATAATTAAATTATAAAACAATGAAAAGATTCATTTTAAATATGTTTTTGGTTTTGCCCTTGGCAATAAATTCAACTTATGCAGATGATGTGTATGATGACTTTACACCAACAGAGAAAAAAATAAAGACAGAAAAAACATATTCGCCTTCAAGTTCTGGTAGTCAGTATTATAACAACAATAGTTATCAATATGATAACTATAATAATGATGACTATTCTAGCAATAGCTATAATAATGAAAATAGCAATTATTACGAAGAAGATGGGTATGATTCTTATAATAATAATGGCAATTCAAGATATGCGGATAGAATTAGAAGATTTCACAATCCGAGTGTGCGTTTTAGTGTAAACTTTAATGCATGTCGTCCATCTTATTATGGCTATAATGGATACAACTCCTATTATAATGATTGGATGTGGAACTCAGGTTCTTCTTTCTACCCAAATTGGTATGGCGGAAATACTCAGATTATCATTATGAATAATTATAATCCTTGGAACAGATGGAACTCATGGAGCAATCCGTGGTATGGTTTCAATCATTGGAATTCTTGGAATAGTTGGAATCCTTGGAGTTGGGGAAATAGATACAACTCATGGAACAGTTGGGGTCCTTATGGCTATGACAATTATTATGGCAATAATTACTATGGCAACTATTGGAATAATAACTATTATCCATCTGTAAACAAACCATCAAAACCTGCACCTACCTACACACCAAGACCCAACATCTCAACCAATAAACCGAGCTATAATAACAATTCTTATCCTGAAAACAACAATAAAAATAATAACAACGAGAACTATCAAATCAATAAAAAAACAAATTCTAATTATTCTAAACCACAATACCAACCTATTGAGAAAGGCGATAATAACAATTACAAACCTCAATATAAAAATAATAACAGTGGTGGCGACAACTACAAACAATCGCCATCAATGAATAATAATAACAATAACTATAAAACACCATCGCCATCTAATAAAACTACACCTTCTGGTATTAAAGTAACTAAAACACCTAAATAATTCTAAAAAAACAAAACCTATGATTAAGCAACTTGTTTCCATATTCACTTTGGGATTACTAATTAATACAACCAATCTAATTGCACAATCAGATGTAGATGCATTGCGTTTAGGTATGCAATACAGTAACGGAAGTGCTAGAAATATGGGCTTAGGAAACACAATGGGTAGTATCGGTGGAGAATTAAGCTCTATACATACCAATCCAGCTGCTTTAGGTAGGATTACTTCCTCTGAAGTATCACTTACGCCAGTTGTTTCAATTTTTAATTCTAATTCAAATTATATTGGAAAGATTACAGAAGATTCCAAACTAAAATTTGGGGTTTACAATTTTAGTGCAGCTATGGTAAGCAAATATGTATCAAATTATGGCAAATGGAGTACTCCAAAAGTGGGTTTCAGTTTTAATAATTTAGCTAACCTAAATCAAAACTTTTATATTTCTGGATTCAATCAACACAATAGTTTAGTTGATAAATATTTTGAGCTTTTAGATGAACATGCGTCCACAACAAATGACTTGGAAAATATGTTTCCTTTTAATGCAAGCCTCGCATACAATACAGATTTAGTTTATTTTGATACTACTGACCACCGAATTTATTCAGCTATTAATAATGGGAATGTACAACAAGATATCGTTATTCAAAGAAAAGGCAATCTAAATGAAATGGCAATTGCAGTAGCAAGTACCTATTCAGGCGAAAAAAGAAAAATACATATCGGTGCAACAATCGGTGTTCCAACTTTAAATTTTACTGAAAGTACTATCCATAAAGAGACAGACACTCCAGATTCAAGCTATAATTTTAATTTTTTTAAACAAAATTCAAGCTTTAGAGTGAGTGGCTTAGGTGTAAATCTGAAATTAGGTTTATTGGCTGAATTATCTAAAAACGTCCGATTGTCTTTCGCCTTTCAAACACCAAGTGTATTGTTTTTAAATGATGCATTTAACTCAAAAATAAATGCTGATTATGTTACCTACACCGCAGAAGCTGAATCGCCTGAAGGTTTAATGAAATACAATCTTCGTTTACCTTGGAAGTTAAATACTGGAATGAGTTATATTTCTAAGATTGGTTTAATCGCTGCTGAATACGAATTGAGTGATGCTGGAGCTTCAAAATATAATTACAAAAACGCTGATGCTGATATAAAAGAAGAACAAAGAGCATTAAACCAAACGATTAAAAACAAGTACAAATTATACCATACATTAAAATTAGGATTAGAAGCTAAGATAGATCCAATTAGATTAAGAGGTGGAGTACAAATCCAAAGCAGTCCATTCGACAAAAACTTTGTTGCAGACCAATCTGGACAATTGAATTTCATTTATAGTGCAGGTGTTGGTTATCGAAAAAACAAATTTGCAATTGATTTAGCTTATCAATTTACAAAAGGCAAAGAAAGTTACACCCCTTATGTTTTACAAAATGAAGCTCCACAATTTCAATATACTTCTGAAAATAATTTCAAACGCTCGGTAATTGCACTCACGCTTGGTTATAAATTTTAATTGGTGTACAAAAAAATTTAATTTGTAGATAATTCAAGCTTTAAAGTTTCTTGATTATTTTTAGATATATTTGGCTCTAAAAAAATATAATGAGTACTAGAGTAAATTATTTAGAAGGTAGCGAATGGGAAACAAAAATTGGCTATTGTAGAGCTGTAAAAATTGGAAATACAATTGAAATTGCAGGAACAACTGCAACTGTAAATGGAGAAGTGGTTGGTAAAGGAGATATGTATTTACAAACAAAAACCATTCTTAACAAATTTGAAAAAGTGCTAAGCGAATTAGGTGCTAGCTACAAAGATGTAGTGCGTACAAGAATATTCTGTACAGATATTTCTCGTTGGGAAGAAATAGGAAAAGCTCATGGTGAAATATTTGCTGAAATAAAACCTGCAACTGCCATGTATGAAATCCCAAAATTAATTAATCCTGATTTATTAATTGAGATTGAGGCTACTGCAATAATCGAATAATCACTAGAATCGTTATTAAAAATTTGTTCTATTCATTTAGAATAGAAATTTGCATGATATTTGTACATTTGATATTTATGAAGCGTATCACATATCTTGGATTAATATTATTTTGCCTTTATTCTAATTTTTCTTTTGGAAAAGAAGTAATTGTTGCAGCTGAAAGGACAAAGGAATATTTGCCTTTATTACAAAATAAAAAAGTAGGCTTAGTTGTTAATCAAACTTCAGTTGTTGGCAATACACACCTTTTAGATACTTTAATTGCATTAAAAATAAATGTAGTCAAAGTTTTTGCACCTGAACATGGATTCCGAGGAACAGCTGATGCTGGCGAGAGTGTAAAAAGTGGTATTGATGCTAAAACAAAAACACCAATTATTTCATTATATGGCAATAATAAAAAACCCAAACCAGAACAATTAGTTGGTGTAGATATTTTATTGTTCGATATTCAAGATGTGGGCGTTCGTTTCTATACTTATATTTCTACTTTAGAATATGTAATGGAAGCTTGTGCTGAAAATAATAAATCTCTCATCGTTTTAGATAGACCCAACCCAAATGGATATTATATCGATGGTCCTATCTTGGAAACTACCCAAAAAAGTTTTATTGGAATGCAACAAATTCCAATTGTTTACGGAATGACGATAGGAGAATATGCTCAAATGTTGAATGGAGAAAAGTGGCTAACTAATAAAGCTCAATGCAAATTAACTGTTATTAAAAATCAAAACTACGACCACAATACTTTTTATAGTTTACCTATAAAACCATCTCCTAACTTACCAAATATACAAAGTATTTATTTATACCCAAGTTTGTGCTTTTTTGAAGGCACCAATACTGTAAGTTTGGGCAGAGGAACGGATTTCCCATTTCAAATTTATGGGAGTCCAGATTTTCCTAAAAATTTATCTTATAATTTTACTCCAATACCAAAAGAAGGCGCCAAAACCCCACCTTTACTAAATCAAAAATGCTATGGATATAATTTATCAGAAATAAATTTAGATACTTTAAAACAGCAAAAATTTACTTTAAAATATCTTATTAATGCTTATCAATTAAGCAACTCAAAGGCTAATTTTTTCACTTCATTCTTTGAAAAATTAGCGGGAACTTCAACCTTACGAAAACAAATTGAAAGTGGAATGAATGAAAATGCTATTAAAAAAACTTGGCAAAAAGATTTGAATTGCTTTAAATTAATTCGTAAAAAGTATCTACTTTATCCTGATTTTGAATAGTATATTATATACTTTAGTTTGTTAATAAAGTTCGATACAATATATTTGTGAAGAATGAAAAGTAATTTTATATTAATTTGTTGTTTCTTTGCTTTTATTTTTGCGTGCAAAAAAGATAAAAAGTTATCTACAAATAATTCCAAACTACTCTTTGCTAAAGTAGGCGAAAAACCTGGCATATTTGACCAACAAGGAAGATATGTTATTCTTAGAGGTGCAAATTACAATGTACTTGGAGATTATTGGGTTGGAAACCCTGACATTGCAACTGTTAAAAATTATAGTAAAGACGACTTTAAAATAATGGCTTCCTATGGGTTGAATTGTATCAGATTAATTTTTAATTGGAGTAAGTTAGAACCCATAAAAGGACAATACAACCAAGAATATATAAATTCAATAAAAACAGCCATAGAAGATGCTGCAAAGTACAATATCTATGTTTTAGTAGATATGCACCAAGATGCATATAGCAAATTTATTTTTACGAAAGCAGATGAAACTTGTGAATATCCACTTAAAGGTTGGGATGGGGCACCTGAATGGGCTGTAATTACTGACAATATTCCAACTTGTATGGGTAGTTCAAATGGTGTTGGTGGTCGTGAAACAAGCAAGGCTGTTGTACATGCATTTCAAAATTTTTGGGACAATACCAATCAAATACAAGATCATTGTATAAATGCGTGGTTATATTTAGTTAAGCAAATTGGAAATTATGATAATGTTTTAGGTTATGATATGCTCAATGAACCTAGTTTAGGTTATAAAGACTTAGTTGGAGAAGCTGTTAAGCTTGGAAAATTTTATGATAAACTAGGACATAAAATCAGAGCAACAGAAAGAGAATATCAACTTTTAGAGCATACTTTATTTTTTGAGATGAGTATCTCTTGGAATGGGCAACCAATTCCTTTTATTCCACCAACAAATTTTACTCAATTGGATAATATTTGCTTTGCTCCACATTCCTATTTTGAAGCAATTTCATATCTCCTAACCGTAGAACAAGGATATGGTTTATTAAAATCTTTTGCTTCAGGCTATGAAACTGGGCTTTTTATGGGCGAATATGGTTTTTTTGAAGACCCTTCAACTGGAGTGCCTAAACTAATTCGATTTGCAAAGCAAGAAGACCAATATTTTAATAGCTCTACAATATGGAGTTGGGCACAAGCACCTGGAGATCCACATGTTATTGATTACACTGGATTAATATATCCTGAAAAAGAATATATTATTACAGAAGTGGACAAAAACGGAAATGCGACAGGCAGATTAAATACAGCATTTTTAGAAATACTTGGAAGAACACGACCTAATGCAATTGTCGGGTATCCAACTTTTTTAGAATCAGATCCATTAACTGGCAAACTATTACTCAAGGCAGAGAGTAACAAATCAGGAACAACAATTTTATGGATTCCAAACAGATTTGGAACGCCTATTATTTCAGGTAAAAACATTAAGCGTTATCATCTTAATGAAGTTGATGGAGGATATTTAGCTCAAATTGATGTTGAAAATAATTACGAAATTAATGTTGATTTTAATTAAAAAACTAATATTTATTATTTCGTTTTTTTCTTTAGCCAAAGTGTATATTTTTTATGTTCCTCCACTTTTTTTCTAGAAAAACACATTGCAATACTTTCGCCTTTAAACCATTTATCTAATTGATTTTTATAAAATGGACTAGCCATATTGGCACTATTTCCGAGAGGCATAATAATCGTCGAGTTATCAAAATCTGCAAAGTCAATAGTTTGCCTATACGAAACTGAATTTAATTCTCCGCCATAAGCATTTTCTGCCATTACGTACGTTTGAAATGGTGTATCTGTATCTCCACCAATTGGAAATGGACCAACATTAAATACTTTGTCCAATGGCGGTTTTACAGAAAATGCATGAGGAAATACAATTGCATGAACATTACCCCAATTCCATTTTTTAGGATTTGTACCAAAATTTAATTTCAACCAATCAATTCCATATTTAATACCTGTTTTTAGTACATGTTCTTTGCCTCCTGCATTCTTTAACAAGATAGAATCTGGATTGTCTAATATTCTGAAAAGTGCTACGGTATTGTGTCCAAGGAATGCATTTAGAGGTTGAAAAATCTCATGAAATCCTGCTCCCAACAATTCTTTTACTAAGTTTTTATCTTCAATATTTCTATCGTAAATATATTTTACCATTTCCTTTTTGCAGACTTTATACAAAGTGCCTTCAATTTGTTCAGGTCGCAATACGCCATCCCAATTTAGAAGCATTTGTACATATTGTTGAAGTTCTGCATTCGCCATATCAATATTGATATAGTAATCTTTAAATTGATTTGCAGGCAAACACGTCCAATCCATTTGCATTTCAGTAAAATCTTTTGGGCTTAAATTAGCTCTACCTTCAATCATTTTTTCCAAACGATTCGCACGATAACCATTCATATAAATATCACCAAGAAAATATGGATAATTATCATCTACAATTTTATGGTTGGCCGTAATTACATGACCTTGTTGTGGATTTAAAACGTGTGGCATTTCTTCAAATGGAACAAAATCTGACCATTTATTTTCGCTTTTCCAACCTGGCATTGGCACAGAAGCAATTTGCTTATCTCTTATGGGTACTTTTCCTGAATTATAATAACCAATATTGCCTACAATATCTGCATAAACTATATTTAAACCAGGAGCTTGAATACACTCGACAGCTTTTACAAAATCATTCCAATCTCTTGCCTTGTTTAGATTGAACCAACCTTCAAACATTTTTCCTGGTCGAAAAGCCATAGAACTTAATGTATATGCTTGTGCTTTATGGTTTGTAACATGAGAAATTAAAGTACCGTTTACTGTACTGATTACTTTTTCAATATGTGGCATATTTTCCCCTTTGATATAGATTTTTTCTTCTATAATCTCTGAGTCCATAATTTTTCCATCATACATATAAGTTTTCATCGTTTCGTCTGTAAATTTCTCTACATAAACATCTTCAATATCGGTAAAAGATAAAGTAATTCCCCAACCTATATTATCATTATGTCCAATCAATATCGCTGGAATTGCAGGACAGGAAACGCCTGAAACATGGTAGTCTTTGGTGTGAATATGCATCTGATACCAAATATTCGGATTTTTAAGTGTTAGATGTGGGTCATTACATAAATATGGCTTACCTGTTTTCGTTTTACTTCCATGAATTGTCCAAGCATTACTTCCACTTATTTTTGGAATATATGGCCCATTCATTGCATTGAATTTATTATCAATACCAATGGTATTAAATTCTACACCTTTGGGTAAAGTTACTGGATTGTTTTCTGGATAAGAATTATCTAACTCCATAGCTGCATCTAATCCGACAAGTTCTATCAGTTTCGCTCTAATGATTTCATCATACCAACCAAAAGTCAATAAAGATGACAACATTTTAGAAAAGGCACAAACATCAATAGGATTCCATAATTCTGGTTTTAAGCCTAACAATTTATATTCTACAGGAAATTTTGAAGTATTATTTTGGATAAAAGCATTAACGCCGTTACAATATGCCTTCAGATAAGATTTTAAATCATCTGTCAATAACTCCCAATCTTTTTTGCCTATTCTATCATAACCAAAAGTTCGAGCTATACGGTCGGCATCTAAGGCATCTTTCCCGATAATTTCAGCTAATTTACCACGAGCCGCACGCCGATTCAAATCCATTTGCCACAATCTGTCTTGTGCATGAATGTAACCTTGAGCAAAAAGTGCATCTTCTAATTTATCTGTATAAATATGAGCAATTCCCCATTCATCACGTATAATTTCTACTTCATTGCTCAAGCCATCTACATAAATATTTCCGTCAATTTTGGGTAATGCAGCACGACTCATTTCTTTAATTATTGGTTTGAGTACTGTACCTGCTATATTATTGAGTACTGACATGGTTTTCTATTTGTTTGGAAAATAAAGATAAACTAAATTGTAGAAATTATTGGATTTTATTATTCAATATTACTTTAATAGACAACATCTATTTGAATAAATTTTAGGGCAATGCAATATTCTATTTGTCAAAATATTAATTGTCCCAATCTTAATCGTTCAGCCTATTTTCAATATCTATTTGTTAATGCAATATTCTAATTATTTCAACTAAATTTTCTTTTGTATTGATTTTGTAAAAAATAAAATGTGATTTTACCTTTGAACGAAAATAGCCCATTCTAATATGGCTATAATCCTTTTCTTAATTTGGATTTTCGATTATGAATTCAATTTCATCAAAAATCAAGTCATAATATCGGTCAGCTTGTTCTTTTGACCAAGTTATGAAAGTATAAAGCCAAATATTTTCAAGGTCGTTTTGAGCTTCATTACTAATTTTATACTTCATTATTTTACAAGATGTTTTTGATGAAGTTTGTTCAAAAAGTTATCTTTATTAAAGTTTTTTTACAAATCCAGATTTCTCTCCTTTTTTAAGTTCGTTAATAAGTTCGCTTTTTTTTAGACTCTTCATATTCAAACATTCTTAAAGCAGCTCGCACTACTTCACTTGCGGAAGAAAATTTTCCAGATTGGACTTGTTTATTAATAAAGTTATCAAAATAATCTCCTAATAATATCGATGTATTTTTAGCCATAATTCTAATCTTTGCTTAAAGATACCAAATATTGGTATCCATTGCAACAATTATCCGTTAAATTTTAGGATAATTATTTCAAACTATTTACATTAATTGTTCATATAGCTTTTCGATGAAGCCGAAATTTCGCACATATATTGAATAGAATTCCTAGTAATTATGAATATCTCTCAAGACATTGAATAATAATTTCCTCTGCATTTTGAGGTGCGTCGATTGGTTCAAAAGTTTTACCTAAAATATGTTCGTATAACTCAATATATCTTTTAGAAATATTTTCAATAACTTCTGGTGTCATCTGTGGAACAGTTTGTCCTTCTTTACCCATAAAATCATTAGCAATCAACCATTCGCGTACAAATTCCTTTGACAACTGTTTTTGTGGCTCTCCTTTTTCTAATCTTTCTTCATAGCCATCAGCATAAAAATATCTTGAAGAATCGGGCGTATGAATTTCATCCATCAAAAATATTTGATTCCCAATTTTCCCAAATTCATATTTTGTATCCACTAAAATTAAGTGATGTTCCTTTGCCAAATCTGTACCTCGTTGATAAATTGCGTGTGTGTATTCTACCAATTGCTCATAATCCGCTAACGATGCTATCCCATTTGCAATAATTTCTTCTTTAGAAATATCTTCATCATGACCAGCAGAAGCTTTTGTCGTTGGTGTAATAATAGGCTGTTCTAGCTTTTGATTTTCAACTAATCCATCTGGAAGTGTAACACCACAAATTGTTCTGATGCCATTTTTATATGCTCGCCAAGCTGAACCTGCTAAATAACCACGAATCACCATCTCCAATTTAAAAGGCTCACATTTTCTGCCTATAGTAACATTTGGTAATGGAACTTCCAATACCCAGTTTGGCAATATATCAATGGTTTGTGCTAAATGATGATTGGCAATTTCATTCAAAATTTGTCCTTTATAAGGAATTGGTTTTGGTAAGATAACATCAAATGCAGAAATCCTATCAGAAACAACCATGACCATCAAATCATTATTAATCGTATAAACATCACGTACTTTTCCGCTATAAAAATTAGTTTGATTTGGAAATTGGAAATTAGTTAAATTCATTTATCTAAATTATACTTTTTCTGAATTTTCGTGTGTTGCTTTTTCTTTATCTTTTAAAGTATCAATTCTATCCTTTTCTTTATCAAAAGCTTTGATAATTGCTTTTACCAATCGATGCCGAACAACATCTTCCTCTGTCAATTTTATAATACCGATACCTTGAATATTTTTTAAAATTTCTACTGTACTTTTCAATCCAGACTGTTGATTTTTAGGCAAATCTATTTGTGATAAATCTCCAGTAATGATACATTTTGCTGAAGGTCCAATCCTCGTTAGAAACATTTTAAGTTGTAATTGCGTCGCATTTTGTGCTTCATCTAGAATCATAAAAGCATGATCTAAAGTACGACCTCTCATATAAGCCAAAGGGGCCACTTCTATTATTCTATTTTGCATAAAATATGCTAACTTATCAGTTGGTATCATATCATCTAATGCATCATACAATGGACGTAAATAAGGGTCTACTTTATCTTTTAAATCTCCTGGTAAGAAGCCCAGATTTTCACCTGCTTCAACTGCTGGTCGTGTTAAGATAATTTTCTTAACTGTTTTATTTTTCAAAGCACGTACAGCCAAAGCCACAGCAGTGTATGTTTTTCCAGTTCCAGCTGGTCCAATTGCAAATAAAATATCATTCTCAGATGATAAATCAACCATATTTTGTTGATTGGTAGTTCTAGCTTTGATTAGTAAGCCATTATTTCCATGTACCAACACATTATCTTTGAATTGAGGAAAAACAGTTTCGTACGGATTTTCTTCATTCAGAATATCAACGATATGCTCTTCTGTAATTTTACCATAACGTTCTAAATATTCAACCAATAATTTTATTTTTTGCTCAAATTCTACTAAATCATCTTGATTGCCAATAGCAATAATTTTATTACCACGTGCTACAATATTTAACTTGTTAAATATCTTTTTAATGATTTTTAGTTTACCTTCATTATACCCCAAAAAATCTATTGGATCTATTGTATCTAATTTAATTGTTAGTTCGCTCAATTATTCCTATTTTAGTACTTGAAATTAACTTTTTTTACAGAATGGCGATAATTACTTTATTAACAGACTTTAGCGATAAAGATTATTATGTTAGTATATTTAAAGGTGACTTGCTTACAACTTGTCCATCTGTTCAAATTGTAGATATTTCAAATTCAATTCCTTCTTATGATATTTATGCCGCAGCTTTATTTTTAAAAAGCACTTATCATCATTTTCCAAAAAATACTATACATATTATTCGTGTTTTTGAAAAGGGCATTAAACATCAACAATTATTGGCAATGAAATATAAAGATTATTATTTTATTGCTCCTGACAACGGCATTTTGACTTTAGCATTGGAGGAGAAACCTGATTTGATGGTTAGAATTGATGATTTACAATTAAAAACATTAGATGAATATTATTGTAGAGTAGTTAAAGAAATTGTTTTCAATAACAATATTGGTAGCATTGGCAAAGCTACAAACGATTATGTAGTATTGAAAGATTTCAAACCTGCTTTAAACAATGACAATATAGAAGGTCAAGTTATTTATATAGATAGTTTTGGAAATGTGATAAGCAATATCAGAAAAAAAGATATAGAAGAATATGGCGACGATATAAATTTTAGGATATATTATAGAAGAAAGGATTATATCGATAAATTTGTAAATAATTATGCTGATGTTCCACGAGGAATGGCAATGGCTTATTTTAATTCTGTTGGTTATTTAGAAATTGGTATAAATTATGGACCTGCTGCACAATTATTAGGATTAAAGATTGGCTCACTTATAAAAATTGAAATAATATGATTACAAGAATCGTAAAATTAACGATGGCTGAAGAAAATATAGATATATTCAAAACCTATTTTGATACCGTATGCAATACAATTAGAAATCAGCCAGGCTGCCACAAATTACAAGTTTGGCAAGATATTCACCACCCACAAATATTTTTCACTTATAGTATTTGGGATAGCGAAGATGATTTAGATAAATATAGATATTCTGATTTTTTTGCAGTGTTTTGGAAAACTGTAAAACCTTGGTTCGGTGCAAAGGCTGAGGTATGGAGTTTTGATGTCTTAATGGATTTATAAATTATCCAATTGCTTATAAGCATTTCCAATATGCTCAATTATATCCGATGCTATCAAACTATGTGGATGGGAAATTGAACTAGCGATATCGCCTGATAGTCCATGTAAATAAACACCTAAAATTGTAGCATTAATTGGTGTGTAACCTTGAGCCAAAAGAGATGCAATTATACCAGACAATACATCACCAGAACCACCTGTTGCCATTCCCCAATTTCCTGTGCTATTGAAATAAATATTATCATCAGGACAAATAATAGTCGAAAAAGCTCCCTTTATCAATATAATAATTTGATATTGCTTTGCAACAATTCTCACTTTCTCTATTTTTTCATAATCATTTGTCCAAGGTCCAATTAATCGTTCTAATTCCTTGGGATGTGGTGTTAAAACACTACCTTTTGGAATATAATGAAATGGTTCATTCGTTTCGGATAAGATATTCAAAGCATCAGCATCTAAAACTAAAGGCGTTGTTGGACTAGAAATTAAAAAACTCAATAATGCATTTTGGGTGGCTTCATTTCTTCCCAATCCCATTCCTATTGCAATTGCATTAAAATTTGATGTCTGAGGTATTATGCTTATCCAATTGGTTGCTTCATCTGCCATACACATCGCTTCAGGAAAATTTGTTTGCACAATTTCATAACCACATTTTGGAACTGCACATGTAACTAGACCACAACCCGTTTTCAAAGCGGCTTTTGTTGTTAAAATTGGAGCTCCAATACTTCCATAATTCCCTCCAACTACTAATACATGACCAAATGTGCCTTTATGTGCAAATACATTAGGCAATTTCAATAACTTTTTAATGAATTTTTCTTTAATGTAATAAATATTTGTAGGCGTTTCTGTAATACTTTCCTTATCCAATCCAATATCTAAAACTTTAAAATCCTTTGCATATTCTTGATTTTCTGGAAGCAATAGGGATAACTTAGGCGATTGCAAGGTAAACACTAAATCTGCGGACAAACAAGTCGCATTTTCGCACATTGGAAAGCCATCTAATAAGCCACTTGGCATATCTAAAGCAAATATTTTTTTAGGCTGTGCTACTTTTATTTGTTTAAAAATATTATTCCAAATAGGTTCTAAAACACGATTCAATCCAGAGCCAAAAAGAGCGTCTATATAAATTGCATTGGTTGGTAGTTGCAAAGTATCATGCAGTTCAAAAAAATGAATTTTAGTTTGAGTGGCAACCAACAATTCTTGATTTCTAATATTATCAGGGCTATAATTTTCAGATTTTAATAAAAAAACTTGTACGCTATATTTCTGAGCCATCATTCTTGCAACAGCCAAACCATCTCCACCATTATTGCCACTTCCACACAAAAATAGTATTGGAACCTTAGGTGAAATATTTTGCTCTAATATAGCTTTAAATAATTCTATTGAAGCATTCTCCATTAATTCCCAAGAATTGGAATATTTTTTCTGAATAGTTAATCTATCCAATTCTTTCATTTGATGTGTACTAAAAATCTTCATTTATATTTTAAAAGATAAATCAGAATAGCCTTTTATAAACGAAAAAACTATGATTTTGTTTCTAAGATTTTTTGATTAATTTCTTTGACCAAATCTAAACCTTTATAAATAAATCCAGAATATAATTGAACTAAGCTTGCACCAGCATTAATTTTTTCTATTGCATCTTGAGCCGTCATAATGCCACCAACTGCAATAATTGGTAGTTTACCTTCTGTCTTTTCAGAAAGGTATTGAATAACTTCAGTAGCTTTTTTAGTAAGAGGCCTCCCACTCAATCCGCCTGCTCCAATTTGTTCAATAGCTGCTTGATTAATACTTAATCCATCACGAGTTATTGTAGTATTGGTTGCGATAATTCCGCTTAATTTTGTTGCTGTTATCACTTCAATAATTTCGTCTAATTGAGTAAAACTTAAATCTGGTGCAATTTTTAGTAAAATAGGCTTAGGTGTTTGTTTTTTGTTATTTTCCAATTGAAGTGCAGTAAGTAAATTCTCGAGAGGTTCTCTTTCTTGTAAATCTCTCAAATTGGGTGTATTTGGTGAACTAATATTCACTACAAAATAATCTACTACATCATATAAAATATGATAACATTTGATATAATCATCTACCGCATTTTCATTAGGTGTTACTTTATTTTTGCCAATATTTCCACCTATCAAAATATTCCTATTTTTAAGTTTTATTAATTGAGAAGAAAGAATATTTTGCCTTACGATTTCTGCACCTTCATTATTAAAACCCATTCTATTAATAATTGCCTCATCTTGGATAATTCTAAACAATCTAGGTTTATCATTTCCTGGTTGAGCCAATGGTGTAACTGTTCCAATTTCAATAAAACCAAAACCCATTGCAGCAAAAGCATCAATACATTCAGCATTTTTATCTAATCCAGCTGCAAGTCCAACAGGATTTTTAAAGGTCAGACCAAATACATTTCGTTCTAATCTTTTATCTTCAATCTGATATAAAGCCCTTAAAGTACTTTTAGCAAAAGGCAATTTTATAGTTCTTTTAAGCATCTTTAAAGTAAAATGATGTGCAGCTTCAGCATCCATTTTAAACAAGAAAAAGCGTGGAAGTTTATATAAATTTTTAAGCATTATCCGTTTAAGTTTGTATTGCACAAAGATATTATTATTCATTTATCTGGAAATCAAAACTATATTAACTTGTTTGTTGATTGATGTTAATTTATTTTCGCTTAGTCGCCAAAATTTGTAATTTTGATGTATGTTTCTGCTAATTCTACAATCAAACACACCTATTCATTTATTTAAAAGACATTCTTATGAACACAAAAAAAAGAAGTTTTGAATCTATTTGCATTAAAGATGAAATGATTGAAAACCACCACGCTCACGTATTGCCCATTTATGCAACTTCAACTTTTGTATATGAAGATATTGAAAAAGCAATGGATTATTTTAAAGGAAAATCTGACACACATGCGTATTCAAGAATGAGCAACCCAACACCAGATTTTGTAGCTAAAAAGATTGCTAGATTAGAAGGTTTTGATGAGACTAAGAGCCTAGAAACATTTGGTGTTCTGTTTGGTTCAGGAATGGCTGCGATTAGTTCCGCAATTTTGGCTTGCATTGAAGCAGGACAAAAAGTTATAACAACAAATAATATTTATGGAACTAGCAACCAGTTTTTAGCATCAACCTTACAAACATTAAGCGTTGGATTAGTTTATTCTGATTTGAAAGATATGCAGCTTCTTGAGCAACAATTACTCGCAGACAAAAGTATCAAAGTCATTTATATTGAAACGCCCACCAATCCAACTTTAGAATGTTACGACTTGAAATCTATTGCAACTATTGCAAAAAAATATCAAGTTTACACTATTGTAGATAATACTTTTTCAACGCCTTACTTACAACGTCCATTGACTTTAGGCTTTGACATCGTTGTACATTCTGGAACCAAATTTCTGAATGGACATGGAACTGGAATTTCGGGTGTAGCAGTTACTACAGATGAAGAATTATACAAAAAAATCAACCAAAATAAAAAAGTTTTTGGTGGCATTTGTTCTCCATTTGAAGCTTATCTATTAAATAATGGCATCCGTACTTTAAGTTTAAGAATGAAACAGCATCAAGCCAATGCTCAACAATTAGCTGAATTCTTAGAGCAACATCCAAAAATTACTAAAGTAAATTATTTAGGATTAAAAAGTCATGCAGACCACGAATTAGCAAAGCAACAAATGTTTGGGTTTGGTGGTATGTTGAGTTTTGAAATTGATGGAAATTTCGATACTGCAATTCATTTTATGAAGCAGATTCAATTTTGTACCGTAACTGCAACACTTGGCACCACTGATACTTTACTTACTCACTCTGCAAGTACAAGTCATTCAAATGTACCATCTGAACAGCGAAAAGCAGCAGGCATTTCTGATAGTTTAATTAGATGTTCTGTTGGTATTGAAGCCATACAAGATGTTATTGATGATATTCAGAATGCTCTGTCAAAAATATAATCGGTAGAAATTTATAATAGAATAAGAATAATTATTTAGAAAAAATACCTTTCCGTTTTTTCAATCCCTCATTGATAAGTTCTTTTACGGCACTTTTTACTTGCTTATTCATATCTTCCATAATATGCTCTCTTCCAATATCGCCTTCAAAATAAATTGGCTCACCGAAATGCATAATGACCTTTGATGGAAAAACAAACGGAAATAATGTAGGAAAAGAGGGTGCTTTTATCAACTTACTTATAAAATCTATATTTCCATAGTTGATTAAAATTTCCTCACAACCCACAATCCCAACTGGTATAATTGGTGTTTTTGTTTTTACCGCCATATAAATATAACCATTACCAAATCTTTGTAGCTGATACTTCAATTTTGTTGGCTTTGCAATACCTCTTGCTCCTTCTGGAAAAACCATAACAGCTTCATCATTTTCCAACATCTTGATACAGTTTTCTGGATCCCCTAAAGTACCACCCCAAGAAGAAAACAATGAACTAAAAAAAGGAATAGTAGGTATAAATCGTTCATACATACCTTTGGGAACTCTAGGCGAATATTGGTTAGTAATTAATGCATACCCTAATAAAATAGCATCTATAGGCAGCTGTCCGCTATGATTGGCAATAATCAATACACGTCCATCTTTAGGAATATTTTCTAAGCCATAAGTTTCTACACGGAAATATTTTTCATAGAAAAATCGACCCGCTTCTACAAAAGGCTCAATTCCTTTAAGATTGAAACCCCAAGCATCATAACCATAACTTCCAACTTTATTTGGAAATTTAGAAATAAAGTCTTTATTCTTGTCTTTATCGCCTATTAGATTTTGAATGCTATCTATGAAACCCATACTCAAACCTACATAATAAAATTGATAATTGAAAGCAATTCCGAATAAACAAAAGATAATATTTTTATCATTTGTTGTATATCACTTATCTTATAAGTTAATATCTATAACTATGCTTTATAAGCACTTTCTAATACCACTTTCTCAGCATTCGTTATTGTTGCTCTGTGTACCAATACTTCCTCAAGAAAACTATTATAACGAGCGACATATTGCTGTGCAAAATCGGCATCTGGTTCATTTTTATTAATACTTAATACTAGATTTTCAAATCCACCATCAACTGGAACAATTGCTGTTTCAACATAATGCTCATCAAAATCTTTCAGTATTTTAATTTGTGTATTACATTCCACATCTTTACTCAATAAAAGTGCTTTTGCCGCTACGACAAAACCAGTATAAGCATAATAAATGGCTTCTGCATAAAGTTGATTTTGCATAGCTTCATTCGCTTCTTCTTGTTTTATTTTAGCATCATTTACAATTATGCCTACCATATCATAAGATGCACCAGCACACTCACCCACACCAACTTCAGGTGTAAAATAATTTTCATGTCCGTGGTCAAAATAATCATCATCTACAAACTTAGTTGGGTCTGCAAATGGCTTCAATAACGTATAAAAATAATTCTTTCCTTGTCTTCTATAATATGTATTAAAATATTCCTCATCAGTAGCATTTGCTTCATAATCATTAAGAATAGTACGTAGAGCATCGGTCATTTTTTTAGTTGGCAGTTTCACCACCTTATCTCCAATTACACCAACGCCAGTTTCATCAACACCTCCACCTAATATCACTTGCATTGCTGGTGCAACTTTATCTCCTACTCTGATAGAGCTACCATGTAAACCAATATTTGCAGCCATGTGTTGTCCGCAAGCATTCATACAGCCACTCATTCTGATATTTAAGTATTTGTCATAAATTAATTCAGGATATTCTTTTTGAATAACATCTTCTAATATTCTAGCTAATGTCATACTATTCGTTACACCCAAATTACAAGTATCTGTACCTGGACAAGTAGTAATATCCGCAATTGTTCCGAATCCAGGATTGGCCAATCCTAAACTATCCAAAACTGAATATACATAAGGCAAAGCCGCTGGGCGTATAAACTTCAACAACAAACCTTGATTCATGGTTACACGCATATCTTGTGATGCATAATCATTGGCCAATTGAGCAATAGTCCTTGCTGTGTCAGGTTTTATATCGCCATTTGTTACTTTTAGATATACACCATAAAAGCCTTTTTGTTTTTGTTCAAATGTATTTGTATTTAACCAATCTTGGTATCTCTTTTTATCTTCGATAATTACATCAGGAACAAGTTTTTCAGGTGCTGGTTGAGCTTCAGGAATTAAATTCAAATCAATCTTAAAAGACTTATGTTTGGTAGCTGTACGCTCCTCTTCTACTAATTCCATCCACTTTTCCATTCCTAAATCTTTTATCAAATATTTCATTCTAGCTTTATGACGTCGTAATCTTTCTCCATATCTATCAAACACTCTTAAAGCAGCCTCCATAAATGGAATAATTTGGTCTTCTTCTATAAAATCAAAAGCTTTTTGAGCCAAAAACGTCTGAGCTCCTAATCCTCCACCAACAACTAAACTAAAACCTCGTTTCCCATCTTGAATTTTAGGAATAAATCCAAAATCATGAATAAATGTGAAAGCACTATCCTCTTCTGAAGCAGAGAAACCAATCTTCATTTTTCTACCCATGTCTTGACAAATTGGGTTGCGAATAAATGTACTATATGCTGTATAAGCATAAGGAGAAACATCAAACAATTCATTTGGGTCGATACCTGCGGTTGAAGATGCTGTAACATTTCTTACTGTATTTCCACAAGCTTCTCTAGCATGTAAACCACAATCTGCTAAACCTGCCCAAACATAAGGTGCATCAGTTACTTTTACGTAATGCAACTGTATATCTTGTCTGGTTGTAAAATGCAAATTAGAAGATGCATAAGTTTCTGACAATTCTGCAATACGAACTAACTGAGCTGGGTTCAATCTGCCCATCGGAATTTTAATCCTAAACATGTGTACACCCAACTGACGCTGTCCATAAACACCACGAGTTAATCTAAATTGCTTAAATTTATCTCCATGCATTGTACCATCAATGAATGCACCAATTTTAATTTGTAATTCTTTGATATCTTTTGCCGTTTCGGGTGATACATTTTCTGTGATAGTTACACTCATTTTTTGTTTATTTTAATTAATTTGATTTATAAAAAAACCTATCTTCAATAAGATAGGTTACATATATTTTAATAATAATTTTTGCCCTATCATACCATTAGGTTAGACAACAACTACAACAATTTGATTTTTCAAAAAACAATTTCATTCAAACAAATATAAAAAGAAATCTATGATTATGTAACTTTTGTTACATAAGACTATTAAAATTCATTAATTTTTAAAAATTTATTAACACGTTCCACTTCAAAAGCCAAAGACAATAACTTTGCTTCTTCTCCAACATTAGCTGCAAATTGAATTCCAATTGGTAATCTATCTTTACTCATACCCATCGGCAAAGAAATTGCTGGAGCTCCAGTTATATTTTGTAAAGTAGTAAAATTCACATAACTATTCAACCTAAAAATTACTTCTAAGGTACCTACATTTGGTCCATAATGTCCAATTGGTGGAGCAGGATGCGAAAGTGTTGGGCTTAATAAAACATCATATTTGTTAAACAATTGACTATATAGTTCATTATATTGCTTCAATCTTTTTATACTAAAAACAGAAGGAATGGACAAGAATGGATAGGCTTTTGCTAAATCTTTTGTAAACTTTGTAGCTTTTAATGGATTAAATTTTAAGCCATATTTTTGATACTCTAACAAAATACTTCCAAAAGACAGAAATGACCAATACATTAAAAAGTCTTTATTGAACTGATAGCTAATTGGATTATCAATAAATTCAATTTGATGACCTAAGCTTTCACAAAGTTTAGCAGCATTCATCGTCGCATCAACTACATCTCCATGACTTTCTACATCTGTTGTAGATTTCGTAAAAACCGCTATCTTCAATCGCTTTTTATCAAAATGTTCAACTTTTCCAATTTTAGGCAAATTAGGATTCGTATAAAATTGTTCTAAACCATAAAAATAATTTGCCGCATCTCGCACACTTCTACAAACGATACCATCAACTGCCATATCTATTGGAGCCATTGCTGATTGTGAAGAGACATTCCGACCTCTTGATGGTTTTAAACCTACCAAACCACAACAAGAAGCAGGAATACGAATAGAACCTCCTCCATCATTTGCATGTGCAAAAGGCACAACACCTGCAGCCACCAAAGCAGCAGAACCCGCAGATGAACCACCTGTTGAATGTCCTAAATTCCACGGATTTAGTGTATTTCCTTGTTGTAAGGTTTCTCCGCAAGGCAACAATCCATATTCTGAAGAGCTACTTTTTCCTAAAACTATACTATCTGTTACTTTTAGAATTTGCTCCACAACTGGATCGTTCTTTTGCTTAGGAATAGAAGGCGTTCCACAACTACCCATCAAGGTAGGTAAACCAGCGTAATCATTCAAATCTTTAATAAAAGTTGGAACACCAGCAAACACACCATTGTTACTATATTTCTTATTTGCATTGGTTAATGCTCGCTCAAAATCAGGCGTTACAATTGCATTAATAGAAGGATTTGCAAACATTGCTCTATCTATGGCACAAGCCACAGCTTCCTCTCTTGAGATTTCTTTTTTATTAATCTTTAAAGCTGTTTCTGTCGCATCAAAATCTTCTAAGATACCAATATCGTACGTGTGGATTGTTTTCATCTATATATTTATATTTTCTAAAAATAACTAAATTTTCTTTCTAAAATGGGATTTATAAAACACAAAATCTTTAAAAATACACTATAAGTACATATAACTATTATTTAAAATTACGTTATCTAAATATCCTTATCTTTGTTTTTAGATGAAAGCAATCGCATTTATTTTACATTCTCAATTCCATCACTCCAAGTAGGAGTGTATTTTATATTTTCATCAATCTTTCTATTTATTTATATTTATTCACTTTACTAAAGTAATTTTATACTATGTCAATATTAAAATTAGCGATACAAAAAAAAGGACGTTTAAGCGAAAAATCAATCGAATTGATAAACGAATGTGCTATTTCATTTCCAAATAGTACAGGAAAACTAGTTGCAAAATGCTATGATTTTCCTATGGAAATTTTATTCTTACGTGATGATGATATTCCAGATTATGTACAAGATGGTGTTGCTGATATTGGAATTGTTGGAGAAAATGTTGCCGTTGAATCTGATAAAAATGTCGATGATATTTTAAAAATGGGATTCGGAAAATGTCGCCTATCATTAGCTGTTCCTCGCAGTTTTCAATACAACTCTATTCAAGACTTACAAGGAAAATCTATTGCAACATCTTACCCAAAAATTCTAAAAAACTATTTAGACAAACACAATATTCAAGCTGAAATACATGTCATTTCTGGCTCAGTAGAAATTGCTCCAAGCATTGGATTAGCAGATGCTATTTGTGATATCGTTTCCACAGGTTCAACATTATTAAGTAATGGATTGAAAGAGGTAGAACAAATATTTCATTCAGAAGCCATCATCATTGGGAATAAAAACTTATCAGAAGATAAAAAAGTAATCTTAGATGATTTCTTATTCAGATTAAATGCCGTACGAAAAGCTAAAAAGAATAAATATATTTTATTAAATGCACCAAATGCAAGCTTAGATAAAATTATTCAAATTTTACCAGGCATTAAAAGTCCAACAGTTTTACCACTGGCAGAAAATGGTTGGAGTTCTGTACATTCCGTAATTACAGAAAAAGATTTTTGGCAAATCATTCAACAATTAAAAGAAGCAGGCGCCGAGGGTATTTTAGTAATGCCTATCGAACAAATGATTGACTAAAACAGAGATTATGCAAACTGTAAAATATCCTCAAAAAGGACAAGAATATATCGAAATCACTAAGAGAGCAACATCTAATACTTCAGAAATTACCGAGCGAGTAAAAACCATCTTACAAGATGTGCAACAGAATGGAGATGCTGCATTGAAAAGCTTTTCTGAAAAATTTGACAAAGTACAATTAGAAACCTTTCAAGTTAGCAATAATGAAATTAAAGAGGCAATAGCTTTAGTTCCTGAAGAATTAAAAAAAGCGATTCAAACTGCCTATCAAAATATTGAAAAATTTCATCAACAACAGGTTCCTACTATTAATGTTATAGAGACAACTATTGGCGTAAAATGTTGGCGACAAAATAGTGCAATTTCAAATGTAGGTATTTATATTCCTGGCGGAACTGCACCTTTATTCTCGACTGTTTTGATGTTGGCAATTCCCGCTAAGATTGCTGGATGTCAAAATATTGTTCTTTGTTCACCTCCAAACCTAGAAGGAAAAATCCATGAAGCAATTCTTTACACGGCTAATCTCTGTGGTGTAACCCAAATTTATAAAGTAGGAGGAGCTCAAGCAGTAGCTTCATTAGCTTATGGAACGGAAAGTATTCCAAAAGTAGATAAGATTTTTGGTCCAGGAAACCAATATGTAACCATCGCTAAGCAATTAGTAAATGTTGCTGGTACAGCGATTGATATGCCAGCTGGTCCAAGTGAAGTATTGGTTATCGGAGATAAAAATGCAAATGCAGATTTTATTGCTGCCGATTTATTAGCACAATCAGAACATGGTACAGATAGCCAGTCTATTTTTGTAACTGATAGCGAGGATAAATTAAAAGAAGTAGAAATTGCTATTTTACAACAATTAGAACTATTACCTAGAAAAGAAATCACTAAAAAAGCATTAGAAAATGCAAGGTTGGTATTGTTGAATAACTTAGATGAGTGTATGGACTTTTCTAATTTTTATGCTCCAGAACATTTAATTATTCAAACAGATAATGCAGATGAATTAGCTCAAAAGGTAATCAATGCTGGTTCTGTTTTTATTGGAGCCTATTCTCCTGAAAGTGCTGGTGATTATGCAAGTGGCACCAATCACACTTTACCTACGCATGGATTTGCAACTGCTTATAGTGGAGTAAGTTTAGATAGTTTTGTAAAAAAAATTACTTTCCAAAAATTATCCAAAGAAGGATTGAAAAATATAGGAGAAACTGTTGAAATAATGGCAAGTTATGAAGCATTAGATGCTCATAAAAATTCAGTTACTATTCGACTAAATGCAAAAACTAACCAAGACTAAAATCGTAATGAAAAAAATAAACATAGACAATATTGTCAATACACACGTCAAAAAAATGAGTGCCTACTCATCGGCACGTGCTGAATATAAAGGAAAAAATGCAATATTCTTAGATGCAAACGAGAATAGTATTGGTTCTGTTACCAAAACAATTCATAATAGATATCCTGATCCTTTACAAATAAAAGTAAAAGAGGAACTAGCAAAATTAGAATCTGTAACAATTGAAAAAATATTTTTGGGTAATGGAAGTGATGAATGTATTGACGTTCTTATTCGCTGTTTTTGTGAATCAGGCAATGACAATATAATGACATTTCCTCCAGTATTTTCAATGTACGAACATGCTGCACATATTCAAAATATAGGAGTTGAAGAAGTTTTACTACTCCCTAAAACTTTCCAATTGGATATGGATACCATTTTATCCAAAATAAAAACAAATCAGCAATTAAAAATCATTTTTATTTGTTCGCCTAACAATCCAACTGGGAATTTAATTAACAAAGAAGATATTGAAACGATATTAAATTCATTTGATGGTTTAGTAGTTGTAGATGAAGCCTATCAAGATTTCGCTAACAATAAATCTTGGGTAAGTAGAATCAATGAATTTGAGAACTTAGTTGTTATTAAAACGTTCTCAAAAGTTTGGGGAATGGCAGATGCTCGAATTGGAATGTTGTTTGCAAATAAATCTATTATTGATTATATGAACATTATTAAGATGCCTTATAATGTAAACCAAAATTCTCAAAACTTAGCTCTTGAAGCCTTACAAAATTTAGCACAAAAGAATAATTTCGTTGTAAAATTAAATGAAGGCAAAAAATACTTATTGAAGGAACTAAAACAAATCTCTTATATCCAAAAGGTATATCCATCTGATGCGAATTTTATTGTAATAAAAATAGACGATGCGAATCATTTATATCACTATTTGACCAATCAACATATCATCGTTAGAAATAGAGACAAAGCTCCATTAATGAAAGGTTGTTTGCGTATAAGCATCGGCACACAAAAAGAAAATGAACTTTTAATTGATCAATTAAAAAATTATAAAGTACCTTCCCATTCATAAAATTGCTTAAAATAAGAAGTGATTATTAAGAAAATTATTGACTTTTAATTATATTTGAGCATTAAAAAATAAACACTAACAAATAAAAGAACAAATATGCCTTATTTATTCACGTCAGAATCTGTTTCAGAAGGACACCCAGATAAAGTTGCAGATCAAATTTCAGATGCACTTATTGATAACTTTCTAGCCTATGACCCATCTTCAAAAGTTGCTTGCGAGACTTTAGTAACAACTGGACAAGTAGTTTTAGCTGGAGAAGTAAAATCTAAAGCATATTTAGATGTACAAGAAATTGCTAGAGAAGTAATAAGAAATATTGGATATACTAAATCTGAATATATGTTTGAGGCAAATTCTTGTGGTATTCTTTCTGCTATACACGAGCAATCTGCTGATATTAATCAAGGTGTAGAGAGAAAAAATCCTGAAGATCAAGGTGCTGGTGACCAAGGTATGATGTTTGGTTATGCTACAAAAGAAACTGATACTTATATGCCTTTACCTTTAGAACTTTCTCATTTATTATTAAGAGAACTTTCTGCCATTAGAAGAGAAGGTAAAGTAATGAAATATTTACGTCCTGATGCCAAATCGCAAGTTACCATAGAATATAATGACAATAATCAGCCTATAAGAATTGATGCAATTGTAATTTCTACTCAACATGATGATTTCGGCAAAGAAGCGGCAATGCTTAAACAAATTAAACAAGATGTAATTGAAATTTTAATTCCAAGGGTAATGAAAAAATTACCAAAAAGAATTCAAGCATTATTCAATAATAAAATAAAATATCATATCAACCCGACTGGTAAATTTGTAATTGGTGGACCACATGGAGATACTGGTTTGACAGGTAGAAAGATTATAGTGGATACTTACGGAGGCAAAGGTGCACACGGTGGTGGTGCATTTTCTGGAAAAGACCCAAGTAAAGTTGATAGAAGTGCAGCTTATGCAACCAGACATATTGCAAAACATTTAGTAGCTGCAGGTATATGTGATGAAGCATTAGTACAAGTAGCTTATGCAATTGGTGTAGCTAAACCAGTAGGCTTGTATGTAAATACTTATGGTACTGCCAAAGTAAATAAAACAGATGGTGAGATTGCTCAAATTATGGGAAATTTGCCTGAATTTGATATGCGTCCTTATTTCATTGAAAAACGTTTTAATCTTAGAACACCTATTTATAGTGAAACCGCTGCTTATGGACACATGGGTAGAGAATCAAAAGTGGTGGAAAAAACTTTCAATAAAGGAAAAGATAATCAATTAAGGATAAAAGTAAAATTATTCCCTTGGGAAGAATTAAATGCATTAGCTACTGTAAAAAAAGCTTTTGGTATTAAATAAAAATTATCCGTTTGATTTATCAGAATAAATACGTATATTTGCAACTCAAAAAATAAAAAAATACTAACTTATGTTAATAGTTGATGCAAGAGAGCAAGACTCAATAGACAAGGCACTTAAAGTTTACAAGAAAAAACACGACAAAGCAGGTGTTGTAAAAGAGCTTAGAAGAAGACAAGCATTTACATTATCTTCTGTAAATAGAAGAATCCAAAAACAAAAAGCTGCTTATATCGAGCAATTAAGAAAAAACGAAGAATAATATTTGCAACTTTCGTTTTTTTATATTACCTTAATGTTCTAAATGACATTGAGGAAGTATGGTGAACGAATTTTTGAATTATTTAAAATTTGAGAAACGTTATTCTGAAAAAACAATCTTAGCATATAAGATTGATATTCAGCAGTTCGTTTCTTTTTTATTTAATGAATTTTCTGAAACAACCTTAGAAAAAGCTACTTATAACCAAATCAGAAGTTGGGTAGTACAGCTTTCATTACAAGAAACACAAGCTAGCAGCTTAAAAAGAAAAGTTTCTGCATTAAAAAGCTTCTTTAAGTTTATTATCAAAAAGGGTATTATTGATAATAATCCAGCAGATAAAATTACAACTCCAAAACTAAAAGAGCGACTTCCAAAATATTTTGAGCAAAAGAATATTAACAATTTGCTCAATGAAACAAATATATTTGGCGAAAATGATTCAAATGCCACATTTAAAGACACACCTGAAGGCAAGCAAGATAAATTAATTATTGAAATGCTCTACCAAACTGGTATGAGACGACAAGAACTCATTGATTTAAAATGGGAAGCCATTGATTTCAGTCTAAAGCAACTTAAAATAACTGGAAAGGGCAATAAACAAAGGCTAATGCCTTGTTCTGAAAAACTCCTTCACTTATTAGAAGAACATAAAGCAACACAAAACCAACGCTTTGAGATTAAAAAAGATAAAAACTATATCTTTTTAACAAATAATGGACAACAATTATATCCAAACTACGTTTATAGATTAATAAAAGAAAAGTTTAGAAACGTGGTTGCAGAAAAGAAAAGCCCTCATGTATTAAGACACTCATTTGCTACGCATATTAGCAACAACGGAGCCAAATTATCTGACATTAAAGAATTAATGGGACATGCAAGTCTTGCTTCCACACAAGTATATACACACAACACAATTGAGCAATTAAAAGAAGTTTATAAAAAGGCTCATCCAAAAGCATAAATTTTTTCACCACTAAATAAAGTACGATGAAAGTAGAAATTCAATCTTTACATTTTAATGCCGACGCAAGTCTTGTAGAATTCATCAACAAGAAAATGGAAAAACTAGACCGTTTTTATGACAAAATCATAGGGTCTGATGTCGTTTTGAGTTTAGAGCAACTCAATACTCAAGTAAAAGACAAGGTGGTCATTATCAAAACCCAAATTCCTGGGAATATTTTGATTGCAAAAGAAACAAGTAAAAAATTTGAAGAAGCTGTGGACTTAGCCGTTGAATCGATTAAGAAACAGATGGAAAAATTCAAAGCCAAACAACCAAATTAATTAAAAAAAGAGAGGCTGTCCGAAAAGGGTAGCCTTTTTTTATGCTAACTTTTCCAACAACTCATTAAAATCTATCAAATTTTGCAGACCTGTTTTCATTACTTTTAAAGTAATTTTATTTTGAGCAAGCTCCTCACTTCCTAAAATAGCCATAAATGGGATTTGCTTTTTATCACAATAAGAAAATTGCTTTTTCATTTTTGTTGCTTCTGGATAAAACTCTGTATTTATACCATTCGCTCTTAATTCTTTTACTAACTTCAAAGAGGCATCTAAAGTATCTGCACCAAAATTACCCACCAAAACTTGTGTAGATGTTTTCACTTCTGACAATAGATTTAATTGTTGCATAGCAGTAAAAATTCTATCTAAGCCTAAAGAAGTACCAACAGATGGCAAATCTTTACCACCAAACGAAGCAATTAATCCATTATATCTTCCACCACCATTCAATGAGCCAATATGAGGATGTTTAGGTAATTTGGTTTCAAAAATGGGACCTGTGTAATAATCTAGTCCACGAGCCAAAGCTATATCAAACGTAAAATATTGTTCAGGGATACCTAAAATTTGTAAGTAATAAAAAATCTCCTCGATTTCAGCAATTCCTTCTTGAGCAATTTCAATTTCTGCTAATGCAGATTTCAACTGAGTTAAATTTAATTTCTGTGTCAATAAATCATGCAATTTATCAATACTTGTCGTATGAATATTTTTATCCTTTAATTCTTTGGCAACCTCATTCCACTCTACTTTATCTAACTTATCAATACTTACACAAACATCACCAACAAAATTATTATCCAATCCAATATATTGTGTGATGCCATTTAATATTTTCCTATTGTTGATTTTTATTAAAAAATCAGGAATGTCTAAGCCATTTAAAACTTCATAAGTAATTGCAATTAATTCCGCTTCAATCAGCATAGATGAAGATCCCACACAATCTACATCACATTGGTAAAACTCTCTAAATCTTCCTTGATGTGGCTGTGGTCTGTCTGCTCGCCAAACTGGTTGCATTTGGTATCTTTTAAATGGCATTGCCAAATCATTATTCATTGCCACCATTCTTGAAAATGGTACTGTTAAATCATAATGCAAAGCGGCTTCATCTTTTGTGCCTGTTTTATAGTTCAATTTATAAATTAAACGGTCTGCCTCCTCTCCATATTTTCCAGTAAGAACATCTAAATATTCAATAGCTGGTGTTTCTACAGGTGCGTAGCCATATTTCTTAAATACAGTACGCATTGTATCCAAAATACGTTCTCTATGTAACATTTGCTCTGGCAAAAAATCTCTCGCTCCCTTGAATGTTCTTGGTTGTATCATAATAACTGTTCAATTATTTAAGCAAAAATATTAAAATTAAACTGCATAACAGTCTATTATCTACTATTTAATGTTTTTGTAGTATTTAATATAAAATGCATAAACGAGTAGTAACAACTATCTCACTTCCATTCCAGCATTAACATTTGCTTGAGCAAAATGCAATTTTCCATCAGCATCTTCAGCCATTAAAATCATGCCATTACTTTCAATTCCTCTTAATTTTCTTGGAGCTAAATTGACTAAAACTAATACTTGCTGACCAACAATAGCTTCTGGTTTAAAATGTTCTGCAATTCCAGAAACAATAGTACGTTGCTCAATCCCAATATCAACTATAAGTTTCAATAATTTATCTGCTTTTGGCACTTTCTCTGCTTCTAAAATTTTGCCTGTTCTAATATCCATCTTAGCAAAGTCATCGTATTGAATTTCTGATTTAAGAGGTAAAGAAGGAGAAGATTTATCGCCTGAATTTTCAAGCTGAATTTGTTTAGGTTGTTGTAATTTATCTATCTGGACAGCAATTTGTTCATCTGTAATTTTTTCAAATAACAAAACTATCGGATTTATATGTTCTTTCTTTGGTTGATAATTAAATGGGTCATTATCTGTTACATCAGCATTCAACATCCTAAATATCTTATCTGCTGATTTTGGCAAAAGTGGTTTTGAAAATATAGCTAATGCATATACCCAATCCAACGCAATTGATAAAATACTTCTCGTTTTATCTGGATCTTCTTTTACTAATTTCCAAGGCTCAGTATCTGCTAAAAACTTATTTCCAGCACGTGCAAAAGCCATTAATTCATTCAAAGCATCTTTAAACTTAAATTGTTCTATAGAATTTGCAATATTTTGTTCTGTTTCAGAAATAATTTTACTTAAAACCGTGTCATTATCACGCATTGTTTGTCTAAATGAGTTATCTAACGTTCCTAAATAATATTTATGAATAAGTGTAACTACACGATTAACAAAATTTCCATAGGTTGCCACCAGTTCATTATTCACTCTATCTTGATACTCTTTCCAAGTAAACTCAGAATCTTTATTTTCAGGCATATTCGCAATCAAACAGTAACGTAATTCATCTTCCTTTCCTGGAAATTCCTCTAAATATTCATGCAACCAAACTGCCCAATTTCTTGAAGTTGAAATTTTATCTCCTTCTAAATTCATAAATTCATTCGCTGGCACATTACTTGTCAGAATATATTGCTCTGTGATTTTTAAAATAGCAGGAAAAGTAATACAATGAAAAACAATATTATCTTTTCCAATAAAATTGATAAGTGTTGTATCTTCATCTTGCCAATACTTACGCCAATCTTCAGCTTTTTTATTTTGCAAATACTTGCTAAAATTTTGAGGATAAGCAAAATCAAATTTTTCTTCTCCAATCTCTTTAAACAATTGCTTGGTTGCAGAAATATAACCTATTGGTGCATCTAACCAAACATACAAGACTTTACCTTCCGAACCCTCAATATTAGCAGGAACAGGAATTCCCCAGTCTAAATCTCTAGTCATCGCTCTAGGACGAAGTCCATCGTTTAACCAACTTTTGCATTGACCAATAACGTGTGCTTTCCAATTATTTTTTTCTGCTGTTGTTTCCAACCATTCTCTTATTGCATCTTGCTGTTGATCTAATTTCAAAAACCAATGTTTGGTTTTTTTCAAAATAGGCGTTGAATTTGTTAGCGTCGATTTGGGATTAATCAAATCAGTTGGATTTAAAGAGCTACCGCATTTCTCACATTGATCACCATAAGCATTTTCATTTGCACATTTGGGGCAAGTTCCTATAATGTATCTATCTGCCAAAAACTGATTTGCTTTAGCATCGTAATATTGTTCATTTTCAATGATTTCAAATGCATTTTTATCATTTAAAATATTAAAAATCTCTTGAGAAGTTTCATAATGAATTGGCTCTGAAGTCCTGTGATAAATATCAAATGCAATTCCAAATTGCTCAAAACTTTTTCTAATAATTTGATTGTATTTATTGACAATTTTTCTTGGTGTTGTACGCTCTTTTTTTGCTTTGATAGTAATTGCAGCACCATGTTCATCACTACCACATACAAAAATAACATCTTCTCCTTTTAATCTAAGATGACGTGCATAAATATCTGCAGCTATATAAGCCCCAGCTAAATGTCCGATATGTAAAGGCCCATTTGCATAAGGCAAAGCCGCTGTAATTGTATATCTTTTTTTACTCATTAGAAAACAAAGATACTTAGAAAAAAATTCTGAAAAAAACATCAACTATTGATTTTTCTATCAAAATAAGTTACCGCCATAATATTATATAATATTATCAAAAGTATAGAAAGTATCAACTTAGAATAATGCTTGAAAATCAAAAATAAAATTTTTGATTTTCAAGCATAAAAATTTTAGTAATCCAAAAATAATATGTACTTTTGAACTATGATAAAGCGGAAATTACAATATACGATTCAGTCTCTACTAAGTGATTTTCCAGCTGTTGCAATTTTGGGACCAAGGCAAATTGGAAAAACAACATTAGCAAAAAGCATTGCAAAGCAATTAAAAAAGCCTACCATTTATTTAGATGTAGAGAAGCCATCAGATTATGCTAAACTGCAAGATGCGGAAGCTTATTTACAAATGCACCAAGACAAATGTGTTATTATTGATGAAGTTCAATTTATGCCTTCACTTTACAACGTATTGCGTTCACTTATAGATACGCATAGAAAACCAATGCGTTTTATTTTAACTGGCTCAGCATCTCCGAATTTAATAAAAGGAATTTCAGAATCTCTTGCTGGAAGAATTGCCTATACTGAATTAAGTCCTATTGGATTAGATGAATTACCTAGAAATATTGCTAGAAATAAACATTATTTTTTTGGAGGCTTTCCCACTCCACTCACCTATAAAGACACTTCAAAAGCTATTCACTGGTTAGACTATTTCATCAAGAGTTATATTGAAAGAGATTTAAGTATGTTGTACGATGTAAAAATGGACACAAGAGTTGTGCGACATTTCTGGCAAATGTTAGCCAATAACAATAGTGGCTTGTGGAATGCTGAAACGTATGCAAGAGCTTTAGGTGTTACTGCTCCAACTGTCAATCGATACCTAGATTTCTTAGAAGGTGCTTATTTAGTTAGACGACTCTATCCATGGTTTCCAAATACAAATAAACGACTAGTGAAATCGCCTAAAGTATATATACGAGATAGCGGATTATTGCACCGTTTGGCAGATATTTATAAGCTTGATGAACTATATGGAAATGTAATAATAGGAGCATCTTGGGAAGGTTATGTCATAGAACAAATTATTACCAACTTACCCAATAATATTACGCCCTATTTTTATAGGACACATGCAGGAACTGAAGTAGATTTGGTTTTAGTTAAACAAAACAAACCCTATATTTTGATTGAAATCAAACTCAATAACCTAAGCAAACCCAAACGTGGTTTCTATGAAGCTATTGATGACTTAAAGCCTACTAAATCATTTGTAATTTCAAAAGAAACTGAAACCTACACAGACTCTGGGAATGTAACTTATATAAGTTTATACAATTTTATTATGCTTGAAAATCTAAAATTGTATTTTTGATTTTCAAGCATTTATATTATTGAGTAATTGAATAAATGTAAGTATCTACAGGCATTTCATCGTAAGTTTTGTAATTCTGATAAATTGTACCTTCGTATTGCATTCCTGCACGTTGCATTACTTTTTCACTCTCTTTATTATTAATATTACAACGAGCTTTAATGGTTTTAATATTTAATTGATTAAAAATAAATTTCTTTCTATTTTCAATAATTTGAAATACAATACCTCTTTTTTCGAAGTCCTTATCAATAAAATAGGATAATTCAACTGTGCTTTTCTTAATATTTATATCCTTGATATTAAAGTGTCCTATCAATAATTCTTCAAAAAAAATTAGGTTGGCATATTCTATATTCTTATTCCAAAAAATATTTTTTTCTTCAAAATAGCTTTTAGTTCCATCTACTGTTTCATTTTTCCTAACCATATTGGGAAAACTATCTTTCAATCTGTCTATATTCTTTTGGACAAGATTAAAAAAATCAAATTCAAATCCATTTTGGTATGGCACTAAAAAAATAGAATCTCCTATCGTTACACGTTCTTTTTTTGGACAATATTTCATTCAAAACAAATGTAAATAAAAAATTATGTTTATATTTATACTAACACAAGCTTATGAAGACTTTTTTCTTAGAAAATGGCAAAACTTATCCTTTAGTAGTTGCTCCAGAAACGGATAATTCCTTAGAGGGTTTGAAAAATTGGATTGCAAAAAACCATGAAGATTTAGAACAGAAACTATTGCATTATGGTGCAATTCTTTTTAGAGGATTTGACATTCAGGCACCTTTAGATTTTGAGCAAGTTGCAAAAAGTATTGATGCTGATTTGAAAAATGATTATATGGGGACTTCTCCTCGTGATAAAAAAACTGACTTTGTATTTTCTGCTAGTGAATTGCCTCCACATTATCCAATTATGCAACATTGTGAAATGAGTTTTTTGCCTTCAGCACCAAGACGTTTGTTTTTTTATTGTCATACCGCTCCACCTTTTGGTGGCGAAACTCCAATTTGTGATTTTAGAAAAGTTTATAAAGATTTAAAAACTGAAGTGAAAAATGCTTTTGAAACTAAGGGTGTAAAACATATCAGAAATTATGCATCACCAAATACAAAAGCAAGAACAGGGTTTCAGCTAAAAAGTTGGCACGACATGTTCCATACGGATGACAAAAAAATTGTTGAAGAAAAATGCAAAGAACACGATATCATTTGCGAATGGAAAGAAAATGAGGGCCTAAGAATGACCAACAAAAGTAATGCCTTCAAAACTCATCCAGTTACTGGAGAAAAAGCTTGGTTTAACCATACTCAAGTTTTCCATATTGATGCTGCTGCAATTGAATACGACTATATTCATAAGAGACAAAAAAGATGGGAAACTTTTAAAACTGAACTACTTTTAGAATTAATGACTTTCTATAAAAAATTAGCCACAGATTCTAATGACCAAAGTATGCATGTAACTTTTGGAGATGGCACTGAAATTCCAAAAGATTATGTGCAACATATTCAAGATGTGATTTGGGAGAATATGTCTATCTATTCTTGGCAAAAAGGAGATATTATTGCTATTGACAACTTCTCAACATCACATGGAAGATTACCCTATTATGGCGACCGAGAAGTGATGGTCTGCTGGACTTCTTAATATGCTTGAATGAACGAAATAGACCAAATTCAAGTTAATTTCTCAGAGAATTTATGGGTACTCAATATTTGTTTGAGTTTTATAATGTTTAGTGTTGCTTTAGACTTAAAAGTTTCAGATTTTAAATCAATTATCCAACACCCAAAAATTGCTTTAGCAGGTATTTTCTCTCAATATATTGCTTTTCCTTTTGTTGCTTTCTTATTTATAAAAATTACTCAGCCACATCCAACAATTGCTTTAGGTTTACTGTTAGTGGTGGTTTGTCCTAGTGGTAATATTTCTAATTTTCTTACACATACTGCCAAAGGAAACATTGCATTAGCCATAAGTTTAACTGGAATTTCTACCATCTTAGCTCCAATTTCTGCTCCGTTTCTTTTTACATTTTACGCCAATATGGATAATGGTATGCAATCTATTTTAAAAAGTTTTCATATTGATTTCTTAGAGATGTTACAAAGTGTTTCTATTCTTTTATTATTTCCGATTCTATTGGCATTACTACTCAATTACAAGTTTCCAAACATTATTCTGAAAATAAAAAAAACTGTAAAAACCTTGTCTTTAATAATCTTTATTGCCTTTTTAATTTTTGCATTCAAGGCAAATTTTGAAGTCTTTAAAAAGTATGTATCTCTAGTTTTATGGGTTGTTTTCTTACTTGATTTATTAGGATTTATCGTTGGTTTTTATGCTGGAAAATTATTTAGATTAAGCTACTCTGATTGCAAAACACTTTCTATAGAAACAGGCATACACAATGCTGGATTAGGGTTGGTTCTGATATTTAGCTTTTTTGGTGGCACGGGTGGTATGGCATTAGTTGCCGCTTGGTGGGGAATTTGGCATCTTTTTGCCGGAATGACAATTGCTCAATATTGGAAAAGAAAAGTTGAAAACTAAATGATGAAAATTGGTATTATTTCGGATACGCATAGTTATTTAGACAAACAAGTTCTGCACTATTTTAAAGATGTTGACGAAATTTGGCACGCTGGAGATATTGGCAACTTAGAAGTTACAAATTCTTTAGCTCAAGTAAAAAAACTACGTGCTGTATTTGGTAATATTGATAATGCTGAAGCAAGAAAACAATATGCAAAATTTGAAATTTTCTCCATTGAAAATTGCAAAATACTAATCATTCATATTGCTGGTAGCTTTGGTAAGTACAACAAAGAAACACAAGATTTAATTAAAGAACATCAACCTAATATTTTAGTGTGTGGCCATTCTCATATCCTGAAAGTTGCAAATGATATTAAATATAAATTATTATACATTAATCCTGGTGCAGCTGGAATTCATGGATTTCATAAGGTTAAAACTATTATTCGTTTTGAAATAGAAAATGGCAAACCTAAGAATATGGAATTAATTGAATTAGGGCAAAGAGGAAAAGTCTAAAACTAAACGCTATTTTTATATATTACCTTTCTTCTTCAAACTTTGCTAATTTCTTTAATGGATTACTACGCATTTCTGCATAATCTGCTCTATTATTGAAAATATCTACAGCTTTATAAATTGCATTTCTAAAAGAAATTTCATCAGCAATTCCTTTTCCTGCAATATTTTCAGCAGTTCCATGATCTGGCGAAGTTCTAACAACACTTAATCCAGCTGTAAAATTAACCCCTTCCGCTCCAGCAATATATTTAAAAGGAATCAGTCCTTGGTCGTGATACATGGCTAATATTGCATCGAATTTTCTCCAATTATCTGATGCAAAAAAACCATCTGCGGGATAAGGTCCAAATGCAATAATATTTTGTTGGTCTCTCATTTCCTTCACTGCTGGAAAAATAATTTCCAATTCTTCTTGTCCAACTAAACCTTTATCTCCAGCATGTGGATTTAATCCAAGTACAGCAATTTTAGGTTTATCTATTCCAAAATCTTCTTGCAAAGATTTATTTATTAATTGAATTTTTCTTTGAATTTTTTCTTTAGTTATATTTTTAGCGACTTCACTAATAGGCTCATGATTAGTAACTAATCCCACTTTAATATCATCTGCAACTAAAAACATTAAATTATCTTTAGCACCAAAAAACTTCTGTAAATATTCAGTATGCCCTGTATTATTAAACTCTGCTGATTGAATTACATTCTTATTTATCGGTGCAGTAACCAAAACATCAATATCTCCATTGTTTAGTGCCTCACAAGCTGCTTTTAAAGATAGAAATGCAAATTTTCCAGTTTCATTAGAAGGTTGTCCTGGACTAATTACAAATTCATCTTCCCAAACAGGTACGATATTAATAGAATTATTACTTAAATTTTTATAATCTTTTATTGAAGAATATTGAAACTTCTCAATATTAAGTACTTTTTTATAGAAAGAAAAAACTCTTGGATTTCCAAAAACTATTGGCGTAAATTGCTTGAACAGCCTATCATCACTAAAAGTTTTCATTATTATTTCAGGACCAACACCTGCTGCATCACCTATTGTTATTCCTACTCTTATTTTTTCTAGGTTGGGATTTGACATTTCTAATTTGTTTTTGTTGTTTGCTTAAATTTTTTACAAATTTACATAATAATCTGACACCATAAGCTGTTGCATGAATTCCTCTGTAATTATATCTTGAAGTTACAAAGGCTGGCGATAAATCAATATGTAGCCATGAATAATCTGTAAAATGTTCTAAAAATTTACCCGCAGTAATAGCTCCTGCTTCGGCTCCTCCTATATTTTTTATATCTGCAATCTCAGAATCTAAATAAGATTTATAATCGTCCCAAAGAGGAAAATAAACGATCTTCTCATCAGTTTTATAGGCAACTTTTTCAAGTTTTTTTCTAATTTTTTTATCTGCATTACCCATTACGACAGCGGCTTCTTTACCCACTGCTCGAATGGCAGCACCTGTTAATGTCGCTAAATCAATAACTAATTCTGGTTTTAATCTTTTTGCATAATGCAAGGCATCTGCTAAAATCAATCGACCTTCAGCATCTGTATTCATCACTTCTACAGTTGTACCATCATACATAGTTATTACATCTCCTGGACAAATAGATTTATCGTTGATTTTATTTTCTACTGTTGGAAATAAACCTATTACATAATAAGGCAAATTCAACTTTGAAATTGCCAATATTGCTCCCAAAACAGTTGCAGAACCCGCCATATCACATTTCATCAAATCCATACTATTTGGTGTGGGCTTGATAGACAACCCTCCAGTATCGTACATTACCCCTTTCCCAACTAAAACCAATGGTTGTTTATTGATAGCATTAGTTGGTTTATATTCCAAAATATGAAAAAAAGCAGGATTTTCACTTCCTCGATTTACTGCTAAAATTCCACCCATTTTCTCTTTAGTAATTTTTTCTTGATTCCAATAAGTATATCTTACATTAGATTTTGTAAATATTTTTTTTATTTCTGCATTGTATTGTGTTGTAGTCATAAAGTTTTGTGGCTCATTGACTAAATTCTTAGTTAACCGAACTGACTCTTGAAGTATATTTAATTCTTGCAAGTCTGCTTTAGACAGAAGTTGATTGTCAACAAAAATTTCTACCAATTCCTTTTTGTTTTTTTTATATTTATCAAAAATATACTGAGAAAGTAGCAAACCCTCTAAAAAAGCCTTTATAAACTTAGGTTCTATTGTAGTTATACTTTGAACAAAAACACTTTTTTCTTTCTTAGTTTGAAGTTCTTGATATATTTGATGAGCATCTCTCCTTAACTTTTCTTTTGTTTGGGCATTAGTTTTTTCAGTTTTGAAAACATATAGAATGTAATTTTTATTTAATGCCTGAATAAGTATAGGATTTTGATTTTCTTCTATTTTTTTCTGTACGATTACTGCTTCTTCTTTTTCTAAAAAAGCTAAGTAATCATCTTGCAACGCGTCAATAATAATAATTTGATTGTCGGTATCTATATTTTTATTTACTCTTAGCATACTAATATTTTTATTTTTATATAAAAATAGAAAAAATAAACTCTATTTTAATAATGATAATTGAAATTCAATTGCAATAAATTATAAATTTCATTGAGTATAAAGATACGATAATGAATGAAGTAATTAAAATAAATTATAGCTCAAATTGTTGTGTAGCAATATGATTTTTGTTATCCTAAAATAATATTATAATAAAAATTAAATATATTTATTTTAAATTAGTACTAAATATTCTTTTGTACGGATAAATTATTGCTTATATTCGTTCTTATAATAATTATATTTTTTCAACATGAATACTGGTAATGTTTCAAAGTTAGTGATGGTGTTATTTTATAAATATAAATACTTGTAAATCAATACATAATCATAAAATTATAAAAAAGACGGATACTATGTTGTATCCGTTTTTGTATTTTAAAATGTCTTAAAACAACTACAATGATAAAAAACAGTACCTCGTGTTTCAAAGTTAGTGATAGCTTTTTATGTCCTTATTGTAAAAGCAAAGAAATTATCAAAAATGGCAGGACAAAAAATGGTAAGCAACAGTATTTTTGCAAAAAATGTGATAAAAGATTTATAGATTATTATACATACAATGCTTATTATCCCACGACCAACGAAACTATCATCACATTAACCAAGGAAGGTCTGGGTATTCGCAGTACGGCACGGGTCTTACAAATCTCACCAACCACCTTACTAAAACGCATCATTACCATTGCCAAAAATATCCCACAACCGACAATAAGCAAATACAAAATTTATAAAGTAGATGAAATCAGAACATTTGTAAAGTGCAAGAGTCAATTAATATGGATAGTCTATGCTTTGAAAAGAGCAACAAAGTCTGTTGTGAGCTTTTATGTAGGTTTGCGAACAAACAAAACCTTAAACGTTGTTTTAAAAACGCTACATTTTGGAGAAGCGAAATGCATTTTTACCGACGGACTTAGAAATTATCAATACCTTATTCCAAGCTCTGTACACAGCGTAAAACGCTATGGTACTAATCATATCGAAAGAAAAAATCTTACTTTAAGAACACATTTAAAAAGGCTGAACCAGAGGACGATTTGTTTTTCGAGGAGTCTTTTGGTATTGTTGTCGGTATTGAGCATTTATTTTTGGATATGAAGAAGTTCCCCCACTTTCCCCTGCTTTCGCAAGTTCAATGTCATTAAGTTAAGGGAAATAAACAGTTGCTAATAAGATTGGTGTAAAAATAATTGTGTAAATAATTCCATTTGTATAAAAAAACAGATGGCAATAATATCCCCGCTCTTTCAAGTTTAGCAAAGCGTAACTTGTGAAAATAAATAAAGCAAGTTTGCAACTTGCTAAAACCAAAACAGTATATCACTTTTTCTAATAAATTTGTACTTTAATTGATGCATATACTGAAAAAAAGGACAGCGAAAACTATCCTTTTTTTGACGACTTGTTTTTTTTGATTGATGAAAGAACGACAATCTGAATAACAGATAGTTACAAAAACAGAAAACTCAATATTCATCTTTATCGGACATTAATGTTTCTATTTATCTTATTTTTCATACTTTTGTATCAAAAATAAGATGAAAAAAATTAGTTTAATCTTTTTGACATTGCTTACCGTTTTAGTTGAGGCACAAGAGTGTCCAGAATTTAATAACAGCATCGCATTATTAAAATCAGATAATATGATGGCTGACTTAGAAGAAGCAAATGCTACTCTAACACAAAAAAGACAAGGTCTTTATGGAGGTTGGAACAACTTAATCAAATTATCGGGTAAGACATCTGGAATTATTCTAAAATCATCTGAAACTATTTTCGTATTCAAACCACTAAATGATAATATTAAACCTAATCAACAAATTAAATTATTTCAATTTGAAGAGGAAAAAAAATCTAGAGCTTTAGAAACTGGAGGCACGAATATATTTGGTGGTTCAAAAGACAAAAAATCTCAGGATACTAGTATTCCTTTAAAATTTGAAAAGACAGAAAATGGATGTTATAAAATTACTATTGGTAAAGAATTAACAACAGGGGAATACGCATTTAGTTTAGGAGAAAATGCGTCAGTTCAAGGGCAGTCATCTGGGTATGGACAAACATCTCGCGGACAATTATGGTATGGTTTTACTATAAAATAATTTAATTCAAGATATCAAGCAAAAAAAGCAGAACGCATAGATATATACTTTAGCTTCTTGTTTATTCCTTTACTTTCATAAGATACATTTCGTTAATCTTGCAAAAGTGGCAAATATCAGCGTTTTTGTATATGCAAAAAAGTCTTGATTCTTGATTCTATAAATCTTACTCCACAAAAAGCATAAACAAGCACATTAAATAAGTATAAACCTTATAATGAACAATAAAATTGTCTTAATTTCACAATTGATTATGAAATTAGAAAAAACACCAACTATTGGGGTTATTGGCGGAGGACAACTTGGAAAAATGTTGATTCAAAAAGCAATGCAATGGTCTGTCCCAATTATTATTTTAGACAAAGGTAAAGATTGTGTTGCCTCTAATTATGCCCAGCAACATATTGTAAAAGATATTAAAAATGCAGATGCTATTCAAGAATTATCTGATCAAGTAGATGTGGTAACCATCGAAATTGAACATACAAATGCTGACAAACTAATTGAATTGCACAATCAAGGAAAAACTATTATTCCTAATCCTTATGTATTAAAAACTATTCAAGATAAAGGAACTCAAAAGGTATTTTATCAAGAAAACAATATTCCAACGGCTCCGTTTTTTCTAGCAGAAAACAAAAGTGAATTGCTAGAGAAATTAAACTCTTTTGACCTTGAAAAAGTTGTCGTTAAATCCAGAACAGGAGGTTACGATGGCAAAGGCGTTTATATTAATAGTAAGAAAAATATTCTAGACAATATCGATATTATTCCTTTTGATGGTTCAATGATGATAGAAGCTCATGTTCCTTTCAAAAAAGAATTAGCCGTTCTTGCTGCACAAGACATTCACGGAAATATTGTTAGTTACCCTACTATAGAAATGGAGTTTGACCCGAAAAGCAATCTAGTAAATTTCTTATTTTCTCCTGCAAACATTCCTATTCATATCGAAGAAAAAGCAGCATTAATAGCCAAACAATGTTTATCCTCTTTTAATAGTGTTGGTTTATTTGCGATAGAGTTATTTCTTACGGAAGACGACCAATTGTTAGTGAACGAAATAGCTCCTCGTCCACATAATTCAGCACATCATACTATTGAAGGATTTTACACTTCTCAATATGAGCAATTGCTTCGTGTTTTACTAGGATTTCCATTAGGCAATACACAATATAAAATGCCAAGTGCAATGTTGAATATTGTAGCTTCTGAAACTCAAAGTGGTCATTATGTACTGAAATATTTCAAAGAATTATCTGCAATAAAAGGTGTTTATGTTCATCTATATGGTAAAGAATTTGCCAAACCTAATCGAAAATTAGGTCATATAACTATTTGTCTGCCATCAATAGAAGAAGTAATGAAAACAGCCTATCAAATTAAAAACTTATTAGAAATAGAAATTATATAAATAGATATTTTGGTTTTAGTAACAGGTGCATCAGGTTTTTTAGGTGGTGAATTAGTCAAGAAATTAGTTGCCAATGGAGAATCTGTTCGAATTATCAGGAGAAATAATTCAGATTTAGCACATTTAAAATCTATAATTGATAAAATTGAAGTTAAAGAAGCTGATATTCTAGATGTATCTGCATTAGAAGATGCCTTTGAAAATATAGACCAAGTTTATCACACTGCTGCTATTATTTCATTCAACAAACAAAATATAGCTCAAATGTACAAAACGAACATTGAAGGCACAGCAAATGTGGTCAATGTGGCATTGAGTTCAAATTTAAAGAAACTAATTCATATCAGTTCTATTGCTGCTATTGGTGGCAAGCCAAACGAGTTGATTACAGAAGAAACAAAATGGGAAGACAATGAGTGGACTTCAAATTATGGAATCACAAAACAAATGGCAGAAAGACAAATATTTCGTGGTATTGAAGAGGGCTTAGAAGCAACAATAATTAACCCAGGAATAATTGTTGGGATTGGACACGATGAAAACAAATCAACGTTGAATTTATTAAATCGAATTTCTCACCAGAAAATGCCTTTTTATACAAACGGAACAAATGGATTTGTAGATATTGATGATGTCGTAAATATTAGTATCCAATTAATGCAAGGCAATTATAATAAAGAAAAATTTATTGCGATTAGTGAAAATTGGAGCTTTAAGCAATATTTTGAATCTATAGCAAGAGCTTTGGGCGTACCTGCACCTAAAAGAGCATTAAATACTTGGACTTCTAGTATATTTTACAATGGAGATGCCCTTTTAAGTTTTTTAAATCCAAATAGAAAACGTTCCTTTACAAAAGAAAATGCAAAAATTGCTATGGAGCAATTTTCTTATTCCAATCAAAAAGTAAAAAATGCATTGAATTATAATTTCACTCCAATGCAAGAAACTATTCATAAAATAGTCAAAAAATATCAAGATGGAAACAAGTAAAAGAGAAAAAATTATAGGTATTTGGTTGATGATTGGCGTATTTATGTTGATGGTACAAATTTTCCTCGGAGGCGTTACACGACTCACTGGCTCTGGTTTATCTATCACAGAATGGGACGCAATAATGGGTTTTATTCCGCCATTAAATCAAGCAGAATGGGTAGAGGTTTTTGAAAAATATAAGCAATTTGACCAATTTAGATTAGTCAATTCAACATTCACTTTAGCCGATTTTAAAAGTATATTTTTATGGGAATTTGTGCATCGATTATGGGCAAGATTCATGGCATTGTGTGCCTTTTTACCAATGATTTATTTTATTTTTAAAGGAATTTTAAAACAGAAAGACATTTTAAAACTATTATTAATCATTGCTTTAGGTGGATTAGCTGGATTTTTAGGTTGGATAATGGTTGCAAGCGGATTAGAAAAAAATAAAGTATTAGTAAATCCTGCAAAATTGATGTTGCATTTATTAGTTGCTGCTTTTATAGTGAGTTTGACATTTAGATTTGCTTTAGGCTATTTATATCCAAGAAATCAAACAACTCTAAATTCTACGAGAAATATTATTTCTGGATTTTTGATTTTAATTTTTATACAAATATGCTTAGGTGCGTTGGTTGCAGGTTCAAAAGCAGCTTTTAGTTGTACTACTTTTCCCTTAATGCATGGTGCATTTATTCCAGATAACCTTGGTTTTCCACAGCCTTATGAAAACTTTATACACGAAAATAATTTCACACTACAATTCATTCACAGAATGACTGCTTACTTTATAGCAATCGTAAGTATTGTGTTATTTTTTAAATTTTCAAAACTATCATTTATTAATGCATTTCACAGAAGTAGGAAAATATTAATCATAGCAGTATTTATTCAAATTGGATTAGGTGCAGCAACTTTATTATTTACAAAATCTTCAATTCCAGTATTTTGGGCAGAATTGCATCAATTAGGTGCATTTGCAATTCTATTTTCAGTTATTGCCTTACATTATTTTTCACAACCATTAAATAAATTATAAATTGGAAATAAAAATAAATCACACTAATAGCTTGAGTGCTGCAAGGTATTTTAGTTCTTTTGGGATTCAGAATTTTGGATTTACATTAGATTCAATGAATCCAAACCATATAAGTTTACTTGATGCAAAACAGATTGTAAGTTGGCTCTATCAGCCAAATATTATTTTAGAAGTAGGTATTTTTCAAAATATAGAAGAGATAGAAATATTACAAAAAGAATTTCACTTCTCATCTGTGGAGTTAAATATCCATCACCCTGATTTTAAAAGAATAATTGAACAATACAATCAATCTTGGATAAAATTAAATATTGATGAACTACAACAAATAGATTTTAATGAGCCTATATTTCAAGACAGTGCTTTTATTATCAATATTTTCGAACTAAAAATTGACTTTAAAATGCTAATTGAGTTTTCACAAAAACATTTGATTTTGATAGACCTCAATGACTCCTCAAAAATTGAAGACTTTATTAAAAAGACTGGCATTATGAATTATACTATTCCATGTGTAAGAGAAAAGTCTGTTGGAAAACTTGATTTAGAGCCTTATGAGCATTTTTTACCTTATTTAGAAGATGCTTACTAAGAACAAAATAAAAAAGGCGGAATATAAAAATTCCGCCTTCAATTGTAATATAAATAGTTAATTTATTTTACTACTTCGGTTTGAACATAAATATTAATATTCCCTGTACAACTTTCTGATGGAAATTTCCCATCAACATACACATAAACTAGGTTATCACTATCCAACCAAGTTAAATAATAAGTTAATTCTTCATCATCTTCATTAACTATTACAATAGCATCTTTATTTGCATCTTTCCATCTCCAGGTTCCTTCTTTCACTTCATTTCCACCATCTGAAGAAAAACTCTTCATTATGTCTCCATTGTTATAAAAAGAAATATAAGGTCCTTCATCTTCATCAAGTTCTTCAGTCTTTACATTGTCCTCAACTTTCTGACCAGAACAAACGATATTAAAAGATACAATCTTTGCACCATCTTTAATTTTCCACCACTTTCCTCCTTTTTCAATTCTGAGCGAAGCACCTTCATCGATGCCAGTTAATGTAATATGTCGTTGAGCTAAAGGAACAATGGTTCCCTTAGGAACAAGAGAACTAATTTTAGAACCACCTCCTCCACCACCATCGTCAATTTTGTTATCGTCTTTTTTACAGCTAAAAGTAATACATGCAATCGCTGTAATGATTGCAAACAATTTGAATGTTTTCATAATTAAAATATTTAGTTACACTAATCTAATATAAAATATATACCTAGCTTTCTTTTTAATATCTTTTAACAAAAAAGGCGGAATATAAAAATTCCGCCTCACTTATCCATTATTAAACACTATTATCTTGCATCAATATTAGTATAACTTCTTAAAGTTGCACCTGTATAGATTTGTCTTGGTCGTCCTATCGGTTCCTTGTTTTCTTTCATTTCTTTCCATTGAGCAACCCATCCTGGAATTCTTCCTAAAGCAAATAAGCATGTAAATACATCAGTTGGGAATCCTAATGCTTGATAAATGATGCCAGAATAAAAATCTACGTTTGGATATAAATTACGTTTGATAAAATATTCATCTGTCAATGCAGCATGCTCTAATTCTTTAGCAATAGTCAATTTTCTATCTTGAATATTTAACTCTGTCAATACATTATCTGCAGCAACTTTAATAATTTTAGCTCTTGGGTCAAAGTTTTTATACACTCTATGTCCAAAGCCCATTAATCTAAATCCAGACTCCTTATCCTTTGCCATATCAACAAATTTCTCAGTATCTCCACCATCTTTTTCGATTGCTTCTAATTGTTCCAAAACAGCTTGATTAGCTCCACCGTGTAATGGACCCCAAAGAGCAGCTAATCCACCACAAATTGAAGCATATATATTTGCATTAGATGAGCCTACCATTCTTACTGTAGATGTAGAACAGTTTTGTTCGTGATCAGCATGTAAGATTAATAATTTATCCATAGCCTCAACAACCACTGGCGATGGAACTTTCCCGAATGTCATATTTAAAAAATTCTCAACATAAGAAAGCTTACTATCACTTGGAACAAAATCTAAGCCTTGAGAGTTTCTAATTACCATAGCAACTACAACAGGGAATTTTGCTAAAATATTTATAATTGTTTGAGGTGTAGCTTTTGCTGCATCCGCTCCAAACTCACCAGATAAAGCAATTGTTGCTGCCGCCAATGTTGCCATTGGATGAGCTGATTTTGGCATTGCCTTAATAATTGCACCTATTTCAGTAGGTACAGCTGAATTATCTTTTAATTGTTGTTCAAATTCTGCTAGTTGGGCAACATTTGGCAAATCTCCATTTAATAATGCATATATTACCTCAACAAAATTAGAGTTTTCAGCTAAATCAGCAATATCATAGCCTCTATATCTTAAAACTCCCTTTTCTCCATCTAAGAAAGTAATTTTACTTGTAGTCGCTCCAGTATTTTTATACCCAGAGTCTAAGGTTACAAAACCTGTATCTTGTCTCAAGTTTATAATATCAATAGCAGGTTCATTTTCACTTCCAACAATAATTGGACATACTGTAGTTTTCCCGCCTAAGGTAATGGTTAAATTTTCTTCTGACATAGCAATTTAATTATATTTGATAAAATTAAAAAAAATAGTTACACTTATGAAATTAAGATATTGTTACTTGCTTAAAACTATAAGTATGCTTACTTTTCTATAACAAAACTTTCGCTTTTTAGTTGCACTTTTCGCTCTGGTAATCTAGCAGGAACTAAACCATAACGCAAAATAGCTCTTGAAGTTCCTTCTTTAAATAAAAATAGAGAGAACAATTTCAAAAATGGTTCAGGATTTTTGGGTGTAATTAAAACTGTATGTGTTACCAAAGGATAACTAAAATCAAAAATATAGGCTTGTCCTAAAGGAAAAACTGAATCATTTACTTGGTATTTTAACAGCTTAATCTTATTTCTCAATTCTTTATGTTTCAAAGATTTATCATTAGAAAATATACTAAATGGCAAAAAACCAATAACATCATTTTTAGAAACATAATCTATCACATCCTCATTTGATTTTAAAGCATAGATATTAGATGTTAATGAAGTATCTAAAGGAATTAATTTAATATAATCTTTAGTATAATTACTAATTACAAGCGTCTTTTTATTTGATTTTAAATTAAACACGGAATCAGCATTTGATTTATTACTTATTATTGCTATCGCATCATCTGCGAAATAATATTGTTTTGAAACCAACTTCCTATGCTGATTTGCATAGGTTAGTTCTGTTGGCGTTAAATCTCTACTCAGAATCATATTAGAAATACTATCTGCAAAATATAATTGAATCAAGCGTTGAGCATCAAGGTATTCAAATTTTAATTTAGACTTTGGGTGGATATTTTCAAAAATAGGAATAAACTGATTTAAAAATTTTTCTTGATTGATGTCTGCATATATTGTCAGTGTTCCCTCATACTTTTCGGAATCAATTCCATTGCCACAGGCAATAAAAAAGACAAAACAACATATAATGATTAGCCTATTAAATATATTCATTCTACAATAATTAAATTTCATCAGACATATTTGCCATTTTTATAGCACGATACATCCTAAAAAAACCATATAGGATAACTAACAATGCAAGTGCTATTTTTGTTGTAGGCGTTAAAAAATCAAAAGAAAATGGAAAAAACAATAACAAACCTCCTAAAACTACATAGGCTATAGAAATTATTAAGCGTAAAAGTATAGCTGGTTGTAAATATTTTTTCATCTCTCAAAAATACAAAAAGTCTAGCAAAAGCTAGACTTTTTGAAAATATAACAGTTAATATTTATTGTAATTTAAAAGATACTGGCAACGTATAATACACCTTAACAGGCACACCATTGTTTGAACCTGGAGCCCATTTAGGCATCGCTTTAATAACACGAATAGCCTCTTCTGCACAACCTCCTCCAACTGGATCTTTTACAATTGTAGGATTTTTTATTGACCCATCTGTATCGACATAGAAATTTACAATTACTTTCCCTTCTAATCCATTTTCTCGTGCTAATGATGGATAGTTAATGTTCTTAAATAAATACTTCATTAATTCTGCTGGACCACCAGGGAATGACGGCATTACTTCTGAACGTATTAAAATTTCAGGAGCTTTAGGTTTCTCTGGTTGAGGCTGTGGCTCTGGACCTTTTCCTCCTTCTTCTTTAGGTATAATTATTGATGCTTTTGCTTCCTTGTCGCCTTCTATGGTCTTTGTAGAAATTTGCGTTTCCTTTACCTCTTCTTGCTTAGTTACTTTTTCATCTTGTACCAACTCATCTTTCTTAGCTATCAACTCCACCATTTTAATCGTTGGTCTTACTGGTGGCGGCGGTGGTGGTGGTGGTGGTGGTGGTGGTGCTTCCTCCACAGGTGGTGGTGGTGGTGGAAGATTTACATCTGTTAAAGCAACTTCTACGATTTTTTCTTCTTTCTTAGCTAATCTATCAAAAACTTGTAATTTTGCTATTAAAAGAATTAATAAAAATACTATAGTTGTAATGACAAATGCACGAAGTGTATTTTTGTTGATTAATTTTCTAAGGACATAAGAACCATAATCTTGGTTCAATCCTTCAAAAACAATATCATCCCAACTTGATTTACTATATTTTGTTTCGCTCATCTTATTATTTTATAAAAATGATATTTAGTTTGCTGCTGCTGGTGTTCCACCATTTGCAATTGCTTCTTCCTCTAAAGGTACTGGTTTTTGGATAGAATAGATTTTTGTTTTAGTAATATCCATTTCATCTAATATACCCACTAAATCTTCATATTTTGCATCATCGGTAGGTTTAATTAATACAATAGTTTGAACATCACCTTTATCATCTCTGCCAAATTTGCTATCTACAAACTTATGCTTATTCAATATTACTTGTCTAATGCCTTCTGGACTAAAATCAGTTTGTTGAAGTCCCATAACAGTTGTCCCATTATAGTACCAAATCTTACTATCTTTTTCTAATATTATATTTAATACTTTAGACTCTTTTACAACTGTTTTCTCAGACTCAGCATCTGTTGGTTTAGGCATATTCAAATCCATAGCTACAGATTTACCTAAAGTTGTTGTTAGCATAAAGAAAGCAATTAGCAAGAAAGCTAAATCCACCATAGGTGTTAAATCCACTCTTGTGGACATTTTTTTACTTCGGACTTTGCCTTTGTGCTTGCCACGCCCACCGCCTGACGAGGTATCTAAATCTGCCATTTAATTATTATTTAGATTTTTTTAATTTACTTTTAAGGTTGTAATTAAGTTGAAAGAATAAACATCATTTTTTCTAAAGATATCTATCAAGTTAGTAATATCTTTCATACTTGTATTCTTATCACCTTTAATTGCAATTGGAGCTTTTTCTTTATTTTCATATTGAACATAAACATGTCTTACTGCCATAATCCAATCTTTCAACTGATTATTCGTACTATCAATAGGAATTCCTGATAATTGACCAGCATCTTTTAACCTTTGAATTTCTTCTTTTGGCATTGAAACTACTTGAGGTAGATTTTGAACTGGAACTCCAACAATTTCTAATCCTTGAAATTCTTTTCTTTTCTCATCAGTCATAGCTACACCAGCATATTTCTGTGGTTCTAATTCAAATAGCTTATCAATAACTTGTCTTTTTCTATCTATATCAGAAATTGCCATATACACTTTCCCTTCTTTATCAATCGTAAAAGTAACTAAATCATCTTTTATTGCATGTTCTGCTCTAGAAGATGGAGTTTGAACTTGAATCAATTCTGATGGACGAAATTTTGCAGTAAGAATAAAGAACGCTAGCAATAAAAAGGCAACGTCACACATTGCGGTCATATCCACAAATGTACTCTGTCTTGCTACTTTAACTTTAGGCATTTTATTCTATTTTTTTATTAAGATTATTTATTTTTTGCAGCAAAAGTTTGAGAAATACTATAACCCATTTCATCAATACCATAAGTTAGTTTATCAATCATATTTGTACATAAGTTGTAAAATATAATGGCTACAGCTGAAGTAATGATACCAATTGCTGTATTGATTAGTGCTTCAGAAATACCTGTTGCTAAAACTTCTGGATCCGGCGAACCACTCGCTGCTAATCCTGTAAACGCTTTAATCATACCTAATACAGTTCCAAATAATGCTATTAAAGTACCAACTGATGCAATCGTTGCTAAAATCCACATATTTTTTTCTAATACAGGCAATTCTAATCCTGTAGTTTCTTCAATTTCTTTTTGAATATTCATTACTTTTTGCTCTGCATCTAATCCTGTATTTTTTTCCATTTCAGCATATTTGTGTAAGCCAGCTTGAACTACATTCGCTACTGAACCTTGTTGTTTAGCACAATCAGCCAAAGCACCATTAATATCATTAGAAACTAATTTAGATTTAATGTTTCTTAAAAAGTTATCTAAATCGCCAGTTCCTTTTGCTTTTTTAATAGTTAATAATCTTTCTACTGCAAACGTAATACAAATAATAAATGTTGCTAATAAGAACGGTACAACAAATCCTCCTTTGTACACCAAGCCTAAAACATTAGTGTGGTGACCTTGTTCGTCAAATTGCTTTGCAAATACTGTGTAAAAAATAACATTACATAATACTGTTGCAATTAAAATTACAATGCCAGAATTTAACCCGCTTTGTTTTTTTGTTGTTGTTTGTGCCTGAGCCATAATTATCAATTTTTAGTTTAATTTGATGTTTGATTTACTTTAATTTTGGGTAAATATAGTATTTTTTTGAAAATACCTAAACTTTTTTTAAAAAACTATCACATTTTGTAACGAAAAAGCTATCTCTTTATTGTATTTTTAACAATATGCAACTCATTTTATTCCATCATGCAGGAGGCGATAAATATGCTTTCCAATACCTATCTCAAAAACTAAACCAAGATTTTGAAATAATCCATTACGAACTTCCTGGAAGAAATTATCGATTAAATGAACCTTTATTATTTGATATTTATCAAATTGTAGATGATGCTTACAACACTATTTTACCATACACCCAAAATGATTTTATATTTATTGGTATGAGTATGGGTGCTTTAATTTCATTTTTAGTCTCTGAAAAATTACATCAAAAAAACAAAAACCTTCCTAAACATATTGTACTCTCATCAAGAAAAAGTATTGAACAATATACCACTATCCATCAGGTTGCGAATGCAGATGATGATACATTTTGGAATTATGTAAAATCATTTGGTGCTAATATTGATGGTATTTTACAACATCACGAATTGAAAAATTTTTATGAACCAATATTGAGAGCTGATTTTAAAGCATTAGAATATTTCAATCATCATTATCATAATCATTTATCAACGCAACTACCTATTTCTGTAAGTAGCTTATTTGGCAAAGATGATATTCATATTGATATTGAAGGAGCAAATTCTTGGAATAAATATTTTACCAAAGAATTTGAGGTAAAAGTATTTGAAGGTGGTCATTTTTTTCTATACAATAATAACGAGGCTATTGAATATATCAGAAATAAGGTATTATCATTAGACTAAAAATTTGTAATTTTGCAAGTGCAGGTCGTTCTATCGCGTTTATAAATTTATAAATGAGGAAAGTCTGAGCAGCACAGAACAGTTTGACAGCTAACTGCTGTATATAGGAATATATGGAAAGTGCCACAGAAAATTGTACAGGTAAGGCTGTAGTGAAAATGTTTTTATAGTAATATATTAACTAGGCAAACCCCAAACGCTGAAACATCATGTAAGCCAATGCTTGACGGTTGTTCGCCGGATGTTGGTGGGTAGATGGATAGAGGTAATTAGCGATAATTATCCTAGATAAATGATAGAAAAGTATTTATACTTACAGAACTCGGCTTATAGACCTGCTATTTTTTTATCTTATTAAATAACGTTAATAGGCTATTTTCAATAATCATGAAATTCGGTTTTTCTTTATGAACATAGCTAATAAAAAAACTTCCGGTTTTGTTTGTAAATGGAGCTATTAATTCAGATTTATTTTTGCGAACTGCTTCTCGCAATAACCGCTTAATATAGTTTCTTTCTGTTGCGTTGCTGAATAATCTCTTGGGTGCTGCAAATGCAAATTGATGTATTTGCACTGAGGACTTGTCTGATTCAAAATGAAAAAAAATTCTGAGATATTCATTTTGAACAAAAGATTTACGCCTAAAAAGTAGTTGGATTTTTTTCCTACTTTTTAGGCGTTCTCTTTTACTTAAAGTATATTTTGGTATAGTTGCTATCGCTTCTATTTATTTCTACCTCTCATTTCGTCAGAAACAGAAAGTTTTTTTCTTCCTTTTCTTCTTCTTGCATTCAATATTGCACGACCACCTTTAGTTTTCATACGTTCTCTAAAACCGTGCTTATTTTTTCTCTTTCTATTAGATGGTTGGAATGTCCTTTTCATACAATTAATTTTAAAACGGAATGCAAAGATAGTATTTTTCTGTTAAAAAAAAAATATCCTCTATAAATAAACGATAAATTAATGTAAGCTACTTAGAAATCTATTCTTTTTCAAAGCGAATATCTTGGATATATAAGATTTTTTGGAAAGGCTTCAGCAAAATATAGGTTTTATACTTTTCATTTTTTGATTTTAAAACACCTACAATAAAACGAGTATTGTATTCTGTACTACCTTTCTGTAAAATAGTAAATTCTTTATTTGGTATTGCACTCAAAAAATTCTTGATAATCAATTCCGCTTGATCGCTACTATAATTATTACCTGTTTGATTTATGGTAACATCTATACGTTTATTAAAATACTTTGCTAACTCCTTTGTATTACCACTTTGAATATACTGAACAATATCATTACTAACATCTTGTGCTTCTGTATAATGAATAGATAATACAAAAATAAATAGCAATATGCATTTTCTTATAAACATAATAAGTAAATTCGTTTTAGATGGAGCATATTTTATGCCAATCTTTATACAAAAATAAAAAAATGAATTTGAATAACAACCAAAAAAAAGCATTTTTAATCATTATGGACGGTTGGGGCATCAACAGAAATGCATCAAATAGTGCCATAGAAGCAGCTCAAACACCTTTTATTGATAGTTTATATACTCAATATCCAAACGCTGTATTGCTTACGCATGGAGAATATGTTGGTTTACCTTACGACCAAATGGGTAATTCTGAAGTTGGACACATGAATTTAGGTGCAGGAAGAGTCGTTTACCAAGATTTATTATTAATTAATAAGAAAGTTGAAAAAGGAGAATTTGCCAACAGTAAAGCTTTAAAGGACGCTTTCGAGTATGCCAAGCAAAATAATAAAAAAGTCCATTTTTTAGGTTTAGTTTCAGATGGTGGGATACATTCGCACACGAATCATTTAAAGGCACTAATTCAATTAGCGAATGAGCAAGGTGTACAAAATTGCTTTGTGCATGCTTTTACTGATGGTCGTGATACTGATCCGAAGTCAGGTTTAGGATATTTAAGTGATTTAGAAAGCTTTTGCCAAAATACACATACTAAAATTGCAACAATTTGTGGTCGTTATTATGCAATGGATAGAGATAAAAGGTGGGAACGAATTCAATTGGCTTATAACTTATTGGTACATGGACATGGAAAAACTTTTGCTACCGTACAAGATGCCATTCAAGATTCCTATAACAATAATATTACTGATGAATTTATTCTTCCAGCAATAATTACAAACAATGCCTCCCAAATTAATTCCAATATTGAAAAAGATGATGTCGTCATTTGTTTTAATTTCAGAACCGATAGATGTCGTGAAATTACACAAGTACTTACACAACAAAATATGCCTGAGTTTGATATGAAAACCTTGCCTTTGTATTATTTAACAATGACTATTTATGACGAGAAGTTTCAGCAGGTTATTCCCATTTTTGGCAAGGAGAATATCCAAAAATCATTAGGCGAAGTCATTGCCGATAATGGATTAACACAATTAAGAATTGCAGAGACAGAAAAATATCCTCATGTTACTTTCTTTTTTTCTGGAGGAAGAGAACAAGCGTTTGAAGGTGAAGAACGTATTATGATTCCATCTCCTAAAGTAGCAACTTATGATTTGAAACCTGAAATGAGTGCTTATGAAATCAAAGATGCTGTTATCCAATTTATAAAAGAAAAACAACCGCATTTTATTTGTTTAAATTTTGCGAATACGGACATGGTAGGACATACTGGGGTATTTGAAGCGGGAATTAAAGCAGCAGAAACTGTCAATCAATGTGTTGAAGAAGTCGTAAAAGTAGCTTTAGATTTTGATTATGGCATTTTGCTTACTGCAGACCATGGCAATGCAGACCTAATGATTAATAATGATGGTTCTCCGAATACTGCCCATACCAAAAATGCTGTTCCTTTATTTTATATAGATAATCAATATAAAAAGGAATTAAGACCTGGAAAATTAGCTGATATTGCACCAACTATTTTACATATTATGCAATTGCCAATTCCTGAAGAAATGGAAGGAAACGTATTGATATATTAAAAAATTAAAGTCTTTATATAATTTTATTTGATGAAGAAACTCCCTATTATATTATATTTTATTCTACAATTTCTACTATTTGGATGCAAAACTTCTAATTCAAAAACTGGGGAAGCAATAGAACTTTTTAACATCAAACCTTTGATTGAAAAAGATATTACTTATAATCAAGCTAACAATGTGAAGCAAAAAAAAGTAATTACCGTCAATCAAAAACAAGAAACAACAAATGTATCTAAAATTGATTGGGCAAAGGAATTGCAAATTGTCTTAAATGCTGATATTAACAAAAAAGATTGGGAAGATAAATTTACCAAACAAACCACTTTTGATAGCTTAGAAAATATTGAAACAACAAAATATTTATCTTTTAATAGCAAAGTGCCAATTAAAAAATTTATAGTAAAAAAATCAATTTCAAGCGATACGATACATGAAATCTATATTGAAAAAATCATACAAAGTGGATTATTCTCTAATGACCAAATCATCACTTATCGTCCTACTGCCTATTTAAAAGTAGCATCAGTACAAAAGGCTATCTTTATGGATGATTTTATTTCTGAAGTAGAAATTTATTTTATTCGATAAATGATGCTTACTTTTGCTATTCATGCTACCTGAAAAAATCCAGCAAAAGCTCCAAAATATTCTTACCGACAAGAATTTTTCATTTGTTGCTAAAGGAAGCTTTACAACACTACTTACTTTAGGATTTGTTCAAGGATTACGTTTCATATCTGGTATTATCATTGGTAGGTATTATGGTGCTGACGCATCTGGCAAACTTACTTTAGTAATTACAGTAATGTCTATTGCTGGTATTTTATGCAATTTTGGAATTAAAGATGCTATCCAAAGGCTCATTCCAGAAAGTAAGGTAAAATACAACAATAAGGCTGCCTATGATTATTTTATTTTAGGTATGCTTTTGATGTGTATCAATTGGTTATTGATAGGAATGGTACTCTATTTTATTGCACCGTACTTAGCAATATATTGGGATGAACCCAGCTTGACACCACTATTTCGTTGGAGTGCCTTATTTGTATTGCCAGCTGTTTTAGGCGATTATTTTTTCTTCAGTTTAAAGGCTGGATTAAAAATTAATACAGCAAATGTTTCTTTAATTATTCCAACAATCCTAAGAGTTGTATTATTAGCCATTGTAACGATTTACTTCTACAACATTTACAATCCAATATATATGCATTGGGCAACTATGGCTACATTACCTTTTCTATTTAGTATTTATCCAATTTATAAAAATTTTTATATTGCATCTAAAAGTGATTTAAGAATTTTTGAAGTTAAAAGGCAACAAATTTTCCCTTTGGCTTTTCCGATGTTCATTACCTATTTTGCGTTTTTGGTTAATAATAATGCAGATGTTTTTATTTTAAAATCTTTAGGAATTACAACTGCCAATGTAGGTATATATAAAACTGCCAATAATATTGCTTTGATAAGTGCGACCTTGTTAGTGGCTTTAAATACGACTGTACAACCTAAGATGACACAATTATATTTCAAACACGAATTAGATGAATTGAGAAAGGTTACTCAAAAATCAACGAAACTCATCTTCTGGTTAAGCTTGCCTATTTATATTTTACTATTTGGTCTTGCACCTTATATCATGCAAATTTATGGCGATAGTTTTTTACCCGGTACAATACCTTTAATGATTATGGTTATAGGTCAGCTGGTAAATACAGCAACAGGTCCAGTCGCACAATTACTCAATGCAACAGGCTTTCATAAGCAATTTACTTACATGTCATTAATGGGAGCTTTCCTGAACATTGGGTTCAATTTCATTTTAATAGTACCCTTTGGAATTATCGGAGCAAGTATTGCTGCAAGTTTAAGTTTAATCATTTGGAACTTAATTGGCGTTTGGTATATCTACAAAAAATTTGGATTTATCATTGCTTATTTTCCTAAATTTGGAAAATAAAAATTATTAGCAAAATCTATTCAACCCACTTTAAATAAATGGATATCGCAACGTATAATTTAATCGTCATTCTAACAGCTAAATCTCTTTTGTTGAAACAATAAGAATTCTAAATAGATTTATTCAAAGCATCTACATAAGCCATTGCTGATGCATAAATAACATCGGTATCTGCACCAAAACCATAATAGAATACGCCATCTTTGGATATTTGAATATGTACTTTACCTACGTCATTACTTCCGCCAGTTACCGCTTGAACTAAATATTCTTCTAACTTTACAGGAATACCCATAATTTTATCTACGGCTTTTAATGTGGCATCAACAGGGCCATTTCCTTCTGATTCAGATTGATAGGTTTTGCCATCTCTACTTAATTCTATTTTTGCAACAGATTGATGTTGATTTCCACATGAGACAGTATGACTTACAACGTGAAACATTCTAGAATCTGCATTAATGCCCATAATTTCTAATAAATCTTGGTCATTAATTTCTTTTTTAGCATCTGCTACTTTCAAAAATTCTTGATAAACATTATCTAATTTTTCAGAATCTAAATGATAACCTAATAAATCTAATCTATGCTTCAAAGCTGCTCTACCGCTTCTGGCTGTCAATAAAATTAAAGATTCAGGAACTCCAACATCTTTTGGGTCAATAATTTCGTAATTCTCTCTATTTTTTAGTACGCCATCTTGATGTATTCCTGAGGAATGTGCAAAAGCATTTCGTCCAACAATTGCTTTGTTTGGCTGAACTGGCATACGCATCAATCTAGTAATTAGTCTAGAAGTTGGGTAAATGTTTTTTACATTGATATCAGTATAAAGGTTTAAAGATTCTTTATGCGATTTGATAATCATAGCAACTTCCTCCAAAGAGGTATTTCCGGCACGTTCTCCGATACCATTCATCGTTACCTCCACTTGTCTAGCACCATTTGATAAACCAGCGATTGAATTAGCTGTTGCCAATCCTAAATCATTATGACAATGTACAGAAATAATAGCTTTATCAATATTCGGAACATTATTCATTAAGTAAGCAATTTTTGCACCATATTGGTCTGGCGTACAATAGCCTGTGGTATCAGGAATATTAACTACTGTTGCACCATTAGCAATAACTGTCTCGACCATTTTTGCTAAGAAAGCTAAATCTGCACGACCAGCATCCTCACAGAAAAATTCGACATCATCAACAAAATTTCTAGCATACTTTGCAGCCCAAGCTGCTTTTTCTAAAATATTTTCTCTAGTGGTACGAAGCTTATTTATAATATGAATATCTGAACTTCCAATTCCTGTATGTATCCTTCCTTTTTTTGCAAATTTCAATGCTTCTGCTGCACATTCTATATCTTTATCTACTGCACGTGTTAATGCACAAATTGTAGGATTACTTACATTTTTAGAAATCTCAACAACAGAATTAAAATCTCCAGGTGAAGATATTGGAAAACCTGCTTCTAAAACATCTACACCCAAATTTTCTAAAGCTATTGCAACTTCAATTTTTTCTACTGTGTTTAATTGACAACCTGGGACTTGCTCTCCGTCTCTAAGTGTAGTGTCAAAAATATATACCTTATCCATAATTCCTTTTTTCTTTTTCTATATAAAAAATCCGATTCTCAAAATCGGATTTAATTTAAAATATAAAGTTACAAAAACTTTGATGCAATTTTATATATTCTTTGCTTTAAGAATACTTTAAAATACTATAACCCACATATTGCAATACCAAATTGCAATGGGTACATTTGTGGTCCTTTTCCTTTCTGAAACACTGATGAAATTTGATAATTTACATAGACATTAAAAATTCCATAACCTCCACGCACATACACACCATATCTAAACTTGTTTAATCCATCAACTTTAAATTCTTTAAATTTCACATCCCCTCCAGTACCAGTCGCTGGGTCTTCGCCTTTATATTTCCATTTACTTGCCAATAAGAAACCAAATTTTGCTCCAGCAGCCAATTTCCAAGATGTATTTTTCTTGTTTGGCTTAGAACGATATCTAAATTCTACTGGAATATCAAAATAAACTAAGCCCAATTTTGATTTTTTAGAACTAACACTATCTCCTAATAATGGAAAAGATGTAATTGAATCTTTTAAGTGCGTATTGTTCTTCCAAGCAATTCCATTTTTTTTATGAAAGAAATTATCAGTACCAATTCCTGCTCCTGGTGCTATGCTAAAATTTGATTTTCCGAACACAACATCATAAGTATAATAAGCATTAAAACTTCTTGACAATGCACTAACTTTTAAATCACTAGGCGTTTTTAGCGTTTGATTTAAGCCTAATTCTATTAGTACTCTATCTTTTGCTTTATTAATATTTGCTTTTACTTCTGGAGAAACACCACTTGTCGCTGTTACAGTCTGTTCTTGTGCAAAAGAACTTAAAAAAACAAGTCCTAACAATAGCGTTATAAATACTTTCTGCATATTTTTTATTTGATTTGTAAAGTAACAAAAATAAGAATAATATCTAATCTATTGCTACATTTATTATTTTTTATGATTTTTTAGAACAACACTGGCAAATCGTAATATCTATTAAAAATATTTGTTTTAAAACTTAGACCAATGCTATGGCTTGAAAAATTAGTAAAGTCATTACTAGAACTAGAGTAATTTCTGAACTGAACACCTAATTCAGCTACAAAATTAATTTTAGGATTAATGATATAACCAATTCTAAATTCGTTATTAATAATATTATAAGGTGTGCCATTAAACATCTTTACATTCATAGAATTCACAATATCTTTTTCTGCCTTTAGAATATTTCCTCCATTATTTTCAATATTCAGGAAATTGCCTGTAAAATCGTATCCTGCTTGAGTAAAATTAAATTTATAAGAAGTATATAATCTTTTCCATTGATAGTTTAAGGTGGCTAAATATTCTCTAAAGTTAGCACCCATACTGTGTGTGATAGACTGATTGTAATTACTATAAGACAACAAACTATCTAAGCCTTGATACATAAAAGGTCGAACTTGATTGAACTCTACTTGTAAGTTCAAATTTGGCACATTACCAACCTCAAAATATTTCATCCCAACTTGAAATGCTGTTTTTCGCTTTGCCGTATTTTTTTTGCCCCAACTTTGAGCCGCAAATTGCCCATATAAGATAATATTTTTAGGCAGAGTTACTTTGATATTTGTACCATAAACTTTGTTGATGTTTGGGTTTAATTTCTTTTGAAATGCTCTTACTCCCAAAATTGGATTGATGAAATTATAATCAAAAAATGTATTTCCCTTATCCGTTGTTCTTCTCCAAGTAATTCCTTCAAAAACACCCAATTGCAACCATTTTGCAGCATCAACACTTAGATAATTAAATGTGGCTAATTTTCTTTGATAACCAAGGGTAAAATCAGTACCACGCTTAATGTTATTCAACAATTCGGTATAAATTGTGGTATATTTTATTCGCCATACATTAGTTGTAAATTGTAAATAGGGATAATTAAAAGAGTTATCCGATAATAATAATGAACGGAAGCCATCTCCAATGAAGTGCTTTCCATTTCCAATTTGCATATTAAATTGTTTTACAGGAGAATAAGACAAATAAGCAATCGCACTAGAATAGTCAAAACTATTGTTCGATGTAGGTCTAGTTCTACCTTCTCCAGGAACGGCTGTTGCCGCAACGGAATATAAAGTAATATATGATGGGAACTTTACAACATTATTCGTTATTGCAGTATAAAGAGATACTTTTTTTCCTATATCCGCTTTTAATTCAAACCCAACTGTTCTTTGTGAAATAATTTTACTAGTATAAAAATCCACACCCATTCCAATATTAATAATTGGATTAATGGCAACATAGAATTTTCTATTTACATATCCTGTATCAGAAGGGACATCATTATAGGTTGGCAAATATGGATTTGCAACAATATCTCTACGATATTTTACATAACCATTTTCATCAAACTCTAAGAAATTTTCAAATCCAACTACATTGACCATTTTGCTAAACCAGTCAGATTTTTGAAGTTTAGTATAATGTATAACCGAATCAGGATATACAAAATCATACACTTCTGAAGCAATATATGGTTTTATGGCACTATGAAATGAGGCCTTATCCATTTGGTTCAACTTTTTCTCGAAAGTCAATGATTTCTCTCTATTCAAATAGAGATTTTCTTGTTGTGCAAATATTGTAATGCCAAATGCATTAAAATAAAAAATCGCTAATAATATATATCTAAAATGCATTCTCTTCACCTCTTATCAAATTGACAATCGTCATAAAAACTATTTTAATATCTAAAGTAAAACTCCAATTCTCAATATACCAAACATCTGCTCTCACTCTATCTTCCATTTTTTGTTTGTTTCGGGTTTCTCCTCTATATCCGTTCACTTGAGCCCAACCTGTAATTCCCGGTTTTACCAAATGACGCACCATAAATTTATCAATAATTTTTGAATATTCATCTGTATGTTTCAACATGTGTGGTCTTGGACCAATCACAGACATCTGCCCAAAAAATACATTAATAAATTGTGGAAATTCATCTAAACTAGTTTTTCTAAGAAATGCCCCAATTGGTGTAATTCTACTGTCGCCTTTAGTTGCTTGTTTGGCATTTGAATCATCATGAACATACATTGTTCTGAACTTAATTACATCAAAAGTTTGATTTCTAAATCCTGAACGTTTTTGTTTGAAAAAAACTGGGCCTTTTGAGGTTAGTTTAATAATCAAGGAGATGATTGGAATCAACCATGACAACACGAATGTAATTATCAAGACTGAAAATCCAATATCAAAAATTCTTTTTATAACTCTATTGATAAAGTTTTCTAACGGCTCAGGTCTTAAAGTCATTACTGGAATTTGTCCATAATAATCAATTTCTATCTTATTTAGATGATGCGACAAGAACCTTGTCATATCTGGCACTATCTTTACACGTATCAAATTCTCATCTCCAAATGAAATTAAATCTTTAATTCTTATCTCTTCATTATACGGCAGTGCACAAAAAATTTCATCAATATCATTGCTCAAAGCATAAGCATTTACTTCATCAATAGAACCTAATATATTTTCTCTTATTTTTAAATTAAATCGTTCAGGTCTATCTTCAAAAAAACCAATAAATTTATAACCATATTCAACTCTACTCTCCAGCATCTTTTTAAAATCTTGAGCAGATTCTCCAGCTCCAACAATTACAATTCTTCGATTATTAAAACCTCGTGCTCTATAAAAACGAGCCATTTTAATAAATCCAAATCGCCAAATCAAAGTCAATATAAAAGAGGATAGATAAGTAACCAACAATGCCTCTCTCGATAATTTGAAAGTATTATTAAAGTCTTTAAATATAACGATATAGGAAAAAGCAAAAACGACTTGAAAGAAAAATAACCTGAAGATTGATGAAACTAACGTAAAGAAACGTGTATTTCTATACATATCAAAAGTCCCAGAAATTTGTGCTGAAACAAAATAAATTAGATTTAAGTATAACCACATTTGCAAATACATTTCAGAAAAAATCTGAATAGGTTTGCCCCAAAAGCTCCAAATATGACCTAAAATAATAGATAAATTTAGAATCACAATATCACCGATAGAGTGTGCTAAAATAAATATACTAGTCTGTCGCTTTCTCATTATAAATTACTAAACATTTCCTTAACCAAAAGGAAAAAATAATATTACGCAAAAATGCATATATTATTATAGAAATGCGGTTAAAATAAAGTTAAATGTACACATTATATTACAATTATACCAACTTACAAGGATCTGAAGAATATTTCTAAACTTTCAGAAAATTATTGTTATTTTGTGGAAAATAGAAAAATAAAACGTCTATCAATTATGAGCGAAAAAGTAAAAGATGAAAACAAATTAAAAGCATTGCAACTTACCTTAGATAAGTTAGATAAGCAATACGGAAAAGGAACTGTAATGAAATTGGGAGACAACAGTATTGTTGAGTCAGATGTAATTCCTACTGGTTCTTTAGGTTTAGATTTAGCACTTGGTATAGGTGGATTCCCAAGAGGTCGAATTATAGAAATTTATGGTCCTGAAAGTTCTGGTAAGACAACTATTGCAATTCATGCCATCGCAGAAACACAAAAGCGAGGTGGGATATGTGCCATTATAGATGCGGAACATGCTTTTGATAAAAAATATGCTGAAGCATTGGGTGTAGATACGGATAACTTATATATTACTCAGCCTGATGATGGAGAGCAAGCCTTAGACATTGCAGAGCAACTAATCCGTTCTGCTGCCATTGATTTGGTTGTTATTGACTCAGTAGCTGCATTAGTTCCACGAAGTGAAATTGAAGGCGATATGGGTGATAGCAAAATGGGTTTACATGCTCGATTAATGTCTCAAGCGATGAGAAAACTAACAGGAGCCATCAACAAAACAAGTTGTTCTTGTATTTTCATCAACCAATTAAGAGATAAAATCGGTGTGATGTTTGGCAGTCCAGAAACAACAACTGGAGGTAATGCCTTAAAATTTTATGCTTCAATTCGTTTAGACATAAGAAGAACTGGACAGATAAAAGACAAAGACGGCAATGTTATTGGCAACCAAACTAAAATAAAAGTTGTCAAAAATAAATTAGCACCACCTTTCAGAACTGCCGAATTTGATATTTTCTTTGGAAAAGGCGTTTCAAAAGATGGAGAAATTATTGATTTAGGTGCTGATTTAGGTGTTTTACAAAAAAGTGGTTCTTGGTATAGCTACGAAGGACAGAAAGTAGGGCAAGGTAGAGACCAGGTCAAACAAATCTTAGCAGACAACCCTGCAATGGCTGATGAAATAGAAACTAAAATAAAAGAGAAATTAGCGACGATTTAATTAAAATCTTGCTAATATAATTTAAGAAATTGGCTATCAGAACAAAACTAAAATAAGAATTCCAATTTCTTATATTTATGCGTTTTGATAGTCATATTTTTTCTAGAGATTTTAGTTACCCTTGCGTTTTTTGTTTCTTTATGTATCTATAAACCACATAAGCAATAATCAGCAACAGTATCATACCTCCTCCGAAAATGATGATTGCTGGTTTATAGTAATCAATATAAGGTTGAATTGTTTTTGGAACTTTTGGATAATAGTTGATATAGAAATAATCAACAAGTATAGAATCAAATTCCCATCGTTTCATTGGCTCACTTGGGGTCAAATCTCCAAAGTCGAAAGAAATAGATGTGCTGGGATTTTCTTTTAAAAAGTCAGTGCCATCTATAGTCAAACTTAATCCGCCGAAAGATTTCCAAAGCTTGGCTGGAGAAAGCAAGTACTTAAAGGATTTTTTCGTAACTATGTTATTTTCTTGATCCGTAAGTGAACTCGATTCATAGCGAATAACTATAGAATGTTCTCCTTTAGTCAAATCAACTTCAAAGTATTGAACATCTTTTTTTTCATAATCTTTTTGGAATACTGGTCAATTAACATATACTCTGTCCTCTTTAACTTCTATAATTGGCGGACTATACTCCTTCAATCTTCCTTATTTATAAAAAGTCTCTGGAATTTGGAGTATCGCAACAGGTTTCCCATCTACCTCTACTGTAAAATTAGATTTATAAAACTCAGCTACAAAAAGTAGTGGAATTTGCTTACCCGACTTGTCCGCTCTGATTCTATAATGCACATCGAAAAATGCTTTATCAAAAAATGGGTCAAGGGTAATTTTCAAATCCTCATGTAAAATATCAATTTGTTGGCTACTTATAGTAGATACACCACTTAATAGTTCCAAATCAGGCGATGCCATATTTGCTTTTAAATACATCTGAAAACCCAATAGACACACTATTATTAGTAAATATTCCTTTATTCTGTTCATAGTAATATGTTTTTAATAGTTTTTATTTATAAATTTCTTTATACATTTAAAAGTCAGTATCATCATTTCTTGCAGATTCAAGTTATAGATATAACGCAACAAGATTATTAATTACTTATAAATATACTTGATTTATCGTTAAATAATCAAATCTTTTTAATCTGTCATAGAATTTATGATATATCAATACTGTTTTAATTGGTTATGGAAAATATTTTACAAAACAAATATAAATAAGTATTCCCTACATTATCAAATAAAAATGATTAAAGCTGACAAAACTACGAAGGGCAAAAAGTAGTAAACCTAATCAAACAAATCTTAGCTAACAACCCTGCAATCGTTGATGAAATAGAAACTAAAATAAAAGAGAAATTAGCGACTGCATAATTCTTAAATTCTACAAAATTCTTATCCCGTCAATTATTAATGACAAGATTTCTTTGTCCAAGATTCAGCATTAGTTTTAAAAAATAGCAGAATAAATATTTTAATTATTTTTAGTAATTTTTGCATTATATGGCATTATGTTCAAAAATATTTTAATTATTTTTATAAAATTTCATAATTTATACAATAATTAGTTAAAATTTATTAACTTTTAAAAAATAAATTCATAATTTGACTTTCGGTATTTTTAAAAAAATATGCAATATCCTTGCATATAATTAATAACTAAACTTTATGCGTATGAAAAAAATGATTCTAGTGTGTACTACGTTACTTATTCTAAGTTTCAACACAAAAGCCCAAGAAGCAGTGGACTCTACTAAAACATCTGTAGGTGAAAAAATTGACAAATGGCAATCTAAACTTCCATTGAACTTTTCTGGTTCAGTAGATGCTTATGTTCAAACCAATTTTATTCCAAAACAAAGCAATGATGTTTTAAATGAAGCATTTTCTCCCAAAGCCAATTCATTCCAGTTAGGTATGATAAATTTTATGCTATCTAAGGAAATAAAAAAAGTAGGCTTTATGGCTGATATTGGATTTGGGCCAAGAGCTGAAGCTGCAAACAACACACTTTATGCAAACTCGATTATTGCCATTAAGCAATTATACATGACGTATGCTCCAGCAGAATGGGTAAAATTAACACTTGGCAACTTTAGTACTTTTTTTGGTTATGAATATATTGAACCAACCGCAAACTTCCATTATTCATTATCACTTGCATTTCAAAATGGACCATATTATCATACAGGTTTTAAAGCAAATTTTACAAAAAACAAGTTTAACTTTTTAGTTGGGTTCTTTAATGATACAGATCATAAAGATGATAAAGACAGAAACAAGTTTGTTGGGTCTCAAGTTGGTTACACTGGCGACAAATTTAGTGCTTATTTGAATTATGTAGGCGGAAACGAAAGCAACCTACATGACACAACAGATGCCTTCAAAAATTATAAATCATCATTAGGTTTTACTGGATCTGCAACTTTAGGCAAGAAATCAAAAGGCTCTATGGCTATTGATTTTGCGTGGCATAGATTTAGACAAATTGCAAGCAAAGGCGACAAAGCAACGCATGCACAATATTTCACAACTTACTTATACAGCAAATACAATATTAAAGACAATGTTGGAATTGGTGCAAGAATTGGCTATTCTAACAACAATGATTTAGCTATTCCGTACGTTGCTGGACCTGCTAAACATTTTATAGATGTAACTTTGACTAGCAATATCACTATCAGTGATTTCCTAAGCGTCAAACCAGAATTCAGAATAGATTATGCTGACAAAAAAGTATTTCTTAGCAGAACTGGAGCTGGAAGTAATTTACAATATAGATTAATGTTGGCGACAATTTTCTCATTTTAACAAATAACCTCCTCATATTATTTAGGGAAACTTTTTATAGTTTCCCTTTTTTATTTTTCGAATCTTATTAAATATTAAAAAAATTAAGAATTTATAATATTTCTTACCTTTGTAAAATTGCATGAAAGAACTTAGAGCGGTAAATTTTTATTTTTTAAAGTACAAATGGCTTTTTCTATCAGGCATATTTTTTGTTATTACCTCTAACTATTTTGGATTACTACCTCCACAATATATACAAGAAGGAATTGATATCTTAAAGGACAATATTCAGTTATATCAACTTATTGGACATTCTGAAACACAAGCAATATTTAGAAATTACCTTTTTGGACAATTTATTTTGTTTATTGCAATTTTAGTTATTATCGCTTCACTAATCAAAGGCGTTTTGATGTTTTTCATGCGACAAACATTAATTGTGATGTCAAGAAAAATTGAATATGACCAAAAAAACCAAATTTTTAAGCAATACCAAACTCTAAATACTTCTTTTTATAAACGAAACAATACTGGAGATTTAATGAGTAGAATTTCAGAAGATGTTTCTCGAGTTCGAATGTATTTTGGTCCCGCTATAATGTATTCAATAAATATCATTGCATTATTTGTAATGGTGATTTATTCAATGGTTGCCACCAACGCCTATCTTTCAATTTTTGTATTATTACCTTTACCTATACTTGCTTTTCTAATTTATAAAGTAAGTTCTGTTATCAATACCAAAAGCGAGGAAATTTCAACTGCTTTATCTAACATTACATCATTAGCACAAGAAATATTTTCTGGAATTCGGGTTGTAAAAGCATTTTCCATCGATAAACTAACTCAAGAAGAATTTGCTGCATCAAGCGAAGTATATAAACAAAAAAACATCAACCTTGCAAAAATCGAAGCTTACTTTGCTCCATTGATGTTACTTTTAGTTGGATTAAGCACATTAATGGTTATTTATATTGGTGGTATAGAAGTACAAAAAGGCAATTTTACAGTCGGAAACATTGCTGAATTTATTTATTATGTGAATATGCTAACCTGGCCTGTTGCTTCATTAGGTTGGGCAGTTTCTTTAGTTCAAAGAGCCGCAGCATCACAAAAAAGAATTAATCAATTTTTAGACGACAAAAACATCATACAATCTGCACAATCGCCAATCATAAAAGATATAATAAAAATTGAATTAAAAAATGTTTCTTTTACGTATCCAGATACTGGAATTGATGCACTTAAAAACATAAATCTTCAAATAAAAAAAGGAGAAAAGATAGCAATCGTTGGTAGGACAGCAAGTGGAAAATCTACATTAGCCGAATTGTTATGTCGCACTTATGATGTAAATAAAGGCGAATTACTGATTAATGACGAAAATATAAAAAACATCAATCTAAATAAATATAGAGCGCTACTTTCTTATACACCACAAGATGTATTTCTATTCTCAGATACTATTGAAAATAATATTTTATTTGGCAATTTAGAAGCAGATAAAAACAAGGTAGAACATTATTCAAAAATAGCTTGTGTGCATGATGATATTATGCATTTTCCTAAACAATATTCTACTATAATTGGGGAACGTGGTGTAATGCTTTCAGGTGGACAAAAGCAACGTATTTCCATAGCAAGATGTTTGATTAAAGATCCTGAATTAATTATTTTAGATGATTGCTTGTCGGCAGTTGATGCAAATACAGAAAGACAAATTTTGGACAATTTAGAAGACGCATTTGAACAGAAAACTGTCGTATTTATTACTCATAGAATATTTGCAGTAATGAGTTTTGACAAAATCATTGTTTTAGATGATGGTCAAATTGTGGAGCAAGGAACACACCAAACTTTAATGGATTTAAAAGGCGATTATTACGATTTGTATCAAACACAATTACAAGAAAACGAAGTTAAAAATTAGATTTTTGATAAAATCTTGAGAAAATGTTTTTCTATCAATTTTTTATTTAGTATTATTGAACAATTAAAATAGAAAAAAGTGGAGAACGAAAAAAATTTTGAACAAAACAGTGTGTACTCTAAAAGAGTAAGAGCAGGAAAACGCAGAACGTATTTTTTTGATGTGCGTACAACAAAAAGTAATGACTATTTTATTACCATCACAGAAAGTAAGAAAAAATTTGAAGGAGACGGTTATGAAAGACACAAGGTTTTCATTTACAAAGAAGACTTTATGAAATTCATTAATTCTATGCAAGAAACAGTAGATTACGTAAAAAAAGAATTGCTTCCTGATTTCGATTTTGATGCAATTTACGATTACGACCAAGAGCACAATCATTCTAATGATATTCCCGCAACTCCAGATGCTGAAACTATAAGCACAAGCTCAAATACCACTACATCTTCAGCTAATGAAGAAGTAGATAAATGGGATTAATTTACTACTTAAACAAATAATTGGACAACCTAATGATATCTTCGGATAGAATTAGGTTGTTTTGTTTTATACGCTCTAGTTTCTTATACTATTTTTAATTATTTTTGCATTATGTCAGCATTACATATTTACAATTCTCTTTCACGACAAAAAGAACTATTCACACCTATTAATCCGCCTTTTGTGGGTATGTATATTTGTGGACCGACCGTATATAATTATGTACATTTAGGAAATGTGAGAACTTTCACTGCGTTTGATGTGGTATATAGATATTTAAAGTACTTAGGTTATAATGTTAGATACGTTAGAAATATTACTGACGCAGGACATTTAACCAATGAACAAGGCGAAGGAAAAAACAGAATGGAAGACCAAGCAAAACTGGAGCGTATTGAGCCTATGGAAATCGTTCAAAAATATACTTTGAGTTTTCACGAAGTTTGTAGCTTGTTTAATTTATTGCCCCCAACTATTGAACCAACTGCGACTGGACATATCGTGGAACAAATTGATATGACTGAGCAATTAATTCAAAAAGGATTAGCTTATGAAGCCAATGGTTCTGTTTATTTTGATGTTAAAGCTTATAATAACAAAGGCAATAATTACGGTAAATTATCAGGTCGAAATATTGACGAATTATTGGCAGGCTACCGAGATTTAGATGGACAAGATGAAAAGAAAAGTTCAGTCGATTTTGCATTATGGAAAAAAGCATCACCTGAACATATTATGCAATGGAATTCTCCGTGGGGTAGTGGCTTTCCTGGTTGGCATATCGAATGTTCTGTAATGAGTACTAAATACTTAGGCAAACGATTTGATATTCACGGCGGTGGCATGGATTTAAAATTTCCACACCACGAATGTGAAATTGCACAAAATATTGGTGCTTGCAATGAAGAACCGGTTAACTATTGGATGCACAGCAATATGTTGAATTTCAATGGTCAAAAAATGAGCAAATCTTTAGGCAATTCTATTTTGCCTTTAGAATTAGTAACAGGCAATCACCCTTTATTAGACAAAGCCTACTCGCCAATGGTGGTGCGTTTATTGTTTTTGCAATCGCATTATGCTTCAGAGCTAGATATTAATATCAAATCATTGCAAGATGCGGAGAAAAATTTAAGGAAATTGTTGAATGCTGCAAATTACTTACAAGAAATAACTCAAAGCGGAGAACTAAAGCCTGATGTTGATATAGAAAATCAGATACATCAATTATGTTTAGGTTGCAAGGGAGCCATGGACGATGATTTTAATACTGCAAAAACAGTGGCTAATTTATTAGGTTTGGCAACGCACATTAATACCTATTACAACAATGGAAAAACTGCAAATAATATTTCAGTTGATGTATATAATTCTTTACAAAAATACTATGTTGAATATCTATTTGATGTTTTAGGTTTGAAGAATGAAACTCAAAATACTGATGGCTCAAACGAAACATTAGATAAAGTAATGAACTTGGTAATTGATATTAGAAAACAAGCAAGAGAAAATAAAGATTGGACAACCTCCGACAAAATTAGAGATGCCTTGAAAGATGCCAAAATCAATATCAAAGACAATAAAGACGGCACAACTTATGAGTTAATTTAGATGAAAAAACTCTATGTTTTATTCAAAAACTGCAACACCTACCCCTTCTGTTTTTGACTTCCAATTATATACTGGAATTTTTCTGCCATTCAGTTCAAACAATATTGTTTCAGGTGTTTGGGTTTGAAAATAAACATCTGCTCCTTTTAGAAATGGGAATAATGCAAAGGAAGGAATAGAAGAATTATCCGTCCTATTATTTTTATTATCATCATACATGAAAAGTGCGATTGTTGTATTGCTTTCAGTCGCAAATATATTATTTGAATAATTATATCCATTTACTTTTAAAACATCTCGACCAGAAACTACGGACTGGCTTGCTCCAAAAAATGCCACAACACTTTTATCATCATCTTGTGGCAGTGATGCTAAAAACATACTTGCTAAACTCCCATCTTCTGGAAATGAACGCAAATACACTAATTGATCACTTCTCAAAAATGGTTCACGATAATAATGCACTTTTCTATTTTTGGGTACACTTGGATTGTAAACTACAAATTCATAATGAGTAGATTTTTTCGCTTCAAAATCGCCCCAATGCCCAGCAGCATCAGTTGTAAAAATAGCATTAGGCTTTGAATTAATTCGATAGCCTGTATTTGTATTTACCTCAAAAACTTCAACAATGGTTCCAGCTTGTGGTATATTCTCTCCAAAACTTACTGCTTTGCCTGAAAGTATAATTTTATCCTCTTCGACAATATCTAAAGTACTCGGTTTTATTTTGTTTAAAAATTGAAATATCGTTTCAAATGTGGCTTCACAAGTTGCTACTTCATAATGATCTTTTTTAAACAATCTCAAATTTTTTACGCCTCTAATATCACCTCCAAAAGTCATAATTTTATCATCAGCAGAATAGATATTTAAAGTAGGTAAGTTCCCAGACTGTCCACCTGCTCCACCTTGTTTGAGTCCAGCAAGCAATACTAAATTTTCAACTTTCTTAGATTGCTCATACTTCTTACAATAATCATATACCAAAATTGCACCACGCGAATGACCAACTAAGTTTATTTTTCTAGCTTTTGTTTTAGCTAGTACATCATCAATAAACTTATCCAAGCTATTCTCTGGATTATTAATTACATCTAAAGTATTGTAATCAAATGCATATAATTCATCTAAACTATAACCATTAGAAGCAAATCTTTTTACTTGCTTTTCATAAGTATCACCAGCTGCTAAAAATCCATGTACAAAAACAATAGGTGTTTTACTGGTACTATTTTCTTTTTTACAAGCAATAATAACAATCGATACAACAATTAGAATAAATAACTTTCTTACCATTTAAGGCTCTATTAATAAGAAACAATCTTGTCTGCCAAATTTTATTATAAATATAGGAAAAATATTATTCTACAACAAATTTGTTTTTTATTTTGAGTGTCAATATAGATGCTAAAACAAATGGAAAGGTAAGTGGAAGAAAATTAAAATACTTCAATAGTACAAGACAAACAAAAGATAGCATTATTGAAAAAATAGCAAGCGTAAGTGCTTTATAATTCCAGTCAGCAAAAACAATAGCACATAAAACAGCATTATATCCTAACAAGCCATCATTAATTTCTTGGATTGTAAAACCAAAAAAACAAGCCAAAATAGCAGAAAGAATTGCTCCTATTAATCCAAATAGTGCGGCAACTTTTGAGCTCCAAGCCAAAGCAATGAGCAATACAATCCCAACCCAAATATTATTTTGAAAAAGGACTTGACTAAAACTTTTTGATAGTATAGCAATAAAATCTAATGATGAATGTTGTGGTAATATTTGCAGCGTAGCTGGCGTTAAAAATGGTTTAAATGAAAAATATATTATCCAAGTAATAATAATAAATGGCAATGTAAAAATTGGAATTTTTTTCTTCAAAAAATAGGCATAACATAAAGTAGATAAAACAGCCCCAATCACAATTAATATCCAAACAATAATAGTTGGTTTAAAAAATAAAACCATTGCTACACCAACCAAAGCTGCATTAAATCCGTACAGACCTTGATTAATTTCATTCTTATCTAATTTTAACAAAACAGCAGTCAATGTTCCAAAGATAGTTGTCACCAATAAGGCAATACCCATAATCCAATTATTAAAACAAACTGCTAAAGTGAAAACAAGACCACAAACAACATTATCTTGTAAAAATATCTGACTTATTCCTTTAAAAATATCAGATTCATTTTCTAATTTATTTAATTCTAAATACTTATCCACTACAATAAATTTCTATTCTTCCTCATCTTCTTTTGTAGATGGTTTCTTTTTTTCACCCTCCTTAATTAATGAAATTTTATCGCCATCGTTCAATTTTTTAGTAATTGTATTATACGGACCCGTTACGATTGTCTCTCCTGATTTTAAACCTTCTGTAATTTCAATATAAGTATCATTTTGAATACCTGATTTTACTAACTGACGTTGAGCTATCCCATTTTTATTGACAAATACATATTCTCTAGTAGAAGAAACGCCATTAATAATTGTATCTTTTGCAATTACAGATTGAATAGGAACCGCAACAACATTATTTTTTTGCTTTGTTTTAATCTCAACGGTGGCCGACATTCCAGGTAAAAATGGCTTTGCATTTTCGTCTAATAAATCCGCATAAGAATTTCTATCTATTACTACTTTCACAACAAAATTAGTAGATTGGTCGGTACTCAAAGCACCACCACTCGCACCTTTTGAAGTATTGGCGACTTCACTCACAATACCCACAAAGTTTCTATCTAAATAAGCATCAATTTGCACATTTGCAGTATCTCCTATTTTAATTTTAATAATTTCACTTTCACTAACATCAACTCGGATTTCCATCTGTCCAAAATCAGCAATTCGCATCATTTCAGTTCCTGTCATTTGTAAAGTACCCACCACTTTCTCTCCTTTCTTTACATTCAACAAAGAAACAATTCCAGACATTGGTGCATAGATAGCAGTTTTGTTCAAATTATTTTTAGCATCTTTAATTGATGCTGCTACAGATTTTGTCGTGAAGTTGGCTGCATTGATAGCATCTTTTCCTGCATTGTATTCTGCTTTTGCTGACTTATAAGCCGTTTCCGCTTGCTCCAAATCTGCTTTAGACATAATCTTTTTATCAAACAAGCCTTTAGTTCTATTATAACTCGCTTCAGCATTCAACATTTGTGCTTCTGCTTGTTTCAATCTTGATTGTAAATTTGCGGCATTGGCTTTTGCATTGTTTAAATTTGCCTCGCTTTGCTCCACATAAGCCAAATAACTTTCAGCCTGAATACGTGCTAACAATTGCCCTTTCTGAACAATTTCTCCCTCTTTTACATTCAATTCAATAATTTCTCCAGAAACATCAGAGCTAATTTTTACTTCCTCCACAGGATAAACTTTTCCGCTTGCAGCAACTGTTTGTATAATATTCTGCGTACTAATTTTTTGAAGTTCGACTTCAATGCTAGCATTCTTTGCTTTGTTTTTATTGACTAGTACTGCAATAATAATTGCCACTATTGCGATTGCCAACAATATATAGATGTGCTTACTTTTCATATTCTAATTAATCTATTTGTATCGTTTTTCCTTGATAATAATCTAAAACCTTTCTGTTAAAAATATATTCATATTTCGTTTGTGTTAATCGAGATAAACTATTATTCAATGTATTTTTAGCCAAATTTAGTTCTAACTGGGTTGATAAGCCAGCACTTACTCTTTCGGCTGCAGTTTCATAAGATTTTAGTGTACTTTCATATACTTTTTTGGCCGCAAAATAATTTTCCTTTGCCGTAATAGTTTTGATATATGCTTGTTGTATCGTATTGTTTAAATCAAAAATCGTTTGTTGTTGATTTAATTCACTCAATTTGATATTTTGTTCAGCTTGTTTTACTGAAAAACGTGCTGTATTTTTATTATAAATTGGAATCGTTAAACCCAAGCCAAAAGAATAATTTAATAAGTTACCTAGCTGATTAAAATAAGGTGTTTTGGTTTGTTTCACTGATGTTTCGGGCGACAATACAATCTGATTTGTTGACTCTACAAATCCAATCGGAATGAAATTTCCAGTTATCGTTTGCTGTGCAGTTTTATTTTGGTTCGTATAAAAAGTATTGATATTTCCTAAAAAATTCAAAGTTGGGTAATTACTAGATTTAGCTATTTTAATATTCTTTTTTGCACTCTCAATTCTAAATTTCTGTGCTAAAACTTCAGGTCTTTGTGTTACCGCAAGCGAAAAAACATCAGCAGCATTTGGAATACTATCTGTACTAATTACGTTATTTATTAAACTTTCAGGAGATTTAATATCAACAACTTCATTCAAATCAATTTGCAACAAAACTTTCAAATTTAACAAAGCTAAATTTAATTGATTTCTAGCCATTATAATGTTTGCTTCTTCTGTTGCCATTTGAGCATCGATATCATAACGATTACTTTCTGGCAAAGCACCTGCATCAATCATCGAATTTGTTTTAACTTGTTGGTCAATTGTCGATAATTGTTGTGTTTTAGCTTGTTCTAACTGTTCTTTTGCATTCAAGATATTTAGATATGCCGTCATGGTTTGCATTTGTAAATTTCTTTTCAATGCATCATTATCTAGTTTTAAAGCTTCATAATCTAACTTTGATTTCTGTATTTGATTTTGTGTCAAAAACCCATCAAAAATAGGCTGTTGTACATTCAAATTGAAGTCATTATAATGTACAATTTGGTTTTCATATTTATTCTCAAAATAATTATAATTTTTACCTATTCTCAGGCTATAATTACTTTGTGCATTGATATTTGGAGAATAATTAAATTTATTTCTTTTTACTTCAATTTCTGCCAACTGCATATTTATGACATTCATTTTCAGTTGTAAATTATTTTTATCAATTAAATTTAGACAATCATTCCAATCTAAAACGGTTTGTCCTTTCGCAATAAAAGAAAAAATAATTAGTATAAAAAATAACAACCTAATTTGTAACATCTATCAATTTTATCTAACAAAAATAATTTTAATATTTTAAATGAGAAAAAAAATTATTTATATAAGTTTGAAAATCTATCGATTTTGCACCAAAAATTTCAAATAATCTAAACCTGAATCAATTGCATTAGGTGCTAAAGTATCAAACACAAAATGTACTGATTTTTCAATAACAACATCTGTTTCTTCTCTGTGTTTGCTTTTGTCATTTGCCCAAAAATGTAAAATCTGTAAAAAATTTTGCCAAAACAATAATGTATAGGTTTTATGCAAAATAGGACGCAAAATAATCTCTCCAGTCTGCACACCTTCATTAATTAATTGCTGTGCATACGGCACAAACACTTCTTTAAGTCTGCTCACCTCGTCATTCGGTAGTAAAAATATTTTTTTAGACACTAATAGAGGAAGTAACTTTGATTGCTCTTTCTGAATGGTTTGAATATAGGTATATGCAAATGCTAAATATTTTTCTCTTGCACTATACTCAACATAAGCGTCATCAATTGCACAAATGGACATTGCGTGTTCTAAACTTTCTCTTAAACTCATTTTTGATTAATTTTGCGGATTAATTGAATTATTTCAGGATTATTCCAATAAATTCCTTCAACATCTACTTTTACTTCTTTTCCAGATTTGTCTAACAAATAGGTAGTTGGATATCTTTTGATACCTAAAGAATGTAGGCTTTCTAAAGAATGTAAAAATTCCAAATTTGAACTATTGGCTATATTTTTAACGATATTGATTTTACCCCAATTTTCATCGGAAATCAGAATTAATTTCAATGAATCTTCACCGCCAACAGTTTTTTGTAAAGCTAATAATTCTGGTAATTCTCTTCGACAATCACCACACCATGACTGAAAATAACTCAAAACAATAGCTTGACCTTTAAAGTCAGCGAGTTCTTTAGTTTTTCCATCTGCTGATTGAAATTTTGCTTTCTCCATTGGATTCATAGGCGGCTTAAAATACCACCAATACAGCAAAACTGCAACACATGCGATTAGAACAAATATCATTAATTTTTTTTTATTCATAAAAAAAGTAGATAGTCAAAAATATCTTCTATTTTTGATACAAACATAAGATAAGCTTTCCAATTTACCACATGTTACAACCTAAAGAAATCTTAAAGAAATTTTGGAATTATGATTTTTTCCGAGAGCCGCAAACTGCTATTATTGAAAGTGTTCTACAAAAAAATGATACACTGGCTTTAATGCCGACGGGCGGAGGCAAATCTATTTGCTTTCAAGTTCCAACTTTAGCTCAAGAAGGCATTTGCATTGTCATCACGCCTTTAATTGCATTGATGAAAGACCAAATTACTCAACTCAAACAAAGAAATATAAAAGCGGCTGCAATTTTTTCTGGATTAAGTTATAAGGAAATAGATGTTATTTTGGACAATGCCATTTTTGGTTATTATAAATTCCTTTATGTATCACCAGAAAGATTAAAAACAGAACTATTCATTGAACGCTTTAAAAAAATGCCTGTCAATTTAATTGCGGTTGATGAAGCACACTGCATTTCTCAATGGGGATACGATTTTAGACCATCTTATTTGCAAATTGCCGAAATCAGAAAATATCATTCTGAAGTTCCAATATTGGCATTGACTGCAAGTGCTACACCAGAAGTCCAAAAAGATATTGTGGAGCAGCTAAAATTCAAATCTGAAAATATATTCAAAAAATCATTTATTAGAGAAAATATTAGTTTTGTTGTTCGTCATGAAATTGCCAAACTCAATAAAATAGTAGAAATTGCTCAAAAGCTTAGTGGCAGTGGCATTGTTTATGTTTCAAACAGGAATAAAACAAAAGAAATAGCAGAATATCTATTTAGAAATAATATCAGTGCTGATTTTTATCACGCTGGTTTAACTAATGCTGAACGAAGCATAAGACAAGAAAATTGGATACAGAATAAAACCAGAATCATTGTTTGCACCAATGCATTTGGTATGGGGATTGATAAACCAGATGTTCGTTTTGTGATACATATTGACATTCCAGAAACTTTAGAAGCCTATTATCAAGAAGCTGGACGTGCAGGGCGAGATGGCAAAAAATCTTATGCAGTTGCTTTATATACAGAGAGTGATAAGCAATATTTAGAAACAAAAGTAAAAGAGAAATTTCCTGAAATTGAGCAAGTAAAGAAAATTTACAATTCGATTTTTAATTTCTATGAAATTGCTGTTGGCAGTGGTCAATTTCAAACCAAAGTTTTTGACATTCATCACTTTTCAAAAACATACAATTATAAACCAAATGAAGTGTATTATGCTTTAAAGTTTTTAGAGCAAGAAGGCTATATCCAACTCAATGAAAGTTTTTTTATACCATCAAGATTGATGTTTGCAATAGACAATTTAGAATTATATAAATTTCAGTTGGCACATAAAGCGTATGAACCAATAATAAAATCAATATTGCGAATGTATGGCGGAATCATTAGTAATTTCATACAAATAAATGAATATGATTTAGCAAAAGGCTTACGCATTACTGTAAATGAACTAAAAAAACAATTGTATTATTTGCGAAAAAGAAAAATCCTTTATTATGAAGAAAAAACTGATGAGCCTGAATTGATTTTTTTAACTGAGCGTTTACACCAAGATAATTTGTCGTTTAATTGGAAATATATTAACGAAAGAAAACGGATAACATTTAATAAATTAGAAGCCATTCAAAAATACATTGAGTCCGAAAGTAAATGTAGGCAAGAAATCATCTGTAATTATTTTGGAGAAACAGTAATGTCATGTGGAAAATGTGATGTTTGTATTGAGCAAAAACAAACTACTTCTATTACTAAAAAAATTGAATTTTTCAGAAATGAAATTTTAGAGAAAATAACAAATCAATTCACTACAATTGATTATTTTAAGCCTACAAATAAATTACAAAAAACCGCTTTTGAATTAGCAGTTAGAAGTTTATTAGATGATGAATTAATTGAATTGAATTATAAAAATGAAATCAGAAAAAAGTAAGCGGATAATCTTTTTAGTTAGCAATGATTTAACTACGGATAATCGTATGCACCGAATCTGTAATTCATTAGCAACACAGGGCTTTTCCGTAGAATTGGTTGGGCGAATGTTAGAAAATTCAAAACCACTCAGCAAAAACAGATTTCTACCTACACGATTAAAACTGTTTTTTACAAAAAAGTTTCTTTTCTATGCAGAACTAAATATCCGTTTTTTTATTTATTTACTAATGAATCGCTTTGATATTGTTTGTGCTTGTGATACAGATACTTTGCCTGCTGCTTATTTTGCAAAGCTAATTAAAAGAAAAAAATTAGTGTACGATGCGCATGAATATTATTCTGAAACACCTGAGTTAATCGGTCGTAATTTTATACAATCTTTCTGGCAAACTATTGAGAATAATTTAATTCCAAAAGTAGATTTTGCATATACTGTCAATCAATCATTAGCAAATATCTTTGAAAAAAAATGGCATAAAAAATTTGAAGTAATTAGAAACCTACCTATTAAATCAAATTCATTAGAACCAAAAAATTCTTCGCCTTATATTTTATATCAAGGTGCTGTAAATATGGGAAGAGGTATCAAAGAAATGCTATTGGCAATGCAGTTTATAGAAAACATTCCTTTTTATATAGTGGGCGACGGTGATGAAAGTGAGAAAATCAAACAGCTAATCCATCACTATAAACTAGAAAAAAAAGTCAAGCTATTGGGTAGAAAAACGCCTGAAGAACTTAGAATCATTACGCATCAAGCATATATTGGCATTAATCTTTTAGAGCATAGAGGTTTAAATTATTATTATTCATTAAGCAATAAATTTTTTGATTATATTCAAGCAGGTGTTCCACAGGTTTGCATCGGATTCCCAGAATATATTGCTTATAACGAAAATTATAAAGTTGCCGTTTTGGTAGAACGATTAGTCATTGAAGACATTGTAAATGCAATAAAAAAAATTCTTGATAACAAAGATGTATATAATGAATTAAGTGTAAATTGCATACAAGCTGCAAAAGAATTAAATTGGGAATTAGAAGGACAAAAGCTTATTGAACTATACAAGCAATTATAATATGAATTTAGAAGAAGTTTTAGATTATAGTTTATTTAGATTCTTCAAGTATGAGCTAAAAGTTGGTATGCTTGTAGCAATCGCTGTAATTTTATTTATAAATTATTTAATTTTAAGAATAACAAAAGCAATTATTGATAGGAAAGCTTCTGAAGATTATTACACAAGAGGAAGATTAATTTCCATCAATTTATTAGTCAAGTATTTGGCTTGGACTATAAGTATTTCCTTAATTTTAGTAACCTTAAAAATCAATGTAACTTTTATTTTAGCCGGTTCTACCGCACTTTTGGTAGGCTTTGGAATTGGTGTCCAAGAGATATTTAAAGATATAGTTTCAGGAATTTTTATTTTAATGGAAGGTACTATAAAAGTAAAAGATGTCTTACAAGTCGATGACACTTTTGGAAGAGTAGTTAATATAAAATTACGAACTACAGAATTATTAACACGTGATGGAACGCATGTCATTGTGCCTAATGGAAAATTCATTACCGAAAATGTAAAAAACTGGAGCCATCATGAGAAAGTAGCACGATTTGTAATTCCTGTTCGTGTTGCTTACGATACAGATGTAAATTTAGCTACTAAAATCTTATTTGACGTTGCAAACCAACATGAATTTACAATAAGCAATGATGAAGAGCGTCCAATTGTAATTCGCATGACTGATTTTGAACCCGATGCAATAATTTTAGAATTGAAATTTTGGACAGACCATGTTTTCACAGCAGGCAGAATACGCAGCCAATTACGGTATGAAATCTATAATCAATTTAAGAAAAACAATATAAAATTTCCTTATCCACAAAGAGCTATTCATATTAAAAACCAAAACAATACATCATAAAGAAACAAATACATATTATTGCTTTTGATTTCCCATATCCTCCAAATTATGGTGGTGTCATTGAAATTTATTACAAGATAAAGACATTGAATGCGGAAGGTGTCGCTGTACATTTACATTATTTTTCAGAAGAGAAAAACAATACTGAAGATAAAATACAGCCTTATTGTGCGTCTATTCATTATTACAAAAGAAATATTACTTTTAAAAATGTATTAAAAAGCATTCCTTATATTGTACAAACTCGAAATGATACAAAACTTTTAGAAAATATACAAAACGATGATTTTCCAATATTATTTGAAGGTTTGCACACTACTTTTTTACTCAATCATCCTGCATTAAAAAATAGAAAAAAAATAGTTCGATTGCATAATATTGAATGGCTCTATTATGGAAAACTATTTGATTTGGCATTAGGTTTAAAAGATAAACTTTATTTTTATTTTGAATATAAAAAATTGATTAAATACCAATCCACTTTAGAAAACAGTCAAGCATTACTCTGTCTTTCTACTAGTGATACTACATATTATACCAATCGCTTTCCAAATATTCCTACTACATTTATTCCTGCATTTCACCAAAATACAGAATCCAAGACAAAAATTGGAAGAGGCGAATATATCTTATTTCATGGAAACCTAAGTATCACAGATAATTATTTACCTATCGTGCGTTTACTCAAAAACCAACTCAAAAATTGTCAATTACCTATAATTATTGCTGGAAAAAATCCTACGGAACATCTAATCGAAACTGTACAACGATTTAAAAACATACAATTAATTTCTAATCCATCGTACGAAGACTTAGAAACTCTAATACAAGATGCACATATCAATATCATTTTTTCAGAGATTGAAACTGGTGTAAAATTAAAGCTAATTAATACTTTATTTTTAGGTCGATTTTGTTTCACAAATCATGCAGCAATTATTGGGTCTGAACTTCAAAATACAACCATACTTGTTGATGAAAATAATATTGAACAACAAATAAAACACTATTTCCAACAAGAATTTACTACAGAACTATTAACCGAAAGAATTAAATATTTAAGTTTGTATAACAATAAAAAAAATTCAATACAAATTATCAGCTATTTGTAATTTTATTGAGTTATATCTAAAAAAAAGTTATGAAAATTGCAGAAAGTGAATTGATATTAAATAAAGATGGAAGTGTTTATCATCTTACTTTATTGCCAGAAGATATTGCAGACACCATCATCACAGTCGGCGATCCAGAGCGAGTACCAATGGTAACTAAATATTTTGACAAAATAGAAATTCAAAAATCCAACCGTGAGTTTGTTACACATACTGGATATTTAGGCAACAAAAAAGTTTCTGTTATTGCTACTGGAATTGGCACCGACAACATCGATATTGTATTGAATGAATTAGATGCCTTAGTCAATATTGATTTAAAAGCAAGAACACCTAAAAAGCAATTAAAATCGCTGAATATTATACGTATTGGAACAAGTGGAGCATTACAAAATGACATTCCAATAGATAGTTTCTTAGTATCTGAATATGCTGTTGGGTTAGAAGGTTTATTACATTTTTATCAATATCAAAATGCTCATAATAAAATCAATAATGCAGTATCAAAAATTACGAATACGGAATCTTATACTACTCAAGCGGATACTTATTTATTAGATAAATTAGCCAAAGGAATTAAACGTGGGATTACACTTACAGCTCCAGGATTTTATGCACCACAAGGCAGACAATTAAGATTACAACCCAAACAAAAAGATTTTATTGATACTCTATCTGCTTTAAAATTTGAAGATAATTTACAAATTACCAATCTAGAAATGGAAACCTCTGGTATTTATGGATTAGGTAGCCTGTTAGGACATCGTTGTATTTCTTTCAATGCGATGATAGCTAATAGACAATTGGGTACATTCTCTTCAAATGCTGAGCAAACAATTGATGAGTTAATTAGTTTTGTTTTAGAAAATATTAAACACTTATAATGAAAAATATTGCAGTATTAACTTCAGGTGGTGATGCTCCAGGTATGAATGCTGCCATTCGTGCAGTTGTCAGAATTGCTTTATTGGAGAAACTAAAAGTATTTGGCATATACAATGGTTATCAAGGTTTGGTGGACAATCAAATTCTACCACTCCATAAAAAAAGTGTTGGCAACATTATTCATAGAGGCGGAACAATTTTAAAATCAGCTCGAAGTAAAGATTTTCAATCTAAAGAAGGAAGAAACAAAGCATATCAAAATTTAGTAGAACATCAAATTGATGCTGTAATTGTAATTGGCGGCGATGGTACTTTTGCTGGAGCCATTCAATTTACACAAGAATTTAATATTCCATTTATCGGAATTCCTGGCACCATCGACAATGACTTATTTGGTACGGATTACACTATTGGGTTTAAATCTGCGGTACAAACTGCAATGGAATGTGTTGATAAAATCAGAGATACTGCCAATGCTTTTAAACGATTATTTTTTATAGAAGTAATGGGTCGCGATGTTGGTGCAATTGCATTAGCGACCGGGATTGCAACAGGAGCAGAAGATATTTTTATTCCAGAAACTAAAACCAATTTAATTGATTTGTCAGAACGATTAAAGAGAGGGACAGATAAGGAGTCTTACATCATCATCGTTTCTGAAGGCGATGACAAAGGAGGTGCTGAAAATATTGCAGCTGAATTTAAAAAAACACACCCCGAATACGATATCAAAACTTTAGTACTAGGACATTTATTACGAGGTGGCAATCCAACGGCTGAGGATAGAATTTTGGCAGCTCGTTTAGGTGTTGCCGCGGTACAGTCATTAATTCAAAAAGAATTTAATGTAATGATAGGCATTCAGCGAAATGAAATTGCAAAAACACCATTACACTTATGTAAGAAACATTTTTTAAAAATCAATGAAGAATGGGAAAATTTGATTTATAAATTAAGCTAACATGGTGTTCCTAAAAAATATTTATTTCGCCAAACAATACAAGTATATTTGTCTTTAGATGAAAAAAGTAAAATTAATTTTATTATGGATAAGTCTTTTTTGTGTAGTCGCTTGCAAAGAAACCCACAAAGACAAATCTGCTAAATTTTTCCATCTTAATATCTCCGCAGGTTTAACATCTTTAGACCCTGCATTTTCAAAAGATCAAGCAACAATGTGGTGCGATAATCAATTGTATAATGGATTGGTTCAAATTGATAGTAACTTAAATATTTTACCTTCCATTGCCAAATCTTGGACTATTTCTAATGATGGTTTAAATTATACTTTTATTCTTCGTGATGATGTATTTTTTCACGACCACGAATTATTCCCAAACGGCAAAGGAAGAAAAGTGGTTGCTTCCGATTTTGTTTATGCTTTGAATAGAATTATTGATACCACTGTTGCCTCCACTGGTGCATGGTTATTTAATGGAAAAACACTAGAACAAAAACCATTTAAAGCAATCAATGATACCACATTTAGTATTCATTTAAAAGAACCATTTCGCCCTATGTTGGGTTTGCTTACATTACAATATTGTTCTGTTGTTCCAAAGGAAGTGGTAGAACATTATGGAAAAGATTTTCGCAAACATCCCGTTGGAACTGGACCATTTTATTTTGTTCGTTGGGAAGAAAACAATGTATTAATTGTGCATAAAAACAAAAACTATTTTGAAAAAGATAATAACGGTAATAGATTACCTTATATTGATGGTGTACGATTTAATTTTATTGCTAATAGAAATTCAGAATACAATCAATTCCAAAAAGGCGAACTTGATTTTATGACAGGTTTAGATATTTCCTTCAAAGATAAACTATTGACGAAAGAAGGTGAACTAAAACAAGAATGGAAAGATAAAATCAATTTTTTAAAAATGCCCTATATGAATACCGAATATATTGGTATTTCGATGAAAAAGCAACCATGCGAAGCTTTAAAAAATAAAAAAGTAAGACAAGCAATGAATTATGCCATCGACCGAAAAAAAATGATTACTTATTTGAGGAATGGTATTGGTATTGCTGCCGAAAGTGGCATTATACCTTTAGGCATGAATGAGTTTGATTCATCTGTCGTAAAAGGTTATCACTATGACATTGCTAAAGCAAAACAATTATTAATGGAGGCTGGATATCCAAACGGCAAAGGCATTGACCCAATTACGGTTTACTCAAATCCGACCTATCAAGATTTAATTTCTAGTGTAGCTAATCAATTGGCAGAAATAGGTATAAAAATAAAAATTGAAAATTCACCAGCCGCATTTTTGAGAGAAGCTATGCGTAAAAATGAAGCACAACTATTTCGTGCATCGTGGATTGGCGATTATCCTGATGCTGAAAACTATTTAGCCTTATTTTTCAGTGGATATGGAGCTCCACCAAATTATACTTTTTATAAAAATCCTGCTTACGATAAATTATATGAAAAAGCCATGCAAACAAATAACACAGCAGAAGCTTTAAAAATGTACCACCAATTAGAAAAAATGGCATTGGAAGATGCTCCTGTTATTTTGCTTTTCTATGACCAAATAGTACGATTTACACATAAAAAAATAAAAAATCTACCAAGTAATGCAATGAACTTATTAGATGTAAAGACAGTACGAATAGATTAAGTTTATAAATTAATTTCTACCAAATTTACAGTTTCTATTAGAGTGTTGGAGCAAACTGAACAGCTATAATTAATATTAATCGATATTTGCCGATAAAAGTATATTTCATCAACACATTGAATTCTATAGTCTTCAAATATTTTTGTTTTTGACAATACCGTAAATCCATTTCCATTGCATTTTATGGCGGATTCTTTGATAGCCCAAAAATCAAAAAAAGTAATTAGTGGATTTTCAGTATATTGAATGGTATTCCACTCATTTTCTGAAAAATATTTTTCAAAATCTGAAACTTTTACATTTCTATGTTTTTCAATATCAATTCCAACTAGAGCATTTTCTATATATACACCAACAACAAAATTACCTGAATGTGAAATATTAATATCGAAAGCTGCTCCAAAATAAGGCTTACCTTTTTCTGTATATTCTAAATCATGCAAAGAATAATTGGGTTGATATTTCTGCAATAGAAATTGAATGATTTTTTTTCCATAATAATCATGTATTTTATGTTCTAATGACTTGTAGGCATTAATTTTCTGATGAATACTTTCTGGGAAAGACAACAAATCCTCTTCCATAGATTGCGACCAGATAAAATTATCTATATGAATAAAATAAACTTCCATTTTTTGTATTAAACAAACTTAAAATGAAATATTTGAGCAGATTTAAAAAACTTACTATTCCAACTGATAAAATTATAAATTGGATTCCCAATTGCATTAAAAGATGGATGTTGCAAATAGATATATGCTTTTACAAATTGAATATGTTGATTCCATTGCTCAATATGTCTTGGATTCATAATGCCCCAATCTAAAGTAGCTTTGTTCATGCCTGCCTGATTAATTTTTCGTTGTACAAATAATCTACTTGCATTAGAAAGCACATCAAATATAATTTCAGCACCTTTTAGCTTTGGAGCAAATGTATTAAAAAATAATTGTACTTGTTTTTCATCAAAATAAGGAAAAACACCAGGAACTGTAATCATTAACCCATTAGAAATATTACCTATATCGTCCATCCACGATTCATCAAACATAGATTTACCAATATATTTTACATTATTAAATTTATTAGGTAATAATCGCTTTCTTAATGCTAAACTATCTGGCAAATCTAAGTCAAACCAAGGCACACTTGGCTGTCCTAAGCGATAAAAAGAGGTTTCTAAACCTGCACCAATATTCAACACTTTTCCATTTGGATTTCTTTTTAAAAAATCTTTCACTGCCCTATCCATTATCCAACCACGCTCTGTTAAACTTACGATACCAACTTTTAATAAATTTCTTCTAAATGCTTTTCTATCAGGAACCAACTGCTTAAAAAGTTCCAAAGCTTTTTGGTCATTTAGTATTGGGTATTTACTTTCAGCATCATAAGCTCTCGCTGCCAAAGGCAATAATAAAGTTTCTTGTACAGCACCTAAATCTAATTTTGCCATTCTTTTTTTTATAAAAATACAATTTTATCTATTATCTAATTTTTTCTTAGCTTTACAATGGTAAATAAATAAAGATAAATATGCCTAAAATACTAATAGTAGATGATGAGAAAGCCATCAGAAGAACCTTGAGAGATATTCTTGAATATGAGAAATATGAAATTGATGAAGCTGAAGATGGCGAAATTGGTGTACAAAAAATTGAAAAAGGCAATTACGATGTAGTAATTTTAGATGTTAAAATGCCAAAAAAAGATGGTATTGAAGTATTGGCAGAATTACAAAAAAAAGGTATTGATACACCTGTTATTGTACTTTCAGGACACGGAAATATTGAAACTGCCGTTGAAGCCGTAAAAAAAGGAGCTTTTGATTATATTCCAAAGCCACCTGATTTGAATCGTTTGTTGATTACGGTGCGTAACGCAATGGATAAATCTAATTTAGTTTCTGAAACTAAAATCCTAAAAAAGAAAATTGCTAAAACCAAAGATATTGTAGGAACTTCCAACTCTATCCAAAAAATAAAAGATACTATTGAGAAAGTTGCACCAACTGATGCTCGTGTTTTAATTACAGGCGACAATGGTTCAGGTAAAGAATTGGTTGCACGATGGTTGCACGAACAAAGCAATAGAGCAAATGGCCCTTTAATTGAAGTAAACTGTGCTGCAATTCCCTCTGAGTTGATAGAAAGTGAATTATTTGGACACGAAAAAGGAGCTTTTACTTCAGCTATCAAACAACGAATCGGGAAATTTGAACAAGCCAATGGTGGCACTTTATTCTTAGATGAAATTGGGGATATGAGCCTTTCGGCTCAAGCAAAAGTATTACGTGCTTTGCAAGAAAATAAAATTACTCGTGTGGGTGGCGATAAAGATTTTACCGTTGATGTTCGTATTGTTGCTGCAACCAACAAAGATTTATTGAAAGAAGCTGAGGAAAATAGATTCCGTTTGGATTTATACCACCGTTTGAGTGTCATTTTAATTCATGTACCATCTTTAAATCAAAGGAAAGATGATATTCCAATGTTGTGTGAACATTTCCTACAAGAAATTTGTGGGGAATATGGTGTGCCTACTAAAAAAATAGAAAAAGATGCAGTAGAAGCTTTACAAGCTCGAAACTGGACTGGTAATATTCGTGAACTTAGAAATGTGGTAGAACGTTTGATAATTATGAGTGGCAAAAGTATTACCAAACAAGATGTTTTAGACTATTCTGGTCCTAATAAAAAAATAGAACAAGCAGGAATTGACTTTGACCGATTTGCAAATTTGCAACAAATTCAAGACTATACAGAACGTAGTTTTATTGAACACCATTTAGATAGAAATGATTGGAATATTAGCAAAACATCCGAAAAAATTGGTGCGACTAAAAAGCAATTAGAAGAAAAAATGGAAAACCTTGGCTTGAAAAAAAGATAAATTTTGGACAGTTGAATAACAGAATTAAAGATATTCGTTTATATGTACTGTCTGATTATATTGCAGCCTGCATTACGTGGATTATCTTTTTTAGTTTTCGCAAAATATATATTGAAGAGCTCCACTTCCAAAAATCATTTTTAACCAATGATACCAATTTTTTAAAAGGTTTATTATTTATTCCTATTTTTTGGTGGATTTGTTATTTTATTTCTAACACATATACTGATATTTATAAAAAATCCAGATTAAATGAATTTGGAAGGTCTATTTTCCAATCAATCATTGGCACTTTCTTTCTATATTTTTTAGTCATGCTAAATGATAGAATTAGAGATTATCAAGATTATTATTTATTGTTTACAGCTTATGTATCGATTCATTTGTTCACTTTACTAATAGGAAGGTTGATAATTTTAAATTATGCAAAAAACAAAATTGTCCATAAAAAAGTACAAATAGTAACACTTTTGGTTGGCATTGAAAAAGATAGAAATCAAATAAAATCTAAACTTACCACACAATCTCTGCCTATTTTAAGTCATTTTATAAAAAATGAAGTAGATTTTGAAAATGCACATGCACTAATTCATCAAAATCAATATGAAGAAGCAATTATTATAGCTCATCAATACGAACAACAACAAGTGGAACACCTAATTATAGAATGTTTGGCAAATGGAATTTTGGTTAAAATAAAAGCGAATGATTTTGATATTTTATCTGGAAAATACAAAACACAAAGTATATTTGAATCAGGTTTTATAGAAATATCACCTTTTGTACTAACTCCGTTTCAAAGAGTTACAAAACGTCTTTTTGATATAGTGTTATCATTTTTAGTATTGATTCTTTTAAGTCCATTTTTATGTATTATCGCTATTATCATCAAAAAAACATCCACTGGCAAAATTCTTTATACTCAAGAAAGGATAGGCAAAAATAATCAACCATTTAATATCTATAAATTTAGAAGTATGATAGAAAATGCGGAAGGTGATATGCCTCAACTTACGCAAGAAAATGATTTAAGAATTACAAAAATTGGTTCCTTTATCCGAAAATATAGAATTGATGAACTGCCTCAATTATTTAATGTACTGAAAGGCGATATGAGTATCGTTGGTCCACGCCCAGAACGCCGATATTTTATTGATAAAATTTCAAAAACCACCCCAAAATATCAATTGCTCCAACGTATCAAACCTGGTATCACATCTCTTGGAATGGTCAAATTTGGTTATGCACACAATGTTCCAGAAATGATACAAAGAATGAGATATGATATTTTATATATTGAGAACATGAGCATCAGTTTAGATTTAAAAATATTATTCTATACAGTGAGTACCGTCTTGCAAGGCAAGGGAAAATAGAGATATATATTAAGAAACCTTAAATATTGACTTTTATTTAAGACAATATTATCCGAAATTAAAATTTTGCTTATCTTTGCATAGAATTTAAAATAAAATGTTCTCAAAATCTTGTGAATACGGCATACGGGCATTAACTTATATCGCGACTGAATCTTTAGAAGGAAAGCGTGTAAAAATTAGTGATGTTGCCGAAAATGCAGACTTACCCGAAGCATTTACTGCCAAAATCCTTGGAACTTTAACCAAACAAAATATTGTTCGTTCATTAAAAGGTCCAACTGGTGGATTTGAAATTCCATTAGATAAGATGAAACAAATAAAAATTAGTGAAATTGTATTTGCAATTGATGGCGATTCTATTTACAATGGTTGTGCTTTAGGTTTAAGCGAATGCAATCCTGATGCACCTTGTCCAATGCATGACCAATTTATTAAAGTTAGAGGAGAATTAAAAACAATGCTAACAACCACAACAATTTTCGATTTAGCAACAAAAATCAAAACAGGAAAATCAATATTAGTAAGATAATTCATTCATCATTAAAATAGATTACAATATGGGAATTTGGTTAGAATCATTAATTACAGCAACACCTCAAGAAGGTAGAGAATTAGCAATAAAAATGTCAAGAAAAACAATTGCAGCTATTCAAACAGACCCTGAAGAAAGAAAAAAACTAAGAGTAAATTATGCGTCAGATACAGCACAACTAATTGCATCTGCAAATGTTGTAGCTATTGAATTCCAGACTATTGCACAAGCAAATAATTATTGGAAAAAAGGTTAATAATATCGTAAAATAAGACAAAAACATTTTATTCGTACAACCGTTTAGATAATTAGGTTAAAAAAGATGAGTGCAATAAAGCAAATAGAAAACATTGAAGATGTAAAACTTTTGGTGGATACTTTCTATGGAAAAGTTCAAGAAGATGAAATCTTAAAAGATGTTTTCAATAATGTAATTCAAAATCGTTGGTCACAACATTTAGAAAAAATGTACCGCTTTTGGCAAACTGTATTATTAGATGATGAACGAACTTATTTCGGAGCTCCGTTTCCGCCTCACGCACAACTCCCTGTCGATGCAGTACATTTTGAAAGATGGTTAAAGCTTTTTTATGGAACTGTAGATAGTCTATTTATTGGAGAACGTGCTGAACGTGCAAAATGGCAAGGCAATAGAATGGCAGAAATGTTCTTGTATAAAATTCAATATTATAGGAATAATGATGTTATTCCGTTAGCCTAATTTTAAAAAGTATTAAGAAAAATAGATATGAATATCACAAAAGAAAGTACCATTGCAGAATTAGTAGCTCAAGACTATAGAGTTACTGCAGTATTTAAAAATAAAGCAATAGATTTTTGTTGTAATGGCAACCGTAGTATCCAAGAAGTATGTAATAATCAAAGTTTAGATGCTGACCAACTCATCAATGAATTAACCGCAACAATGCAACAAGGTGGTGCTACAAATATTGATTATAATTCTTGGCCTTTAGATTTATTAGCAGATTATGTAGAGAAAAAACACCATCGTTATGTAGAAAAAGCAATTCCTGAAATATTGCCTTATTTAGAAAAAATTACAAGAGTTCACGGCGGTCGCCATGCTGAATTAGAAGAAGTTTTGGCTCTCTTTAATGAAGGAGCTGGTGAATTAACTAAACACATGAAAAAAGAAGAGTTAATTTTATTTCCTTATATCAGAAAAATGGTAAAAGCTGAAGCTGCAAAAACGACTGTCGAAGCCGCTTTTGGAACAGTACAAAATCCTATTGAACAAATGATGCACGAACACGATACCGAAGGTGATCGATATAGAAAAATTTCTGCATTAACTAATAATTATACAGTGCCAGAAGATGGTTGCAATACTTATCGTGTTACATTATCTTTATTAAAAGAATTTGAAGATGATTTACATTTGCATATCCACTTAGAAAATAATATTTTGTTTCCGAAATCTATTTTATTAGAGAAACAACTCAACGCTTAAAACTTTATTATTCACTCAATAAATTTAATTAAAATGAAAAAAGTATTCTTAACAATGACTGCAGCTGCTTTCTTATTTACAGCATGCAACAATTCATCATCAACAACTGAAAACACAACACCAACTACTGAAGAAACAGCACCTGCTGAAGACGCAAATGTAGCTGAAGTTGAGCTAAGTGCAGGCGATGATATGAAGTATGACTTAACTGAAATTAAAGTAAAAGAAGGTCAAACTGTGAAATTAACTTTAGTACATACAGGTACTGCTCCTGTTGTTGCTATGGGACACAATTTTGTATTATTAAAGCAAGGTGTTGATTTGGCAAAATTTGCTGAAGCTGCAATGGCTGCTCAAGCAACAGATTATATTCCTGCTGACAAAGCTGGTGATGTAATTGCACACACTAAAACAATTGGTGGTGGAGAAACAACTGAAGTAGAATTCCCAGCTCCTGCAAAAGGAACTTATGAATTCTTATGTTCTTTCCCTGGACACTCTGCTATGATGAAAGGACATTTTATCGTAGAATAAGAAAAAAAATTGTTATATCAACTCTATGTGTTAAATAATAGATAAGAGCGATTTTTATTACAATATTTTGGATATATAATCTTAAATTTGAATAAAATCAGAAGAAGATAAAAATATTTTAATGCATATTGACTATAACATACTTATTGCTTATGGTGGTATCGCCAAACGAATAAATAAAGGAGACTTTATTTTCAAACAAGATTCCTTACCTCTCTTTTATTACCAAGTAATTAAAGGCGAGGTAAGGATTTTTTCTTCTAACACGGAAGACAAATTTCTTACACATAACATTGTTTCAGAAGGAGAAGGCTTTGGCGAATCTGAATTGCTCTTAAATAAACCTCATCTAGTAAGTGCTCAAGCATTAAGTGCTGGTGTTTTTGTTAGAATTCCTAAAGAAAACTTTAATAACATCTTAAAAGACTTCCCTGATATCAATCAACAACTACTACATTCATTAGCTGAAGAAATTTATGACAATATATTGCTTTCACAAATATGGACAGCTCCAACACCTGAAATTAAAATCGAACTATTTCTAAATAGATATAAAAAACAAAATCAGGAAAAAGATAAGCCTGAAGAAAAAATTCTAATTCCTTATACACGTCAGCAAATTGCTGATTTCACAAGTTTGAGAGTAGAAACCGTTATTCGAACACTTAGAAAAATGAGTGAGCAACAAAAAGTAAAAATAGTACAACATAAAGTATATTTCTAAGATGGAAAAAGAAATTAAAACAATCTTTAAAAATTGGTTTTGGTGGGGATTTTTAAGCTTAGTTGTTGTTGCATTTTATGGCACACTTATGCGATATAAAATAGCTTTTAGCTTTCCATTTTTTGAACAAAAAAACTTGCTCTACGCACATTTTAACTTTGCCTTCAGTGGTTGGATAAACCATGCTTTATATTGTGGCTTAGCTTATCTTATTTTTCCATTCTTAAGTTCTGCAAATCAAAAAAAGTACAAATGGCTGATTGTATTTAATTTAATCTGTGCATATATTGCTGCTTTGTTGTTTACATTCATTGGTTCTAAAACTGATACTATTATATTTTCTGCTTTATCAACTTTAATCATAGCTATTCTATTTGCCGTTTTTTACATCAGAGATAATAAATTAATTCCGAAAGATAATTTATTTAGTTCTTGGGCAATTACTGGATTACTTCTTAATATTCTCTCTGTTGTTGGTCCATTTTTATTGGCTTATATGATGGTTTCAAAAACATTTACCCAAGATAAGTACCTCATTTATAAATATTATTTTTTGCATTTTCAATATAATGGCTGGTTCTTCTTTGCAAGTATGGCGATGTTAACAACCATACTCCCTAAAAACTTTCCCAACCTAAATCAATACTTTAAGGTATTTGCTGCCACAGTAATTCCAACTTTCTTTTTATCCATTCTATGGTTCAAATTACCTTTGTGGCTATATATCATTACCGTAATTACAACTATTATTCAAATGATAGCTTGGTTATATTTTATAAAAAAATACATTCCACTTTTAATAAACGACAAAAAACCTTCTTGGGTGCATATTTTTATGTATGCTGCAACCTTTGCAATGACTGTGAAATTTATACTTCAAACGATATCTATAATTCCATCACTTAGTCATTTTGTCTTTGGTTTTAGATCAATTATTATAGCCTATTTACATTTGATTTTATTAGGTGTATATAGTTTATTTATAATTGGGTACTCACTTTATAATGGCTTTCTTTCAAATTCAAATTCAACAAAATTTGCTACAATCGCATTTTTAGTTGGCGTTGTTTTAAATGAATTGGTATTAGGTATTCAAGGTGCGGCTGGATTAATTTATCTACCAATTCCACATATTAATGAAGCCTTATTTGCAGTAACATTATTATTATTTGGAAGTTCTATCTTTATAGTTATTTCTCAGAAGATTCGTAAATAATCATTCATAACTTTTCCTATAAAACAGTTTATTGTTGAATAGAATTATAGATTACTTGTTGAATTCTAGTTCTATAGTTCTGATTGATAAACTTTCTATTCTCAGCACTCGGATTTATTCTATTGGATAATAAAATATAAACTAAATCATATTTTGGATCTGCCCAAGCAATTGTTCCAGTAAATCCAGTATGTCCAAACGATAAAGAAGATGCACTACTACAAGTCGGTCCACCACCACTTGGCTCAGGTCTGTCAAAACCAATTCCTCTTCTACTTATTGAAGATTGCTTAGAAGTAAAATAATCAATCGTCTTTTTATTGTAAAATCTTGTGCCACCATAAGTGCCACCATTTACTAACATTTGAAAGTATTTTGCTAAATCATTTGTATTACTAAATACACCAGCATGTCCAGCAATTCCACCCATCAAAGCCGCACCTTGGTCGTGTACATATCCGTGAATTAAAGTATTACGAAATCCTTTTTCATCTTCAGTTGGTACAATATTATTCAGATTTACTTGAGCCGCTAATGGATTATACATCGTATTATTCATACCTAAGAAACTCCATAAATATCTTTTAGCAACATTTTGCAAAGAATCAGCATAAGTTTTTTCAATTATTTCTTTCAATAAATAATAACCCAAATCACTGTATTTATAAACTTTTGGTCCTAACTCAGAAAAGTAAATTGTATTTCTTATGGAATCAATAAAGTCATTTCTTATAAATACACTATCAATTACTTTTCTTGTAAACATAGGAGAATAAGTTTTACTCATCCACTCAGGTTTTATTTGATTTACAGAATCCAAAAGGCTTTTATAAAATGGCTTCCAAGCAACTAAACCAGCTTCGTGCAACAATATATTTTTTATTGTCAGATTTGCCTTGTTACTACCTTCTGGATAATTATAATAAGTTCCTAAAGTTTTATTAATGTCTAGCTTTTTGTCTTCGTACATCCGCATAATAATTGGTGTAGATGCAACAACTTTAGTGATTGAAGCAATGTCATATAAATCATTATTATCTACCAATTTGCTATCCTTATAGGTCATTGTCCCAAAAGATTTACGATAAACAACTTTTCCATCTTTTGCTACTAATATTTGACAACTTGGTGTTGCTCCATTCTCTATAGCTTCATTGGCAATTTTATCAATACCTTTTAATATTTCAGCATTCATACCAACTTCAATCGGAAAGCCATATCCAAGCCTAAGGCTTCCATTAGTACAAACACCTTTACTAAATTCATAATTGGCAACACTGATTGGTAATGTTCCAGATCCTGCCCTCGCTCCAAATAAAATTTGAGCTGTAATATCTTGTGTAACAGAGTCTTCATTATAGGCAACAATTATAGAACCATAACCATTTAATTTTTGCAAACTATAAGGAGAACCCATAATTATATTTATCGTCTTTTTTGATTGATTGATTTTATTAATGGCTCCAATTTCAACATCCGTTAATCCATAATTTTTGGCTAAAAAACGACTCATGTCATTAATCTCTAAAATAATTTTATCGTAGCTTTTCAATTGTTCTATCAATTGATTAAATTTCAATTGACTCTCAGATTTTGAAATATAAAAATGGTCTATCGCAGCGTAATCATCAATTCTACTAGAAAATACATTTGGGCTTCCAATACCAATGGCAACATGAGCAATTTTCTCTCTAACATCTATTATTGGTATAAAATCATTCTTATCTTCAACAACTGTAATAGAATGTTCTACCAATTTCGTCAAAAGAAGATTTGCCTTCTCATTATTCAAATCTTCAACAATATTAGACATTTTAATAGGCTGAAAATTATTCAATCCTACCCAATATTTAGTTAATAATACCTTTCTAACACTTTCGTTAATTCGCTCTTCAGTCAATTCACAACTATCAATTGCAGCTTTGATTCCCGCTATCGCCTTGTCCACATTCTCAGGAAAAAGCATCACATCATTTCCGGCTTGTATTGCTTTTACTTCTGCTACACCTGAAGGATAATTTGCGGAAACACCTTTCATATTTAGTGCATCTGTAAAAATCAATCCCTTAAAGCCCATTTCATCAATCAATTTTTCTTGAACAATTTTTTTAGATAATGTTGATGGCAAATTTGGTGTATTATCTAATGCCAAAACGTTCATGTGTGCCACCATTATACTACCAATTCCATTTCTGATTAATGCTTTGAAAGGATATAATTCTATTTTATCTAATCTTTCTATTGAATGTTGCAAAACTGGCAAACCATAATGAGAATCAACATCTGTATCTCCATGTCCTGGAAAATGCTTCCCACATGCCAAAAGATTATTGTCTTGCATACCTTTCATATAGGCTTTAGCTTTTAAAGTAACATTGTATTTATTATCTCCAAAAGAGCGATCATTAATGACTGGATTACTCGGATTGTTATTTACATCAATCACAGGTGCAAAATTTACATGAATTCCTATTCGTTTCATTTGTCTTGCAAACTCAGCACCCATATCATAAATTAGATTTTCATCTTCAATCGCTCCCAACATTAATTGTCTAGGATAATTGACTACATTTTTTAAACGCATACCCAATCCCCATTCTCCATCAAAACCAATTAGCAATTTTGTTTTACTGATTGCTTGATATCGATTCGTAAGTTCAGCTTGTTTTTCTGGTGTACCTTGAAAGAAAATTAATCCACCAATTTTATACTTTTTGATATATTGTTCTATTTCTTGATAATGTGTTTCATCTTTATTGGAATAGGCAGCAACCATTAATAATTGACCAATTTTTTCATCTAAAGTCATTGAATTTAATACAGAATCTACCCATTCACTTTTTTCATAATACAAAAATGGTGGCAAACTTTTCTTATTTTCAGAATCATAAGCTTGTGCCTGAATAAAAGTTGCTGAAACGTATGTCAACAAAACAAAAGTGAATAAGAATCGAATCATGTATTTAGCAAATTAGTAGTTTTATATTGTTTTTAAAAATAAAAAAAGGAACAGTTTATTTGCTGTTCCAATTCTTAAAAAAGTTAAATAAAAATTTTATTTAGTTGTACAAGAGGATTTACTCTTAGTACAATTTTTTCCAGTTTCAGTTGTTGCACATTTTGTCGCTCCAGGTTTTGAACAACAAGATTTTGGAGCAACATTACTTCCTGCATCAGAAGTTGTAGCAGCAATTGTATAACCTGTTTGTTTTGTTAATGTAGATATAATTTCGTTCTCATTTGTTTTGGCTGCATCATACTCAATCACAGCAGATTTTGAAGATGCACTTACCCCAGAAACCTGAATAACACCTACCAGCTTTTCAGCTTTCGCTTTAAAACTATTTTCACAACAACTACCACCCATTCCTTTTACATTTAATTTCAGCGTATTTCCAGCAAAACCAGCAGCAACTAAACTAATAGTAACTAATAAAGTCAAAAATATTTTTTTCATATTACATTTATTTAAAGTGAATTAATCTAATCATTAAAACTAATAAAAAGAACAGCAAAGACAATGCCACAAGTGGATTGTATTCTTTTAAAATCCAATTATACCTAAAAGTAAGCAAATGATACCCAAATCTAATGTGCAAATCTACAATAAATCAAGGATTCATACTTTTTTCAGTTACAATAATTTACAAATAATAAGCTCTTAAAATTAAAAAACTATCTTATATACAAATATAACTTTATTCAACCAAATAAATTAAAGATTTTAATTTAAAATCACTATCTTTGACACTCAAAAATTTCAAATAGAATGGCAGTTATAGGCAAAATCAGAGAACGTTCATGGATATTATTAACTTTCCTTGCAGTTTCATTATTTATTTTTATCATCCAATCTGCATTGGAGTCGCCATCAGGTATGTTTAAAGGTGGAGATAAGGATTCTGTTGGAGAAATAGATGATAACAACATTTCAGCAACTGAGTTTTCTAAAGATGTTACAGATTATGAAGAAGGCTTAAAATTGATTAATCCAAATGTAACCTTAGATGATAATTTAAGAACCCAAATCAATGATGAGGTGTGGTTAAATATGGCTAAAGAAAATCTCTTAGACCCACACTTAAAAGAATTAGGGATTGAAATTACAACCAAAGAATTAGGCGAAATTATGTGGGGTTCAAATGCTCATCCACTAGCTAGAAACTTTTGGGCACAAGTTGGTGCAGTAAATCAAGAGACAGGAGAAATAGATGAAGCTAAAGCTAAAGATTTCATAAAAAATATAGATAAAAACGACCCTAACGGTGAAAATAAATTAAGAGCCGTAATCGAGCAAATTGAAAAATTAGTAATGGAGGAAACAATAAAGATGAAATATACTTACTTGATTTCTAAATCCTATTATATGCCTTCATTCTTTGCAAAAGAAGTCGTTAATGCTTCAAGAGAAGGTGTTGCAACTGTACTGAGTGTTCCTTTAAACAGCATTCCAGACACTGATTTTAAAGTCATTGATGCAGATATCACTAAATATATTAGTGAAAATCCTAACAAATATAAACAAGAAGCATCTCGTACATTAGACATTGTAACATTCGATATTATTCCAACACAACAAGATTCATTAGATAGAAAAACAAAATTAGAAGAACTAAGAAATGCTTACCTAGCAATTACTGACAAGAGCAAAGACACTTCATTTATTGAAAGAAATTCAATTCAAAGAGAACAAATAGCTTACTACTCCAAACAAGACCTTACAAAAAGTGGCAGAAATGCTGATGAAATTTTTAGCCTTCCTATTGGAACAACAACACCAATTTATATTGAAAATGGTAGTTATGTTTTTACTAAGATATTAGACAGAAGAATAGCTCCTGACAGCGTTCATGCTGCTCATATCTTACTATCTTTAGGTAACAAAACAGAAGCTGAAATAGCAAGTGCTAATAAGAAAGCAGATAGTTTAATTCAAGTATTAGCTGCTGGGAAAGCCAACTTTGGAGATTTAGCTAATCAAAATTCAATAGATGAAAATTCTAAAATAAAAGGTGGAGATTTAGGTTATTTTACTAGAAACCAAATGGTAAAAGAATTTAATGATCAAGTATTTTTTAAAAATATGTCACCTGGTAATTTAGCAAAAGTAGAAACACAATTTGGCTTACATATCATCTTATTATTAGATGCAAGAAACCCTCAATTATTGACTGAATTTGCTGATTTTGTAGAAACAATAAGACCAAGTAAAGAAACAGATAGTAAGGCTTATGCTCAAGCAACTGAATTTTTACAAAAAAACAATACTTCTGCAAAATTTGATGCTGCAGCTAAAACAGAAAAGGTTTCAAAAAACATTATCGTAACATCTAACTCATCAAATATTCAAAATTTAGGCACATCAAAAGATTTAATTCGTTGGGCATTTGATGAAAAAGAAGGAAAAGTTGGCAATATCAAATTCTTTGATATGAGTGATAAATTTATTGTAGCAAAAATCAACAAAGTAAGTGAAAAGGGTTTAGCAAAAGCAAGCGATGTAAGAGAAGAAGTTACTCAAATTTTAATTAATAAAAAGAAAGCTGATAAAATTGCTTATGATGTAGAAAAAGCTGCTGATAAAAAAACAGACTTAGCTAGTATTGCAACAGAACTAAAGGATGCAACAATTAAAGATTCCGTAAAAGTTACCTTTACTTCTGGGTTTTCAGAAATAGGCAATGAGCCTAAGTTATCTGGTGCTGTATTTGGAACTCCAATCGGAAAAATTTCTAAAGTAATAAAAGGAAACGAAGGCGTTTATTTAGTTCAACCTTCAACCATACAACAATCCTCTACATTATTAGAATCAAATTCTCTAGAAACTTACCAAAAACAAATGCAACAAATGGCTAGTCAGCAAATAAACTACCAAGAGATTATTAATTCAATTTTAGATAAAGTGGAAGTAAAAGACAAAAGGTATACTTTCTTTTAAATAAAACACTAAAACAATATTTAAGCCTTCGATTTAATCGAAGGCTTTTTTATTTAAGTATATCTTTAAAAGTAGTACGATTAAAAATATATTGCTAACTTCACTTTATGACAAATGATGTACTAATACCCAAAGACGGTTGGATAAACATACAATCACCAATTGAAATTCCAAATTTGGATAAACAATTATGGTTCAAACTATCAGTATCCGTTGCTAAAACTTTTGGGAGAACCGAAATTCCTAATGTTTTCAAGTTGTTAGCAATCAACCAAGATATCTTTTGGAGATGGCTATTCTTTGCATCAAGATTAATGCCTTATGGTGAATTAACAGACAGAGAAAGAGAAATAATTATTCTCAGAGTAGCTTGGCTTTGTAGATGTCGTTACGAATGGGGGCAACATATTGAAATAGGTCAAAATAAAGCCAAACTAAGCGATGAAGACATTGTAAATATATCCAAAGGAATAAACGCTTTTGCAAATCCAAAAGAACAATTAATAATTAAAGCATGTAATGAGTTTATCAATAAAAAAGCAATAAGCACAGAAACCTGGAACCTACTTTCAAAATATTATAATAACAAACTAATGATAGAAATAAGCGTACTAATTGGTCATTATGAAATGCTCGCAGGGATATTAAATAGTACAGGTCTTCAATTAGAACCAAAAATTGAGCAGTTTTACAAGATGTTTAATGAGAGAATCAAAGGAATGGAATAATAAATCCCAAACAAGAACATATTTGTACAATATCAAACTACCAATATCTTCAATTTTTACAAGACAATAATAAAGAGAGATAACAAATAAAGATTGTATAAAGCTAAAATAAAATAAGCCCCATAGAAAACTATGAGGCTTATATAAAAGGTTGGCGATGACCTACTCTCCCACCATAAGGCAGTACCATTGGCGCTAAGGGGCTTAACTTCTCTGTTCGGGATGGGAAGAGGTGAACACCCTTGCTGTAATCGCCATTATTTACTAAATATATTTTTGAACATAATGGGAAAATAATCAATAATTTTTAAAAATGAACGGGCTATTAGTACTACTCGGCTTTGATGTTACCATCTTTACACCTATAGCCTATCAACGTCATAGTCTTTGACGGCCCTATGAGAACTAATCTTGAAGTGGGTTTCGTGCTTAGATGCTTTCAGCGCTTATCCCTTCCCAACGTAGCTACCCAGCGGTACACCTTGGCGGCATAACTGGTACACTAGAGGTTGGTCCATCTCGGTCCTCTCGTACTAGAGACAGATCTCCTCAATTCTCATGCGCTCACCACAGATAGGGACCGAACTGTCTTGCGACGTTCTGAACCCAGCTCGCGTGCCACTTTAATAGGCGAACAGCCTAACCCTTGGGACCTTCTCCAGCCCCAGGATGTGACGAGCCGACATCGAGGTGCCAAACCTCCCCGTCGATATGAGCTCTTGGGGGAGATCAGCCTGTTATCCCCGGAGTACCTTTTATCCTTTGAGCGATGGCCCTTCCATACAGAACCACCGGATCACTATATCCTAGTTTCCTACCTGATCGACCTGTCGGTCTCACAGTCAAGCATCCTTTTGCTATTGCACTCTACGCACGGTTACCAAGCGTGCTGAGGATACCTTTGAAAGCCTCCGTTACTCTTTTGGAGGCGACCACCCCAGTCAAACTACCCACCATGCAGTGTCTCCGTTTTCGGATTAGGCTCTAAGTAAACAAAGGGTGGTATTTCAACGTTGACTCCACGAACACTAGCGTGCCCGCTTCAAAGTCTCCCACCTATCCTACACATCGTTTACTCAAAGTCAATGCAAAGTTGTAGTGAAGGTTCACGGGGTCTTTCCGTCCCGTGGCGAGTACCCGGCATCTTCACCGGGACTACAATTTCACCGAGCTCATGGCTGAGACAGTAATCAGATCGTTACACCATTCGTGCAGGTCGGAACTTACCCGACAAGGAATTTCGCTACCTTAGGACCGTTATAGTTACGGCCGCCGTTTACTGGGGCTTCAGTCGGAAGCTTCGCCTTGCGGCTAACAACCTTCCTTAACCTTCCAGCACCGGGCAGGTGTCAGGCCCTATACTTCATCTTTCGATTTTGCAGAGCCCTGTGTTTTTGTTAAACAGTCGCCTGATTCTTTTCACTGCGGCCCCATTGCTGGGGCGACCCTTCTCCCGAAGTTACGGGTCCATTTTGCCGAGTTCCTTAGCCATGAATCACTCGAGCGCCTGAGGATACTCTCCTCGTCTACCTGTGTCGGTTTGCGGTACGGGCTGCTCATACCTGAAGCTTAGAGGTTTTTCTTGGAAGTATGATTAGGTAACTACAACTCATCCGAAGACTTGTTGCTAAATTTGCCTCAGCTCAAGAAGCGGATTTGCCTACTTCTCTCATAGCCTAAGCATTTTCACTGGGACATCCGTCACCCTCGTGTTACTTTCACTCCTTCGTTACCCCATCGCAGTATAAGCAGGTGCTGGAATATTAACCAGCTTTCCATCGGCTGCCCCTCTCGGGTTTTACCTTAGGACCCGACTAACCCTGATCCGATTAGCGTTGATCAGGAAACCTTAGACTTACGGCGATAAAGTTTTTCACTTTATTTATCGTTACTTATGCCTACATTTTCTTTTCTGACCGCTCCAGAAATTCTTACGAATTGCCTTCGACGCTGTCAGAATGCTCCCCTACCGATATTAAATATCCTATAGCTTCGGTACCATGTTTGATGCCCGATTATTTTCCGCGCTCGGTCACTCGACTAGTGAGCTGTTACGCACTCTTTAAATGAATTGCTGCTTCCAAGCAAACATCCTAGCTGTCATAGCAACCGAACATCGTTTAAACAACTTAACATGGATTTGGAGACCTTAGCTGATAATCTGGGTTGTTTCCCTTTCGGCACAGGACCTTAGCACCCTATGCCTCACTCCCGGACATGTATGTTAGCATTCGGAGTTCGTCAGGGTTTGGTAGGCGGTGAAGCCCCCTAGCCCAATCGGTAGCTCTACCTCTAACATACTTACATTCCGAGGCTGCTCCTAAAAGCATTTCGGGGAGTACGAGCTATCTCCCAGTTTGATTGGCCTTTCACCCCTACCCACAGGTCATCCGGAAGCTTTTCAACGCTTATCGGTTCGGTCCTCCATTGTGTGTTACCACAACTTCAACCTGCCCATGGGTAGATCACACAGGTTTCGCGTCTACCGCCACTGACTATTCGCCCTATTCAGACTTGCTTTCGCTACGGCTCCCTATATAAAGTTAACCTTGCCAATGACGAGTAACTCGTAGGCTCATTATGCAAAAGGCACGCCGTCACCCCAAAGGGCTCCGACCGGTTGTAAGCACACGGTTTCAGGTACTATTTCACTCCGCTTCTTGCGGTACTTTTCACCTTTCCCTCACGGTACTAGTTCGCTATCGGTCTCTCAGTAGTATTTAGCCTTACCGGATGGTACCGGCAGATTCATGCAGAATTTCTCTGGTTCCGCACTACTCAGGATACTGCTAAAACATATTAACTTTACGCATACAGGGCTATCACCTTATATTGCAAAACTTTCCAGAATTTTTCTGCTTCTGATAATATATTTACGTTGCAGTCCTACAACCCCGTAATGACCGAAATCATTATGGTTTGGGCTATTCCCTGTTCGCTCGCCACTACTTAGGGAATCACTTTTGTTTTCTTTTCCTCCAGGTACTTAGATGTTTCAGTTCCCTGGGTTAGCGTCATATTGACGATACTTCTTCAAAGTATCGGGTTGCCCCATTCGGAGATCTACGGTTATAATGGTTGTTTGCACCTTACCGTAGCTTATCGCAGCTGTCCACGTCCTTCATCGCCTCTGAGAGCCAAGGCATCCGCCGTGTGCTCTTAATAAATTTAAAAATTATTGATTATTATATAATCCCAATATGTCAAAGAACT
>JACJXS010000010.1:222500-283900 GCA_020636545.1 Chitinophagales bacterium
ACAAGCTTTTTATCAAAAAAAAGTTTGATTTATTTTAATTTACTTTCTAATTAACTGATAATCTATGTACTTAATTTATATTAAGGAATTGTGTTTAATTTAAAATGGTGTCTATGAAACTGAAATATGCATTGTTCATAGCAATTATATACAATCTATAAATTTTGATTTACGAAACTAATACTTAAATATAAAGTTTAATGCATACTAAGGAATGTGTATCGTCCTAAAAATAATACCGCCTTTTGTTTTAATCCTACTGTATATATACAATTTATTTTAATCCTAAAATCGCTTTATTGGTTTTCATTTTTACACATTTTTTTAGTTATTAATGTATAAAGTTATAGTATAAGATATGCCTCATTTCAATTAAAATTTAGTTCGTTTCCATATTCTACTTTGGGTTCTTCAAGTAAAAACAAGTCAAGTTCATTTTTTGTATTAAATCCACTTATTTTTTTTCTATAAGTTGAAGCAATATCATGATTTTCAATTTCAAGTTTTCTGTTTTTGCTGATAGTCAAAAATTCTTCTTCTTGGTCAATTCCTAAATACCTTCTATTCGCTAAGTTAGCCGCAATTCCAGTTGTTGAACTACCAGCAAATGGATCTAAAATCCATGCATTTGGTTTTGTAGATGCCAAAATAAGTCTTGTTAAAACTGACAAAGGTTTTTGTGTTGGATGTTTTCCACACGATTTTTCCCAAGGTGCAATTGCCGGTAATTTCCAAACATCTTTCATTTGTTTGTTACCATTGAGTTGCTTCATTAATTCATAGTTGAAATAATGAGGAACTTTCTCAGATTTCCTTGCCCAAATAATTTGTTCGGTTGAATAAGTAAAATATCTACACGAAAAATTAGGTGGTGGATTTATCTTTTCCCAAGTTATAATGTTGAGGATTTTAAAACCTAATTCTGTCAAGATTTGTCCAACCGAAAAAATGTTGTGCATAGTGCCACTTATCCAAATGGTTGCATCATCTTTCATTTTATCACGCACTAATGAAAGCCATTTTCTATTGAAATCATTTATAAAATCAAATCCTTCCGATTTATCCCAATTTCCTTTGTTTACGCTTACGATTTCTTATTTTTTTAGATAAATAAATTTCAAAAAAAATCTAGGCTTATTATTATGGTAATGAATTGATTACAATTTTAGTTGATGCTTATTGTATGCAACCTATTGATTATGATCAATTTGCATTTGTATTATAAAAAAAATGATCTTATTTTCGTTTAAAACAATTGAGATGGATGTAACTTTTGAACGAGGAAAAGAAACAACAATCGAGTGGTTAACTCCACCAAAACTTGTGAAAGCATTGGGAGAATTTGATTTAGATCCTTGTACACCTATTAATCCGCCTTTTGTTCATGCAAGAATGAATTTTAATATAAATGATGATGGCTTAAAAAGAGAATGGTTTGGTAGAGTTTATATGAATCCACCTTATGGAAAAGGAATGGAGGCTTGGATAGAAAAGCTTAAAAATCACGGTAACGGAGTTGCTTTAATTTTTGCAAGAACTGAAACAAAGTGCTTTTTCAATCATATTTGGGATGATGCTGATGCAGTTCTTTTTGTAAAAGGGAGAATAAAGTTTTATAATATTGATGGAGAACAAAAGGGAACGCCTGGCGCTCCTAGTATTTTCATAGCTTATGGTAAAGAAAATGCAGATATTTTGGGACAAGCAGATATTTGTGGAAAATTCATAAGATTAAAGTAGTTCATAAATAATAAATTCTGTAACATTAAATTCCGCATCTATTATCCAGTCATTTTCTTTCAGAAGTTTTATAATTGCTTCGTCTTTACTTCTTACATTTTCAACAATACCTAAAACCTGCAAGTTATCAACTTCATAATCTGCATTTGGTGCAACAGTTTGTCCTTCTGGAGTTACAATGATATATTTCTTCATCTTAAATTTTTTCTATATTGACCACGACCAACAAATTCAATTATTCCCCTGTCTCGAAGTAGTTGTAATTGTTGCCTAATTTTATCTTTTATAAAATTATTATTTGGATATTTTGATTTTAGTTTTTGTTCAAATTTATAAATCTCATCAAGTGTAAAATTATCTTTTTTGATTAAATCAACACAAGACATAATGTCTAAAATCCAACCTTTTGCGTCTTTACTTTTTGTTCGTAAAAACAAGGTTTTATTAAATGTTTCTTTTACGATTTCTTGATTGATTGTTTGAGCATTTTTAACCAAAAATACTTTTCCTACTTCAACAACTTTTGAAATATCAATATTACAGCCAACCCAACCAGCTCTTCTTGCTGTTTCAGCTAATGGCGGCCTTTTAATAATAATTTCTGGTGTAAAAAATTGTTTTGGTATGATTAGAAAATCATTTACTGTCCAATCTTTCGTGTAAGTCAAAAAGAAAAAATTGGGATTATTTTCAGAATTTATCCGTTCAATCATTCTCGAATATGCACCGTCAGTAATTGTATTTGAAAGTTTTCCGCTTTTGCTTTTCAACTCAAATTCTTCACTACATTTTTTACAATAAAAATCTGCAACAGGACGATTATTTTCAAATTCGATTAATGGCAAATCTCCGCAACTTGGACAATATGAATTGTTTAAAACCCAATTTTCCGTTAATAATCTTGCAATTTGAGAATTGCTTCTATATCCATGTGCTAAATTTGTATTAAACTCCAAATTCATATTATGCGGCTGATTGCGTTAGGGATTGCAGCGGAAATCCTTTTTGTGAGGAAAGAGCAAAAAGATTGGAACGGAAAGCCCGACCGTAGGAAACGCCCAAATGAAAGTTCTCAGGATTTGCATTGATATTTCTTTTTGCTTCAACTCGTTGTATATTAAAATCAGCATATAAATCGTCAAAAAAATTATCGTTTTCATCTTTACCTTTCACATCCGAATTGCTTAATATCCAAGTATGGTTTAAAATGTCTAATTTGTGGCAAAATTCTTTTAAACGAATTTGTTCGTTATCGTTAAAATCGTCTTTTGCATAAGAATTGAAACTTGAAGTTTCGCTTAATGGTTTGTAGGGTGGATCGAAATAAAATAGGGTGTTATTGTCTGCATAATTCAGTGTTTCTTCATAGTCGCCACAAAGGATTTCCACTCTTTGCAATGCTTGACTTACTGATAAAATATTTTCTTTATCGCAAATCGTTGGTTTATTATAACCACCCATCGGCACATTATATTCGTTCTTGCGGTTCACTCGATACAATCCATTAAAACAAGTCCGATTTAGAAAAATAAACAAAGCAGACTGAGCAATTTGTGATTCACTTCTTAAATTATACAATTCTCTCTTTTGGTAATAGTAACATTTTTTATTATCCTCATTTCCTTCTAATGCATGAAATTCACTCTGTAAAATATCAAGTAAAGCAATTAGTTCATTTGGCTTACTTGCGATCGTTTTATAAGTATTAATTAAATCAGCATTGATGTCATTGATTACGGCTTTTTTCATATTGGGGAAGTTGTTCAACATCCAAAATAATACAGCACCACTCCCAACAAAAGGCTCAATATAGGTAAAATTTGTTTTGATTAAATCCTTTGGCAGAAGCAATTCAATATCGTTTATGAGCTGAGTTTTTCCTCCAGCCCATTTTAAGAAAGGTTTCGCCACTTTATTAATATTCACTCTTGTCATTCCAATATGTATGTTTCAAATTTACAAAATTATCTTGATGAAAGTCTATCTGAAAATGGAAAGTTGGTTTTTAGGATGAAAGTACAAAAGTTGTTGTATCTTTCTAAAAAGATTTACAGTTTTCATTTTTACACATTTTTTTAGTTATTAATGTATAAAGCTATTTCAAAACAAGGAAATAAAACATATAGCCGCTACTTTGTAATTCATCTGAAGTCTAAATTATTTAATTTCTACCTAATTTTGAATTACTTTTGTTATTATGATTGAAAATCAACTACCCATTATTACAAAAGAAGAACTTACACATATTAATATATTTGGAGCTAAAGTACATAATCTAAAAAATATAGATGTTCATATTCCGAGGAATCAATTTGTTGTTATCACAGGCTTGAGTGGTAGTGGTAAATCTTCATTAGCATTTGATACTATTTTTGCCGAAGGACAACGACGTTATTTGGATAGTTTTTCAAATTATCTTAGGAATTTCATAGGAAATATGGAGCGACCTGATGTCGAAAAAATATCTGGATTATCGCCAGTAATTTCTATAGAACAAAAAACAACCAATAGAAACCCAAGAAGTACAGTAGGCACAACTACAGAAATCTATGATTTTCTACGTTTACTTTTTGCACGAGCTGGCGAGGCTTATTCCTATAATACTGGAAAGAAGATGACAAAATTCTCTGAAGACCAAATTATAGAAAATATTTCTACTAAATATAAAGATAAGAAAATTGCTATTCTTGCTCCTTTGGTAAGAGGTCGAAAAGGACATTATCGTGAATTGTTTGAAGATATAAGAAAAAAGGGCTTTTTACGAGTTCGTATAGATGGCGAAACACAAGAAATACAGCCCAAAATGCAAGTAGATCGATATAAAATTCACGATATAGAAGCGGTAATAGACAGATTAACTGTACAAGAAAAGGAGCTACAACGCATCAGAAAATCTGTACAAGAAGCTTTAAAATTAGGAGACAATCTTATTTTTATTGAAGACTTAGAAACTAAAAAAGTTAGCATTTATAGTAAATCTTTGATGTGTGTTGAAACTGGTATCTCTTATGAAATTCCTTCTCCTAATACATTTTCGTTTAATTCTCCTTATGGTTATTGTCCAACTTGCAAAGGATTAGGCGTTTTGAATGCTCCAGATTTAAAAAAAATTATACCTGATAACAACAAGTCTTTAGCTGAAGAGGGTATTGTACCGCTTGGTGAGGTTAGAGATACTTACTCTTTCAAAATCATAGATCAATATTTAAAAAGATATAAAGTTAATCAACAAACACCAATAAAAGATTATCCTAAAGAATTATTAGATATTATATTGTATGGGAGTGATGAAAAAATAAAAATCGAAGCTAAAGATAACAAAGACCGGAAAACAAATAATACACATTGGCAACTTTCATTTGATGGTGTTTTCAATCAAATAGAACGAACAATGGAAGATGGAAATGCTGGCAATGCACTGCAAAATTGGGCATCTCAATATATATCAACAATTCAATGTCCTGATTGTCAAGGTACAAGATTGAAAAATGAATCGCTTTGGTTTAAGCTAGATAATAAAAATATTGCTGAAGTTGCTTCAATGGATATTCAAGAATTAAAAACTTGGGTGGAACAACTAGAAAGCAAACTTGATGCACAACAAAAATTAATTGCAAAAGATATTTTAAAAGAATTACGAGATAGAATTGGCTTTTTATTAGATGTTGGACTAAGTTATTTGAATTTGAATCGTCCGACAGGTACTTTATCTGGAGGTGAATCCCAAAGAATTCGTTTGGCATCTCAAATTGGTTCACAATTAATGGGTATCACTTATATTTTAGACGAACCGAGCATAGGTTTACACCAAAGAGATAATCATCGATTAATTGACGCTCTTCGAAATTTGACGGATATCGGAAATACTGTAATTGTCGTGGAGCATGATAAAGATATTATGTTAGCATCGGATTATATAATCGATATGGGTCCAGCAGCTGGAGAATATGGCGGAACAATCGTTGCACAAGGCACACCTAAAGATTTTATACAACAAGATGCCCTAACTGCTCAATTTCTAAACAATAAAATTCGCATAGAGCTACCAAAAGAAAGGAGAAAAGGCAATGGGAAATTCCTTGAATTATCTGGAGCAAGTGGTAATAATCTAAAAAATGTAACGATAAAGATACCTTTAGGCTCATTTGTCGGCATTTCAGGCGTTTCAGGTTCAGGAAAATCTACTTTAATCAATGAAACATTATACCGAATACTCAATAAGCATTTTTATAGAACACCGTATCAGCCGATGGCTTATAAAAAAATCAAAGGCTTAGAACATATTGATAAAGTGATAGAAATTGACCAATCACCAATTGGTCGAACTCCTAGAAGCAATCCAGCAACTTATGTTGGAGTTTTTGATGCCATTCGTAATTTATATGCTTCTTTACCTGAATCTCAAATTCGTGGATTTAAGCCTGGACGATTTTCATTTAATGTAAAAGGAGGTCGATGTGAAGAATGTCAAGGTGGTGGAATGAAATTAATAGAAATGAATTTTTTGCCTGATGTATATGTGGAATGTCCACGATGCTTAGGAAAACGTTATAATAGAGAAACATTAGAAGTAAAATATAAAGGCAAATCTATTTATGATGTTTTAGAAATGCCAATTGTTGAGGCAGTAAGCTTTTTTGAGCATATTCCTCAAATCTATAGAAAGCTAAAAACATTAGATGAAGTTGGTTTGGGTTATATTCGTTTAGGCCAATCCTCCACGACATTAAGTGGTGGGGAAGCTCAGCGAGTAAAACTATCAGAAGAACTTAGTAAGCGAGATACAGGCAATACATTTTATATATTAGATGAACCTACCACTGGTTTGCATTTTAAAGACATCAAGATTTTATTAGAGGTATTGCAGACAATAGTAAATAAAGGTAATACTGTAGTTGTCATTGAACACAATATTGATGTGCTTAAAGTAACCGATTATATTATAGATATGGGACCAGAAGGCGGTAGCGGTGGCGGAGAAATTATTGCAGAAGGCACACCAGAGGCAATAGCTCAAAACAAAAAAAGCATTACTGGTAAGTATTTAAAGGAGGAATTTTCAGTAAATAATAATTAAATATAAGGATTAAGACTTTTGCAACGGTCTTAGATTATTTTTGTATATTAGTATTAATGAAAAAGATAGTTGTATTGTCTGGAGCTGGTATAAGTGCAGAAAGTGGCATAAAAACTTTTCGAGATAGTGATGGTTTATGGGAAAATCATCGAATTGAAGATGTTGCAACATTTGAGGCTTGGACTAGAAATAAAGAATTGGTATTAGCATTTTATAACGAACGACGAAAACAATTATTAGAATGCCAACCTAATATTGCTCATGAGCTTTTAGCTAAATTAGAATCTAAATATGATGTAGAAATTATTACACAGAATGTTGATGATTTGCATGAGCGTGCTGGTTCATCAAAAGTAATACATTTACATGGCGAGTTATTAAAAGTGAGAAGTACTAAAGATGAAAGATTGGTTTATCCTTGGAAAAAAGATTTGAATATTGGTGATAATTGCGAAAAAGGTGACCAATTACGGCCACATATTGTTTGGTTTGGAGAACAAGTCCCAATGATAGAAAAAGCTTCAGAAATTTGTAAGCGTGCTGATATATTTATTGTAATTGGAACATCATTAGTTGTTTATCCAGCAGCTGGTTTGATACATTATACTGATTTTACTGTTCCAAAATATGTCATAGACCCTAACAGACCAAGTGTTAGCTACACAGAAAACATAAATTATATTACAGAAAAAGCCAGTATCGGTATGCAACTATTGTTTGACGAACTGATGTAAACGAGAATATTAACAAGAAATTCCTAAAAAATGATAGACGAGACAAGAAATCCATTTCAAACTATTGATGAAACTATTGTATATGATACAAAATGGATAAGTGTTAAACATGCCAATATTATTACGCCCAGTCAAACGAAAGGTATTTATGGGACAGTACATTTTAAAAATTATGCAATTGGCATTATTCCAATTGACAAAGATGGCTATACTTATTTAGTTGGACAATATCGATATGCTCTGAATACATATAGTTGGGAAATTCCTGAAGGTGGTGGGCCATTAGATATGGATATATTAGAATCAGCGAAAAGGGAATTGCAAGAGGAAGTTGGATTTTATGCTAATCAATGGACAAAGATTGCTGAATTAAATACGTCCAATTCTGTTACTGATGAAATAGGAATAATATTTGTAGCACAAGATTTAATACCAACCAATACAAACTATGACGAAACTGAGGAAATCCAAATAAAAAAGCTACCAATAACTGAAGCAATAGATTGGGCTATCTCTGGCAAAATAAAAGATGCCATTGCTTTGGTTGGCTTACTCAAACTAAAAGTATTAATAGAAAAAAGCGAAATTAAACTATGACAGAAAAACTTATACCTATAAAATATGTTGTTGCTGAAACAATAACAGAATTGGACGAACAAGAACAAAAATTAATTGAACAAGCCAAATTAGCAAAAGAAGGTAGTCATGCACCCTACTCCAATTTTAATGTTGGTGCTGCTTTGTTAATGGCAAACGGAAAAATTGTTCAAGGTAGCAATCAAGAAAATGCAGCCTACCCAATCGGTTTATGTGCGGAGCGTACTGCCATAAGTGCTAGTGTTTCATTATTTCCGACAGAAAAAGTAAAAACTATAGCAATTGTGGCAAGCAGTCAAAATATGGAAGTTCCATTTCCTGTTGCTCCTTGTGGTATATGCAGACAAACTTTATTAGAAACCGAATCTAAGCAAAGAAGCAATATCCGAATTTTATTACATGGAAATAATGGCACAACCTTTATATTTAATTCTATAAAAGAATTACTGCCATTACATTTTGATGCTGAATATTTATAATGACAGACCTTTAAGGTTTTAATTCAGCTAAGGAGCAGTTATCTAATAAATTCTTAAAATAAAAGCAACAAAAAAAGCTGTACCTTCGTGTGTTAGAAATTGTACAATCATGACATTAGTAAAACACAACGAATCGGAGGTATCTTCAAAAAAGAAAATTATAGTTTTGGGTGCCGGGCCAAACCGAATTGGGCAAGGTATTGAATTTGATTATTGTTGTGTACATGGCTTATTGGCAATTAAAGAAGTTGGCTATGAAGCTATTATGGTCAATTGCAATCCAGAAACAGTTTCTACAGATTTTGACATTGCTGATAAATTATATTTTGAGCCTGTATATTGGGAACATCTTTGGGAAATTATCGAACACGAGAAACCAGAAGGCGTAATTGTACAATTAGGTGGACAAACAGCATTAAAATTATCTAAAAAATTACACGATAAAGGCATAAAAATCATTGGCACTTCATTTGAAGATATGGATACTGCTGAAGATAGAGGCCGATTTTCAGATTTATTAAAAGAAATAGGGATTCCATATCCTGATTATGGCACAGCTATCAATGCTGATGAGGCTTTGGAAGTTGCAAATCGAGTTGGTTATCCTGTTTTAGTACGTCCAAGCTATGTTTTGGGTGGACAAAGAATGCGTATAGTTATCAATGATGAAGAATGTGAAACTGCAGTCATTAATCTATTGAGAGATATTCCAGATAATGTGATTCTTATTGACCACTTTTTAGATAGAGCAAAAGAAGCAGAAATTGATGCTATATTTGATGGCGAACAAATGCAGATTTTAGGTGTAATGGAACATATTGAACCAGCAGGTATTCATAGTGGCGATAGCAACAGCGTTTTACCTCCGTATTCTTTAGGTCCAATGATTGTGGAAACGATGATAGAATATACAGAAAAAATCTGTAAGGCATTAAATATAAAAGGCTTAATCAATATACAATTTGCAATAAAAGGCGATAAAGTTTATGTAATTGAAGCCAATCCTCGTGCATCAAGAACAACTCCTTTTATTTGTAAAGCTTACAACGTTTCATTTTTGAATGTGGCAACAAAAATTATGTTAGGCACACACAAATTAAAAGATTTTAAATTAGAACCGAAATTAGAAGGGTTTGCTATCAAAGAACCTGTTTTCTCATTCGATAAATTTCCAAATGTAGATAAGGAATTAGGTCCTGAAATGAAATCAACTGGAGAATCTATTTATTTTATTAAGAGTTTGAGTGATCCTTATTTCAGACAATTGTATAAGGAAAAATCAATGTTCTTGAGCAAGTAAATCAAAGCATTCGTTCTCAGATACTTTTAATCATCATCAATTATTCCAATAAACAACGTATATTTGGAGTAATGAAACAGTTACAAAAAAACAAAACACTATACTTCTTATTGATATTAGTGTTTGTATGTCGCTTGTTATTGCTTTTCATCTTTAAACCATGGTTGCCAGAAATACAAGATAAAGTCGTATTACTTTACGATGCTGTTGGCTACCACAAACTAGCTTTAATTCTTTTAGAAACTTTCAGAATAAAGAATGAAATTCTGAGAACGCCTATTTATCCTGCTTTTATTGCTGTTTTTTATGCACTTTTTGGAGTCAAGCCATTTATTGTTCTGTTTGCACAAATTTTTATAAGTGTTGCTACTGGGTATTTTTTCTACAAGATTATTGCTCAATTAAGCAATAGAATGATTGCTAATATTGCCCTATTTATCTTTGCGATAGAACCGACACTGATATTATATACGACTTTTTTGTACTCAGAAGTGTTGTTTATGTTTTTTACAATGTTCAGTTTGTATCTTATCATTGGAGGATTAAAGCAAAATAAAATTTTATATTTTATATTAGCTGGTATTAGTTTAGGTTTGGCAACACTCACACGACCAGCTGGTCAATATTTAATTATCGTTTATGTTTTGTTGGTAATTTTTTATACTCTAAAAAACAATTCTTCAAAACTGAAATTTGCTGTATTATTAACTGTATTCTATTTGCTAAGTATTTTTCCGTGGGCAATGCGGAATTATATCTATTATGGCAGATTTAAACTTTCTAATACAATGGATCACAATGCTTTGATTTTAAGTAGTTTTTATACAGAGTTTCAAAATTCAAAATTACCAAGAGATACTATCATCCAACATTTTCTATATCAATTAAAAGCAGCTGCACCTACAAATTTAAAAGACAGTATGCCTTCAAATTTTGCTGAACTGAATAGAAGGCAAAGTTTTGAAAATACAGATATATTTGCGAAAGTTGCTAAAAATTACCTTCTATCGCACAAAAAAGAATTTATTCTAGCACAAATACAAGGTGCTATAAATTTACACGTCAATATGGGAACGGAACAATATATGTTGCGTTTACATCAAGAAACCAAAAGATGGGATATCAAAGATAAAGTTGGATTGGGCTTATTTGCGGCTGCAAAAAAGTTTTTTGCAACTAAAACAACTACAGAAATAGCATTGGGAATTTTTATTTTGAGTTTATTAGTCATTGTATATGGCTATACCTTAGTTGGTATTGGCTATACCATTAAAAATAAAGATTTTTATATTTTAATCTTCTGTATTTTGAATATTGGATATTATGTTTCGTTGTCAAGTATTTATCCAACTCCAAGATTTAGAAATCCATTTATGCCGTTCTATATATTTTTAGCAGCTTATGGCATATACAATTTACATCAAAAACTATTTGGAAGAAACAACATAAACGTGAACAATCGCTAATTCTTCTTTTGTATAGTTTTGATATTTTTTATTCAGTTGGATAGAATCAATTAAACTCACATCATAATCCCAATTTTTTTGGTCAATAATCGGAATATTCAAGCTTTGATAGATTGCTAGATAATCTTTAAAACGCAAACGGCTTTGTGGTAATATTTCATTGTCTATTCGGTGCCAAAACTTATCACTGAACTTCAAAAAATTATAAACATTGATTTTATTGTCAAAATGAGCAAAATGATCAGTCATGTCAATAAAGTGAGACATTATACCTTCAGGTTTCAATATTCGCTGAAATTCTTTCAATATTCCTTCTAATATTTGAGGATAAATATGCTCAAAAGTATTGTTAGAACTTATAAAATCAAAAGTACTTTCAGGATATTTGGTTTTTCTTGCATCAGCAATATAAATTTCTATTCCAAAATTTTTCAATATTTTGTGCATGTCATCTTGTTGAGCAAAATTGGCTAAAGTATCCGCAAGGATATTCCATCTTTCTTCTAAAATTTCACTGAATTTTTCTGGAAATTTCTTTCTGTATTCAATAAAGAAATTCAAAGTATCTTCAATTCTATCTTTCGTTATAAAACTAACAACATCGATAGATGTAATCTGATTCATACCATTTAGGAAATAAAAAATAGGCACTATTGGAAATTGCCCTGTACCTAATTCTAAACAGTTTACATCTGCCAATGACTTATTACTATGTTTTTTAAAATAAGCGATATGATCACTTGCATGTAAAATTTTATACCCAAATTTTTCTTCATTCAACTTATCTTTTCCTGTAAGATATCTTTGAAAAAGGCGATTAATCTTTTCAGGATTTTTTGAAATTGAGAATGAACGTTGTAATAACGCCTTTATAAACCATTTACTCATCTTTTATATTTTATTTTTTATACACCACCAATAAGCCAACATCTGCACTGCATTTGGTTGAATAAAGTCCTTTAATCAAATATTGTTTAGCTGTTTTACTTCTATAAAAACCACCTTTTGTGATACCTAAGCACCATTTCGCTTTTTCGGGTAATAAATCTTGATAGACAAATTGCTCATCTACAATACTAATTTTATAAGTTTTTGTATCATAAATTCCAGAAACAGTTGCCTTACTTTTATAAACTTTTCCATTTGCATGTTTGAATGAGATTTCTATAGTTCCAGCAAATTGATTACTCGATGAAACCGAACTAATATTCAATGTACAAGGTAAAAAAATTGGGTTATCTGTTTCATATTTTTGCACTATAAATCCATTCCAATCTCCTATTAATAATGGATTTGCAAAGAGCGTAATCGTTCCAATAAAAAAAATTATAAATAGTACATTTCGCACGAAATAAAGATAGAAAAAATTATACCAAAATAAATATAAGTCTAATTATATCTATATGACTTTATCTATTTATAATGAGAAAGTAATTTCTTCAAAAACAATTTTCTATGAAGGCAATTGAAACTCAAATTATAATAATTATAGCATAACAGACAAGCATTTCAAACAATTTGCCTTTTAGCGATATAATTAGTGTCAGAAAATTTTTTAAAAAATAACAAAAGAAATAGTTACTTGTTCATTTGATAGATTGATTTCCCTTTTTTTGTAAGATAAGGGTATAATAATTTATTAACTTTTTGAACAAAAATCTGTTTATTTAAATTAGCTAGATCATTTTCCATAAAATAAAATATTCTAATTCCTGTACTCAATTCCATAATATAAAACAAATCTTGTTCAGACAAAGTATTTTCTAAATAACTCTGTTGTTGAAGCAATATAAATAAGTCTTTCCATTTTTCTTTTCTAAAATTATTAGTCTTTTCTACTATCTCATAAAATTTTGGATATGCTCTTTTTATTTCTACAAAATCTTTAAAAAAAAATAGATAATCTACTGAAATATCAAAACTATAATAAGGCAATAATAGAAAATACTCTAAATAATTAATGTCCTTAGGCAAATTACTTTGTAAGGCAATCAGTCTATCATTCATATCAGAAAAAATAGCTTGTAGCAAATGTTCTTTGGTAGGGAAATGATAGGTTATATTTCCATAACTTTTATTAATAGAAATTGCGATATCACGCAGTGTAATATTCCGAAAACCGAATTCATTAAATAATTCTCTGCCTTTATCTTTAATCCTATTTTTTATCATAATATTAAATTTAGTCCAAATAGCCTAAATTGTTTTTTTTACTTTAACTTTGATGTATAAAATATTTTAAAATGTCTATCTACAAAAATAAAGAAACTAAAATTGCAATACAAGAATTGTATTATGAGAAATTAAATAGTTTAAAAATAGAGTATCAAGAAATCGATGTAAACACAAAATATGGAAGAACAAGAGTAATTAAAACAGGGAAATCAAATGGAACTAAGATAATTGTGTTTCATGGTATGAATACTGGTGCTCCTGTTGCTCTTGAAGCCATTAAAGAACTTACTGATTCATATAATATATTTGCAATAGATACTATAGGACAAGCAACTCAGAGTGAAGAAACAAGATTAAATATTAAAGATAATTCTTTTGCTCTGTGGGCAGATGAAGTACTAGAAAAATTACAAATAAAAACAGCAAATTTTATTGGTGTTTCTTATGGTGGGTTTATCTTACAAAAACTAATTTCACACAAACCAGAGAGAGTTTCCAAATGTATCTTTGTTGTTCCTGCAGGCTTAGTAGATGGTGCATTTTTTCCATCATTAACCAAAGTAACTTTTCCTCTAATAAAATTTCTATTAACAAAAAATGATAACCATCTACATAATTTTCTAAGTAAATTTATTAATGAGGATGATAATTTTATGTTTAGGCTTCAAAAGGCGATGTTACTCGGTGTAAAAATGGATTATAGAAGACCTCCAATTTTAAAAATTAAAGACGTTATGCATTTTGAAAAACCAGTTTATTTAATGACCGTTGATAACGATATATTTTTTCCTGGAAACGAATCAATAAAAAAAGCACAAAATATATTTAAAAATCTTCAGGATATATATATTCTCGAAAATAACAAACATATGCCTAATAAAAAACAATATCCTGAAATACAACAAAAAATAAGAGAATGGATATCAAAATAATAAAAAAGGAGAGTTAATATAATCGCAAAAACGAAATGTACACTTTTTAAGAATCACATAAACACTTGGCTTGAAAAATTAGTCCCAAATTTAGTAGGAATTCCACAAAATAAAATCCAATAAGAATTACTTCATTTTATTTTGCAAGATTAAAATAATACAACTATTTTTGTACCATTCAACCAATGCCCAGATGATGAAATTGGTAGACATGCTACTTTGAGGTGGTAGTGGCTTTACGGCTGTGCAGGTTCGAATCCTGTTCTGGGCACCTAAATTTCTATTCTGTTAAAAAGATTAAAAAAATTTGCTTTTGAAGCTTATTCTATTTATCTTTGTTAATATAAGTTTAAGCACGTTCTAAAAAGAACGTGTTTTATTTTTTTAAAGCAAAAAACTAAATTTATGTCAGAAATTGTATATGTTACAGAAGAAAGCTTAGAGAAAATGCGACAAGAATTACAACATCTCGTTGCAATTGAACGCCCAAATGCCTCAAAAGCAATTGCAGAAGCTAGAGAAAAGGGCGACCTCTCTGAAAATGCAGAATATGATGCTGCGAAGGAAGCTCAAGGTCATTTAGAATCAAAAATTAGAAAATTAGAAGCCGCAATTGGTAACGCTAGAGTGGTGGATACCAGCACGATTGATACATCCAAAGCTTCTGTACTTTGTAAAGTAAAAGTCAAGAATTTAAAAATAAAAAAAGAGTTTACATATCAATTAGTTTCTGAAAATGAAGCAGATGTTAAACAAATGAAAATCTCAGTTAAATCTCCGATTGGTGCAGCATTGCTTGGAAAAAGTAAAGGCGAAAAGGTAATGGTTCAAATTCCTGCTGGTGCAATGGAATTAGAAATATTAGATATTTCAATTTAAAAGTGTGCAATAGAATAAAATAAAAAGAGCGTTCAATGAACGCTCTTTTTATTTTTATATCTTTGGCAAATTTGGTTTAAATCGTTCTTTTGCACCAAGTCGATAACCTAAAGTTCCTTGAAAAAAAACATTTCTATAAATTCCAGGAGGTGCTGTAAAACTTCTTTTAAACATTGAAGCAATACCCATATTTACTTTTAAATCGAAATTAAACCCATTGGGTAATTGTGCATTTGTTCCAAAGTTCATTCCATAATCAAATTTTGCAAACTGATCGCCTTGGTCAAAAGGAACATCATCAGAAACTTGAAAATCTGAACTGGAGCCATCACCTAAAACTACATCTGTTGCCATACCTGTCATTCCGCCTTTTAACAAAATAGCCAAATAAGCACCAGCATTTAAACTCCAAACTTTATTGATATGTAAATTACCTTGTATCGGAAATCCTAAATATTTATTGCTAAACAATCCATCTTTCACTACTGCATAATAAATATTTACCGTATCAAACTTCTGAACTGTAGAACCATCTGGCATTGAAATGTCTATTGCACCAACATAAGAAAAATTAGCATAAGGAGTTTCAAATCTAGTTTGATTCCAATAATAGTTTATACCTGCTTGGATTGAAAACTTATTGGAAAAATAGTATCTTGTATTGATGCCAATCGATGGTCCAGGGAAAGGCATACCTTTCGCTCCCTCTACCAATACACCTAATGGAAATGCTAAAGTCATTCCAACATTAATACCATAATCCATTTTACTCATTTTTACTTTTGGTTCATAAAAAGGCTTTTTAGTAACTATTGTATCTGAAAAACCATCTATAAAAAAACCAAATGTCAATATAACAAAACAAAAAATATTTTTCATAAGATTATATTTAGTAATAAGTTATAGAAATATCGTCAATAATTAATGTATTTCCAACTTGCCCTTTTAGTTCACTTCCAGCTTCACTTGATGCAAAGTACAAAACTAATACGTTAGGTTCATCATCTTTTCTATACACAGGTGTTAATACAAATTCAGTCCAATTAGGTTGAGAAACATTCGTAACAATTCTTGAAAAATTTATAGTATCTACTTGGCTACCCACTTTTTTAAGCTGATAACAATAAAAACTACAAGAATCTTGCTTTACAGATTGGAATTTATACCAACCTCTTACTTCTTTAATTTTCTTATTAAATGGTTGGCCAAACTGAATTGATTGCAAAGGGTTTTTAAAATCAGGCGAAAATTTTCCTGATGCTACTGTACCTGAAGTAAATAAAGCACCCCAAGCTTGTGATTGAATTTTGCAGCCATATTTACCAGAATGGGCGTCGTCGCCTGTTACTTTTGATACCGTAATTGGAATTGCCGAAATAATATCATTTGCTTTAGATGGTGTTGCCCAAAAACAAGTCAATGACGGCTCTTCATATCTTTTAGAACTTGATGGAGTCCAATCTTCAAAATCTAAATTAGGAATCTCTACAAATACGCCGCCTTTTCTAATACTATCACAAGTCATTAGATTATTTTTCAATTTGGGTTTCTCTATTTTTATTTTACTACAAGCTGTAAAAACTGCTATCGTCGTTATTAAAACTAAACCTAAATAGTATAGTCGTTTCATCAATTTTCTTCGTTAATTTATTCCTTACAAAATTACATACAGTTTTGGTTTTAGACATCACTAAAAATAGGTAGTGGAAATCTTGTTTAAATTCTGAGTTATTATCAATATCTTTACTCCAATGCGATTGATTTACTTTTTTATTTTATTAATTTTAGTTAGCTGTCAAGAAAATGATATGGCAAAAATTGATGCATTAATCAATGAGAAAGAAGCTAATATTGAGGTTGCAGACAGCGTAAAATTAACTTATAAAGAAGGTGCTTCCTTAAAAGCTGAAATATATGGCAAATCAGTATCTCGATATTTAAAAGGTGATAATAAATTAATTTTTGAGAAAGGTATAGAAGTTCGATTTTATGATGCTGGGCAACTCAGTTCTGTATTGTCTGCTGATTCAGCATCTTATGATGATAATTTAAGAACAATCCTCATCAAAGGAAATGTCGATATGTATAACTACAAACACGAAGAACTATCGACAGATGAATTGCTTTGGGATATGAATACCAAAATGATTTTTGCTAAAAACCATATCAAAATAAAAACGCCACACGACATAGTACGTGGCTCTGGCATGATTGCCAAAGAAGATTTTAGCCAATATTCTATCAAAAGAGTTTTTGGAACAGTTGCATACGATGATGAAGAACGATTTAGATAATCTTAATATATTTTTGTAATTTTACTTTTCTAGACCATCAAATGCTTTTTCTACTATTCATAATAATTATCGTCTCAATTCTGTCTGGAATCGAAGCAATATTTCAAACAACCAACCGATTAAAAATTGAGTTAAGTTATCAAAAAGGAGATTATACTGGTATTATTCTAAATGATTATATCAAAAATCCTTCAAAATATGACATTACAATTACCTTAGGAATTTATTTACTCTTAGTCATTTTTAGCATCGTTTCCTTTTTTCATTTTCTACCTTTAATAGATATTCTTGGTGTACCGTTTGCACTTGCTGGTTTCATTCTAATTTTAATCAACACAAGTATTTTTTTATTATTAGGCGTTTATATTCCTAAATCTATTTTTAAATTATTTTCCGACAATCTACTTCCAATTTTTATTTATCCTTTCAATGTACTTCACTGGATTTTACAACCTATTTCAGTTATTGTACAAGCACTTATAAAATTTACGCTAAGTTTATTTGGTATTAAAAATGATACCGCAACTATTTTTTATGCTGGGATAGATACAGATTCTTTTATAAAAGAACATAATATCGAAGAAGATAACGATGATGACAATAATGTAGATCAAGAATTTCTAGAAAATGTTTTAGATTTAAAAAACTTAAAAGCTAGAGATTGTATGGTACCTCGTCGTGAAATAAGTGCCATATCAAAAACTGGAACAATTGATGCCTTAAAAGAAATTATAGTCAAAACAAACCATTCACGAATTTTAGTGTATGATGAAAGTATAGACAAAATAATAGGCTATATACATCATTTTGATTTGCACAAAAAACCAAAAGACATACTTTCTATATTAATTCCTATAAAAATTATTCCTGAAACAATACATATTAAAAAACTATTGAATGATTTCATTAAAGACCAAAAAAGTATAGCTTGGGTTGTTGATGAATATGGTGGAACTGCTGGTGTTATTACGTTAGAAGATATTTTAGAAGAAATTTTTGGAGAGATTGATGATGAATACGATAAAGATGAGTTCATTGAAAATCAATTATCCGCCAATGAATACATACTTTCTGGTCGATTAGAAATTGACTATATTAATAAGGAATTTGACCTAAATTTACCTGAAGGCGATTATGATACAATATCTGGTTTTATTATTGAGCATTATGAAACAATTCCAAAACAAAATGAAATTATTGAGATTGGAAACTATATTTTTAAAATCCTCAATGTATCTGAAACCAAAATCGAAACTGTAAAATTAGAAGTTAAACAGAAATAAGTTTTTTATCCAAAGTTCAATGCGTGCATTGTATTTTTGTCTATATTAGCACCTATTAATAGCATATTTTATGGCAAATCAATATCCAATTTTATTATCCGAATTAGATTTAGGCTTTACTAAGCTGAAAAACAGAATTATAATGGGTTCAATGCATACCAATTTAGAAGAATCTAAAGATGGATTTCAAAGATTGGCAACATTTTATGCAGAAAGAGCCAAAGGTGGAGTTGGATTAATTGTTACAGGTGGTATCGCTCCAAATTGGGAAGGTTGGTTGAAACCATTTGCAGAAAGAATGACCAATAGAAGTCATGTAAAAAAACATAAAATAGTAACCGATGCTGTACACGCTGCTGGTGGAAAAATTGCTATGCAAATTTTACATGCTGGTCGATATGCTTATCATCCATTAAGTGTTGCACCTTCAAGAATACAAGCACCAATTAATCCTTTTAAACCAAGAGCTTTAACAACTTGGGGCGTAAAGAGAACGATAAATGACTTCGCAGATTCAGCTGCATTAGCAAAAGAAGCTGGTTATGATGGCGTTGAAATTATGGGTAGTGAAGGTTATCTAATCAATCAGTTTTTAGTAAAACATACGAATCAAAGAACTGATGAATTTGGCGGAAGTTATGAAAATAGAATGCGATTTCCAGTAGAAATTGTTAGAAAAGTAAGAGAGAAGGTTGGTCCAAATTTTATTATTATTTACAGACTTTCGATGTTGGATTTGATTGATGATGGAAGTTCTTGGGAAGAAATTGTACAATTGGCAAAAGCCATTGAAAAAGCTGGTGCAACTATTATCAATACTGGAATAGGTTGGCACGAAGCGAGAGTACCAACAATAGCAACCTCTGTTCCACGAGCTGCATTTTCATGGGTAACTCAAAAACTCAAAAGTGAAGTAAAAATTCCTTTGTGTACTTCCAACAGAATCAATATGCCAAGTGTGGCAGAAAAAGTGTTGGCTGATGGTTGTGCAGATATGGTCAGTATGGCACGACCAATGTTGGCTGATGAAAATTGGGTACAAAAAGCTATTGACGGAAAAGAAGAAGAAATCAATACATGTATTGCTTGTAACCAAGCTTGTTTAGACCATACATTTTCTAATAAACTATCTTCATGCTTAGTAAATCCAAGAGCTTGTACAGAAACAGAATTGAATTATACCAAAACCAATAATAAGAAGAAAATTGCGGTGGTTGGAGCTGGACCAGCTGGCTTGACTTTTGCAAAAGTGGCTGCTGAGCGTGGACATCAAGTTACTTTATTTGATAGTGAAAAAGAAATTGGAGGTCAGTTTAATATGGCAAAAACAATTCCTGGTAAAGAGGAATTTTACGAAACCATTCGTTATTACGATGTACATTTGAAAAAATACAAGGTCGATGTCCAATTAGGCAAACGTGTTAATGCAGATGATTTAAAAGACTTTGATGAAATAGCCATTGCAACAGGCATTACGCCACGACATATTAATTTAGAAGGTGCTGATCATCCAAAAGTCCTATCATACATTGATGTCTTGAAAAATAAAGCTAAAGTGGGTAAAAGAGTTGCGGTAATTGGAGCTGGCGGAATTGGATTTGATGTTTCAGAATATCTTACACATCAAGGCGAAAGTTTGACACTCAACCGTGAAGAATGGTTGAAAGAATGGGGCGTAGATAGAACAAATGAAACTCGTGGTGGTATCATTCCACAAGTAATTGCACCACCAGCAAGAGAAGTTGTAATGTTCCAAAGAACTGCTGGGAAAGTTGGTGCAAAATTAGGCAAAACAACAGGTTGGATTCATAGAGCCACTTTAAAAATGAAGAAGGTCAAAATGATTGCAGGTGTAGAATATACCAAAATTGACGAGCAAGGTTTACATTTTATAGATAAAAATAAAATGGCACAAGTTTTTGAATGTGATAATGTAGTAGTTTGTGCAGGACAAATTTCATTGCGAGAATTAGAGCAACCACTATTAGCTCTTGGCAAAACAGTACATGTGATTGGTGGAGCTTATGAGGCTGGAGAATTAGATGCTAAACGTGCTATCAACCAAGCAGCACACGTTGCAGCTGGTATATAATCCTGCAAATATTATGTATCTTTGATGCGTTGAGTATTGAAAGAATTATAGCACAAAGAATTGCTCATGGAGAAGAACAATCATTCTCTAGGTTTATCATTAGGATAGCCATAATTGCTATAACATTGAGTGTAACTATTATGATTTGTTCTATCTGTATGGTAGGTGGATTTACTCGTGAAATAAAAGAGAAAATATTTGGTTTTTGGGGAGAAATTCACATTCACAATTTAGATAACAAAAGTTCTTTTGAAGCTGAACCAATTGATGTTTCAACAATAAATATTAATAAGATAAAGAGTTTATCTGGTGTAAAAATAGTTTCGCCTTATATCACAAAAGCAGGTATATTAAAATCAAAAACAGAGATTGAAGGTATTGCTGTAAAAGGCATTGACCAACATACCGATTGGACATTTATCAATGATTATATTGTTGATGGAAAAGCTATAAACTACAATGATACAGCATTTAGTAAAGATGTATTAATTTCAAAAGTTTTAGCAAACAAACTCAACCTGAAAGTTGATGACAATATAATTGTCTATTTTCTAAAAAAACAAACGACTCAACCTATTGGTAGAAAAGTACATATTTCTGGCATTTACAAAACTGGCTTGTATGAATATGATGAAAAGTTTGTTTTATGTGATTTAAGGTTATTACAACAAATCAATATGTGGCAACCGAATGAAGTCACTGGATTAGAAGTTCGCTTGAAAGAGATGGGAAAAATGGATGAAATAAAAGACAAAATCTACTACACTATCATTGACAACACAAAATATGCCGAAACCATTAAAGAAGTTTATCCCAGTATTTTTGAATGGTTGAACCTACAAAAAACCAATGAATATATTATCTTATTAATTATGGCTGTGGTTGCATTGTTGAATATGATTTCGGCACTTATAATTTTAATTTTAGACAGAACACAAATGATTGGTATTTTAAAAGCATTGGGTGTCAGTACCAGAAAAATAGAAAAGATATTTATTTATCAAGCTTCTTATATTATTTTCTATGGTTTACTTTTTGGAAATTCATTGGCAATAATTTTATGTTTAATTCAAAAATATACAGGCATCATCAAACTTAATGAAGAGAATTATTACTTGTCCGAAGTTCCTGTTTATTTTGATATTCCCAAAATATTAGTTGTCAATATATTGACTTTTGTAATTTGCTTTTTAGTATTGTATATACCATCAAGGATAATTGGAAAAATCTCTCCCATTAAAGCAATTCGCTTTGATTAGTAAACAAAAAGAAAATAGAATACTATTCTAATAACTCCTTGACAACAGAAGAAATTCTACCACCTTCAGCTTTTCCTTGCAATTGTTTAGAAGCAGCACCCATCACTTTGCCCATTTCTTTAATAGATGTAACACCTAAAGTTTGTATAATTTGTTGAATAGTAGATTTCAATTCTTCATCAGATAATTGAGCAGGAAGATATGCTCCTATAATATCCATTTCTTCTTTTTCTTTTGCTGCTAATTCTGCTCTATTTTCTTTGGTAAAAATCTCGAAAGATTCTTTCCTTTGATTGAATAGCTTTTGTAAAACTTTCAATTCCTGTTCTTCTGATATTTGACCATTTCCTCCTTTTTCAGTTTTTGCTAATAAAAAAGCAGATTTTATGGCTCTAAGTGTTCTCAACTTTGCTTCTTCTTTTTGAAGCATTGCATTTTTAATTTCATTATTCAAATTGGCATCTAAACTCATAATACAAAGTTATAATATAAAAATGAGAAATGAAATTTTTCTTAAAATCATTCCAAAAGTATTTAAAGTATTATTGACAATATTTATTTACAATTGGCACACGCCTTCCGCTACCAAAAGCTCTTGGAGAAATTCTTAAAATGGGTGGTGTTTGATGCCGTTTAAACTCTGCTCTATTGACCAATTTTAATATTCTATCGATTAATGCCTCTTCAAAACCTAATATTTGTCTAATTTCATCTGGTCCTTTAATATTTTCAATATATTCAAATAAAACACGATCTAATATTTCATAATCAGGTAAAGAGTCCGAATCCTTTTGATTTGGACGCAATTCTGCACTTGGTGCTTTCTCAATAATATTTTTAGGAATTATTTCATCGTTGCGATTTATCCATCTACACAAATCATAAACTTGAGTTTTATAAATATCAGCTAATACAGCTAAACCGCCACACATATCACCGTATAAAGTTCCGTAACCAACAGCGGCTTCACTTTTATTGGTGGTATTTAATAATACATAACCATGTTTATTACTCAAAGCCATTAAATAAATTGCCCTAATTCTTGCCTGCATATTCTCTTCAGTTACATCAAACGGTTTGCCATCAAAATGTGGTTGAAGTATCTTATCAAGAACATCAAATGCTTCTTTAATAGGAATTATTTTATAAGATGTATCTAAATTTTCTACTAATTTCAAACTATCATCAACAGAATGATTGGTAGAATATTGTGAAGGCATAAGCACACTCAATACATTTTGCTTGCCTAATGCCTTAACCGCAAAATATAAGGTCAAAGCTGAATCTATACCTCCACTTAATCCTAGAATAGCTTTTTTCAAACCCAATTTTCCAAAATAATCTTTAATACCACAAATTATAGCATCGTGTATAAGTGCCATTTCATCTTTAGTATTACTATTTTGAATATCATTAATAATTTGAATGGTATTATTAACATCTAATTCATAATATTTTTGTGCAGTTCTAAAATAAGGCAATTCATCAATTAAACGACCTTGATTATCAATTACCAAACTTCCACCATCAAAAATTAATTCTGTTTGAGCTCCAGTATTATTGCAGTAAAAAATAGGAATATTAAAAGCTGAAGCATTACGGCTTACTATTTCAATTCTTTTTATTGCTTGTTTATAATTAAATGGTGATGCCGACAAATTCAATAAAAAATCGGGTTGTAATTTTGCCAATTCTTCAACTGGATTGACTGTATATAAAGGATTTGTCTCTCCAGTATCCCAAATATCTTCACAGATGGTGATAGCAATTTTTTTACCTTTATATTCTACCAATTCAAAGGTACGATTAGATTCAAAATATCTATATTCATCAAAAACATCATAAGTTGGCAATAATGTTTTATGAGTGATATGTTTTACTTTTCCATTTTCAATAAAATAAGCAGAATTATATAAATCTTTTCCGTCTGGAATTGGATTTTTGCTTGGAGCACCAATAACAACAGCTATTCTATCCTGTGCAATTGCACAAATGCGATTAATAATAAGCTCACATTGTTCTATAAAATGATTAAAGTATAAAAAATCACGTGGAGGATAACCACAAATTGCTAATTCTGAAAAAAGAATTAAATCAGTATTTTGTTGTATTGCTTGGTCTATCGCATCACTTATTTTTTCAAAATTTCCTTCAAAATCTCCAATAATATAATTCTGTTGTGCTAATGCAATTTTCATATTGTAAAAGTAAAAAAATATATATTCTACGCTTGACTTTTTTCAAGATTATATTTAATATTACAAATAAAATCAATATAATTATGAAAAACTTATGGCTTCTGTTAATTGTAGTTCTTATTTTTGCATGTAAAAAGGAACCCACAAAAGAAAAAACTAAAACTGAATTACTTACGCAAAAGAACTGGAGAAGAATAAGCCTTATTGATTTGAATGATGGACAATCTCTGTTTGAAGCTTGTGCTACTGATGATATGTACACTTTCAATACAAATGGAAAATTTTATTATCATCCAGGTACAGTAAAATGTGGTTTAGAAGCTGCACATACAGACAATTGGTCGTTTTCAGCAGAAGACTCATTGAAGATAGGAGTAACCAGTTATTATATAAGTAAACTTACGGAAGATACTCTGACTTATCTTCAATATGGTTGGCTCGAATATAAATACGTTCATTAATATCATTTAAGAAAATATTACTTTCAATATTTATTTCTTGTTCGTATCTTGTTCCAAGTATGCAAAGAGTTATTTATTTGTCCCTTTTCGTTTTGTTGCTTTCAAGTTGTACCTGCAATAGAAATAAAAATCAACCTAAGAAAGAAATCGAGGTAAAGCAATCGGAAGTAAAAGTAAAAATACATCGTTTTGAGGAAGATTGGTATGCTATGAATCCGAATAATATTGAAAATGAATTGCATCAATTAAAAGCAAAAGACCCGTTAATATTTAATGCTTATTATAATTATGTAATGGATTTTCCACGTATGGGAAGTGAGGCAGAACAACAACAAATCATCACTGATTTTATAACCAAACCTCAAATGCGTGGTTTATATGATTCAGTAATGAAGAAATATCCAAATTTAGATTTCTTAGAAAAAGAACTGACTGATGCATTTGTAAATTTCAAAAGTTATTTTCCAGAAAAACCTATTCCAAAAGTATATACTTGCATTACAGAATTTGCTGGGTTTCCTGCATTTACCTATGGTGATAGTTTGTTAGGAATATGTATTGATGATTATCTAGGTCCTAAGTATATTTATTATCCCAACTTTTTCTACGATTACCAATTGTACAGTTTAGATAAGCCGTTTATTACGATTCAAGCAATGCATACTTTAGCTACGAATACGATAGATGCTCCTGCAGCTCAATCTACTTTGTTAGATAAAATGTTGGTTTATGGAAAAATATTATACTTTGTCGAGACAATGTTACCAAAAGAAAAAGAAGCTAATATTATGCGTTATACGCCACAACAGTATAAATGGTGCGAGGATAATATCAAACAAATTTGGGGACATTTCTTAGAGAAAAAAATCTTATACGATACAAAACCAGAATACATTAAATATGTAGAAGAAGCTCCTAGTACTTATGGAATGCCTGATTCTTCTCCAGGAAGGGTTGGTGCTTGGTTGGGTTGGCAAATCATTAGAAGTTATATGAAAAATAATTCTAATACCACTTTAAAACAACTCATTGTCAACAAAGACAGTCAGAAGATTTTAGAATTAGCAAATTTTAAACCCTAGTTTTTGAAAAGTATCTAAATCTTCTTTTTGTTTTTTGTAATATCCTAGAGAGTTTAGTTTGGCAGTATTTGGATTATGTTTCTTCGCTCAAAATATAAATCGCTCCTTTGCCTTTTCCAATCATTGTAATAACTTGCTCGTCCCGTAGGTATTGTAAATCTTTTTTCAATGTACTTAATCCGACTTCAGGAAACTGCTTTGCTAAATCGCTTACTTTTATAGGTTCACTTTTCGAGATAAAATCTTTTAGCAACTTTTGTCTGTTATTCAGATAACCGCCTTTGGATTTGAATACATCATATTTTTGTTCTAATTTTTCAATAAGTGTCTTCATACTTTCCAAAAAGAAAATCAGCCAATGATTTATTCTTTCTTCATTTGTTCTCCGATTTTTTTGTCCACTCATCAAGACTTCGTAATATTCTTTTTTGTGTTGTTCTATATGGTTTTCAAACGAGATATATTGAATGAAAGTATAATCATTTTGCAATAGACAAAGTGTAGTAAGTAATCGTGAAAGTCTGCCATTTCCATCTTGAAATGGGTGTATGCTCAAAAAATCATAAATAAAACTGCCGATTACAATTAACTGATGAATGTCATTTTGTTCCAATTGTTCATTTGTCCACTCTACTAATTCCTGCATTTCAGTTACTACCAAAGCAGGCTCTGTAGTTGCAAATATGGTTCTCTGCTCTCCTGTAGGATAATTGGCAACTACTTTGTTAGAAAGAGATTTGTATATACCTCTATGTCGTTCGTCTTTCTTACTGTATTTAAGCAACATTTGATGTAGTTGTTTGATATAGCTTTCTGAAAGTCTGATGTTGGAATAATTATCATAAATCAATTCTAAAACTTCATAATAACCGATTACTTCCTGTTCATCACGAGTTTTTAGTTTAGTTATTTTAATATCATTTAAAAGTTCTTGAACTTCCTTATTGGTAAGTGTTGCTCCCTCAATTCGTGTAGAGGAACCGATACTTTCAATAGTTGCAATTTTTCGCAACTCTTTCAGATAAAGGTTTTTTTGCTTTTCAGCAATATTCCATTTTCCTTTAAAACCATCAATATATGCAATTAGCTGTACTATTCTTTGGGTTGTTGCAAAGTCAAAATTAAGTTTCTGAATGAATTTATCCATATCTTATTCATATTTTATCTAAAAGTAATGAATAAAGATATAATATTATCTGTATTTTATTCATATTTTATCCAAAAAAGTAAATTAAAAACCTAGTTCTTTCATTTTTTTGTTCAAAAACAGAACTTGTTACTTGATTTTTTCGATAGTCAATATTCTCTAAAGATTAAGGCGAATAAATTAATCGCTATAAATTGTAGTAGCAGTTAGTATTCTGCTAAAAAAACATTGTTTTTAATATTGTCAAATTTGCTTATTTTTAGGCACAATATTTTTGAAATGCAAACTATAAACAATATCAATTTTAATCAAGAAAGAGCTTTGATTCGAGTAGATTTTAATGTGCCTTTAGATAAACAATTTAATATTACTGATGATACGAGAATTCGTGCGGCTATACCAACAATACAAAAAATATTAAATGATGGCGGAAGTGTCGTTTTAATGTCGCATTTAGGCAGACCATTAAAAAAATTAAAAGAAGATGGTTCAATAGATTACGAAAAATTTAGTTTAAAGCATATTGTCAATCATCTATCTAATTTATTAAATACACCTGTTCAATTTGCAACTGATTGCATTGGAGAACAAACACTTCAAACCGCACAATCACTTCAAGCTGGCGAAGTTTTATTACTAGAAAATACTAGATTTCATAAAGCAGAAGAAAAAGGTGAATCTGAATTTGCTGAACAATTATCAAAGTTGGGAACAATTTTTGTCAATGATGCTTTCGGAACTGCTCACCGAGCTCACGCAAGTACAACTATTGTCGCAAATTATTTCGATAGAGAGCATAAATGTTTTGGTTTGTTAATGGCCGCTGAATTAGAAAATGCTGATAAAGTATTGAAAAATGCTGAAAAACCATTGACTGCAATTTTAGGAGGTGCAAAAGTTTCTGATAAAATATTAATCATTGAAAATTTATTAAATATGGCCAATAATATTATTATTGGAGGTGGTATGGCTTATACTTTTTTTAAAGCACAAGGCGGACAGATTGGAAGTTCTTTAGTAGAGGAAGATAAATTAGAACTAGCATTAGGAATTTTAGAAAAGGCAAAACAAAAGGGAGTTCAAATTATACTACCAGAAGACAGTATAATTGCTGACAAATTTGACAATGATGCACAAACACAAATTGCAAATAATTTCAATATTCCTGAAGAATGGATGGGTTTAGATATTGGAGCAGATGCCATAGCTACATTTTCTGAAGTCATCCAAAAATCAAAAACTATTTTATGGAATGGACCTATGGGTGTTTTTGAAATGGAGCGTTTCCAAAACGGCACTAAAGCAATTGCATTAGCAATAGTTGAAGCAACAAAAAATGGAGCATTCAGCTTAGTTGGTGGTGGAGATAGCGTAGCTGCTGTAAATAAATTTAATTTGGCGAACGATGTAAGTTTTGTAAGTACAGGAGGTGGTGCAATGCTTGAATATTTTGAAGGGAAAACATTACCAGGAGTTGCGGCATTGTTATAGATTTTAGACTTTTAGAATCAAGATTTTTATTTCTAAATTTTTTATAATCATTTATGGTTTGCAACCAATAGTGTTTTTCTTGAAATGTTGGTTACAAACCAACAAGGGTTGAGACCAAGTCAAAAGCATTTGCAGTTTCAAATACATTTTTTCAAATACATTTTGGTCTGTTTAATATTTATATTTGGTATTACTTAAAATTAAAACGGAAAACGATAGATTATTTTGGATAAATGAACTTAATCTTTGGTATAAAAGACATCAGGATTATCTTTCCGAAAGAACCTATAATGAGAAAACAGGAAGATACTGGTACACTCATAAATTGGTCAGACGTTCCTATTTTTTATTAAAAAGAGCCTTACCTAATATGTTCCATTACTTGCAGAATCCAAAGATTCCTAATACAACAAATGGTATAGAAGGATACTTTAGTCACTTGAAAAATCATTTGGATTTGCACAGAGGGTTAACCTTTAAAAATAGGATAAACTTTATCAAATGGTATGTTTATTTTTCAAACAAAAAATAGGTTTTTTTTTAGCCATTTTGCTTACCAAAGAATGTAAAAAAGGACAGCTTGTAGGCTGTCCTCATTCTTCGTATAAGCATCAATCTTATTGCTGCTTGGTTGCTCCTCAGCAGAGCCAACTTCCTCTTCTGATTGACAGCCGAAGTATAACACTTTTTTTCTTAAAAGCTACCAACCATTTTTCAGTACATTACCCAAACGGGTTGAGGAAAAATTAGTGGCCATCGCCCTATTATTCCTTTTGTCAAAGTGTCAAAGGAACAAAGAGTCTAATCCCTGGCACAACGACAACTGAAACCATAATTCTTATTGTATTCCTCACTGTCCACTTCATTGTAATCGTAAAACAATAACATACCCCAAGCAAGGTCTGTACCGCCCTCCGTAGAACTCCACCAGCCACCGTAGGCGCCCATACCGTACGAGCCATCGCCATATCGGTGGCCGCCTGGAAGACCTGAAAAGCCACTTTCGTTGGTGCCTTCATAGCCTAAATCCTTATCCCATAATCCTGTGCCATCTGTGCTATTTCCAGTAGATTTCATTTTTTGTCCTGCTTCATCTTCACCCAAATAATTTATTAACTGTGTCCATTCTGCATCTGTAGGGATATGCCAACCTTGTGGACACAGTTTGCCAGTGTTCACTGCATGCCAATTGTATAGTTTGCCGTAAGTGGCATTATGATTGGCATCCTTGTTATAATAAGTATAAGCACCTTCCGTCAGAGTTTCCCATTCTTCGTCATCTATTACATTTGGTATTTCTGTACCGTCATTGTACTTCGATGTTTTTAAGTTTTCTGCCATCCATATTTGGTCGCCTATCTTTATGGTTTTATAAGCATTACCATCTATATCCGTAACAGTTCCAGTACTTGGCAAACCATTCGGATTTTCTGGTGTGCCAATTGGTTTGGGTATGGTGGCTGCTTCCGCAGTGGGGCTGCCAATACCAAACAGTGCATATATATAATTTATAAGCGATTTAGATTCTTTGGGATAAATATATTCTGCTTTAGGAATTAACCCTTTCGGGTGAACTACAACTTTCATATTTTTAAAATCTTCCGGACTTAATGCTGCAAGTTGAGCATGGACTCTATCTTGCTCTAACTTTAATAAATATTTATAAAGAATAGCTGAAAATGCAATTCTGGCATTACTCCTGTTTGCATCTGCTGTTGTTTCTAAAAAATTGGCAAGGTTTTGCGTATTAAATCGTGTGTCTGAAACAGCTTTTATCACTATTTCGGTATTAAAAACTTTTTCCATATTGTTGTGTACTGTTTCCAATTCATCGGCTACTTTGTTCCAATATGCCACCTCAGCTAATCTGTTGCCATAAGTAAACGTGCTGTTAAAGTTCTCTATATTAATTTTTTGCTGTTGCAATAAGGAATCTTCTTGTGTACTCCAATTATAATAATATAAACTATACACTACGGTATCGTTTGCAGGATAGGAAAAAGACAGCAGTACATTGTCTTTTGTTCCGTTTTTGGCAGTAACATAAAATAATTGAGGACGTTTTTGCTCATCAAATATAAGATTGCCCTGATAATTTTCAGCCACCTTGCCCAACACTAGACTATTAATGCGGGCAGGAATTCCGTCAGCATCAAAAGCGGCATAAGCAATCAGCATAATGCTTCTTGAGGAGTCTAAACTTGTAAGCATCAAAGCATCTTCGGCAGCCTCCTCCACACTATAAAAGCGGGTAAGATTTGTGTCTGTATTTGGTGGATTGTCGGTATTGTCTTTTTTACAAGCAAAAGCAAGAATGCCAAACAGCAGAATTGAAAGTATTTTTAGTTTTTTCATAATTTTATATGTTTAAATTTGTTTTTTAATAAGTTTATGCCATTTTTGTTTTTTTATTCATTGATATTTTCCACATTTAAAGCAACTTTATAATGTGTTTTTCTGTCCGGTTTTATATCAAATTCCGAAGTCTTATCTTCTCCCTCTTAACTTTCAGATTTACTTCCTAAATAATCATCTTTACGAAGTTGCTGAAAAATTTGCTTTACGAGCTTGGCTAAAATATCAAGTATATTTTCTTTACTAAATCCATCTACGTCTTTCACAACATCTTTCAATATTTTTTTTAATTCTACTCCCAATTTTTCCTGTTTTATAATCTCGCTAAAATCAGTTTGATAAGTTTTATACAAATCGCCTTTATCTTTATCGTATTAACCAAAAGAAATATCAATAGATTGATGTTCGTCAATATCTACTATCCAGCTATCTCCTGCTAAAGGTTTAGTTTTACCTTAAGCAACTTTCAGAGTATTACTAACGGCCCAAAAAAGAATTTGGGGTTCAAGTGCTTCGTCTGTTGGCTTTGCTGTGCTTACTAAAATGGCCATAAAGATTTCATCTTTGCCGAATAAATCGTTTCTTTTAACGCAATGTACCTTGGGTACTGTAATCTTAATTTTTGTCATAAATTTTTGATTTTAGATAGTTTAGCTTTTCAAGTTTATAAAATAATTTAAGAAAACTATTGTAGGATTGATACTTAATTAGTACATTTAAAGTTCTAAGTTAGTACCTAATGACAGTACCCAATATAGCAGAAAGGATAAAGGCAATAAGAGAGCAGAAAAATTATTCTCAGACTTATCTTGCACAAGAACTTGGCATTTCGCAGAAAGCATACAGCAAAATTGAAACAGGAGAAACAAAGCTAACTGTAGATAATTTATTTAGGATAGCTTCGGCATTGGAAACAACCGTATATGAATTACTAAATACAGATTCTTTCAATATTTACAATAATTATCACACACATAATGGTGAAGGTATCTCTATAAATAAACAAATTTCGGAAAAAACTGTTGAACTTTATGAGCGGTTTGCATCAATCAAAAGATGATGAAATTGCAATACTAAAAAGTCTATGCAATAATGAGTTAAAAGATAATAAATGATACAATAGACAACAAATGAAAGATAAAATTATTGAATTATTATATAGATACTTTGAACTAATGTCTTTTTCCTAATTACTATTTTATGAAGAAAGCAATGATTTTTGCAGCGGGTTTAGGTACTCGCTTGCGTCCATTAACGGATAGAATTCCTAAAGCTTTGGTGCCGATAAATGGGAAACCTATGTTGCAAATTGTTATCGAGCAGCTAAAACAACAAGGTATTCAAGAAATTATTATTAATGTACATTATTTAGGTGAGCAGATTATAAATTTTATTCAGCAAAACAATCAGTTTGGAATTAAAATTGAGATTTCTGATGAACGAGATTTAATTTTAGAAACAGGCGGCGGTTTATTAAAAGCTAAATCCTTTTTTACAGAAAGTAATGAACCATTTTTAGTTTGCAATACTGATATTTATACAAACATCAACCTACAACATTTTTTAGCAAAACACCAAGAAAATAAGAGCTTGGCAACTTTGGCTGTTCGCAATAGAAATTCATCAAGGTATTTATTATTTGACGATGAGCAAGTTTTATTTGGTTGGGAAAATGCAAAAACACATACTTTCAAAATTCCACGAAAATCTCCGAGACAATATTTTATAGATAATGATGGAATTGAAAAACTGATAGAGCATCCATTACATGAATTTGCTTTCAGTGGGTACCATATTATTGAACCAGAAATTTTTAAACATTGCAACAGAAATGGGGCTTTTTCAATGACAGATTGGTATTTAGATTTATGTCCTAACCATTTAATAAAAAGTTATATTCATAACGATGATATTTGGATAGATATTGGCAGTCAGGAAAAATTAGCTGAGGCTGAAAAAATAATGCTATAATTTATCTGATTAAAATTAAAGAACCTATTACCGATTTTTTACCGCTACTTTCATCTAACATCCCATCCCAGAAAGTACCGTCATCAAAAATTGCTCTAATTTTCCAAACATAAACATCTTGTGGCATTGGTACTCCTTTGAATGTACCGTCCCAAGCTTCAACTGGACTACCATCAGCCAATTTAGTTGACTCCCAAACCAATTGACCATAAGTTGAAAAAATCTGAATCTGGTATTCTTTCAATTTATTGCCTTTAGGTTTAAAAAAAGCATTTTCGCCTGTCCCATTTGGTGTAAAAACATTAGGCATATAAAGTGTTCCACTTGGATTAATGTTGATACTCTTCTCAATAGTATCTCTACAATTTTTATCACTTACGGCTTCTAAAACGATTTTATAGCCTTTATTGTATTGAAATATATGGTTTGGATTCTTTTCAGTTGAAGAATTTCCATCTCCAAACTGCCAGACATATTGAGCTGCATTAGTAGAAATATTCGTAAATTGAACAGGTTTTCTTAAATCATTATCTATAATCATTACATTAAAATCAGCAGTAGGATTAGGATTTACACGTACTGCATTATTTAAACGAACACTATCTGCACAAAAAGTATTTTTAGCAACTAAATAAACATTAAAAATTCCTGGATTTGGAAATATGTGCTGAGGATTAGTAGCATCTGAAATTTCATTATCGCCAAAATGCCAAGTATAATTAAATGCATTGGTACTTTCATTATTGAATTGAACTAATTCAGAAAAACAAACTTCTGGATTAAATATAGAAAACTTTGCTTTCGGTGTAGATTGAACAAGAATATCTTGAACTATCGTATCTGCACAGAAAGTATTTCTTGCAATAAGTTGTACTTGATAAGCACCATCCTGTGTATATTTAAAAGTAGGATTAGAATTTGAAGAAGTCGCATTGGGAATTCCAAAATTCCAAGTAAAACTATTTGCATCAGTACTTTTATTTTGAAATAAAGCATTTTGATTAACACAAGCATTTATAATTTCAAAGTTAGCATCAGGAATACCAAAAACTGTAACATTTCTTTTAATGGTATCGCTTCCGCAACTCCCATTTGCAATCAACATTACTGGATATATTCCTGATTTATCAAATGTGAATGTTGGGTTTTTATCAAAACTTATACTACTATCTGTATCATTAAAATTCCAAATAAAACTATTTGCACCGACAACTGTAGATGTAAAATCAACAGTTAAAGGAGTGCAACCTGCATCTTTCGACATAGTAAATGCTGTATAAACTTCATTAGCATTTACGACTATTTCTTTTTTTGCTGTATCGGATGCACAAATATTGTAGGTTAGTAATGTAATTGTATAACTTGTATCTGCTCTAGTAGGGTTATAATATTTTGGAGTTTGTTGAGGTTGAACAATTGTACTCGTTTGTCCATTACCAAAAAACCATCTTACACTATCAATTTGACCTGTTGAATTATTGAGTACTTGAGTTGAAAATGGAGCACAGCCTTTATCCGATAATAGAAAGATATTTGCATTTGGATTAGCTTTAACTTTCAAATCTAAAGTTTGTGAATATTCTGAACATTGATATTTTGTAATTAATTTTACTGTATAAACTGTATCGTTTACTAAAGGCTTAGTAAAATTCAGTGTTGGTATAACTTTCTGATTACTTATGAGTGAATCCTTATCATAATACCATTTGTAGGTTTGTGCTACATCATGATTTGGAGGAAAAGAGATTACAAAATCACTGCCATTGCATGAGGTAGCATTATTGATAAGAAATTCATGACTTTGTTCTCCTAAAACTTTTATTGGAATATTAAAAGTATCTGAACAATGGTTTGAATTTTCAGCTTTTAATCGAATTGTATAATCTCCTGCATTAGTATAGATATAATTTGGATATGGAATATTGGCATTCCCACCATCACCAAAATCCCAATCTGCATCTATTAAATTACCACCTACAAAACTAAAATCAAAAGTTTGTTGAGTGCATAAATTAGGAAGTTGCATATTTATACTCACAGCTGGGTGGACAACTATATTTTTACTAGAAACATCTTTACACCCTCTTACAGAATCTGTATATGTATATTGAACAGCATAAGTTCCGGGTGTTAAATTCGTAGGACTAAATAAACCACTAGCAGAATTAATAACACCAGCACCAGCCCAAGAACCTCCTGGAAATGTAGGATTACTCAATAATTGTAAAACTGCCTGTTGATTGCCATTGATTCTACATATTGATTGATCGGGACCTGCGGAAATTCCCGTTGGCAAAACTGTAACTATTAATGAATCTGTTGGAGGACATTCTGAATTAATATGGGTTGTATAAAAAATTGTATAACTACCCGCTGACACAATTTTTGGATCAAAGATACCTAATACACTATCAATAATACCTATTCCTCGCCAAATACCTCCACTAGGTGTTCCTATTAATGTAATAGGATTTGAAATACCACATAAAGTTGTATCTTTTCCTGCATCAGGCTGTGGATTATCAAATAATATAACATTTGGAGAGAGTGAAGTATCGCCACATACATTTGTTATTGTTAAAGTCATTGGATAAGTGCCACTTGCATTATAAGATACGACTTTTGGGCTCTTGGTTTGCTGAGTGCTAGGAGTTCCACCATTAAAAGTCCAATTAAATTGTGCTTGTTTATCGCCACCATTTACTCGTTTGGGTTCCCAAATAAAATATTCTAAAGGATTTATTGTTGCTGGATAGGCACAAATACTCGGGATAGGAAGTGTATCAAATGCACCTTTAGATGCTATCTTAACTTTTCGGACAATAGTACCAGTTTCACAAATAGTTTCATAGTTTAAAATTATATCGTAACTTCTCCAAGCATCAAATCGGATAAGCATATTTTGAGCAGTTGTATTTCCTGAAATAATTTGATAATTAGGAACATTTATCGGAGCAGTATTATCAGGGACTATTGTCCAAGTTATCTTTTTTATCCCTGAAGGATTCCCTTCTTTTATTTCTAAATTAATAGGCACATCTACAAAACTACCTTCGATATTAGGCATACAAATAATAGATGGCAAATTAAAATCTAAAACTAATTTTTCTACTACGCTTACATGAAATGTAGTATCCGCTTTATCTTGACAAATTCCTGATGATGCATCTAATGACAAAAGAATTGTATATGTGCCAATACTATCAAATTGAACATCAAAATTTATATTGCTAGTACCATTTTTTAAGGTATATCCATTAGATTCTAGAATACTCCATTTATAAATAGGATCTTTACATTGTGTTCCTGCAATATATTTATCTTTTTTTGCATTTCCATTGGTAAAAGATTCAGTCATAGTCTGACATACTACATCTTTTCCTGTAATATAAGGTTTTAAAGAGTCTGTAATAAAAACACATGTATTGAGAATTGCAGGTGTGCAACTTCCATTATAGGCTTCTAAATAAAAACTAACGGAACTTTGCCCACATTGAGGAGAAGATTTGCCACAAGAACCTTCTTCAAAATAATAATTTAAGATAGTTGGTAAATTGTTTTGATTATAGGTTTGGATTAATTCATCATTGACATAAAATTTATAATTTGTATTAGGCGTATTTCTATTCATTACGCTAGTGTCAGGATATATTTCATAGTAACCAGGTGCACAAAATGAAGTTTGTGTAGAAGGTAAGAAAGAAATTCTAGGTGATATCCCGCCTATTTTTACATAGTATTCTTTTTCAGAAATATTACAAGTTGTATTTGGCTTATTGCCAACAACTTTATATTTAATAACATAATCACCAACAGCATAAGTATGCAAGACTTCATCAAATTGAGTTGCTACAAAAACAGGACTTCCATCTCCCCAATCAATTTCATATTGAGTATTGGTATTTTTAGTTTGAGATTTGTTTAGAATCTTTATTTCTTTAGGATTTCTTTCATTGCAATAAGAAAAATTCCCTTCTTCTGTTATTTGTGGATCTGGTGTTGGATTAACTCTGACAACAACTCTTTTCCCACAAGGAATTCCTGGATTAGGAAAAGCACTTTCTGCTAATTGAATAGTATAGTCTTGTATATTATTCTTTCCACGAAATCTAATTTTTACAATATTATCATTGGCCGAATAAGGTGGAACTATATAGAAGTCATTGGGTGTTGCATCTGACAAAAGTGGAAAGGTTCCTTTTGATACAATTACTTTATGATAGGCACTATAAGGTTTATCTAAAATTATGGTAACATCTTCATCTGCACAGACACTTGTTTTATCTACCTGAAAATCACAAACAGCATAACTATTTAATACCCAAAAGAAAAAAGTGTGAAATAAAAATAATTTATTAAATAAGCTATCAAACATACAACTTTCAAAATTAACATTTTTTTTTACAAACGTATATTAATTAACAATCTTTAGATTGCTAAGTAAAATCCAACAAAAGTGAATATCTATAAAAAGAAGTAGTCAATAAACTTAATAAAACAAAAAAAGAGTTTCATTTCTGAAACTCTTTTTTGTGTAGGCCGATAAGGATTCGAACCTTAACTAAAGGCACCAAAAACCTCTGTGCTACCGTTACACCATCAGCCTATAACGGACTGCAAAGATAGAAATATTTTTTGTTACCACAAAGCATTATTTTATTAGATAAACATTTTTTAAAATTGCTTTTTAAAAAATAGAGATAACATAAAATATAGTCGTTAATAAATACTAATAAAATAAGCCACATTATTGATATTTATTTTATTATCACTATTATTGTTAGAAAATTAAATCGAATTTTAATAGCATGAAAAAAATTACAATTATTGCTCTATTCAGCATCCTTTTATTTACAAGTTGTAAGCAGGAAACAAAAGTAGAATTTAAAAAAGTTGCTGATATTGACATGGGTAATTTAAAAAAACCTATAGCAAATCTTTTGGCTGTTTTTGTATTTGAAAATTTGGCTGAAGAAGAGTTTGATGTTAGAAATTTAAAAGTACATTTAAAAATAGACGGAAAAGATATTGGAACTATTTTTAACAAAGAAGCAAAAAATGTAAGAGGACATTCTGAGTTTTCAATTCCAGTAAAATATGAATATAAAACTGAACCAGTAATTGGCAACAATGAAGATCCTGAAAATGTGTATTTAATTGAAATGGAAGGTGTTTTAACACTTAGAGATAAAGCTGGCAAAGAATTTGAAGTACCTTTGAAACACAAATCAAGCTATACTTACAAAACTAAAAAAGAAGAGCGAAAAGAAAAAAGAGAACAAAGAAAAGCGGAAAAAGCTCTTCAAAAAGCAGAGAAAGAAAAATTAAAATCTAAAAGCTAAATGCAACGGCACCTACTATTATTATTAATTATCTTCATTGGATTTTCTTTCAAACTTGATGCTGAAGAAAAAAAAGAACCTTATTTAGTTCGCACTAAAGATTTCAAAGTTTTAGATTTTGGTATAAAACAAATTAGTTTAGGAATTACTGCTTGTATTTATAGTCCATATAAAGTAAAGGCAAAAATTGAAGAAGTTGTTGTCGATGTTTTTGTGGAAGACAAAAAATTAGGTACTATTTTTGAACATCCAGATTATGTGAAAGTTCCCAAAATGGATACTTTTGATTTACCACTTCGAATCGAAGTAAATACTGGTGCAACGCTTTCCAAATTTGTTTCTGAATCAGCTCGTTTGGCTATAGGAAAAGCTGTTAAAGTTTCTTACAAAGGATATATCAAAATTGTGGCGATGGGTTTTATTCCAATTAAAGTCAAAGTTGATGAAACTGAATATTTTACTCGAGCTGATTTGTTTAAAAAAGATGTCGAGTTGCCTGAAGATGTTATTGCTCCACCTTTAAAATTGGAACACAAAAAAGATAAAAAATAATTACCGCTTTAATTTATTGATTTGTTGTGTCGTGGAGAAACCTTCTAACAATGGGATTATAATTGTTTTTTTGGCTAGCTCATTTCCAACAATATTTTCGATTTGATAATCTCCACCTTTTACTAAAAAATCTGGCTCAATAATTTCAATTAATTTTATAGGTGTGTCATCATCAAATGTTATTATATAATCAACTATTGACTTCTTTTTAATAGCATCAATTCTCTCAGCTAATTTTTGAATAGGTCTTGTATCTCCTTTTAATTTTTTGATAGAACTATCTGTATTAATTCCTAGTATTAATATCTCTCCTAATTTTTTAGATTCATTTAATAAATGGAAATGTCCCTCATGTAATAAGTCAAAACAACCATTTGTAAAAACAATAGTTTGCTTTACAGCTCTATGATGTTTAACTATTATAGTAAGTTCTTCTAAAGAATTAATGAGTATTGACACTAGAGTTTGAAATATTTCTGTTGGTTAAATTAAGCAATACCAATGAAATTATTCCACCTAAAAGCACACCAACAGTTTGAACGCACCATGCAATCATACCAATTGCCAAACCAATACTTGGTTCAACTTTGAAAGTAGCCAAAACCATTTGAATAACAATCGGATAAACACCAATGCCACCAGGTGTAATAATCACTGCAAATGAACCAAATAATAAACAAACTAATGCAGAGAAAAGTGGCAAATCTGATGTTTCTGGTAAGGCTAAATAGTTGATATAAAACATGACCAAATATAACAGCCACATGCCAATTGTAAGGATGATAAATTGTGGTTTTTCAGCAACATCTTTTACGGAGAATATTGATTTAAAAAGACTACCAATTTTGTCATTGAATAAATCTAATAATTTATTTAATCCATTTTTCTTAATATAGATAATAGAAAAAATACCTCCACCTATAATAATTAAAGCTGGAATACTAAATTTTAAAATTTGAAAAATTGCACCATTCCCAAATCCAGAAGTACGTTCATTAAAATTGGCTTTTAGTATATCATAATTTTCTTGTCCTAAGAATAAAAATACAATAACAAATACTATACCTAAACATAATATATCTAAAACTCTTTCCGTTACCATAGTCCCAATAGACTTTTCAACAGGAACATTTTCATATTTTGCTAAAATGGAACAACGCATTACTTCGCCCAATCTAGGTACAAATAGATTGAAAAAATACATGGTCATTACCGAATAAAAAGTGTTGGTATATTGTGGATTATATCCTACTGGACGCAATAGCAATCGCCATCTTTGAGTTCGTACAAAATTGGCTAAAAACCCAATAATTGGTGCCAATATTACCCAAAAATAATTTGCCCGTTTAAATGCAAAAATTGTTTGATTTTGGTCTTCAACTGACATAGAATTCCAGAACCAAATCATTGCTCCAATTCCCAAAGCAAGAGAAAGCAAAACTTTTAAGATAGAGCTCAAATTTTTCAAATTATAAAATGATTTTAGGCAATAATTTGATTATTTCCATCTACATGAACAGTTTTGGGTTCATGTACTTTTGCTTCTTCAGCCGAATAAAATCCATAAGCAATGACTATAAGAATATCACTTACTTGTACTTTTCGAGCTGCTGGTCCATTTAGGCAGATAACTCCTGAGCCTCTCTCTCCTTTAATAACATAAGTCTCAAAACGCTCACCATTATTGACATTTACTATTTGAACACGTTCGTTTTCTACAATACCTGAAGCATCTAAAAGTGCTTCGTCTATTGTAATACTACCTCTATAATTAAGGTCTGCTTGTGTTACAGTAACTCTGTGTAATTTTGCCCTGAATAAATTTAAAAACATAGGATAAAGTTACTAAGTCTATTTTTAGGAAAAAGTTAAATTATTTTCAGAATAATGTATTGGATTTAACTTTAAAGCTCTTCGACAAATTGTTTAATATCATCAAATAGGTTCATTCCATTAGGTGCAATATTTGGAATATTAGCAAAACCATGAATCAATCCGCTATAATCTTTATAAAAAACAGTATTTCCAGCAACTTTTAATTTCTCTGCATACGCTAAACCTTCATCTTTTAAAGGGTCAAATTCGGCAGTGGCAATAAATGCAGGTGCTAAGTTAGAAAAATCGGTATGATGTGTTGGTGCGGATAATGGATTAAGTCTATCTTCTACATTTGGTGTATATACACTTTGAAACCACAAAATAGCTTCTTTGGTAAGCAAATAACCAGTGCTAAATTTCTCAATCGATGCTGAATTTATACGACCATCAACCCAAGGATAAATAAGAATCTGTCCAGCAATTTTTATTTCTGGGTGATTTTTAAAGTGATGCGTTGCACATGCTGACAAAGTTCCACCAGCACTGTCGCCACAAACAATAATTTTATTTGAATTAATTCCAAATCCTCTAGCATGCTGATGAATATATTCAATCACTAAAAATGCATCTTCTTGAGCTGATGGAAAAACATGTTCAGGTGCTAATCTATAATCAACAGAAATAACTGTACAATCATTCATTTTGCATAATCTTCTACATATATTATCGTGAGATTCTATATTATAAAAGCAAAAACCACCACCATGAAAATAAACTATAACTTTTTGATGTTCTTGTTTACTGTTTTTATATATTCTAATAGGAAGATGCTCTATTTTACTATCAACAACAGATAAAACTGCCTCTTTTTTATCAAACAAAACTTTTCCTAATTGGGAAACTTTGATATTCTTTCTTCTTTCATCATTTATTTTTGATAATTCTACTTTTCTTGTAGGTTGTATAAAATTTAGGAATGTCAATAAATATTTTAGTTTCCAATACATAAAAATAATTTTTTTGAAATCTGAAAATACAGAATATTATTCGATATAAAGATTTACATAAGCAAAAATGAACTTATCAATTAAAAAATTAGGATACTCCAATATTAATTTTTAACAAAAAATTTTGTTAATTTATTAAATGGTATTACATTAGTTAAATAATCTTAAAGTTATGAGAAAAATCATCGTGTCTTTCGTTTGGGTTTGCGTATTGTTTATCAATTTAAAAGCACAGCAACTTAATATTCCAAACGGCAAATTAATTCCTGCCCCAAAAGTAAATGGAACGCTAGATGATTTAACAGATTTTGCACAAAGAGTGCAAGTTCCTTTTATGATGCCTGATAGTACAATTTTATATACCGATATCTATTTGCCTATTCTACAAGATAGTTTAACTTTTGATGTTACAATTCCTATTATCAATCAGGATATAAAACTAACTGTTTTAGGAAAAGGTTTTCAATATATTATCTATGATTCAATCAATGGACAACTAAATCCAAATCCTTATCAATTGCCCATGATTTTGGAAAGAACACCTTATAATAAAAATGGAGGTGATGTGATGATTGGTTCTGCAATGGCTTTATTAGGTTACTCAGCAGCAGTTCAAGATATGCGTGGACGCTATACTTCACAAGGTGCTTACTTGCCTTTGTATTCTGATAGTTGGAAGAAAACACCTTATCATAATAACAATCACTTATTAGATATAACTTCACCTGACGACCCAAGAAATGGCAATAATCACGAAGATGGCTACAATACCATTGAGTTTATTAAAAATAATTTAGTTAGAAAATTTGATTTAGATAAAAATGGTACACTAGAAACAACTGATTTAGTCTATAATGGTTCTATTGGAATGTTTGGGGCATCAGCCTTAGGTTATAATCAACACCAAGCTGCGGCAGCACATAAAATTGACCCCACTCAACCAGGTTTAAAAAGTTTATTTCCGATTGTTGGACCTCTAGAATTTTATAAAAGTACTGGTTATCATAATGGTTGCTTTAGAAATATGTTGGTTAAAGGTTGGTTAAAAGGACAGATTTATGATTTAGAAGACGATAAAATGTCCATAGACCAAGGTATTAATGATTCGATTCATACGGCAAAAGATTATAATTTACCTAATAAGTTTGTAGCGGCAGAAACTGCTGTTGATCATTTTTCTACTTACAAGTACCCAGGAAGTACACCAGGTTATTTTCCTAATTCTATAAATCGAGATAATATGGATGGAAGTGTAGCTATGGTTGATGAAAATGGCGAAGGGGATAAAAACGGAAAATTCTCACGATATACAAATATGGAAGTTGCATCTTTCCAAGTTGCTGGCTGGTGGGATTTATTTGTCGATGGTCAAATTGAAACCAATAATTTTGCTAGACAATATCTTACTCATAAAAAGAATTTACAAAAAATTGTAATTGGACCATGGGCTCACCAAACCATAGGTTCTAGAAAAACTGGAGATAAAACATATCCAGTAAATGTAACAGATTTTACAAAAGTAGATATTTCTAATTTTGGAGATGATTTAGATGTTGGTTCAATTGCAGAATCTGAATTATTGACGTGGTTTAGATATAACTTAAATTATTTTGGACAAAATAATGTTGGTGAACCTAAGATTTTAATTCCAAAAAGTAATACTTGGCAAACTGTTGTAGGAGATTTAAAAGTACAATTTCCAGCTAAAGATTATAAAATGAAATTTATTGATTTATTGAATTTTCTATTGGCAACTGATGGATTAAAACAAGTTCCTGTTTCTATAAAATTAGGCAATCTAAATCCTTTAAACATTAATATTAATATTCCAAAACTAGATGATGCTATTGTTAAAGGCATATCTTCTTCAAAAAAATTAGAGAGCTTAAAAAAACTAGAATACAAAGACATTCCAGCCTACAGATTCTATGTAGTTGGGCCATCTGATAATCAAGGTATGAGCTTGGGTGCAGGGAATTATTGGATGGGTGCAGACAAATTCCCAATTGACGATGTTGTGTGGCAAAGTTTATACTTGCATAGAAATAATGGATTGAGTTTTGAAATGCCTTCAGAAGATGAAGGTCTAGTAAGTTATACTGACAATCCTAATAACCCAATCATCACAGTTGGTGGAAATAATATGTTGGTAAAAACGCCACAAGGAGATAGAGATAGTCAAGGACAAATGAATTTAGCAGACCCCAATTTTTCTTCATTTACAATGGATAGAGAAGGTGTTATTAAATTTGAAACAGATGTACTTTCAGATTCATTATCCATTATTGGATTTCCTAAAGTAAAATTATATGCAAAATCAAATCCATTAAATGTCCAAAATGGAGAAACGGATTGTGATTTTTATGTTAGAATATTAGACGTTTATCCTGATGGAAGTGAATTTTATGTCGTAGAAGGAGGCATAAATGCGAGAGCACGAGAATGGGCTAAAAGTATTGCTGAAGGAAATGAAAACATCAACGCACCATTTACCAATATTAATGTAGGTCAAATCTATGAGTTCTTCTTTGAAATGTACCCAATCGCCTATACCTTCGCAGAAGGACACAAAATGAAAGTTCTAATTAGCAGTAGTAATTATCCCAGATTTCAAGCAAATCCGAATACCCCAATTGAAGATGGCACTTTCTTTAGAAGAGCACCAAATGACGGAAAAACAAATATCTATAAAGGTGTAGAATATACCCCAAGAATTGCCGTACAAAGTGTTGCAATATCTGATATTTATGATTCACAAATTATATTACCAATTTATGGAGCAACTAAAGTAATTTCTGGAATTAGAAATAATCCTATGAAGAAACCCAATTTTGATTTTAATTTATTTCCAAATCCAAGTCAAGGAGAATTTAGTATTGTAATGGATAAAAATGGTGGTTACAATGTCAATATATACAATTTATTGGGACAAAAATTAATAAACAAAGACATTCAAGACCAAGCATATTTTGATTTAAAAGGCTATCCAAAAGGAAATTATGTTATGGAAGTTATTGATACCAAAGATAACTCAAAGAAACAAACAAAGTTATTTAGTATTTTCTAGCAACCTATAAATCTTTATCAATAAAATAGCTGCTATATGGCAGCTATTTTTTTATATATTTAGCTGTTGCAAAAGTCAAATTACAAAAATTTTCAAGACTCTCATTTATTTTTACATCGCAGTTCACATTGATAATAAAGATTAAAAACAAATAAGTAACCAAGAAGATTAAAAGAATTTGACATCATTCAACGGTCTTAAAAAAATCAATTTCAATAAAAATAGCCACCGAATGGTGGCTATTTTAATATCTGCTCTATCTATTTTATTTAATATAAATGGCTTTTATTTCTACTTTTCTTTGCAAACTTGCATTTCTGCCATAAACTGAATTTCTGTAATCATCTGCTTTATCACTGATACTTTCAGGAGCTTTACTTTTTCCAAGTGGCACTTCTTCAAATGTCAATTGTTTATTGTCTAAATATTTTTTCAAATAACCATTTTCTAAACTAAATAAATAGTTCATCACACTTTCAATTCTTCTGCTAGATAACTTTTGATTATAACCAACTGTAGATAATGGCGAAGTATAACCTGCAAATTGTAATTTTACGTCTTTGCCTCTATCTAAAATTTCTTTTAAAGCACCATAAATTTGAATCAACTTATTAAATTCAGTTCCGATTGTATCAAATAATTTACCTGTTTCTTCTTCTCCAATATAATCTACAAACTTAGATCTTTTTGAAATATAATTTTCATATAAATCTTTATAGTTTGCATTCGTAGTTGTTAATTGAGATTTTGGATCTGGATAATCATTATCAAAATACGCTATTGCTGGTAAGAACTTACTCAAGCTTTCATTCCATTTTTGAATTTGTTCTGGAGTAACAGTAGTTTCTTTTATTTGAATCACAGTATCCTTTTGAATAATTGTATCAGTAAGATATACAGTATCTCTAAGGATTTCAAATTCTTTAATTTTAATAGTATCAGGTGTACATTTTTTCTTCTTACTATTCCCCCATTCATAACTTAATAAAAGTTCAAAAGCACCCATTGTATTTGTAGCACCTTTATATTTTGATAAATTAATGTCATAACTTGCACCAATTCTTAAATCATCATATAAAACAGAAATATAGGCAATTGCAGCATCTACATCTTGTACTCTGAAACCTGCACCAAATCCTAATCCTAAGGTTTTTCCTTTATTATTTTCTTTAAACTTTGTCTCTGCAATAGCATTTACTAAAATATTATTTGCCTTGTTTTGGAAATTATAAATAAAAGCAGGTTGTAAATTCCACTTATCACTCTTACCTAAACCAACTAATGCTTTTGCATAAGCAGTATATCTAGCAGGTAATTTTGACTCAGAAAAATATAAGAAATTTTGGTTGGGTTGATGTACATTACTTGCAGCTCCACCAATATCTAAAGATGATTTTTCTCCTAGTTTAGTTGTAAAATTCAATCCTATTGTAAAATTTGGATAGGACACATTATTATTTGAAAAAGATTCTCCTGGCGTACTTCCTGGTACATATCCACTCCCAGCAACATATTGATTGTCAAAAGTCAGTTTAGAATAATTTAGAGATTTAATAGTTATACCTGAAGTAATACCAAAATTCAATAATTGTTTTTCATTGTTGAAATATTTTCCAACAGCTAAAGTTAAATTAGGATTGAAAGTGCTTAAAATACCTTCACCAGCTCTATCATATAAAAAACTAATTCCGCCACCAAGTCTCCAACCTTTTTCCCATTGCTTGAACTTTCTGTCATAAGAACCAAACGTTGTCGAGTAAGGAACAAAAGCCGTTCTCCATTGGTCTCTATAAACACCAACTACTCTATTGTCTTTCTTTGCAAAACCAGCAAATGCAGGATTCAAATAGATAGGATTATATTGAATCTGGCTAAAATGTGGATCTTGTGAGAAGCCTAACTGATAGATAAAAATACAGATAATAGAGAAGATAATAATTCTAAAATTCATACAACTACGTAATTATAAAACAAATATACAATTATTTTAAGTTCCTTTTAGTATAGTGGTAAAAAAATATAATTTCTGTTAATTATTTGAAGAAAACGCTAAAGAGTGTACTTTTCTTTATAGCACAACTGGGCAACCAAACTTAAAGTTCTTACTTCTTTGTGCATTTTCATGTTCGCCCCATTCATAGCTTAATGAAAGCTCAAATGCACCAAAACCTTTGGTTGCAGGTTTATACTTAGATATATTAAAATCATAACTTGTAGCAATTCTTAAATCTCCTAATAACACTGAAATATTTGCTATCATTGCATCATTATCTTGAATTCGATAACCTGCACCAAAACCTAATCCTAAATAATTCCCTCTATTGGTTTCCTTAAATTTTGTTTCAACATTTGCTATTACTAAGATATTTTGTGCTTTATTTTGAAAATTATATACAAATGCTGGTTGTAAACTCCACTTTTCGTTATTAGCAAAACCTATAAATGCTTTAATATAACTTGTATATCGTGCTGGTAATCTACTTACTGAATTGGCTAAAAAGCTTTGATTAGGTTGATGTAAATTGGCTAAGGCAGCTCCAATATCTAACTTAGAATAATCGCCTAATGCCGTAGAAAAATTAATACCAAAATTCAAATTTGGATAAATTCTATGTTTGTTATCCAATTGCTCCCCTGAAGCACTATTTGGGTCAAATCCAATAAGCGGTATATATTGATTATCAAAAGTAAGATTTGAATAATTTAATTTTTTAAAAGCAAAACCAGAACTAATTCCGATATTTAATAATTGTCTGCCTTGATTAAAATATTTACCGATAGCCAATGAAATATTTGGACTGAAAGTACTTATAATTCCATAACCTACTTTGTCGTAAAGGAAATCTACCCCGCCACCTAATTGCCACCCATTACCCCAAGCTACTAATCTTCTATCATAAGACATAAAAGTCGTAGAAAAAGTAGCAAAGGCTGTTCGGTATTGGTCTCTATACAAACCAACCACTCTATTGGTTTTGGGTCCAAAACCAGTATTTGCAGGATTTAGGTAAATATAATTATTTGGAGCTTGACTAAAATGAACATCCTGTGCGATGGACACAAAACACATCATTATTAATACGAATACACCAAAAATTTTAAATTTCACTAATTTTAAATTTAGGGTACAAATGTACGATAAATCTTTAAACATCTGAATTAATTCATTGTAAGAACTATTTTATAAAAATGGAAATAGTCATTCATATTAAATCCTTAAACTTGACTTAAATAAAATAGAATTAACTTTGCATAATTATGTCTTTTGATAAAGAAATAGAAAAAAGAAGAACCTTCGCAATTATTGCACACCCAGATGCTGGAAAAACTACTTTAACCGAGAAATTCTTATTGTATGGTGGTGCCATCCAAACAGCAGGTGCTGTAAAATCTAATAAAATAAAAAAATCGGCAACATCAGACTTTATGGAGATTGAGAAACAGAGAGGTATTTCTGTGGCTACGTCTGTTATGAGTTTTGAATACAAAAATGTATTAGTGAATTTGCTGGACACACCTGGACACAAAGATTTTGCCGAAGATACTTATCGAACTTTAACTGCTGTCGATAGTGTAATATTAGTGGTGGATTGTGTAAAAGGTGTAGAAATGCAAACTGAAAAACTGATGGAAGTTTGCAGAATGCGTAAAACACCTGTTATTATTTTTGTCAATAAAATGGATAGAGATGGGAAAGACCCTTTTGATTTATTAGATGAGTTAGAACAAAAATTAGACATCAAAGTCAGACCACTTTCTTGGCCAATTAATAAAGGAACTTTTTTCAAAGGCGTTTATAATATTTTTGATAAAAATTTGAATTTATATCGAACATCTGGAACCACAGTAGAAGAAGAATTTGTGGCAATTCAAGATATAAATAGTCCAGAATTAGACAAACAATTGGACAAAAGAGATGCTGACAAATTAAGAGAAGATATTGATTTGATTGAAGGCGTTTATGATGATTTTAAAGTAACAGATTATTTGAATGGGGATATTGCTCCAGTTTTCTTTGGTTCTGGTGTCAATAATTTTGGTGTACGTGAATTATTGGAAACATTTATAAGAATTTCTCCAGTGCCACGTCCAAGAAATGCAGGCGATAGAATTATTTATCCAACGGAACCAAAATTTACAGGTTTTGTTTTTAAAATTCATGCGAATATCGACCCCAATCACAGAAGTAGAATTGCTTTTTTAAGAGTTTGTTCAGGAAAATTTGAACGCAATAAATTCTTTTATCATACGAGAAGTAACAAGAATATGAGATTTAGCAATCCTGTTACATTTATGGCATCAGACAAAAACATTGTTGAAGATGCTTATGCTGGCGATGTTATTGGATTGAACGATACTGGAAATTTTAAAATTGGCGATACTTTGACTGAAGGCGAAAAACTAACATTCAAAGGAATTCCAAGCTTTTCTCCTGAAATTTTTAAGGAATTGGTAAATACCGACCCAATGAAAACAAAGCAATTGGAAAAAGGTGTTTCACAATTAATGGAAGAAGGCGTTGCTCAATTGTTTACCACACATCTTACAAATGCAAAAATCATTGGTACGGTTGGAGAACTACAATTTGAGGTAATTCAATATCGTTTGTTGCACGAATATGGTGCAAGTTGTTCATTTAAACCTATGCAATATTATAAAGCATTTTGGATAAGCTCTGATGATGCAAATGAAATCAATCAATTTATCAAAACAAAATACAATTATGTTGCGTTTGACAAAGATGAGAATCCTGTATTTTTAGCAACTAGTGAATGGATATATACGTTGACAAAACAAGATTACCCAAAGATAAATTTCCATACTACTTCAGAAATGGAGCAAGATGAAATAGTAAAATAAATTAAATATGAACGAAAGGGTCGCATTTTTTAGAAGAGGAATTGGTAATGATTTATGGAAAGAACACTATCCAATCATAAAATTTTTGAACGGCAGTATTGTTGAAGTAAATGAAGGACAATTAATTTTTGAATTTACCATTTTAGAAACTCAATTAAACCCAAATGGCATATTGCACGGTGGCGTTATGGCAACAATGTTAGACGAGCTGATGGGAGGTGCAACTTGGACTTTAAATAAACCCTATCCATTTGCTACAATCAATCTACAAGTAGATTATTTAAGTCCTGCAAAAGTTGGCGAAGTAATTCGTGGCGAAGCAAATGTTATTAAAGCTGGCAGTACTGTTGTTCACGCAGAAGCCAAACTATATAACTCTAAAAACTTAGTTATCGCAAAAGCCACAAGCAATTTAGTGGTTATGAAACCGAAGTCGTTATAATAAAATGGAATAATTTAGTAATGCTTGTAACTAGGCATAATACTAAAAAATGCCTAGAGTCAAGCCAGCCGCAAATGTCTGACCCAGTTCCTCCACATCAATAAGTTTTGCATCAAATTCTGCCTCTTTTACAATTATGGTATCCAAAACGCGTTTCATCGTGTAACTAGTTGTCAAACTTTGTACTTGGCGTTCCGCTCCTGTTCCATCATTTCCTGCGGAAATAATTAAAGCATAAGGTTTATTAATCTCCGCTTTCTTGGCATCATCATAAGTTCTATCAAAAAAATCTTTTAAAGCACCACTCATTGTTCCAAAATATTCAGGTGTTCCAATTACAATACCATCAGCCCAAAGCACATCTTCTAATGTTGTATCAAACGCTTTCAAATGTCGGATTTCAACTTCTTCTTTTGATGCTCCTTGCTTACATTTTTCTATTAATTGAGCCGTATGTCCACTTTGTGAATGATAAATAAATAATAAATGCTTCTTCTCCATAAAATAAAAGTACAGAATAGTTTTAATCTAAAATAGGATATTTTAGTCCTTTTTGTGATTTAATAATAAGACAATACATTTTACTATTCTATAACAACAATTAATACTGTTGTATTGTTATTCCTAGTAACTTTGGAGTTTAAAATTTGCAATAATGAAAAAAACGCACATTATCGCTTTAGTATTGGTTGCAGTTATGATTGGAGTACTGGTTACTTTACTAGGCGATTTCAGTAGATACGAAACATTTGAATCTAATTATGCCAAAAAAGGCAAAGAAATTAACGTCGTTGGCGAATTAAATAAAGTAAAAGGTATTACTTATGAACCTACCAAAAATCCTAATATTTTCTCTATGTACATTGTTGATGCCAAAGGTGTTGAGAAGAAAGTAATTGTAAAAAAAGCCAAACCTCGAGATATTGAAAGAAGTGAAAAAATTGTTGTTATCGGAAAAATGCATGATGACACTTTCATTGCTGATGATATTCTAATGAAATGCCCAAGTAAATATCAAGAAAAAACAAATAGCTAATACATGGACATTTATAGTACAGGCTCTGATTTAATATTCGGAAAAATAGGACATCTCTTTATCATTATTGCATTTATATCGGTTATAGTTTCTACTATTTCGTATTTTATAGCAACACAATACAGTAACAATAGCAATACTGCATCTTGGATTGGATTAGGACGAAAAGCTTTTATCGTTCATACGATTTCAGCCATCGGTATATTTTCTATTTTATTTATTTTATTATTTACCCATAGCTTTCAGTATAAATATATATGGCAACATTCTTCTCAGGATTTGCCTGTATTTTATATTTTTTCTGCTATGTGGTCTGGTCAGGAAGGCAGCACAATGCTTTGGATTTTCTGGACTGCAATTGTTGGTTGTGTGCTAATTTTCAGAGCAAAGTCTTATGAAACAGGTGTTATGACCTTTGTTTCTCTTTCTCAAGTTATGCTCTGTGCAATGCTTTTAGGTATTTATATTTTTGATTATAAATTAGGAAGTAGCCCATTTGCCTTATTAAAAGACACTATGGATATTCCAATTTTTAAGATGAATCCAAATTATATTCCTGGAGATGGCACTGGCTTAAATCCTTCTTTGCAAAACTATTGGATGGTAATACATCCTCCAACTTTATTTTTAGGTTTTGCATTAACTACTGTGCCTGCTGCGTTTGCATTTGCTTCTTTATGGAAAAAAGAATATACTCAATTTGCTGAGGCTGTTTTGCCTTGGACATTAATTGCTTTAATGATATTAGGTGCTGGAATTTTGATGGGTGGAGCTTGGGCTTATGAAGCATTGAATTTTGGTGGTTTTTGGGCTTGGGACCCAGTTGAAAACGCATCTTTAGTGCCTTGGTTAATATTAGCAGCAGCTTTACACACGGTCATCGTTTACAAACACACAGGACACTCATTAAGTATCACTTACGCATTTTTCCTAATGGCGTATTTATTAGTATTATATTCTTCATTTATGACCAAAAGTGGTGTACTGGGTGATGCTTCAGTACATTCATTTACTGACTTAGGTATGAGTGGCTTGTTAATATCAACAATACTGGTCTTTTTAATTCCGTCATTAGGTTTATATTTTTATAGAAGTTTCAAAAAACAAATCCCTTTCAAGGAAACCGAAGAGGCAACAAGTTCAAGAGAATTTTGGTTATTTATCGGTGCTTTATTATTTACGCTTTCTGCTATTCATATTACTGGATTAACTTCTTTTCCAGTATTTAATAAATTGCCATTTATCAAAAATAAATTAGCACCACCTTCTGATATTAAATCGCATTATAATCATGTACAAATTTGGTTAGCAATGTTTGCAGCTTTTGGCACAGCAATGGTACAATTTTTAAAATTCACGAAAACTAATTTAAAAGGATTTTTCAAAAATTTTATTTGGAGTTTAGCTGGTGGAATTATAGTTACTATCGGAATTGTAGCTTATTATAAAATCAATCGAATCGATTATATTTTGATGTTGGTAGCTGGTTGGTTTACAATTTTTTCTAATATCAACTATATAAAAAATGTGATGAAAGGAAAAGTTAAAGTCAGTGGTGGTTATGTTTCACATATTGGGTTTGGCTTAATGATGGTGGGAATTGTTGTTTCTCAAGGCGAACAAGAAGTCGTTTCTATTAATAGATATGGTATCAATTATGGTTCAGGATTTACTGCCGATGAAAGTGCTGAAAATATTTTGCTGTATCAGCATGAACCACAAGTAATGGGCAAATATAAAGTAACTTATTTAGGAGATTCTATCCACGATAAAAACATCTATTTCAATGTACTTTATGAGCAAATGAATAAGAAAAATGAAATTGTAAAAAGATTTACTTTACATCCAAACATTTTACTAAATCAAAAAATGGGTAATAATCCAGTTCCTTCTACTAGAAAAACTTTAGAATCTGATTTATATACACATATAACTATGGCTCCTTTGAAAGAAGATGGTACTCCAGTAGATAGTATTGTTGAAGAAAAACATACTTTAGGAGTTGGCGATACGCTAATGCTTTCGAGAGCATTTGCAATTATAGAAGGCATTAATACACATGCTGAAGTAAAAGGAATTGAGAAAAAACCAAATGATGTGGCAGTTGGTGTAAAAATGCGATATGTTGATTTGGATACACAATACACCATAGAACCTGTTTATTTTATTAGAGATATGATGGCTACATCTATTGAGGCGGAAGCACATGACCATAAAACAAAAATTGCAGTAACTAGAATTATACCTGAAAGCAATAAATTTGAATTTACTGTTGAAGAAACTTTACATAAATATATAATTATGAAAGCGATTAAGTTTCCATTTATCAATGTATTGTGGTTGGGTATTTTAGTGATGGTTTCTGGAATTTTTATTAGTATGCAAAAGCGACTAAGTGATAATAAAAGAAAATATGCAGCCGCTTAAAACTGCCACTTTTATTGGCAGTGGAAATGTTGCTACGCATTTGGCTCAAGCCTTATTTCACAAAGGAATAAAAATCAAACAAGTTTGTAGTCGATTGATGGAAAATGCTACTGTTTTAGCAACAAAAGTAAATGCAGAACCCATCGACCATATTGATAATCTTGATGAAACTGTAGATATTATTTTCTGTTGTACAAAAGATGAATTAATAGGTAAAATATCAAAAAGAATTGCCAGAAAAAAGAAAATTAAAAGCATCGTTCATACTTCAGGAACAGTTGGTTTAGAAGTATTTTCAGACTTTGAAAATAAATTTGAAGCTGTTGGTATTTTCTATCCTCTTCAAACATTCTCAAAACTAAATGCTGTTGATTTTTCTGAAATTCCAATAGGCATTACCACTAAAAACAATTTCTTTGAAGCAGAATTAATTAATTTGGCATCTAAGATTACACAAAGAACTTTTGTAATCAATGACGAGGATAGGCAACATTTGCATTTGTCAGCGGTTTTAGTCAATAATTTTGTCAATCATTTGTTTGCAATTGCTCAACAATATTGCAAAGACCATCAATTAGATTTTAATTTACTCAAACCATTGATTCATCAAACGATAAATAAGATTGATGTTGTTCCTGCAATTGATGCACAAACTGGTCCAGCAAAGCGTAAGGATTTTAATATTATTGACAAACATTTATCGATGCTGGATAAAGATATTTTGACAAAAAACATCTATCAATCGCTTACAGAAAGCATATTAAAAATGTACTATAAGAATATAAAATTGTAAAAACATTTTTTAGAATAAAATTATTCCACTTCAAATAGTTCTGCTGGATTAATTTTGAATTGCAACATTTTTGCAGTTTCTCTTCCATTATCTCCGCCTTTTCGCTGCATGGTAATTCTACCTATTTTGAAATTTCCTTGTTTAATAATATACTAAACTCAATAGTAATGACTATTCTATTATCTTTGGGTGTAATTCTTCATGAGTATAAAAATCCTCAACTCTAAAATCATTACCACAATCTGAACAATGAAAGTAAATAACTGTCTTGCCTCCAAAATGGTCATCTTGTTGAACGACTATTTCTTCCCAAGCATCTTTTTCACAATTACATTCTTTGTACTTAAAGAGGTTATATTCTTTCTCTAATTTCTTCAATATATTCTGCTATACTTATTTTTTCAATATAATTTTTTGCCAATTTTTCACTTCCTAGTTCCGCTAATTTCTCTTCAAAGAGATTAGCATTAAAGTCGATAAAATCATAAAATGTTTTTAAAGGAGGATTTTGTTTTTTTATTTTTAGGGTCTCACTTCCCCATGTATATAAACATTCAATAATTTTTTCAGTATTATTTCCATGGACTTTAATATCAAACCCATTAATATCAGATAATGCTTTTTGATAATCATATCTATTTGCTTCTAAAATTAAAAATTGCTTATCACTAAATTATTTATCAACACAATTTCTCAAACCATAATCAATACCTAATTCAAAAGGCATATTCATTCTAGCATATTCATTAACTTTTTTAGCTTTTACTATAGATAAATCATGAATACTATATTTGCAATTTTTAATTATTTCAGTAATTTTTTCAAGTCTTACTTGACCTGAATCTGAGATTTCTAAGGATAAGCGTGGATTATAACCATTATATATCAAGAAAAATAATGTAGGCTTTAATAAATCATTTATAAAACTATCGTCAAATGGACAGTTAATAAATACAGAATTTTCATATTTCATTAATTCTTATTCTTTGGTGCATTAGGATAATTTCCATAAGATCTTTTGTCTTGAATTGTACCGTTCTTTTTATGAATGTACAATTCAGTTCTTTCTGTTATACTAATTTTACGAGCGTAATCAATCGCCATTTCTTTATTATCAAAGACTTTTGAAGCTCTTGATGAACCTGATTTTTTTACTGACCATCCTGATGAAGATGGCACAACATGATTTGTTCTTTTTGCCATTTCTTTTTTCTACTAAATTACTAAATTTAATTGTTCCACACAATTTTTTTATAATTTTTACCATCCAGAAATATTCTCAAATCACAATACTACCCAATAACAAATTCTTTATAGTTTATATAATTACTTTAGCACCAATGCCGCTCCTGAAAAAGAAATTCCACTCCAGCCATTTTGCATAAACTGTCTAATATTTTGATGGTCGGTACCTGAGGGTGTAGCTAAAACTGACTGATAATGTTCCACAAATAATTTTAACGTATCCGCCTCTGACAATTCATTTAACTTGCTAAAAGCAAATACTTTAGCACTCCCTTGATTTTGATCGGCAGCATTTTCTTGATTACCATTTTTGAATGCCGTTGGGGTGTGGCTATACTTTGAATCAATATAAGCAATTACATCTTTGAAATTTGCTGTACCAGCTTCTATTTGTTGAATAATTTCTAATGTCATGAAATTTATTTTTGTAATAATTAATTTAATTTTTTGGATAAATAATATAGTACTTCACAACTGGATTAGAAATTTTATCTAAATTCCATTGCTCCGAAATACTAGCTACATCAATGGTTTTGCCACTTTTCATTTGTATAAAAATATTATCTTTTTCAGTATTGTACATATTATTAGATGTACTTCCACGAAAGACTAAGTAGTCCATTTCTTCTGCACTGTATTTAAGTTTTAATCTTTCATAAATAATATTTATACGTTGCACATCCGCAAATTCGATATGAAATAATTGTCTATACAACAATGCATCTATAAGTTTTTGTAAAATAGGGTCTTTCTTTTTAGAAAGGTGTTTTAAAGCAAAAACAATATCCGTATCATCTAATTGGCAGAAATCTGACAGCCATTCTATTGACGCTTGTTTGTCAAATTTATTTTCAATAAAAAGATTGAGCGGTGTATCAAAGTCTAATTTTATGCCAAAATTTCTAATATAATTAAAGATGCTTTTTAAAAGTATTTCAGCACACAAAACCGTTTTGTGTAAATATACCTGCCAGTACATCAGCCTCCGAGCAACTAAAAATTTTTCGATAGAATAAATACCTTTTTCCTCAACCACAATATTATCCTGCTCAACATTCAACATATTGATAATTCTATCATAGCCAATCACACCTTCACTTACACCAGTATAAAAAGAATCACGATTCAAATAATCCATTCTATCCATATCCAACTGACCACTAACCAATTGATGTAAGAATTTTTTAGGGTGTTTATCTTCAAATATTTGAATTGCTTTTGTGATTGAATCTCCAAATTCTTTTTCCAATTCCAACATCAATAATTTAGAGATTACTTCATGATCAACACCATCAACCAACGTATGTTCCAAGGCATGAGAATAAGGCCCATGGCCTAAATCGTGCATCAAAATAGCTAAAACAGTGGCCTCTATCTCTTCTGTATCAATTTGAATATCTTTTTTTTTCAAAGTATCTAATGCTCTAGTCATCAAATGCATTGCTCCTAATGAATGATGAAATCTGGTATGTGTTGCTCCAGGATAAACTAAACTACTGAAACCTAATTGTTGAATACGTCTTAGTCGTTGAAAAATAGGGTGTTGAATTACATCAAAAGCTGTATCAAAAGGAATACTGATAAATCCATAAACAGGGTCATTAAAAATCTTTCTCTTATTCATCTTTGTAAAATTAATCATACAAATTCACATTTTTTAGTAACTTGATATTCCTAACTAATTTTAATTGTATTAACTTTCAAAATAATTTTAAACCATAAAAACGACAAATGGATACGAAGATACTTTGGGCAGATGATGAAATCGATTTATTAAAACCTCAAATTTTATTTTTAGAACAAAAAGGCTACAAAATAAGTGCTGTGAGCAATGGCTATGATGCGATTGACAAATGCAATGAGGAAGATTTTGATTTGGTATTTTTAGATGAAAATATGCCTGGCATAAGTGGTTTAGAAACCTTATCCAAGATAAAATTCTTGCATAATGATTTACCTGTTGTGATGATTACCAAAAGCGAAGAGGAAAATATTATGGAAGAGGCAATCGGTTCTCAAATTGCAGATTACTTAATCAAACCAGTTCGACCGAATCAAGTTTTATTGTCAATTAAAAAAATTATAGACAATAAGCGTTTGGTTTCTGAAAAAACTTCGGTAAGTTATCGACAACAATTTCAGCAAATTATGATGGAATTAAACGATGATTTAGATGCTGAAGCATGGGCTGAATTATATAAAAAATTAATTTATTGGGATTTAGAATTAGACAAATCGTCAAATACCGATATGTTAGATGTTTTTGAAATGCAAAAAGTAGAAGCCAATAAGGAATTTTACAAATACATACAAAAAAACTATACAAAATGGTTACAAAAGCCTGATGCTGGAACACCAGCACAATCTCATACTTTAATAAAGAAAAAAGTTCTTCCTATACTAGATAACGACGTTCCAACTTTTTTTATCTTGATTGATAATTTACGTTATGATCATTATAAAATGCTTGAACCCATTTTAAAAGAACGCTTCAAAAAAGTAAGTGAAGATTTTTTCTATAGCATATTACCAACGACTACACAATATAGTCGCAATGCTATATTTTCTGGCTTAATGCCTTCAGAAATCAACAAAAAATATCCAGATAAATGGTTTTTTGATGATGAGAATGAAGGAAAAAATTTACATGAAGCTTTCTTTTTGGAAGAACAATTGAAACGCAATGGCTTAAACATCAAAAGCTCTTATACCAAGATTACCAATCATAAAGACGGCAAAGAATTAGAAGATAATATTTTGAATATGATGCACAATCAATTCAATGCCATTGTCTATAACTTCGTAGATATGTTATCGCATGTGCGTACAGAAATGGAAGTTTTAAAAGAAATTGCAAACGATGAAGCGGCTTATCGTTCTTTGACATTGTCTTGGTTTGAACATTCGCCTTTGTTGAGTGCATTGGAAAAATTGCAAGGCAAAAAAGCAAGAATCGTTATCACTTCCGATCACGGTACAACACGTGTAAAAACACCATCAAAAGTTGTTGGCGATAAAAATACCACAACAAACTTGAGATACAAAACTGGAAAAAACCTAAACTTTAATCCAAAAGAAGTTTTTGAGGTTAAAAATCCAGATGAAGCATTTTTGCCTAAATCCAATGTTAGTTCTTCCTATATTTTTGCTAAGGAAGACTATTATTTCTGTTATCCAAATAACTATAATTATTTTGTCAATTTCTTTAGAAACACCTTTCAACACGGTGGCATTTCCTTAGAAGAAGTTATTGTACCAGTGGCTATTTTTGAAACAAAATAAATTATTATTAGGCTGTTACTTTCTAAGAAAATCTATTGTTTTTTGAACTAATATTTTAGAATGTCCTGGCAGTTCATCAGCTATCCAAGGATGCTTGCCACCAAACGTATGGTCTGCATGCTCAATAATTTCTAGAGATGAATTAGGGTTCTGATGATGTAAATATTCAGAATATTTTTGTGGCACACCAATATCGCCAGAGCCATGAATAAATAGTATTGGTTTTTCTGTTTCTGAAACTGCTTTTTCAACATCTAATTTCTCCTGATTGAACAAATAGTTTTCATACATCTGATAATAAAATGGCATATCTTGTTTAGTTCTGCTATTTGGAATATAGGCAACTCCATCAGCAGCCCACTTTTTTATATCCATATAATCGAAAAAATATTTAAGATTTTGGACAGTTGCCCAAGTAACGATTTTCTTAATACTTGGATTTCGATGTCCAGCCAATAAAACTAAACCTCCACCTCGACTATGTCCAATAATATGCAATTGATTTTTATCGCCAAAATAATGATGAATATTGGTTTCAATAAATTGAATTACCATATCAATATCATCAGATTCTATAGAGAAATTATTATTAGCAAATGCTTCCAAATCTATAAAATCTTCTAAATGCTCAGGTGTTGTTCCATTGTGTGATGTATTCAACTTTACAAATACAAAACCATTTTCAACAAAAGTTTTGGCAATCAAATTAAAGTGTCCCCAATCTTTAAACCCTTTAAAACCATGCATAAATAAAACAATAGGTTTTATATTATTATCTGATTCCTGATATTGAATATCTAAAGTAATTGGTTTGTCTTTTGAGCCTGGAATAATTAAATCTATCTTTTTCATAAAAAAGCGTTCTTCTCAATGATACGAAAAAAGTTGCTAAAATTGAAATTTACACTAAACTATTGTACTTTTACCAATCAACAAAACAAATGAGCAAGCAAATTCTAATTATTGGCGGAGCTGGATTTATTGGCTCTAATCTAGCTTTAAAATTGATAGAGAAAGGACATCAAATTACGATTTTAGATAATTTACATCCTCAAATTCATGGAGCAAATCCTGAACAGACATCTCCACTTTATCAAGCTATAAAAAATAAAGTTCGTTTCATTCATCATGATGTTGCAAATGACCATCCAACAATTTGGAAAGATGTCTTAAAAAATCAACAAATTATAGTGCATTTTGCTGCAGAAACTGGAACAGGTCAAAGTATGTATCAAATTAAAAGATACAACCAAACGAATGTGATGGGTACAAGTAATTTATTGGAAGCTTTAATGAATTTTGAGCATCAAGTAGAAAAAGTTGTTGTCGCTTCATCGAGAGCAATATATGGCGAGGGAAAATATTTCTCACCTACTATCAATCAATTTGTTTACCCAAAACACCGAAATGAACAAGATTTATTAAATGGAGATTTTGAATGTAAATGTCCAATTACCAACCAAGAAGTTGAGCTATGTGCCACAGACGAAATGAGTTTTGTACAACCTAATTCTATTTATGGTTTAAACAAATACGAACAAGAAAAAGCGATTGAGATTACTTGTTCTGCACTTAATATTCCTTATGTTGCTCTGCGGTATCAAAATGTGTATGGCGTTGGTCAATCCTTATCTAATCCATATACTGGAATTTTGGCGGTTTTCTCCAATAGAATTAGAGAAAAACAGCCTATTTTAATTTTTGAAGATGGCAAAGAAAGTCGTGATTTTGTATATATAGATGATGTTGTTCAAGCAACTTTATTAAGTATTGAGAATAATGAAGCCAACAATAAGGCGATAAATGTTGGAACTGGAAAGGCAACAAGTGTTATTGAAGTTGCTCAAGAACTGATTAAAAACTACGAAATTGAAGTTGATATTCAGATTACCCAAAAATTTAGGAAAGGAGATATTCGACATAATTTTGCTGATATTAGTTTGCTAAAAAGCAGTTTAAATTTCGAGCCAAAAATCAGTTTTCAAGAAGGCATCAAAAAATATGTCGATTGGGTAAAAACACAACCTTTAGTTGAAAATAATTTTGAGCAATCATTAAAAGAAATGCAAGCCAAAGGGCTTTATAAATAAGGCTTTATGCAGTAAATGCTGTAATACAATGCTATACCTTAATTGTAATAATATCATTTAGTTTAGTGGTATATTGTGGGGAGCGTTTCTCTTGTTTCATTTTCCAAACTCTTTTAATGTCTTGCGATGCCAAGCGTATTTTTTGTTGCCCAAGTCTATTATTCAATTGGTCAATTGCTTGCATCAAATTTTATAGTATGTTGACAGTGGAATTTCTACCAAATTTGTCCACTTTCATTAAGTATTTTTGTAAATTTTAAAGATAAAAAGCTTATATTTAGCTGATTTTAAAGAATGAAAAAATTGAACTACATAGATCTATTTGCTGGCGCTGGTGGACTCTCAGAAGGTTTTGTGCGTGCTGGATTTAATCCGATTGCTCATGTGGAAATGAACAAAGATGCTTGCGATACTTTGAAAACAAGAA
>JACJXS010000011.1 GCA_020636545.1 Chitinophagales bacterium
CGATGGCATAAACCGTTTTAATATTTTAGATGTACAAAGACAAATCCGATTTATGAATAAAGTGGTGATTGCTGTCGTGCCTGGTTGGGCAGTTGGTGGTGGTCATAGCTTGCATGTTGTTTGTGATTTAACTTTAGCAAGTAAAGAACACGCTATCTTTAAACAAACAGATGTGAATGTTGCTAGTGTTGATGGGGGTTATGGTTCTGCTTATTTAGCAAGAATGGTAGGGCAAAAAAGAGCAAGAGAAATTTTCTTTTTAGGTCGCTCCTATTCTGCACAAGAAGCTTATGAAATGGGTATGGTCAATGCTGTTGTCCCACACGAGGAATTAGAAGATACTGCTTTTGAGTGGGCTCAAGAAATTCTTACTAAAAGTCCAACAGCTATAAAAATGGCAAAATTTGGATTTAATTTAATAGATGATGGTTTGGTTGGGCAACAAGTCTATGCAGGCGAAGCTACAAGATTAATTTACACAACCGAAGAAGCTGAAGAAGGCAGAAATGCATTCTTAGAAAAAAGAGCACCTAATTTTAATAAATTTCCTAAATTTCCATAATTAAAATGGCATCAATTTCTGCTTGGTTAGTAAGTTTTAGACTGCGAACATTACCACTTTCATTATCGACCATTTTTTTGGGTAGTTTTTTGGCAGCTTACCAAAATAGTTTCCAATGGAGTGTATTTATTTTAGCAGTAATTACAACATTATTTCTTCAAATTTTAAGCAATTTAGCCAATGATTACGGCGATACTATATCAGGCGTGGATAATCAAGAAAGAGTTGGACCTCAACGAAGTTTACAATCAGGAGCAATAACCTTAAAGCAAATGAAACTCGCTATAGTTACTTTTGTGGTGCTTTCATTTGTATCTGGAATTGCTTTAATTGTAGTTGGAACTCGAGGTATGGAATTTTCTTATGGTCTAATTTATCTTTTATTAGGAATTGCTGCTATTGCTGCCGCCATGAAATATACTATGGGCAAAAATCCCTATGGATATAGTGGTTTGGGCGATTTTTTTGTCTTTATTTTCTTTGGAATTGTGGGCGTAATGGGAACATTTTTTCTACATACGCACGAAATATCAGGATTAGAATTTTTACCAGCGATAAGTATTGGTTGCTTTAGTACAGGCGTTTTAAATTTGAATAATTTAAGAGATAGAATAAATGACAAAGCATTTGGCAAAAGAACAATGGTTGTAAAATTAGGCGTTGAAAAAGCAAAAATCTATCATGCCATTTTATTAGGCATTGGTATGCTCACTGCAATTATTTACACTTTTTTAGCTGGAGCATCTCTCTGGAATTGGATTTATTTAATAGCATTTATAGGCATAATCAAAAGCATAACAACTGTTTTGAATAATAAAACGCCAGAATTATTAGACCCTGAATTAAAAAAATTGGCCATCAGCACCTTACTTTTTTCTATTTTATTTGGATTAGGTTTGATAGTTTAAAAATCAGTAGATTTGTAGTGTGAACTGCTATTTTAAGAAATATGCTCTAAAGTTTAAACAACCTGGTGGTACATCTCGTGGCGTTTTGTATGAAAAAGAAACTTATTTTATCTTCTTACAAAATGAAGAAAAAACTGCTATTGGAGAATGTAACCGATTTACCAAACTTTCCTATGATGACAGACCAAATTATGAAGCAAAACTAGCAGAAATTTGCAGTCGCTTACCTGATGAAATGGAAGCGGTATTGCAAGAACTAACCGAATGGCCTTCTATATTTTTCGGTATTGAAATGCTTTTAAAAGATTGGGGAAATGGCGGCAACAGAATCATATTTCCAGAAGCAATCAATGAAAATGGCTTCACAATTCCAACAAATGGATTGATTTGGATGGGTAGCAAAGAAAGTATGTTGCAACAAATAAAATTAAAATTAGATGCAAATTATAAATCTATCAAATTAAAAATTGGAGCTATCGATTTTGATACAGAACTAGAATTATTACAATACATCAGAAAACAATTTTCGGTTGATGAAGTAGAAATTCGATTAGATGCAAATGGTGCATTTACTTTCCAAGAAGCTAAAGAAAAAATTAAACAGCTCTCAGATTATGGCATTAGTTATATAGAACAACCTCTCCAAGCTGGACAATGGCAAGAAATGGCTGCTTTATGCAATAATTCTCCTATAAAAATAGCTTTAGATGAAGAACTCATCGGCATACAAAATACAAGTAAAAGAAAAGAATTGATTGAAACGATTCAGCCACAAATTTTAATTTTAAAACATGCATTGATTGGTGGATTTTATGCTGCCGATGAATGGAAAAAATTAATTAAAAACTACGGTGGTAGTGGTACTTGGGTCATCACTTCTGCATTAGAAAGTAATATCGGATTGAATGCAATTGCACAATACACAGCTTTAGAATGCTCTAAATACGCACAAGGTTTAGGCACTGGACAATTATTTACTAATAATTGTCCAGCTCCTTATAGTATTGATGCCAATGGATTACATTACCATAAAAACCAAAAATGGGATTTATCTGCACTAATATGAATCATTTAGAATACAAGCAATTGACAATAAATGGGCATCGCTTAGTAGATGAAGAAATTATAGAATTTTGCAAGAAAAGTAATATCGAAAATATTAATAAAATTGGCGATTTTATGGTTGAATGGTTTTCTCCAAAAACAACAATAGAAGTTCAAACTAGCGGTTCTACAAGCTTACCCAAAACAATTACTGTCTCCAAACAACAAATGTTGCAAAGTGCAAAAGCAACAGCCCATTTTTTTAATTTCAAAGAAAATCAAACTGCTTTATTGTGCTTACCAATGAATTACATCGCTGGTAAAATGATGTTGGTTCGTGCTTTATATAGTCAATTGAATTTAATATGTATTGAACCAAATAGCCAACCTTTAAATCATTTTATAGCCAATACTATAATAGATTTTGTACCGCTCACACCTATGCAATTAAAAGGCACAAAACAGACCTCAAATATCAAAACAATTTTATTAGGTGGTGGTCCTGTTAGTGCTGAATTAGAACAAGCTTGCCAAACTTTATCTGCTGAAATTTATCATGGTTATGGTATGACAGAAACTCTAAGTCATGTAGCATTAAGAAAAATTAATGGGTCAAAACCATCCTTGGCTTATCAAGCTCTTCCAGGTGTGCTTTGTAGCATAGACAATCGGCAGTGTTTACAATTAGAAGTTCCCTTTTTAACTGAAAAAATTTATACTAATGATATTGTCGATTTGATAAACGAAACTACTTTTATTTGGAAAGGAAGATTGGATAATATAATCAATAGTGGTGGTATAAAATTATTTCCAGAAACGATTGAAACTAAACTATCCGATTATATCAAAACTGCTTATTTTATTGCAGGTTTACCAGATGATACACTTGGAGAGAAACTTTGTCTATTGATTGAAGATGAAAAATATACTAGCGAAAAACTTCATCATTTAGAACAATATTTGGAACAATATTTAGAAAAATATGAACGACCCAAAACTATATTTTTCCTTCCAAAATTTATTAGAACTGAATCTGAAAAAGTTCAAAGAAGCAAAACAATAGAGCTATTGAATAGCATCTAATTTTTGTATAAACGAATCCACTGTATATGCTTCTTCAATAGAAAAATTACCAATTTTTTCTCTCCTCAAACTTGCTAAATAGGCAACATTGTTAAGCCTTTTACCAAAATCATTAGCAATACTACGAATATAAGTACCTTTACTACATTCGATATAAAAATAGATATAAGGCAATTCTATTTTTGTAATTTTAAATTGATAAATTTGAATGACTTTAGATTTGATTTCAGGATTTAAGCCAATTCTGGCTAGTTCATAAGCTCTAACACCATCTATCTTAACAGCAGAATGGATAGGTGGAAATTGTTGTTGTTCTCCTAAAAAACTTTCCGCAGTCTTATGAATTTCTTGTTCTGTAATATGCTCAATACTTTGAAAATTGATAGCTGGTTTTTCTGTATCGTAACTTTCTGTTTCAGCACCTAAATAAAAACTCCCGGTATAAACTTTATTTTGATTTTGAATACCTTCTATTTCTTTTGTTTTTTTTCCAGTACACACAATTAACAAACCACTTGCTCTTGGATCTAAAGTGCCTGCATGTCCAATTTTTATTTTTCCGTATTGATATTTAAGTTTAAATTTCAACTTATTTACCACATCAAAAGATGTCCAATCCAATGGCTTATCAATCAATATTATTTCTCCAGCTACAAAATCCAAATAAATAAATTTAGGTATTTATGAAAAATATTTTTTTAGTACTTGGATTACCACATCCACTTCCGATAGATGATTATATTTCGAAAAAGAAAAACGAATATTGATTCTATTGCTATTCGGTCGAATGGCATCAATCACATGCGAACCTGTTGAAGCTCCACTATTACAAGCACTACCACCACTCGCACAGATACCTTCAATATCTAAATTAAACAACAACATACTAGCGGCATCATTTTCTGGAAAAGATACATTTAAGACCGTAAATAAACTATTTTTGGAATGGCCATTAAATTGAATATCCTTAAAATTAGCTAATAGCTGTTCTTTAAAATAATCCTTAATAGATTGGATATATTGTCTATCTTTCTCCAAATGCTGATAAGCCAACTCAGCAGCTTTGCCCAAACCAACTATGCCATAAACATTTTCAGTTCCAGCTCGATAGCCACGCTCCTGCCCACCTCCATGTAAGAAAGAAGCCACTTTACTTTTTTTCTTTTGATACAAAAAGCCAATACCTTTTGGTCCATGAAATTTATGTGCTGAAGCAGAAAGAAAATCCACCTCGACTTTCTGAACATCTATAGGAAAATGTCCAAATGCCTGCACGGTATCAGAATGAAATAAAGCCTGATGTGTTTTACAAAGTTGGCTTACTTTTTCAAAATCTAAAAGATTACCAATTTCATTATTTGCATACATCAATGATACTAAAGTTTTATCCTGATTGTCTTTTAATAAACTTTCTAAATGTTCCAAATCCACCATACCATCGGATAATAATTGCACATACTCAATTTTTACTTGATGGAATTCCTTTAAATAATCTGCAATATGAATCACACAATGATGTTCTATTGGAGAAGTGATAATCCTTTTAACTTGATGATAAATAACTGCACCTTTTATTGCCATATTATTGGCTTCAGTACCACAAGATGTAAATACAATTTCAGAAGTTTGGGCATTTAAAATTTGTGCTATCGTTTTTCTTGCAGTCTCAATCGCAGCTCTAGTATCTCGCCCCAAACTATAAACAGATGATGGATTTCCATAATGCTCATTCAAAAAAGGCAACATTGCCTGTACAACTTCAGGTGCTATAGCAGTTGTCGCAGCATTATCAAAATAAATAGGACTTTTCAATGATTTTTTTTACAAAGATACCAATTTGTTTTCATTTTTATAAGAGATGTGCATGTAGTATTAAGTAGAAAGTATTGAGTAGTGAGAGATGAGAATCAAGATTTTTAGAGCCAAGAATCAAGACTTTGTTGTTGTAGTAAGTAGTGAGTAGTGAGTAGTAAGTAGAAAGTAGCAAGAAACTAATTATTTCATTAATCACTAACCCTCGCCTTTGTTGGTTTGCAACCAACAAACTTCTTATTTTTCATTGTGCAATTACTCATCTTCACTTGTTATTAAATATTAAATATTTTAATTTGATATTTATTTTTTTTAATTTTGTTGTTGGTTACAAACCAACAACGGCAAAGCAATTAAAATATTTTTAGAACTTGTTGTTACGACAACATCTCCAAAGCTTTTTAATATTTCAATATACTCATTTTGATTAATTTCACAATGACCAAATAAATCAATATCAATAGAATTTCTATGTCCAATTTGTAAAGCCAATGCTGTTCCACCCACTAAAAAATAATTTTCAAATAATGGCTCTCGCATTATGCTTTTTAGGAGTTCCATAAGTTTTGGAACAACTGTTTGTGTTTGTAACATCTAAACTCTGTTTTGTTGATATTAAAAATAGTAGATAAATAGGAAAGTGTAACAGCATCTAAAATTCTTAAATTTAAAGCAACTTCCTTTATCGTTTCTAAACCATATATCTCTTTTAACAATTTCCAATCTTTCATTAAACCATGCTCTAATACCTTATGTATCAAATGAACTTTATGTTTTTGAAAATCAAAATTAGACAAATCTACATCCCAAAAAAGATGTGGTGAAAAATCATTAATAGATATTGTCTTCTTCATATTAACAAAGTTACCTTTTCTTTTCAAAATTGTAAAACTAATTTATCAATAAGAACATAATTGAGAATCAAGATTTTTAGAGCCAAGAATCAAGACTTTGTTGTTGTAGTAAGTAGTGAGTAATAAGTAGTAAGAAATTACTTCATTATTGCATTATTTAATTATTTCATTACTTCATTAACCTTTGTGAACTCCGTGCAAAAACTTAGTGTACTTTGTGGTTAAAAAAATGAGTATTAAGTAGAAAGTATTAAGTATTGAGAACCAAGATTTATAGAGCCAAGAATCAAGACTTTGTTGTAGTAGTAAGTAGTGAGTAGTGAGTAGTAAGAAATTCATTACTTCATCATTACATTATTTAATTATTTCATTATTTCATTAACCTTTGTGAACTCCGTGCAAAAACTTAGTGTACTTTGTGGTTAAATAAAGATGAGATTTTGAGAAATTAATTAATTCATTAATTTTTACAATTTAATGACCTCATCAATGATTTTTTGTTTACACTCTCCCCAATCTAATTCTTGATACATTTTGACATCTAATTGTTCATCAGCATCATCGAAATAAGTTAAACTTTTACAAACCAAAAACTCAGAACCATTAGCATATTTTTGATTATAATAATCTAACATTTCCCTTAATGTAAAGTAGTTCATTAAAAAATATAAGTCAATAAAATCCTTTTTAGAACCACGCCCCGCAATGGCATTAAGCTTCATCGCAGCAATATCAACTTTTGACAACATTCTTATCCCTTCTATTTCTATTGGAGTATCTAATAATGGATAATTATAATTAACAAAATCTACTTTTACTTCATTGATTTTTGCAATTAAAATATTTTTAGAACTTGTTGTTACTACAACATCTCCAAAGCTTTTTAATATTTCAATATACTCATTTTGATTAATTTCACAATGACCAAATAAATCAATATCAATAGAATTTCTATGTCCTATTTGTAAAGCCAATGCTGTTCCACCCACTAAAAAATAATTTTCAAATAATGGCTCTCGCATTATGCTTTTTAGGAGTTCCATAAGTTTTGGAACAACTGTTTGTGTTTGTAACATCTAAACTCTGTTTTGTTGATATTAAAAATAGTAGATAAATAGGAAAGTGTAACAGCATCTAAAGTTCTTAAATTTAAAGCAACTTCCTTTATCGTTTCTAAACCATATATCTCTTTTAACAAATTCCAATCTTTCATTAAACCATGCTCTAATACCTTATGTATCAAATGAACTTTATGTTTTTGAAAATCAAAATTAGACAAATCTACATCCCAAAAAAGATGTGGTGAAAAATCATTAATAGATATTGTCTTATTCATACTAACAAAGTTACCTTTTCTTTTCAAAATTGTAAAACTAATTTATCAATAAGAACATAATTGAGAATCAAGATTTTTAGAGCCAAGAATCAAGACTTTGTTGTTGTAGTAAGTAGTGAGTAATAAGTAGTAAGAAATTACTTCATTATTGCATTATTTAATTATTTCATTACTTCATTAACCTTTGTGAACTCTGTGTAAAAACTTCGTGTGCTTTGTGGTTAAAAAAATGAGTATTAAGTAGAAAGTATTAAGTATTGAGAACCAAGATTTTTAAAGCCAAGAACCAAGACTTTGTTGTAGTAGTAAGTAGTGAGTAGTGAGTAGTAAGAAATTACTTCATTATTTAATTACTTCATTATTTCATTATAAAAATCCTGTCCATCATTTAATCATAAAAATCATAGTTCAGACAGTTTTTTGAGTAGAAAGTATTGAGTATTAAGTAGTGAGAAATTACTTCATTATTTAATTACTTCATTATTGCATTATTTCACTAACCACTAAAAACTAAAAACTCACTAAAAACTACTGTCTTTTAATTCCTGTGCAATAAACTCTTAAATGTCGATCTAAATAGGAATCATTATATACAGATATACTTTTAATAAAAGTACCTGCTGGGCAAACACCAAAATTTGTCAAATCATTTTCATCGGAATCTGGATGATTTAAAACACTTTCAATCCCATATCCAGTTTCAACAGTAGTATAGCCTGATGATAAAGTAGTACACTTAATTGCCAAACCATCATCCAAACGACTAGTAGCATATGCTTGCCAACCTGTTCCAATTGTTCCATCAGGACAAATCGCATGATAGTGTTTATTATCTGTGAAATTATAGCGTGGTGCAACATTAGTAGCAGTTGTTCCTGTCCCCTTTGAAGTAGTAACTTGTGTAGCACCAATATCGTAAGAAGTAGGTCTGTACCACGTAGTGGTAGCAGATAGTAAATTAGATATATCAACGCCTTGAATTTTCATATCACCATCCATGGAGCCAGTTGCGTAAACGGAAACCGTAGTAGCGCCATATCCAGCTTCTAATTCAATACTATGCCATGTATTATCACTTGAAGTACTTGGTCCTCTTTTAAAATCTAATTTTCCTGTTACTAAACCTTGTGTAGCAATAAAATTATGATTTGAAATTGTATTTCCAGATCCAGTTGTGTTTAATACTAAATCTGCATTAGTGTTTTCATTACTTACAGAAAAGTCATCACTTGACCCGCTGCCAAAACCTGTCCATGCCTTTCTTCCTGCTGCATAGCCTTTAGGATACCATTGTATGTAAGTATGGTCTGTACCTTCTAAGTTCAAAAGCCCTGCATTGCTTTTTATTAAAGTATTTCCATTAACTTCTAATTTTTGTGTAGGTGCTGTTGTTCCTATCCCTACTCTATCATTATCTCCATCAACAGAAAAAGTAGTGCCATCAACATTAAACATATTAACACCAGTTCCTGTAAAACTCATTTTATTGGTATTAGTTAAAGCAGAAACAGTTGTTGGACGCACTAAAGGTCCGCCTAATTCTATGATAAGGGTCAGAAGCACTTGCATTGGGACCTGTAATTGAAATATTTGCACCATTTTGTGCTTTTACAGAGTTTACCATTCTCACCCATTTTGTACCATCCCAATAATAATAACCAGGCGATACATTATTTGGTGCAGTACCAGCAGTGGCAGTATTATAAACCAATAATGAGGTTGCAGGAGAGACTACAGGAGCGGCAGAATTTGTGGCAGTAAGTGCTACATTCGGTATTAACAATCCCTTTTTATCTGCTGCAGGATCACTTGCAGTACTGATTTCTAATTTTGCCGAATTATCAGGTGAATTTGTGCCAATTCCTACATTGCCTTGTGCTATTGAATTAGTAAAAAAAATAAATAGCATTACTGTAAAAGCGTAAATCTTTTTCATATTATTTTCATTTTAAGTTTATTGTTTTAATTTATGGTATATCTATTAAATAATAAATGCCTTAAAGTAGGTCATCTAATTAATTATTTCACAGTTACTTTTTTAGTAAATACATTTTGGTCATTTTTGAAAGTGATTAAGTAATTACCACTTGCTATATTTTTCAAATCTAATTCTAATTTATTATTACCACCTTTCAATTCATATTGTTTTGAATTATTCATATTCTGTCCAATGGCATTATATAATTCAGTTTTCAAATAAGCATCTTGGGAAGTATAAACATCAAAATAGGAAGTTCCATTAGAAGGATTAGGATATATTTCTGAAATTGTAAAATTAGAATTTGGAATTAACTTCGCTTTTACAATCGGACTATATTTAAACTTATTATCAAAATCTATTTGTTTTAATCTATATAAATAGGTAATGCCACCAAAAACATTGCGGTCATCGTAAGTATAAATATTTTCCGTAATAGCATTTCCAGCACCAGCTACAAAATCTAATTTATCAAAAGTCATTCCATCAAGTGAACGTTGAACCTCAAAACCGGCATTATTAATTTCTGATGCTGTAACCCATTTCACTTGAATATATTCATTATTAATTGGTTTTGCATCAATACTCAATAATTCAATAGGTAGAGTTGTATTAGAATTATTAGAAGTTCCATGTATTCTAAAACTAGAAAATGAATTTTGGTTACTTAGTGAAATATCTGTAGCTTTAGTTGTAGAAGCTATTCCACAATAACCATATCCTGTAAGATGTGCAAACGGAAAAGGACTAAACGGACCAGAAACCCCATCGCCTCCAGGTACACCATTTTTAGCAACTATACGTAAATATTTACTTCCATAGGGTGTATTGCATGCATTTGGCACTTGAATATAATTTGCAGTTTCTAATTTGCTTCCAGGATGTAAGTTAATAGTATAATTATAACCAGTACTAGCTCCTGCTGGCGTTACCACCCATTCGTGTGATAAATCATAAGAACTTTCCAAAGTGTACATATCTAAAACTCCGTCAGGTCCACCTATACAATCAGGAATAGGATCTGGAGAATTTGGCACTTTGTCAGTACCTACATCACAAAACACAAAACGATGAATAGGTGCAGTAGTTGCCGGCTTAATATATCCTAATATGCTTGTTGTGCTGGAATAGTTGCTAAATTCAAATCAAATGCTTCCATACCATCTAATGAACTAGGCTCAACGCCAATTGGAAAATAAAAATAACCCGTATTGATTTGTCTTCTTAATTTACCTTCTATATATTTTACTGTTGCACCATTTCCAGTACTATAGCCAGTAAATTTAGCCGTTGATGGATTTTGTAAAAACAATTCGTAAGCATAAGCACTTCCATCATTTCCATGAGAAATTGCATCAGTACGGAGAATACCACCAGTACTAGAAAACGCAAAACTACCTGAACCATTTACATTAACATTTGTATTCAAAGCGACAACACCAGCACTTTTATTAATATCCATATCATAAAATTGATTTTGGTTAGATGCTGTGCCATTCCAAGTACCCTTAATTAGATGATTAGAAGTTCCAACAAAACGCTCAATTCCAGTGGAAGTATAATGATTGGAAGATGGAGTATTAGTCCAATCACCAGTAATTTCAATTAAACTTGTAGTATTGGTAAACGCTCCATCATTGTTGATAATTTCTCCGTTTACATAGAGCGTTGGAACAGTAGCATTAATTTTATCATTCAATTTTACAATAGCTCCATTGATATAAAACTCATTTGCTGCAAAACTTGTATGTAAAAACAAACAAGAAAGCAAGAAGATTAAAGGTTTGTAAAGTTTTTTCATAACAATTAATTAAATTATGAGCTAAATATAATTAATTATTTTGATAAGTGTCAAATAAATTTCAAAAAAATTATTATTTGAGAGATGAGATTTGAGAATCAAGAGCCAAGACTTTATTGTAGTATTAAGTAGTGAGTATTAAGTATTGAGAAATTAATTCATTCATTACTACATTATTTAATTATTTCATTATAAAAATCCTACCAATCCCAAAATCCTATAAATCCTGATTCAGACAATTAATTTGAGTAGAAAGTAGTGAGTAGTGAGAAATTCATTACTACATTACTTTATTATTACATTACTTCATTAATTCATTATAAAAATCCTGCCAATCCCAAAATCCTATAAATCCTGATTCAGACAATTAATTTGAGTAGAAAGTTGTGAGTAGTGAGTAGTGAGAAATTAATTATTTCATTACTACATTAATCTTTGTGAACTCTGTGTAAAAACTTTGTGTACTTTGTGGTTAAAAAAATGAGTATTAAGTATTAAGTATTGAGAAATTCATGATTACATTACTTTATTATTACATTACTTCATTATTTAATTATTTCATTATAAAAATCCTGATTCAGACAAAAAAAACACCTACTTATAGGTTATCCACTATATTTACATTGTTATTCACAATATATGTGCATAATAATCAGTAGGGTGTACAAAAACATAATCTTAAAAAATAGCAAAATTGTATGATTTAATGTAATTTTGAATATATTATTAAATACATTTATTATTCTTTATAACTTAGATTTATGAATATATTCTACACTGTTTTTGATATTCCCAAAACACACATAATGAGCCAACGCAAGCGCCTAGTCAACAAATGTTCAGCCATGCTAAAAAATTATGTAATTTATACAAGCTTAGTTTTGTGTTTTTTTATAAGTGGTAATACTTTTGGGCAAAACAAATACAAACTAATTACTTCAACATCTGACTTAGTTGCAGGAGATAAGTATATAATTTCTTCAGCACAATCAGATACTTCCGCACAAGTTTTAGGGTATCAAAATACAAATAATAGACCACAAGTTACAACTACTGGTGGAGCACCATTTACTGTATCTAGCAGTATAATCACACTCTCTCCAGCAACTGCTAACACTAATACAAATAATCCTTATGAAATTACGATAGAACAAGGTTCTGATGCAACACACTATTATTTAAAAGACCCTTTACAAACCAACTCATATCTTGTGCCTGCAACAGGAAGCAATAATAATAATAATTTAAAAGGTAAAACAGCCCCAGGAGTTAGCGATTGGACTATAACTTTCTCAAGCAATGCTGCGGTTATAACTAATACAGGAGATCCTAATACAAACGGAAGAAATATCCTAAGATATAATTCAGGTTCTAGTTTATTCAGTTGCTATTCCACTGGACAAGCCGCTGTATATTTATTTCGTAAAGTATTTACAATTACCTACGACGGCAATGGTAGTGATGGAGGAACTGTACCAACAGATGCTAGTAGTCCTTATTTTTCTGGCTCTACTGTAACTGTTTTAGGTGCAGGTACAATGACAAAAACAGGCAATACTTTTGCCGGATGGGATAGCGACAATGACGGTACTGCAAATTTTACAGGTTCTGGTAGCAAAACATTTAGTATTTCTGCTAATACTACATTAAAAGCGGTATGGACGCCTAGTGGTTGCACTACACAAACTATAAATCCTATTGCATCATCCGTTACTAAAACGTATGGGGATGTTGCTTATAGCGTTGCTACTACTGCTACTTCTAGTTTAACAGTTACCTACTCCAGCAGCAATACAAGTGTGGCTACAGTAGATGCAAGTGGTAACGTAACAATAGTAGGTGCTGGTACTGCTACCATTACTGCGGCTCAAGCTGGTAATAGTTCATACTGTGCTGCAACATCGCTTACACAGGCATTAACTGTAAATAAAAAAAACTTAACAATTACTGGGCTTACTGCCAACGATAAACTATATGACGGAACTACAACGACTACTCTAAATGGTACAGCAACATTAAATGGGGTATTAGCAGGCGATGCATCCAATGTTAGCCTTGGCGGAGCTCCTAGTGTCAATTTTAACGATGCAACAATGGCATGCTCTAAGACTGTTACTGTTTCCGGTTACACTATTTCTGGTTCTGCATCGAGTAATTATTCGCTAACGCAACCATCAGGCTTTACGGCCTGTATAAATGGGATAAGCACTAATAACTCAACTACATTAGGGCCATTTTGTAATTTTACCAGTAATACTATTGCATTGCCCTACACTGTGGTCGGTTCATTTGCAGGTCAGTATGATATACAAATTTCAAATAGTTCAGGTACTTTCCCTACAAATGCAACAACACAACTATTAACCTATGTATCCAACTCTGGAGGTATAGTAACAGCTACCTTGCCAGCATCTTATACCACAGGTACAAAATATAGAGTTAGGGTTGTAAACAGCTCTCCCGCTTTTTATTTATCGGGGAATAATGGCAGCGATTTTACCATTACAGCTGTAGCCACCCCAACGCTAAGTATCACATCTTCTCCTGCAGCGGTAGCTGGTACTACTACCATTTGTAGTGGCACGAATGTTACGTTTACAGCCACACCTGCTAGTGTAGGTGGTGGTACAGTATCTTATCAATGGAAACTGAATGGCACTAACGTTGGAACAAATAGCAATTCATATAGCAACAATACATTGGCAACTGGCAATACCATAACTTGCGACATTACCATAACTGGCGGTTGTGTTACAGCCACCTCTGCCAGCAGCAATACCATTACTATGGCGGTAAATACAACACCCACAAATGACTTGTGTAGCAATGCCGTGGGCTTAACCGCAAATGCCGCTGCAGTAGGTGGTACAATGACACCATGTGCAGGATTTGAAACGCCTTTCAGTGGTAGTAAAAAAGATGTTTGGTATAAATTTGTTGCACCTTGTACTGCCGATTATACCATTATCCTTACGGGTTTTACAGGTGATATGGATATGGCATTATTTTACAATAGCAATAGTTGCCCATCATCTACTACTACAATAGCAAGCTCAACGACAAGCACTTCCACCGAAACAATAACCCAAGCACTTACGAGTGGCAATACATATTACATTCGTGTTTATGCATTTAATACTACAGCAGAATCGTCAAGTTTCACTATACAGGCTACAGGTATTACTTCCGTTCCAGCACAACCCGACCCAATAGTGGGCGAAACTTCTGTGTGTCCTGGCTCAAGCCAAACATATACGACCAATCCCGTTGCCGATGCCACCAGCTATACATGGTCAATACCTTCCGGCTGGAATATTACTGCAGGTGCAGGTACTACTTCTATTACTGTAACTACTGGCATCAGTGGCGGTACGGTTTCTGTTACCGCCGACAACGGTTGCGGCAGTAGCACCGCCAGAAACTTAGCTGTGAGTATGTTGGCAATACCTTCTACCCCAACGGCTACGGCAGGTACTGCCATTACGGGTGCTTCTTTTACGGCAAACTGGAACAGCGTTGGTGGCATTACAGACTATAGTGTAGATGTATATACCTATAGTGCCAATCAAAATATGGCGGTATGGACATTTCCAACAAGTGGTGCAACTACTACCGCAGATATTTATAATGCTAATAATAATGGAAAAACAATTACACGACAAGGTGGTGGATCGATAACGGATGTTTCAGGTGCAACCACAAAAGCTGCGAATGGTAATGGTGGCTGGGATGGTGGTAGTGGCTCTAAATACTGGCAAATAATAATTGACGCTACGGATAGTAAAAATCTTACCTTATCTTCTAAACAATATTCTTCAAATACAGGTCCGAGGGATTGGAAAGTACAATATAAAATAGGCAGTAGTGGAACTTGGACAGATATTACAAGTGGAAATATAACAGTTGCTAATAATTTTACAACAGGTGTATTAACCAATTTAGCACTACCATCGGCTTGCGATTTCCAACCCGAATTATATATCCGTTGGATAATGACTTCAAATACCCAAGCAGATGGCGGAGGTTCTGTAGCATCTGGCGGTACAAGTAGAATAGATGACATATATGTAAATGGAGATATGTTTTCTTACGTACCGGGATATGAAAATATTATTACTAGCGGTACTTCCTTAGCCGTTACTGGTCTCTCTCCTAATACCGATTATTATTATGTAGTAAGAGCAGATAATGGGAATTGTGTATCTCCCAATTCTAATGATATAAAAGTAACTACTTCTTCGTGTGTATCTGCTACTCATACTGTTACATCTATTATGCCAAACACAGGTCCAGTTGGCACTAGAGTATTAATACGAGGAACAGGCTTTACCAGCATTACCGATGTGCAAATTGGTGGCATATCTTTTACAGATTATACCATTGTGGATAATACCACTATTATTGCTAGGATACCAGATGGTGCTACTACCTCAACAATTGATGTATTTAATAACGGTTGCCCAAAATCATCTGGCACTTTTACGCTTTTGAGCAGCGTAGGGTTATGTGGAGGAGCTGCATCTGCAACTCCTACCGATTTATTGATTTCTGAAGTATATGATTCTGAAACAGGTAGCCGAGGATATATTGAATTGTATAATGGAACGGCATCTACCATTAATTTAGCTAATTATAAAATAAAAATATCTACTGGAGCAACTAATTGGGTAAGTTTAAGCGGCTCATTAGCTCCTAATAAATTTGCTATTGTAAAAATTGGTAGCACTGGCACTGATTGTGGTACTTCTATTACAACTTCAGGAACATTAGTGATAGACCGAAATTCTTCAAGTGGGTATAATGAAAATGACCCAATTGAATTGTATAAAGGAAATACTACGAAAATAGATAGAATGGTAACTCCAAATGAAAAAGGATTTAATATGGAGAGAAATACCTTAACTGACGCACCTTCTACTACCTTTACTTCGGCAAACTGGACAAAAAATAGCACAGAAACATGCAGCACCTTGGGTTATGCTTCTTTTGCTACAGCACCATTATTGGTTATAAATACCAGTGCCACCGATTGGACGACTTGCCCCGGCACAGTACAATTTACCGTATCAGCTACCGCAACACCAGCACCCATATCGTCATATACTTGGTATTACAACGATTTTAATTTGATGAATGGGTGGCAATTAGTAAGTGGAAATATTACAGGTGCAACAGGCACCAACACGGCAACGCTTACCTTACCTGCAGATTTTGCACCTTTGTATAATTATCAATTTTATTGTGATATAAATAAAACAAATAGCGGTAATTCTTGTACTAAAGCCACTAATGCTGCCTATTTTACTTATCCTACAGCACCCTATTACAGAACAAAAGCAAGTACTACAAATGGTAGTTGGACTACAGCCAATGAATGGGAAATGACTACTGATATTAACTTTGTAAGCCCTGCACCTATAACAGCATGTGCTTATCCACTCTCAGTTAACTCATCAGCTGCATTTATACAAAACGGTACTAAAACCACTATTGGCGATGGTGTTTCAAGTTATGTAATTGATATTGATAAAATAACGATTGACGGTACATTAGAACTTCATAAAAAATCTTCCTTATTTGTTTATGATAGTACTGCTGGAGCCGATATGATAGTTAATGGAACATTGATAGACAGAGGGAGTTCTAGCAATGGTATTGCTTTTACGGGTGCATCTTATCTTTCTGGTTCAGGCTGGACTATGGGTAGTGCGGCTACTGTAATAAAAACCAATAATGCCTCTGTAGATGAATACAAAACACACTATCAAGATGGCATTAGCACCATACCAGATGGCAGTGCTGGTGCAAATTGGATATATCAATACAATGGAGATGGTAATCCAAGCGTAAATGCCATCGGTATGTTTTATCCTAATTTAATATTTGAAAATACAACGGGTGCTGCATATAGTTTTATTACATCAACATCTTTATTAAAAGGTGGTTCTGATTATTGTACTGTAAAAGGCAACTTCAACATTGGTACCACTGGTACAAATCCTGTTACAGTTTATAACAATAACTTCAATACACAAGCAATGAAGGTGCTGGGTAACTTATCTATAGGTACTGGTTCTATTTTATCAAATGCTTCTTATGATGGGAACACTTCAGTAAATCACGGACATGGAACTGGCATTGAGCTATCAGGGAATTTAACAAATGATGGAACCTTTACAAATAACTCTAATAGTATAGGAATTTTGAGATTTAAAGGGACTGGGACACAAATAGTTTCGGGTGCAGGTACATTCAACTTATACAATGTTGAACTTGATAAACCATCGCAAACATTGGTAGATCAACAAGTAAATTTAACTGCCCAAAATAATTTGAATTTTAATGCAGGTGGTATTTTAAAAACTAATTCTAATGTCTTTTCGGTAAACAATGGAAGTATTACAAATGCAGTTACCGGGCATGATGCTCCTTATACTGGATTGGCATCACCTACATATTCAAACGACAAATATATATTTGGCAGATTAGAACGTATGGTCAATACCAACGGCATTTACGATTTCCCAGTGGGTGATGCCGTTGCTGGTGAAGGCTATAACCCAATTCGTTTTGAAAGAATAAGCGGAACCGGAAATGCAACAGCATGGTTTATTCCTGGAGACCCAGGGTCTATAAATGTTGGTCCTGTTAGTGTATCTTGTACTAGAGATAATTTTTATCATTTTACAGATATGACTGGCGAGGGAAAATGGCGAATGAGTGGAGCATCTTTTAATTATAATATTTATTTGCACCCTAATCAAAACAACAATAATGTGCATCCAAATGAATTAGGCACCAATTATCCATATTTCTATAGAAATAATTATCGTACCCTAAAAGCAACAGATGGTACCACAGACTGGACGCCATTTGCTGGTGATGGTAATATTTGTGTCGTTGGCTCATATTATAATTGCCCTGGTACAAATTTTAGCGGATTTTCCGACTTCGCTATTCCTGGTGGCGACGGATTATCTACGGCATTACCTATTGAATTGGTTTCTTTCACTGCGAAATGTATTGAAAATGAAAAAGTGCAACTCCATTGGATTACTGCTTCTGAAAGAAATTCGGCAAACTTCATTATAGAAAAATCTTTAGATGCTATTCATTTTTATCCAATTGGAACAGTTCAGGCTGCAGGAAATTCTATTTCTGAATTACATTATCAATTTATAGATGAATTACCAAATGATAAAGCATATTATAGATTAAAGCAAATAGATTTAGACAACAAAGAAAACATTCATCCTGTTATTTATACAAAATGCGGTTTGACTATAAACGGCATTCAAGTTTATTATGCAGGAAATAATCAGATTCATGCAGATATTCAAACCAATAAAACAGAAGATTATATATTCAATCTATATCAAACAGATGGTAAATTGATTTTTCATCATTCAAAAGTAATATTGGAAGGCAAGAGCAAAGTTATTCTTTCTCATAATCAATTAGCAAAAGGTATTTATCTTTTGCAAGTAATAAATGGCGAGAATATGCAAACAAAAAAGATAGTTGTAGATTAGAAGAAAATCACAAAATACATTCTAATATTTTTTACGACTTTAGTAAATATGTTATATTTGTAGGAATGAAGGACATACACCCAAATGCACAAATTGGAAAAGACACTCTAATTAGTAGTTTTACTACTATTTGCGACGATGTGATAATTGGGGATAATTGTTGGATAGGTGCTAATGTTACCATTTTTTCAGGTGTTAGAATTGGTAATAATTGTAAAATTTTTCCAGGTGCTGTAATCGGTGCAGAACCACAAGATTTAAAATTTAATGGCGAATATTCTACTGTTGAGATTGGTGATTATGTTACAATTCGGGAGTGTGCAACCATCAATAGAGGAACAGCTGCATTAGGAACTACAAAAGTAGGCGACCATTGTTTGATTATGGCTTATGTTCATATTGCTCACGATTGTATTATTGGCGATAATTGTATTTTAGCAAATTCTACCAATCTAGCTGGACATGTAATAATAGATGACCATGTTTATTTTGGAGGTATGAGTGGCATACATCAATTTGTTAGAATTGGAAGACATGCTTTTATCTCTGGTGGTACGATGCTAGGAAAAGATGTGCCACCCTATTGTATGGTAATTGGTTCACCACCTCAATATGCAGGAATTAATACGATTGGTTTAAAACGGCATCAATTTGCTCAAAATGATATTCACCACATTCAAGATATATACAGAATATTATTTGGCAGTGGATTAAATACCAAACAAGCAATAGAAAAAATTAGTTCTGAGATAAAAGAAACAGAAATTAGGAATCATATTATTAATTATATTTGTCTTTCAGAACGTGGAATTATAAAAGGAATAAGATAGTGTATTTATTTTTTGACACAGAAACAACAGGACTACCTAAAAATTGGAAAGCTCCATTAGAAGATTTAGATAATTGGCCACGATTGGTTCAATTGGCTTATATATATTATGATAGAGATGGAAAGGAATTAGCAAGTGGCGATTTTATCATCAAACCCGAAGGCTTTACCATTCCTATAGAAGCATCAAATGTTCATGGCATTACTACAGAAATTGCTAACAATAAAGGACAAAATTTAGAGCAAGTATTAGAAGATTTTAATCAATTTGTTGTAGAATCACATTATCTAGTTGCTCACAACATGGCATTTGATGAAAAAATTATGGGTGCTGAGTTTTTAAGAAAAGATATTGAAAATAACATAATTTATAGAAAGAAAATTTGTACAATGTTAGCATCAAGAAATTTCTGTGCGATTGAAGGTCCTTATGGTTACAAATGGCCAAAGTTGGCAGAACTTTATTACAAACTTTTTCAAACAAATTTCGACAATGCCCATGACGCTTCGGCTGACATCTCAGCAACTGCAAAATGCTTTTGGGAACTGAGAAAAAAAGGTATAATTTAATTCTAATTAAAAAGCAAAAGTTTTTTCAAAATAGATTTTAGTATATTTAACTTAGTAAACTTGTGAAGTTATGCAACAACAACAATTACCTTGGTTAAAACTATTATTGCCTTTGCTTTTGGGAATTGTTTGTAGTAAATGGATAGCTGTAGAAATTCATTGGGCATTTTTGTTAGTATTACTTTCCTTTTATTTTTTGTCTAATTATTTTTATAGAAAATACAATAAAAGTTGGCTATATATTTTAAGTTTTATTAGTCTAATAATTTTTGGATTGGCTTATACTCAAAGATTTCAATTAGCATTTCAAAAGCATCATTTTTCAAAATTTGAAGGAGATTATGCAATTGGCATTGTTCGTGAACCTATTGAAAACAAGACTAATTCTTATCAAACTACCATAGAAATTAAAAATATTATTCAAGAGCATAAAATTTTCCATACCAAAGGAAAATTATTGTTATATATTCAAAAAGATAGCCTCAAAAATCCTTTAGAAATTGGAGATGAAATCTTATTGCACTTAAAAAGTAATGAAATAGAAGCTCCAAAAAATTTGAAACAATTTGACTACAAAACCTACTTATCTTATAATGATATTTACCATCAAGCATATATTAAAAATTTTGAATACAAAATATTGGCTAAACATCAAAGGTATTTTATCAAAAGAAAGAGTGACGAAATTTCTAAATATGCACAAAGTTTGCTACAAAAATACATTCCAAACAAGGAGAATTTTAATATTGCAGATGGCATTTTCTTAGGTCATAAATCAGAAATGGATATTGAACAATATAACACGTTTGCCTATCTAGGCATTGTACATATTCTTTCTGTCTCTGGGCTACACGTTGGAATTATATATTTGCTCATAAGCTTTTTTTTAAGTTTCATTCCTAATAAAAATAAAACTATTTATATCCTTAAATTTTTAACTGCATTTTTATTGATTTGGCTTTTTGCATTTGTAGTCGGCTTATCTCCCGCTGTTGTACGCTCTGCTTTATTGTTTAGTATTCTACATTTTGGAAGAATATTGAAAGAAGATACAATACCATTAAACATTTTATTAGGTGCTGCATTTGTACAATTATTGATTAACCCACTGGTACTTTACAATATAGGTTTTCAATTATCGTATTTAGCAATGTTGGGTTTGTATTTGTTTTATAAACCTATCTATAACTTACTATATTCAGAAAATAAATTCATCAATTGGTTCGCACAATTATGTTCAGCGAGTATTGCTGCACAAATATTTACACTGCCATTTGCCATCTATTATTTTGGTAATTTTCCGACTTATTTTCTTATAGCAAATATTTTCGCCATACCACTTTCAACATTAATTTTATGGTTTTGTGTCGCACTTCTTCCACTACAATTTATTCCTTTATTGGCAAAATTAACAGGACAACTAATTTCTTATTTAATAGATGTCTTTATCTATCTTTCAAAGCTTTTGTTATTGTTACCTTATGCAAAAATTAGTACTTTATTTATAAATGAATGGCAATTAATTTTATGCTGTTTAGCAATTGCTATTTTTACAATTTATATATTCTCTCAAAAAATTAAATATGCTTTGTATGCATTAAGTATTGTTGTGCTTATTATCATTTCTGCTTATTATTTTCAATACCAAAACTACAAACAAGATAAATTGGTTTTCTATGCTGTCAATAAGAACTTAGTTTATGGGTTTCATCAAAAATCGAATGTAACTATATATTCTAAAGACACTTTAAGCCTAAAGGATTTTAATTTTAATGTCAGTAATACATGTAGATATTTTAGAAATCAAACGATAAACAACAATTTAATTGTTCAAGATTTACAACTTATAAAAAGCAAATCTATTTATTTTTTGCATCAGAATAATATTCAAAAAAGTTATCAAGCACCATTATCTATTGATATTTTAGTATTGACAGATAATATCTATTTAGATATAGAAAAATTAGTACAAAATTATCGCTTCAAACAACTTATACTTTCTTCAGATTTAGATTATAAACATCAGAAAATCTATACCAAGTTATTGAATGAAGCAGGTATTTCTTTTACTGATTTAAAGCAACAAGCATACATTGATTATAACATATAAAATGAAATTTATTTTTATATACATTCAAAGATTAATATCTTCGTCTAAAATTATTCTATAATGGAATTTATCAAAATTAATAAGAAAGAAAATTATGCTATCCTCCAAATGGATAGAGGCAAATCCAATCCCATAAACCAGCAATTTGTCGATGAATTTATTGAGGCTTTAAATCAATTAATGGCAGATAATGAAGTTTTGGGTGTCGTTGTTGCTGGAAAAGAAAATTTCTTTTCGGCAGGTTTAGATATTCCAGAATTATATAGTTATGATGAAGCACAATTCGATGTATTTTGGAAAAAATTCTTACAAATGATTTTGCAACTATCGAAATTTAATAAACCAATGGTTGCGGCTATTACTGGACATGCACCTGCTGGTGGTTGTATCATTGCCAATGGTTGTGATTATAGAGTTATGGCAGATGGAAACTATAAGATTGGATTGAATGAGATTCCAGTTGGAATTGTGGTTCCAAAAGGTGTGTATGCACAATACAGCATGTGGATTGGCACACGTAATGCTTATCAGTATTTAATGGAAGGTAAATTATACGCACCCAAACACGCTCAAGAAATTGGTTTAATAGATGAAGTAGTTCCTTTAGAAAATGTATTAGAAAGAGCAGAAACAAAATTGAAACAATATTTACAATATGAACAATCTGGTTGGAGATTGACAAAAACGCAACTTAGACAATCTGTTGTAGATACAATGGAAAGCTTAACAGATAAGGAAATGGTAATGTTTCAAAAACAATGGTGGAGCGAATCTGTACGTGCTATTTTAGGTGCGTTTATTGACAAATTAAAGAAGTAATTATAATACAGCTGCAATTTTTTGTAATTTAGAAAGTAAATTTTCTACTTTATTAAGAGCTATCATATTGGAACCATCACTTAATGCATTACTTGGATTAGGGTGCGTTTCTAAGAATAAGCCATCAGCTCCAGCAACAATGCCACATTTTGCTATAAGCTCAATAAATTCAGGTGTGCCGAGTGTTTTACCTTCAGTCGAATTGGGTTGTTGAATACTATGTGTTATGTCAATAATTGCTTTACAATGATTAGTTTTTAAAAGAGGAATATTCCTAAAATCAACCACTAAATCTTGATATCCAAATGAATTTCCACGTTCAGTCAGCCAAATATTATCATTACCTACACTGCGAACTTTATCTGCCGCAAATTGCATTTGGATTGCATTTGCAAATTGTCCTTTTTTTATATTGATGATTTTTTCAGTTTTAGCAGCTGCTAATATTAAATCCGTTTGCCGACATAAGAAGGCTGGTATTTGTATTACATCAACAATATCTTTTACTTTTTCAATATCAGAAGATTCATGCACATCGGTCAATATTTGAACTTGATACTTTGATTTAATATCTGCTAAAATCTGTAATGCTTTAGTTTCTCCTATGGTTGAAAACGAATGAATAGAGGTTCTATTGGCTTTTTTAAAAGAAGCTTTAAAATAAAAAGGAATATTTAATTTTTGAGTAATAGAAACCAATGTTTCTGCAACTTCAAAACCGATTTCTTGATTTTCAACCACACAAGGTCCAGCTATAAGAAAAAAATTACTCAACTTAAAAATTGTTATAAAAACAAACTTAGTATAATTTTAGAAAATAAGAAAGAAATGAAATAGAATTACTTATAATAAACCTAAATCACTCAATTTTGATTTAATTCTATTGCTTAAATCTTCATTTACTGGCATCAATGGTAATCTAACAGTTTCGCTACAAATTCCTAAATGATGTAATGCACATTTTACACCACCAGGATTGCCTTGCTCAAATAACATATTCACTAAATCATCTAAAGCAAAAACTGTTTGTCTCGCATCAGCATAATTACCATCAAGTGCTTGATGTACCATTTCAGAAAATATTTTTGGAGTAGCATTAGCAATCACAGAGATAACGCCATCATAACCTAAAGAAATCTGAGGAATAATAATATCATCATTTCCAGAAATTAAATAAAATCCATCAGGTTTATGGTGTGCCAATTCTATAATTTGAGACCAATCAGAAGTTGCCTCTTTTATGGCAATAATATTTTTAAAATTTTCTGCCAATTTAAGCGTCGTAGAAGCCTTAATATTGCTCGATGTTCTTCCGGGAACATTGTATAAAATCACAGGCAATTCTGTACTTAATGCAATTGTTTTATAATGTTCATACAGACCATCTTGAGTTGGTTTATTGTAATACGGAGAAACTGAAAGAATTGCATCAACACCTGATAAGTCAAACTTATTCAAATCAGCAACAATTTTTTGGGTATAGTTCCCTCCAAATCCAGCAATTACTGGCACTTTTCCAGCTACGTTATTGACTGTTGCTCTAATCATGTCTTGTCTCTCCTCATCGGACATAGTAGCCACTTCTCCTGTTGTACCTAATACAACAACATAATCGACATGATTTGCAATAACATGCTTACAAAGCTGTTCATATTGATTAAAATCTATCTCACCTTGTTCATTAAATGGAGTAACTAAAGCTACACCAACACCACGAAGATTAATACTACTCATAAATTGTTTTAAAATGAAGCCCTAATTTCTAAAATTTATTTGAATTATCTAAATTTAATTCATTAAATCCATAATAAATATTTTTTTTTAAATGTATTGATTCGTTTAATAAATGCTTGTTCAGGATATTTTATCAATTGATATTGTTGAAGTTTGATAGTTTTTAAGTAATATAAAACGTAGTATTGAGAAAAAATATCAAAAAAAATAATACTGAATGTTGTTTTATAAGAAAAAGATATTATCTTTGCATTCGCTTTTGGAGTTATTGTTTCAATAGTTTCAGAAACGGAAGGTTCGGTAGTTCAGTTGGTTAGAATACATGCCTGTCACGCATGGGGTCGCGGGTTCGAGTCCCGTCCGGACCGCAAAAAAAGTCCTCAAATTTTTGAGGACTTTTTTTATTTTTCTATATTACTTCAATTACTCTATTTATGTATTATGTTTATATTTTAGAAAGTTTAGTAGATGGGGATTTTTACAAAGGCTATACTTCTGACTATATCAAAAGACTTAAACAGCATAACGACGGAAATTCAAAGTTTACTAAATCAAAAATGCCATGGAAGCTTGTTTTTGTTCAATTATTTCAAACTAAAACAGAAGCGTTAATTCATGAGAAAAAGTTAAAAAGAAGTAACAAAAATTATTTAATTTGGTTGATTAATCAACCTTGTAATATTCTAAATAATTTATAATTCTTATTAGTTTACATGCCTGTCATCTCGCCTAAGGCGAGACGGATTCGAGTCCCGTCCGGACCGCAAAAAAAGTCCTCAAATTTTTGAGGACTTTTTTTATTTAAATTACTCTATGGAATTCCTACTAAATTTGAGCCTAAAAATGTCCATTAAGACTTTATTGCTGTTCTGTCAAAATCTCTACCGTCCTTCTGTCATACTTCCCTTTAAAAAATTTCGCTAGTACTTTTTCAAACACATTATCTAGATTTTCTTCATCTGCAATGGCAAATAAAGTCATGCTGGAATGCAGTTTCATATCATCTGGATTGTCAAAAATCAAAGTGGCATCATCGGTATCTTGCATAAGCAACACATTAGATATTTCTCTCAACCGCTTACCTAAAATTCCATGTTGTAAATATGCTTTCGCTTCTTCAAGATTTTTTATAGCATAAAACTTTGAGACTTCACTAAAACCCAATCCAGAAATCTGAGGAAAGATAAACCACATCCAATGGCTAGTTTTATAACCTGCCTGCATTTCAGCTAAAGCAATGGCATATTGTTTTTCCTGAGCTTCTATGTATCGGTTTAAATTAAAATTCATGGCTACTCATACTTATTCTAAAAAATAAATAGCTATTACGGAATATTATCAATGGAATTCCAACTAAATTCGGGATTAAACTTTTCGGACAGCCTCTTTTTATTATTTTTCTATGTTGCATTTAGAAAACTCTGTTATTGTAAAAATGTTTTCAGTTCTAATGCACATTTATTTTTTCTCATTTTACGGATGGCTTTGTCTTTAATTTGTCGCACTCGCTCTCTCGTTAAATCCATTTTTTCACCAATTTCATCTAAGCTATATGTCTGTCCATATTCATTCATACCAAAATAATATTTTATCACTTCTTGCTCTCTATCAGATAGGATTTGGAATGAGTGTTTTATCTCTGTATCCAAAGAGTTTCTAATTAAATTATTATCAGGTTGCTCAAATGTATCACCTACCATTGTATCCAAAACTGTGGTATCATCATCTTCTCCAATCGTAACATCAACGGAAGAATGAAAAGCCAAAGAACGTCGAAGAATAATTAACTCATCTGCTCTCATATCTAATAATTCAGCCAATTCATCATTTGAAGGTTCTCTTTGGTTTTTTTGTTCAAAATCTTGGATTACATTCATAATTCTATTGTACACAATCGCTTTATTCATTGGTAAGCGTACAATTCTAGGTTGCTCTATTAATGCTTGCAAAATAGACTGACGAATCCACCAAACAGCATAAGAAATAAACTTAAATCCTTTGGTTTCATCAAACTTTGAAGCTGCTTTAATCAACCCAATATTGCCTTCATTAATTAAATCATTTAAAGACATTCCTTGATTTTGATATTGTTTAGCAACTGATACCACAAAGCGTAAATTGGCTGTAATAATTTTATTGACAGCTTCTGTACTTCCCTTTTTTACCATTTGTGCTAACTCAATTTCCTCATTGTCCGACAATAAAGGTAATTTTGAAATTTCAGACAAGTATCTATCAATTGAATAACTGTCTCTAGTAGTAATTTTAGATGTAATTTTTAAGTGTTTCATAGGCAAAGTTTTAGTTTAAAAAATATCTTTCCCTATTTATACGTAAATAATCTAAAAATGTTACAAAACTATTTATAAATTATTAAGCAAGTCTTTTGCGTTTTAGAAAATATCTATTTTTAAGACTATCTATTTTCATAGAAATTACACCTAAGACGGCCTCTTTTATAATACTTCCTGACATTTTTGATGTTCCTAATTCTCTATCTTTAAATAGAATAGGTACTTCAATTATTGGTAAATTTTGTAACCACACTGCAAATTTCATTTCAATTTGAAATGCATAACCAATAAAAACTATTTTATCTAAATCTATTTTTTGTAGTGTTTCATTTCTATAACAAACAAAGCCCGCAGTGGTATCTTTAACTTTCATTCCTGTAATGATACGTACATATTTTGAAGCAAATGAGGATAAAAATAACCTATCCCAAGACCAATTTTGAACGCCTCCGCCTTTTACATAACGAGAACCAACTGATAAGTAAGCACCTTTATTTTCACAAGCATCTAATAATTTTAATAAATCATCTGGATTGTGCGAAAAATCGGCATCCATTTCAAATATATATTTATATTCACTTCGTTCCAAAGCCCACTTAAAGCCAGTAATGTAAGCAGTTCCTAAACCTAATTTGCCTCTTCTTTCTATAATGTGTACTCTTTGCGGATAAGTAAGCATTAAAGACTTAACCAAGTCGGCTGTTCCATCTGGCGAACCGTCTTCAATCACTAATATCTCAAATCTTTCTGAAAGATTTAGTGTGTAAGGAATTATCTTGGGGATATTTTCCTTTTCATTGTAAGTTGGTATAATAATCAGACAATCCCGCAAAGTGTAATTTTTAACAAAAATATGTTTTATATTACAATTAGAAAATTAAATTATGGATTTTTAAGCATATTACTTTTCATAAAAAAGCGAATTGCTTTTTACAAAGTCATCATATTGCTTTTTATTTCGGATAATATCGTATTTATTTTTGGGTTTTATTTGCCATTGCCAATTAAAACCACTGAGTCTATAATTTGGTGGACTAATTTTTTTCATGGGTGTAAATGTTGCCTCTGGTGCATTTTTTAATTTCAATCGGTCAATTTCGCCATTTTTAAAATAAATCGCAATATTTCCTGACGTAGATTGGTTACCTCCAATATATCCTTTATTATCATCTTTTATAAAATATATACTCTCTGAACTACCATCTACATCCATCAAAACAATTTTATTATCCCTAATAAAAATATTAATTATTTTACCTTTAATTTGATTGAATATTTCATTTTCTACCCAATGAATAATAAATGCATTTCCAAAAACGGAAATATGACTTATTTTATCGTTCTCTGAATAAATATAAATAGAATCACCGCTTAACTGCAATGAATCTATCCATAAAATCGGGTTATAGTATAACTTAAAAACATCATTCAGTTGTGTATAATATAAGGAATCACAAACGGCGGATAAATTTCTACGAAACATTTTTGTATGATGATAGGCATGCATTATTTTGAGAGAATCAATTTGTATAGTACTATCTTCATCAAATGTTTGATGTGCAATTTTATAAGAAATCAAAGTATCAGCACTCATAAACATTGTATCTTGCTTTTGAATGGTATCTTCTTTATTTACTGAAACATTGATTAATAGAGGATCTTTTGTTGCACGTACATATTGAGTTTTATCAATATATAAAGAATGCCCGCTCAGAATAGTAACATTTTCTGAGGTATCTTGAAATGAAACATTACCTTGTGCAATAGCATTCTTTGTTTTATTGTCATAATTAATAGTATCCCCTTTTATAATGCTATTATCCTTAGTGATCGCTGTATTTTTATCAAAAGTAGCTTTCTCCGTTTTGGTATCAAAACTTCCTTTATCTGTATAAATTATATTTCCGTCTTTGTTGGTAATTTTTGTTTTTGCAATAAAATAAACAATTTCATCATTGATATTATATCGCATAGAATCTGACACGATAGTTGTTTCTTTTGTATTTAGTACAACATTTTTATAAAAAACAGCTTCTCCATTTTGATGATAATAATAAGCAATTTGTGAAGTTAGAATCGTCTCATCTTTGACCATTCTTCCGCCAGTATTATAATAGCCAATATCAGAAGCAGTATTATAATAAATCTCAGGTGCTGTCAAAACCATTTTCTTATCTTTCATAATGGCATTTCCAGTTAAACGAGCTTGCTTTTGGTCGCCAAAATATTCTAAAAAATTACCCCAAATATCAATAGAATCGCCATTTTTTAGGTGTAATGGATTACCGTAAGCTGTTAAATAATTAGCTGTAATATCTAAAATAGCACTATCACACCACATATAAGCACTGCTATCTTTTAATTGTACATTTCCAATTAGTTTTCGATACTCTCCCCATTCCCAATTTTCATAAATTAAAGAATCTGTTTTTTGAATTTGAATCTTCTTTTCAGGAGCTTTAGTTTCAATAAATGGTGGAAATAATTTTGACTTATCTATTGTTTGAGCTATGCTTTTGCCAAAACATACAATACAAAATAAAACAAGATATATTCTGTTCATTTGGGCAAATTCAGCGATTCAATCAATATCGAAAAATCATCACTTATTGTCGATAATCTTTACTTTTTTCTTAGAAACAATATCTAAAGAATCTTGTGGTGTATCAACAGTAATATGTTTTGATTTATCAATTAAAGAAAGACTGATATACTTTTTAGGATTTTTCTTCAAGTCTGCTAATAAATCATTTAAAGATTTAATAGTTCCTAGAACATCTTTATACAATGCATCATCATTCAGCAATTTAGCAATACTACCATCACCTTCATTTACTTTTTTAAGTGTAGTTTGTAATTGCTCTAAAGTATTTTTTGCAGAAGCAACCGTACTTTCCAAATCCATAACCGCTAACTTTCCAGAAAGCGTATTAAAGTTGGTAAGAATACTATCAATCTTTCCAGTTTCTTTATTAAATGAAGCTGTCAAATTATTGACATTTGTTAGAATGCCATGTAAGTTTGATTTTTCTTCTGTAAAAGTATTGTCTAAAGTTTTAGCTAACTTATTTACAGATTGTAAAGTCCCTGATAAATCAGTCATAGCTTTCGTTAATAAATTATTTTCTCCACTACCTAAAGAATTATTCAAATTATTGACCATACCTGTAACAGAAGTCATTAAAGAATCTAATTTAGGTTTCACATCTGCAAATAAATCCACCGCTTGATCTAGCGTGTTTCCAATAGAAATACAAGATAGTGTATCTTGTTCTGTTGCATATTCGGTGCTTGTTCCACGCATTAAAGCAATACCCATTTTTCCTAACATATCTAAAGCAACAATCGCAAATTTACTATCTTTAGGTACATCAATATCTGAATCTAATTTTAAAATAAAAATTGCTTTATTAGGATATTTAGGGCTTCGAGAAATAGTAACTTCAGATACACGACCAATACCAACGCCATTTTCTAAAACTTGATTTGATGGTAATAATCCACCTGTTTGGTCTGCATAACAAACAATATATTTACTTGAAGAAAATACATCTTCTCCTTTTAAATATTTATACCCTAAAATAAAAGCTATTATTCCAATAATCGTTAATGCTCCAACAGTAAATTCATTCTTATGTTTCACTCTAATTTGTTATTTCTCACAAATATAAAAAATTATTTTAAATATTTTTTTGATTCTGCAAGAGATAAACGAACACCATCTTTATAAACTGTGATAAATGCATCTGAATAGCCAATTTTTCTGACTTTAGCTTGCATCAAAATGGCATTTGCATAATTATCTATTGGCTCTGTAAGATATTTATATAAACCATCTATTTTTTCATAATGTATTTTTACATCTGAATGATAGATTTTATGACTTTGAGGAAACAAAGTAGAACCAGCAGTAAGTTGAATTTTATATTCAATTCCATTAGATGATGCTACATTATTTGAACTATTAGGACTTTCAATTGGTGGAGTAATTTTTACATTATCCGTATCTGTTTTTGCTTCTAAAATAGGCTTGATTTCTTCAGTATCTTCTTTGGTTGGCACATTGATTGGTTCTGGTTTTACAACAATCGGATTTGTTTTGATAGGATTTTTTTCAATATATGTTTTATAATCTAAAAATGCGTGATATACAGATTCCGCCATATCATTTTGACCATTCTCTGAAGTTAAAAATTTTTCTTCTTTTGGATTGGTTAAGAAACCAGTTTCAATCAAAATAGAAGGGCAAGTTGTACGGTATAAAACCCAAAATCCTGCTTGTTTTACACCTCTGTTAAAACGTTTTAAATCATTCGCAAAATAATTTTGTACTCGTCCTGCTAAAAATGAACTTTGTTCAATATTTGCATTTTGTGCAAGTGAAAGTGCTATCAAACTTTCAGGCGAATCTGGGTCAAAACCATCGTAAGTTTTCTTATAATCTTTTTCCAATTTGATTACGGAGTTTTCACGAATCGCAACATCTAAGTTGGCTTCTGTTTTATGCAAACCCATTAAAAAGGTTTCAGAACCATAAGCTGAAGTGTTTACATTTGCATTACAATGTATGGAAACAAATAAATCAGCTTTATTTTTATTTGCAATTGCTGCTCTTTCTTCTAATGGAATAAATACATCCGTTTTACGAGTATAAATAACTTTAATATTTGGATAATTTTGCTCTATAAGTTTTCCTACTTTCAAAACAATAGCAAGCGTAACATCTTTTTCATGTGAATGTCCCGAATAGCCTTTACAACCAGCGTCATGTCCGCCATGACCAGCATCTAAAACAATAGTCTTAAACTTAAATTCAGCATAAGCGTATTGGCTTTGTAAAAAGAATATACAGATAAAAAGTAAGGAAGATTTTATAATTGAAGTAATAACATTATTTTTGGTGTTCATAAAATTACTTTTTGGGTTATCAAAAGATATATCGTTTATTCGTATTTATTAGTTGCATTATATCGTTTGGATTAGGCTTCAGTCAATCAGACAGCATAAACAATGCCAATCTTATAGATACGATACAATCTATTGATACAAATATAGTGAGATTGGATACATTATTGCAAAATGAGAATTCCACAAATGTGGAAGTTCAGACCTATAAAATTGCAGATGACCAACTAGAAGATATTGTAAAATATAAAGCAAAGGACTCGATTATATACTCTATTAGTGATAAAACAATGTATTTATATGGAGAAGCCAATATTTCATATCAAGAAATGCAAATGTGGGCAACACAAATTCGTTATAATTGGGACAATGGCGAAGTTACAGCACTCGGTGGAATGAATGATACTACTGGATATTATGACAAAGTTTACTTTACACAAGCAGGAGAAAATTTTGAGGCAGATTCAGCACGATTTAATTTTAAAACTAAAAAGGGAAAGAGCTTTGGTTTAGTAACCAAACAGTTAGATGGATTTTTACATTCTGAAACTGTGAAAGTAATGAATGAAGATATGTTCTATGCTAAAAATGCTCGCTATACAACCTGTGATTTGGACCACCCACATTTCTATGTTGAAATTGCAAAAGCTAAAGTCGTAAAAGATAAGTTTATCGTAGGAAAACCAGCTGACCTTGTGATTGCAGATGTTCGGACACCTCTTTTTTTACCCTTTGCTTTTATTCCAAATATCAATAAAAAAGAAAAGCAAGGCTCAGGTTTAATTTTTCCAACTTATGGAGACCAACAAGATTTAGGATTTTTCTTAAAAGGTTTAGGTTATTATCATAAAATCAATGAAAAAATGGATATATCTACCACTGTAGATATTTATACATTAGGAAGTTGGGCAATAAACCTTACCTCTTCTTATAAAAAGTTATACAAATTATACGGTAATTTTAATATGAATGTTGGACAAGTACGGAGAGGATTTGCCAACGAAAAACGAAATCCAAACTATACAAAACCTCCTATTGATTTTAGTGTAAATTGGAACTTAAATCTCGATCCAAAACGATTGTATAATGCCACATTTGGATTAAGTTTAAACGTTGTTAGTAGCAGACGTTATCAGCAATTAAGCAACCAAGATCCATTGAAAGTGGTATCCAATACTTTTACATCAAGTATTAGTTATAATAAAACATTTCCAGGAAAACCATTCTCATTAGGCATTTCAAGCAATTATGTTCAGAATACTGAAACTAAAGCTGTTACACTTACCTTGCCAAATTTTAATTTTGCAGTTACTAGAATTAATCCTTTTGAGAAGAAAATAAGAAGTACTTCAAGAAAATGGTATGAAGAAATTGGCTTTAGTTATTCATTAAATGCAGTGAATAATATCAATACTTATGATTCTATTTTCTTTAAAAGAGAAACATTAAACAGAATGAAAAATGGTATTGTTCAAAATTTACCTATCTCTGCAAATTTTAGATTGTTTAAATTCTTAAATTTCAACACTACTTTTAATTATACTGAACGTTGGCATTTTTATTATACCGACAGAGTATTTAGAGATACTTTGACGTATTTTGATACCAGAGATAGTGTATATAAATTAAGAAGAAACGTTACCGAAATTGATACAACTTATAAGTTCAATACAAATAGAAACTTTGGATTAAATTTAGGTTTAAGTACTAATCTTTATGGAACTTTTCAATTCAAAAAATCTAAATTGATGGCAATACGGCACACTTTTCGACCATCGATGAGTTTTAATTTTACACCAGACTTTAGTAAGCCTTTATGGAATGCTTGGCGAACCGTTCAGACTGATACATCAGGCAGAACAACAGACTATTCGAGATATGAATATACACAATTTGGTGGTCCTTCTAAAGGAAAAAATGCAAGTATCAACTTCAATTTTTCTAATACTTTGGAAATAAAAATAAAATCTAAAAAAGATACAATTACTGGAACACGGAAAATAACCTTATTAGATGCTTTGAATTTTGGTGTTGGATATAATTTTGCTGCTGAAAAATTCAAATTAAATTTCTCAGGAATTTCAGGAAGTACGCATATTACAGACAAATTAAATATGAATTTCAGAGTGGGTATGGATCCTTACGCACTAGATACAAATGGTGTACGGATAAATGAATTTTATTTTAAACATAAAAAAAGATTTTTTCGATTTACAGGAATGGATATAAGTTTGAATGGGTCTTACACTTCTAAAAAATATAACAATAGTGGAACGATGCGTATGCAACAAGAACAAGGTTTGGATTTATCGCCAACTTTCAGAAATATTTATCAATTAGGTTATTATAATTTTGATATACCTTGGAGCATTAATTATAATTATTCTTTGAATTGGAGCAAATCATTTGTCAATAAAAAAGATACGAATATCATTACGCAAGCAATAGGAATTGGATTGGATTTTAATATCACATCTAAGTGGAAAATCAATGTAAATACAGGATTTGACCTAACCAATAAACGAGTAACTAGAACAGATATTAGTGTCGTTCGTGATTTGCATTGTTGGCAATTGGAAATGCGTTGGTCGCCAATTGCTGCACAACAATCTTTCTTTATCACAATTTATGTCAAATCTCAACAATTTAATTTCTTACGATTACAAAAACAAAAATCCTTCTTTGACTCAGGATTCTTCGGTTCAGGTGGTGCTGGTATGGGTGGTTTAGGAAATATGATGGGTGGAGTTGCCAATACATTCTAAAAATTTTGTATTTTTACATAAACGGATTAAAACTATGCTCGAATTAATTAAAGATTTAAGTCAGTTTCTATGGGAACGCAAACAATGGTGGTTATTTCCATTGATAATTAGTTTAATTCTAGTGGCATTGTTAATTGTATTTGGTGGTTCAACTGCTGTAACGCCATTTGTTTATTCCATCTTCTAATGCAATTTATTAAGCAAAATAAAGAGATTTTTATTCAAATTATTGTCTTCAGTATTATAGGCATTGGATTGCATAAAACATTTTTACTTTATTGGTCTTTAGGGTTAATTATTTTATTATTTATACCGCAATTGGCTTCCAAATATATTGACATTTTAAATAGATTCATTCATTTATTTGGCTATATTTTAAAAACAATATTATTTAGTATTTTATTTGTATTCATCCTTTGTCCTGTAGCCATTTTCAAGAAAAAAAGTAATAAAATGGGCTATATTCATCGAAATATAATTTTGAGCAAAAAATCATTTGAAAAAATGTGGTAATTGCTAATATTCAGATACCAAAGAATTGCTAAAAAATCACTATCTTTGCAACAATTTTAAAGCAAAGTTTTATGTTTGAGAATTTACAGGATAAATTAGAAGGAGCGTTTAAAAACCTTAAAGGTCAAGGAAAAATAACGGATATTAATATTGCTACAACCGTGAAGGAAATCCGTAGAGCATTGGTTGATGCCGACGTAAACTATAAAATTGCTAAAGAATTTACAGATACAATTAAGGGTAAAGCATTAGGACAAAATGTACTAACAGCAGTTTCTCCAGGTCAATTAATGGTCAAAATTGTAAGCGATGAATTGACCGAATTGATGGGTGGAACCGTTACTGAATTGAACGTAAAAGAAAAACCAACAATTATTTTAATTTCAGGACTACAAGGTTCAGGAAAAACTACATTTTCTGGTAAATTATCTTACTATTTAAAAAATAAATTAAAAAAATCTCCTTTATTGGTAGCTTGCGACGTTTATAGACCAGCTGCGATTGAGCAGTTGAAAGTATTGGGTGAGCAAAATAAAGTGGAAGTTTATGCTGAAATTGAGAATAAAAATCCAGTAGAAATTGCACAAAATGCAATTAATTATGCGAATCAAAAGGGTTATAATGTCATCATTATAGATACTGCAGGTCGTTTAGCTGTTGATGAGCAAATGATGCAAGAAATTTATGATGTAAAAACTGCAATTAAACCAACAGAAACTTTATTTGTCGTGGATTCCATGACAGGACAAGATGCAGTGAATACAGCAAAAGCCTTCAATGATAGAATTAATTTTGATGGTGTTGTATTAACCAAATTAGATGGTGATACAAGAGGTGGAGCTGCTTTATCTATTAAATATACCGTAAATAAACCTATAAAATTTGTAAGCCGTGGTGAAAAAATGGAAACGTTAGACGTTTTCTTCCCAGATAGAATGGCACAGAGAATATTAGGTATGGGTGATATCGTTTCATTCGTTGAAAAAGCCCAAGAACAATTCGATGAAAAAGAAGCTCAAAAATTAAGTAAGAAAATTGCTAAAAACCAATTTGATTTTGATGACTTTTTACAACAAATCAATCAAATCAGAAAGATGGGTAACTTAAAAGATTTATTAGGTATGATACCTGGCGTTGGTAAAGCAATGAAAGATATTGATATTGATGATAATGCTTTCAAGAAAATTGAAGCTATGATATTTTCTATGACGCCTCATGAAAGAGCCAATCCAGATGTTTTAAATGGCAAAAGAAGAGAACGTATTGCAAAAGGAAGTGGTAGTTCAATTCAAGATGTCAATAATTTTGTCAAGCAATTTGACCAAATGAAAGTGATGATGAAGCGTTTCCAAGGAATGGGAATGAAACAAAAATAGGCTTAAGATACTTTCAATGATTAGATACTTTTTTATCTAAGTCGTAAGTGTAAACATTGTAAGGAAAAATCAATTTTGCAAAGAAATTAGCAATCAAACAGCAAATTAGTAATGGAAAAAATAATTCATATCCATTAGGTACTAAATTACATATTAAAAATAAAGAAGTAAATGGTGCATAAATAGCAGCTGATAAAGTTGTTGCAGCTCCAATTAATGCAAAGTTTAATAATTGTAAGGAAGTTCCTAAATATACATTACAAATTAGAGCAAAAGCAACACCCAAAAATGCACCAGCAACAATACTAGGTGCAAAGACACCGCCATCGCCTCCAGCTCCCAATGTTAATGATGATGCTAATGGTTTTAGCAATGCAATAAACAATAAAAACAAAATTGAGTAATTATGATAACCACCAATCATTTCTTCTAATGCATGATAACTATCACCATAAATAAATGGAAAAAAACAAATCATAGTGCCAACGGCTAATGCTCCAAGATTGACACGAATAAAATTATTATTTATTCCAGAGAAGTAGCCTTTAATTCTAAGTACCAAAATAGTAAAATAGATAGACAAAGAACCACCAAACAAACTTAAAACTATCATAAAAGGAATAGCATACCAATTCCAACCAGTAACTGCAATGGGAAGAATAGGTTCAGGATGTAAAATCTGTAAAAAAATCCAGGCAACAAAGGTTGCTATTGTGCAACATAGTACAAAAGCTCGATTCATTTTTTTTGCAATCACTTCCCAAGCAAAAAGCCAACCAGCTATCGGACTATTAAATAAAATTGCAATACCAGCGGCAACACCTGCACTCACCAATTCTCTTTTATAAGCTCTTGCTCCAAAATCTTTTTTATAAACTGTATTGCCTAAAGTTGCAGTTGCCACCACCGTTGAGACTTCAATTCCTGTTGAACCTCCAAAAATTACAGTCAAAAAACCATTGATATAATGTGAGGGTAACTTGAATAATGGAAGATGGTCTTTAGGATAATCGAGTGTATTATAAATCTCACTAATGCCTTTGTTTTTCTTATTATGAAAAACATATTTTCTTAGATAATATATAGAAGTAATACCAATAGTCGGTAGGAAAATATAAACTAATGGATGATATTGTTTCGCAGAGTGAAAAATTTGATGTTCAAAATATTCCGTAATTCCCATTAAGCTAATTGCTAATAGTGAAGCAAATAGACCTATGGTAACAGCATAAATTATTAAAACAAAACTATCCTTTTTATTCATTCTACTCAATACTGAATCAATACTCATAAGTTCTTTCATTAAGTATTGATTGGTTTTTATTAGGTATAAAAATAAAATGAATACCTAAAATTATACAACAGACTTATAAGAAATTATAAAAAGATATTTATAAATTCATTTTATATTAACGTGATTCAAATCGTATTAAAAAACAATCATAATTTAATTGCTCTGGTCATTTCTCTTTTTCCAATTGGACCTGGCAAACTTTCAATATTAAAACCAACTGATTTTAGAGTTCTTTTTACAATTCCTTTAGCACAATATGTAACCAAACAACCGCCATCATCAAGCATATCATACATTTTTTGGAACATTTCAACTGTCCAAAGTTCATCTTGAGCTGAAGGTGCAAACGCATCATAATATATCAAATCAAATAACTGAGAAGGCTTATAATCATTAATATCTTGGAGATATTTTGTAAATCTAAAATTCTCTCCAATATTCAACATTTTATTAGACTTGATTTGATGAAGTTCTAAAAAATTGGGATGATTAAAGTTTGGAAATTGTACTAATTTATTTATTGATTCCAATGTCAATGGGTATAACTCAATTGCATGATAATCTACAAAAACATTATGCTGTTGTGCATAATTCAAAGTTAGCAAGGCATTAAGCCCAGTTCCTAAACCCATTTCAAAAATCCGGATAGATGGTTGTTGCTTGGCTTTATAATCCAATCCTGCTTGAATAAATACATGTAAAGATTCTTGCATTGAACCATGAATTGAATGATAATGTTCATCAAAACGCTCAACATACAAAGTGGGGGAACCATCATTTGTTATTACCAAATCAATATCCAAAATCCTTAATTTTTATACAATTTAGAATAGTAAATTTTGTTCTTATTTTGCAATCCTAAGATGTAAATATTATTAGATAATAATTGTATAGGAATATCAATGCTATTTTTATTGCTATCTATTTGAATGTTTTTCTGAAAAACAACACGTCCATCTAATTGCACTAAAACCAAATTATAATTACCTAAAATTGAATTATTATGTTCAATATGTAATTGATTTTGACTAAAATAAGATTTAATTTGTAAAACATTTTTCTTTATGCCTGTCATATTCTCAAATTGAATGCTATCTACAAGCGATTGTATGCTAACACCAGAATTTAAGACCGCTTCTATACGATAATACAAAACCGTACCAATGGCAGCATTGCTATTATGTATAAAATAATAATCAGAAGTATCTGAAATATTATGCAAACTATAAATACTGGCAATTTCTTGAAAATGCTGACCATCTATTGAATATTGAATATTATATTTTAAAACATTAGTATCACCAGTTGTATTCCAAGCTAAAATAGCATCATCGCCCATTTGATCTGCATCTAACGTTACAATCTGAGTGATTGGAACAAATGTTGGGTTGATAGCTTTTGAAGTCAAATAAAACTCACCAAATTTTTGCGTATTCATTTCAACATAATAGCCATTTTCAAATGGAACAAAATATAAACTATCGGTTGGGATTGAGACAAAATCTCCTTTAATATAATTATTTTCAAATACTACATCTTGATTAAAGCCATTGTATCTTAATGCAGCAATATCCCGCATAGAAAATAATTGACTATCTGTATTCAATAACATTAGGTATTCCTCATTTGTCAAATACAATCTAATTTTAAAATTTCCATCAACTTGATTTTCTGTATTAATACTCCAATTTCTTGGCAATAATGCTTTACCTTGATATTTCCTGACTTGATTACTTGCAAAATAGCCTACTGTTATATTTCCTAAGACTTTATTATCATCATAAATTTCGGCAATAATTTTATCATCTTTCAAAATTGGTATCCAACCATTTCCATTAGAAACTGTATCAATAAATACAGAATCATTTAAAGGAATAGTATAATTTGTTGCATAAACATGCCAATCATCAATAGCCAAACCTTCGCCAACTATACCTTCATCCGATTGCAACCTAACTCTAATAAATACATGTTGATTATTTAGTGTTGTATCAATATTTATTTTTGATGAAGCAACTTGCCAAGGCATCAATGTTTTATCCCATTTTGCTGCACCATTCATATTACCATAAAAATTAGTACCACAATTAGCACAACCTATTCTATTCCATTCATTGCCATCAATAGAATATTCTGCCCAAGCTGAGTCATATAAGTTTTCAATATCTAATAAATGATTAAAGGCAACAGATGGTGTATTTTTAAGGCTTTGCATATTATAACAACCTAAATACAAACTCGAATTTTCACTATAATTATAAGTATCAAAAGTAGAATTCGTCCAAGCTTTATTGCCTTGAGCTGCCATTTTTGTATAAGTTTTATTTGGAGTACTCCAAGCCCAACTTGAGTTTTGTCCTTCTGGAATACATAAACTTGTTTGTTCAAAATTATTCAAGTAAGGCAACGAATCTATATATAAATTAGCAATAAAGCTTATTGCATCTGAAGTATCATTACCTTTATATTTGTCATCAACATCATCAGCAATAACGTGAACTACATATTTACCACTTTGAGTTATAGCTAAGGTTTGATTAAAAGTATAATCAAAAGTTTGATAAGGCAATATAATATCACTAATGGTTTCACTCACTACATTTGCATTATCGACAATATAAGTAACTTTTAAGTTGCTTCGTGCTTGGTTACTTTGGTTGAGAATTTTAATTTTTATTGGAATATTTTTGGACTCATTTAAGCATAAAATAGAGTCTTTTCCTTCTGTGCTATTTGCTAAGTCATTATTTGCAACATACAATTTAATATCATCAAAAGTATAACCTCCACTTTTCGTTAATTCATTACTAGCTTTAGTGTTTGTTGTAGCTAATTTAATTTGAAATGAAGAAGATACTGTTTGTCCATTATCTACATATAATAAATTGAATAGATTTATTGCTTGCACTCTATTATATTCTCCTTTAGGTGCTTTATTTTGAAATAAATTTAAAATTGGTATCCAAGTAGCCGTATCATTTCCTCTAGCATAAACAATATTATCAGTCGCAGTCTCGCCGTGTTGCATAAAACTTAAATCCAAGTAAATAATCGAATCTATATAATTTGCTAAATTAAGCGTAATAATATGACTACTTTTAATACTTCCAGTATTGCTATAATTATCTAAGGTCAATGCTCGTTTTCCAGACAATGCGTACATATTATCTCTAATTCTCCAACGACCATATTTGTCGGTATTAAAATCGGCGTATTCCATACCATCAATCCCAAAAATATTAGTACTATAAGTTGCTCCAGAATTTTCAAAAGATTCTGTCCATGGTAACGAAATTGGTTCGTTGGCTAAGTGCTTTAAAGTATAAACTAAGGTATCATTATTAGGCAATGTATCTAAAGAGAATGAAGAATATGCTTTTAAGTTATAATTTCCAGCTAAACTCATATCATAATCATTACTTGCTTGTACTTGAATCGTATCATTTGAGTTTATAGTTCTTGAAATTGTTGAAGTATATATTGTTCCTTCATTGACTTGATAAGATAAATTAAAATTTGAAATCGGGTTTGAACCATAATTCTTAATTACAAAAACAGGTTTTACTTGATTGCCTAACTGAGAAGAGGTATGCATACGACCGCCCATTGGATTTATTACTGTTAATACACCAATGTCGTTCAATTGAGAACATGCTGTAAAAGATGGCGTAAAAATCTTGGCAGTACTTTTATTACTTTCTACACCATCAACTGTTGCAGTCATTTCAACAACATAAGATTTGCCATTTACTAATCCTGTAAGTTGATAACTTAATTTAGAAGTGGTATCTACTTTTCGCCAAACGAAATCATCAAAAACATAAATGGTATAATATTGTACATTTGGAATCGCTGGCCATTTTATATTTGCTGATTTATCACAAGGTGCAATTGTAATAAAGTTTGCATTAGGTCTGAAATTGATATTAAATGTAGCATTTGATGAATCTGAAAACTGTGAATTTATTGCTTTAATCAAAGCATTTTTGGTATTTATATTGGGTGTTGTCCACGTAAAAAATGCATCACGGCTATGTACATTTTTTATAAATGTCCAATTGATACCACTATCAATCGAATAATAAAAACTAAGAGAATCTTCTACATTTCTTGTATTCCATGTAACGTTGAAGTTTGCTCCTGCATCTAATGTTTCTCCACCATCAGGATAGACAATATCAATACCATTATTTTCAAACGTATAACTTATGCTATATTGCTGTTGGTCAGTTACAATATCTGTTCCATTTACTAAAATGGTATATGTTCCAGCAAGTGCAGAATCCAAAGTTACATATTCTATATTATTCAAATTATCGATGCCTCTTTGTGCTGGATTTTGATAAAATATAGGATTTAAAACCCAGGGTAGAATGGTATCATTATTGGGCGTTATTAATTTTAAATCTACATTATTTACTAAAATTTTATGTTGTAAAGGATAAGCAGCAGGGTCTGTCCAACATAAAGTAATTGAAACAAAATCAGCATTTTGAGTTAATGTAAATTGATGATTATTTTGATTTTGATTACTAATATTTCCAATAATAAATTTATTATCAATAATATTTTGAACTGCTTTTTTAGCATCAGGGCGACCAAAACCTGCTCCATAATCTAATCCTTTTCGATACATATCTTCAGCCGTATTACATAACACAGCTTTGACTAAGCTTGAAGGTGGCAGAACCCCATTTTGTAATTTATACTTTTGTTGAACTAAAGTTGCAATACCAGCTATTTGTGGAGCTGAAAATGAAGAACCATATACTGTTGAAAACGCAGTTCCTGGAGCACTTGCAGTATATGCAAAACCTTTTGCCACTAATTCTGGTTTTAATCTACCATCTGTTGTTGGACCACGCCCACTTGTTTCTACCAACTTTTCATTCCGATATAAATATCCTACAGTTATTGCATTTTTAGTACCTTGGTATCCAATATCTAACGAATAAAAAGTATCATTAATTGCACAAAGATGAGCTGTATTTCCTGAGGCTACAACGTGTAAAACATTGGGATATTCATACGCTAACTTATCCATTTTACTAGCATCTAAAGTATATAAACCTGAAGCCGATTTACAATGTGATTGTTCAAAATTATAGGAATGATTGGTTACATTCAATTGGTATTTTGAAATTCCATCTTTAATTTCTTGAATAATATTTCCCCAATTATCCCAAGCATAAATATTGGATTTAGATGCAGCACCACTATGCAAATAACTTGTATTTCCACACATAGCTGCTGCACCTGCAACTTGTGTTGGATGCACATTATAGGGCGAAAAACTCAATGTTTTATCAATATTAAAGACTCTGGTATCTTCTAAATTGATATGAGTTCCAATTGCGCCACCGTCCCAAATACCAATATTCATATTTTCTCCATTTAGATTCAGTCCTCCTTTTGAAATTGGCATATTGACACTTGGCAAACGATCCATAATATATGAATCTGAAACTAATAATTGTTTGTCTTTATAATCTTTGCTTATCAATAAGACAAAAGGTAACTGTGCAAGTTCTGCTATTTTACTGGTTGTAATTTGTAATTTATAAATATTGTCATCTTCTATAAAATCATATAAACTGACATTCAATGATTTTAATATTTCAATAGCATTTACTTTCTTAATTGTACTTGCAAATTGTACTTGTATATTTTGTATTGTAGCAGTTTTATCTATATCGTCAAATACTTTACTTTCAGGTTGTACATAATAAATTTTACTTGCAATTGAGTTAACTTTTTCTTTTGGAATATTAATTAGGTATTGATGATTTCCAATATAAGTTTCAATATTTTTGGCGTATGATTTTGCTATACTTTCAGATACAACTATGTATGCTTTATCTTCGGAAACAAAAAGGTGATTGTCTAATTTTTTATTATCGGAAGGTTGAATTTCAACCAATTGAATTGCTGAAAAAAGCAATGAATGTACACAAAATGTACACAACAGTAAAAGTAGCTTATTCCATTTCATAATTTTATTTTTAGATATTACTACTAAAAATAATAAATATTTTGGATAAGTCAAATTAATAGAAAGTTTCTTATACTTTTAATTCTAAAATATTATTTGAAGTACAAGCTATATTGCTAAATTTAAGCGTATCAAGTATTGCTATACTTTCCAACAATTCATGATATAGTTGTTCTAAATCAGTATCTATTTTCATTTCATTTACAATCATTTCATTTTCTAATGTATTTGTTTCATTGTAAATAAATTTCAATAAAAAATCAGGTGTAAAAATATCTGACATAAAATTTCTTTTTAATCAATAACGAAAAAAAAAGAAGAATATTGTATTCTAGAAAATTAAACACGCTAATTAAAAAAATTTCAATTATTGTTTGTCAAAAAATGCATTAACATCATTCAATACTTTTTCAGGATACTCAGCCATTGGCACGTGTCCACAAGAATCATAAACTATCATAGTACTGTTTTTAATATCTTGATGAAAGCGTTCAGCAAATTTTGAGTTTATAATAATATCTTCTTTTCCCCAAAGTATTAATGTTGGAACTTGAATGTTTTTTATTTTATTTTGGTCAGGATAATTTTTAGAATTGGACATACAAATAATTTGTTCCAAAGCACCTTTTCTATTCCAAAAATCATTCATTCGCTGCGTTTTTTCAGCACTCAAATTGGATTTATGATAAAATACTCTATTCACCCCATTTTCTGTCATAAAATAAGGTACTCCTCTTTTTAAGAATGCAGTAATTATTGGGTTTTGAAATCTTTTAACACCTGCAGATTTTTCAACTTCTTTCATATCGTAACCAGCACTATTCAACAGAACCAATTTCTTTACTTTATCAGGATGTTCTAATGTCAGTACCCACGACATCATTCCACCTAAGGAATTTCCCATCACATAAAAACTATCTAAATGTAGCGTATCTATAAGAAAATTAAAATATTCATTATAAATAGAGTTAAAATCTGTTTGCGGTGTAGGTTTACCAGGAAATTCTGACAAGCCAAATCCCGGCACATCAATTCTTATAACTTTATAATTTGGATTTAATAAGTGATCTAATTTTTCAAAATCTTTAAAACTTCCTCCAAATCCATGTATCATCAATATTGGGAAGCCTTTTCCACTTTCTGTATAATGAATTTCCGCACCTTTCCACTGTATAAATTTCGAGTTTGGTTCTTTATATTTTTCTTTTATATATTCACGTGATAAGGTCAAATCTTTTCTTAGAAAAAACACATAAATACCTACAAATAATAAGAGAATTAAAAAGAAAAAAAGTAGTTTTTTGAACATAACTGAAATTTATAATTTATAAAAATAAGAAAATCAATTGGTATCTATATTTTAAAACAAGTTAAATTTGAATATAAAAATCCAAATGATTATTTTTGGATTCTTAATTTTTACAGCTAATGGCAATCTCAATTTTTGATACGTTAATTAAAAAAGCGGAAGCATTAATTGCTTCAGATGGAAAAGTATCTCAATTATTAGATGAGTTTTTTTTAATGGTAGGAAAATCAACTGAAAAATTATATAAAATTCAAGATTCTGTTGTTACATTAGGCAGATTGTTGAGAGCTTGGGTAAAAGGTGATTATAAAAACATCAGTACTTCCTCTATTATTGCTGCCGTTGCCGCAATTATTTACTTTGTAAATCCATTAGATTTAATACCTGATTTCATTCCAATTATTGGACAAATAGATGATATTTTAGTATTGGGTTATTTTGTAAAAATATTGAATAAAGAAATTGAGAAATTTATGGCTTGGGAAGCTGCCCAAGGCAATCAATAGGTCATCTTGATTAATATTGATTACTAATAAAAGCTTATTGGTTCTGCTTTATTTGTATTAATTGCGACTAACTAATTTCAATTGTGCTATTGTCTCAATAGGATTTTCTGATTTAAAAACGGCATTTCCAGCTACCAAAATATTAGCACCAGCTGCTACTAATTGTTTTGCATTTTGCAATCCAACGCCGCCATCAATTTCTATTAAAGCTTTGCTTTTATTTTTGGTAATTAAGTCTTTTAATTTTTCCACTTTTTTATAAGTATTTTCAATAAAAGATTGTCCGCCAAAACCTGGATTCACACTCATCACACAAACTAAATCTATATCAGCAACAATATCTTCCAATAAACTAATATTTGTATGTGGATTGATGGCTACACCAGCTTTCATTCCTGCATTTTTTATTGCTTGTATAGTTCTGTGTAAATGCGTACAAGCTTCGTAATGAACTGTCAAAATATCAGCACCAATTTCTTTAAATTGTTGAATATAATTTTGAGGTTCTACAATCATTAAATGAACATCAAAAGTTTTGTTACTCAATTTTTTCATAGCTTGAATTACAGGTAATCCAAATGAAATATTAGGTACAAAAACACCGTCCATTACATCAATATGAATAAATTCAGCCTCACTTTCGTTCAGCATTTTAAAATCAGCTTCTAAATTGGCAAAATTTGCAGATAAAACCGATGGAGCTATTATTGGAAAATTCATGTACAAAGATACATTTTTTTCAGTATTTATTACTGTACATTGCTATTTGTATTTTTTCAATTTGTTTAAAATGTCTGACAATATGATTAATAAAAAACTGAAATGTATCGCCCAACTTTAATTTCAATAGACTTGATATTGACGTCTCAATTTTTATCTTATTTAAACTAACATTTTTGGCTTGATGGAGAATAGAAATTAACTTTTTTTGCTGACTTAAAAACTTATCAATTACGCTTTTATCAAGTTGTGCATTCAAAGGATTTTTATCTTTAAAAGTCTTCATTTTATTTAGTTTTTCTTTAGGCAACATACTTTCTGCAAAGTAATTTCCCAATAATCCACTTTTAATATCGAGTTCAGATTTTGTTTTAGAATTTTTGATTTTAGTTTCAATCTGTAACAAATAAAAATCTCCGTATAAATTTAGATGCTCCAAACATTCCAAAATATTCCAAGACGTATTATTTTCTCTCCAAGTCAAAATATCCAAATCAAAGGTTTTAAATTTTTCAGCTTGATATGTAATTTGATTAGTTTGCTCTATTAATGATTGTAATAATTTTTCTGATTGCATAATTAAAATTTTATGCAAAGTTTTAAAATGTTTTTCTGATAAACATTGATTGTAATCAAGACTTTTTTAATCGAGATAATGTTTCGGCACTCATTCTCAAATAATTGGCAATATATCTGTCTGGTATTTCTTGAAATAATTGGGGGCTTCTCTGCAAAACCCTTTCGTATCTTTCTTTTGGTGAATTTACCAAAAGATCAATTTCTCGTTCCATTTGTTGAAGCACCAAGTTTTCTAAGATTTTTGTCCATAAATTTCTATTTTTCTCAATTTCTAAAAAACGTATAAATTGCTGTTTACTTATAACTTTTACAACTGTTTTTTTTATTGCCTGAATAGAAAATCCCGAAGATTTTCCTGTTAAAAAAGAATCTAATGCAACAAATATATTGTCTTTGTATGCAAACCTAATAATTTGTTCTCCAACATCATCAGAGATAAAAATTCTTAAACTTCCGCTTTCAACAAAATAAATATTTGTATCAATACTGCCACTCAATTTTAGAAATTCATTTCTGTCTATTGTTACTGTTTTATCTGAGAACTCAATAATTTCTTTCATTGTTTAAACTCACTAAAATATAAAAAATGATAATGAAAGTAAATGATTTTTAGTAATTAGGCAAATCGAATGCAGAAAGTGGTTCGTCTTTGTCTTTTGGATCTAATTTTAATTCTTTTGGTTTTACAATTTCATTTTCTGGCACCCAATAACCTTCTGAGTTTTTTGCTAAACCTTCATCTTCATAAACATAAACACCACGTTGCCAATCATAACCAATTGTTTTTCTTGTAGTGTCTCTAACAGCAGGTGTGTATGTATCTTTTTTTTCTTCTTTGGTAAAAATAACTTGCAATAAAGCGATAGCAATTAAAGATAAAAATACATATTTAAACAACTGTCCCATGATATAAATATATGTTTTTTATTTGATATAATTCAATTTAAACAAATTATCAAACCTATCATCAAAATTACTTACTCATTTCCAAAATTTCATCAAATTCGGCTTTGGTTACATCAATAACCGACAATCTACTTTGTTTAATAATTTTCATTTCAGCTAATTTAGGATTGGCTTTTATTGCAGCCAAACTTACAGGATTTTTAAGTTTTTTTATTGGAGCAACATCTACACAAACCCATCTAGTTTCATCAGTTGTTGGATCTTGATAAGCTTCTTTTACAATTTTCACAATACCAACAATTTCCTTTCCAATATTAGAATGATAAAAAAAAGCTTTATCTCCTACTTTCATTGACTGCATATTATTTCGTGCTGTATAATTTCGCACACCGTCCCAATGTTCCTGTCCTTTTGCTATCAAATCGTCAAAACTAAACACATCAGGTTCAGATTTCATTAACCAATATTTCATAATACTTTTTATTTAGAATTGATATAAATATAGTGTTGTAAATTAATCATTTTTAAACAATAAAGCATTGAAAAATCATTAAAAATTGAGTACATTTGCCGTCGCAAATAAATTTTATCAAAATACAGACGAATACGTCTATCATATTAAAAAAAACTTCTATTATGAGCATTTACCAAGATTATCTTCAAGAGATTGAAGAAAGAAAAAAACAAGGACTTCATGCAAAACCAATTGATGAAGCACCATTATTAACTGCAATTATCGAACAAATTAAAGATTTAGGTAATCCTCACAGAGCAGATTCTCTAAACTTCTTTATCTACAATACCTTACCAGGCACAACACCTGCGGCAGCGGTTAAGGCACTTTTCTTAAAAGATATTATTTTAGGGAATACCGTTGTTGCTGAAATTTCCACAGATTTTGCTTTTGAATTATTGGCTCACATGAAAGGTGGAAAATCAATTGAAGTATTATTGGATATTGCATTAGGAAATGATACAACTATTGCTAAAAAAGCGGCAGATGTGCTTAAAACTCAAGTTTTCCTTTATGATGCAGATACTGCTCGTTTAAAAGAAGCTTACAATAATGGCAATGCAATTGCTAAAGAAATATTAGAAAGTTACGCAAATGCAGAGTTTTTCACTAAATTACCTGAAGTTCCAGAAACGATAAAAGTTGTAACATATATAGCCGCTGAAGGTGATATTTCTACAGATTTATTATCACCAGGAAACCAAGCTCACTCTCGTTCTGATCGTGAATTGCACGGAAAATGTATGAACTCTCCAGAGGCACAAGCAGAAATTAGAGCATTACAAGCAAAATTCCCTGATGCAAGTGTGATGATGATTGCAGAAAAAGGTACAATGGGTGTTGGTTCTTCTAGAATGTCTGGCGTAAACAACGTGGCACTTTGGACAGGTAAACAATCAAGTCCTTATATTCCATTTGTAAATATTGCTCCTATTGTTGGTGGTACAAATGGAATTTCTCCGATTTTCTTAACTACAGTTGCTGTAACTGGAGGAATTGGACTAGACCTTAAAAATTGGGTAAAGAAAGTTGATGCAGATGGTAAAGTAGTAAAAGCTGAAAATGGAGACCCAGTTTTAGAAGAAGTTTATTCTGTTGCAACAGGAACTGAATTAACGATAAATACAAAGACTAAGAAATTATACAATGGAGATAAAGAATTAATAGATATTTCAAGTGCTTTAACTCCACAAAAAATGGAATTTATTAAAGCTGGTGGTTCTTATGCAGTTGTATTTGGTAAAAAATTACAAACATTTGCTGCTGAAACTTTAGGCATTCAAGCACCTGTTGTTTTTGCACCTTCAAAAGAAATCACAATAGAAGGTCAAGGCTTAACAGCTGTAGAGAAAATATTCAACAAAAATGCAGTAGGTGTAACACCAGGAAAAATATTACATGCAGGTTCTGACGTACGTGTAAAAGTAAATATTGTTGGTTCTCAAGATACAACTGGTTTGATGACTGCCCAAGAATTAGAATCTATGGCTGCGACGGTTATCTCTCCAACTTTAGATGGTGCTTATCAATCTGGTTGCCATACAGCATCAGTTTGGGATAAAAAAGCTCAGGCAAATATCCCAAAACTAATGAGCTTTATGAACAACTTTGGTTTAATTACAGCGAGAGACCCAGAAGGCGTTTATCATTCTATGACTGATGTAATTCACAAAGTATTAAATGATATCACTATTAATGATTGGGCAATTATTATTGGTGGAGACTCACATACTAGAATGTCTAAAGGTGTTGCTTTTGGTGCAGACTCTGGAACTGTTGCTTTAGCTTTAGCAACTGGAGAAGCTTCTATGCCAATTCCAGAATCTGTAAAAGTTACTTTCAAAGGTCAAATGAAAGAATATATGGATTTCCGTGATGTGGTTCATGCTACACAAGCACAAATGTTACAACAATTTGGCGGCGAGAATGTATTCCAAGGAAGAGTAATTGAAGTACATATTGGCACATTACCTGCTGACCAAGCATTTACATTTACTGACTGGACTGCAGAAATGAAAGCAAAAGCATCTGTAAATATTTCAGAAGATGCAACATTAATTCAATCATTGGAGATTGCAAAAAGTAGAATCCAAATAATGATTGATAAAGGAATGGATAATGATAATCAAGTATTGAAAGGTTTGATTGACAAAGCAAATAATCGTATTGCTGAAATTCAATCTGGAGTAAATCCTGCTTTACGCCCTGATGCAAATGCAAAATATTTTGCAGAAGTAGTAGTCGATCTTGACCAAATTGTTGAGCCAATGATTGCAGATCCTGATGTAAACAATAAAGATGTTTCTAAACGCTATACACACGATACCATCCGTCCATTATCTTATTATGAAGGCGAAAGAAAAGTTGATTTAGGATTCGTTGGTTCTTGTATGGTACACAAAGGCGACTTAAAAATCGTTGCACAAATGCTTAGAAATGTAGAAGCAGAAAAAGGTAAAGTAGAATTTAATGCTCCTTTGGTTGTTGCCGCACCAACTTATAACATTATTGATGAATTAAAAGCTGAAGGTGATTGGGATATTTTAGAAAAATATTCTGGATTTGAATTTAATGATGCTGCTCCAAAAAATACGGCTCGTACAGAATATGAAAATATAATGTATTTAGAGCGTCCTGGTTGTAACTTATGTATGGGTAACCAAGAAAAAGCTGCAAAAGGCGATACTGTTATGGCAACTTCTACACGTTTGTTCCAAGGTAGAGTGGTAGAAGATTCAGCAACTAAAAAAGGAGAATCTTTATTATCTTCAACACCAGTGGTTGTACTTTCTGCAATCTTAGGTCGTACACCAAATATTGAAGAATATCAATCTGCTGTAAAAGGTATTAACTTGACAAAATTCAAACCTTCATCAATGCAATTAACTAAATAATTGTATTGATGATACAATAAAAAAACCGCCACTTTTTTGGCGGTTTTTTTATTGATATTCCTTTCCTATAAATTATGCTCCGCCTGTTCCTTTAAAATAATCATCTTTATATTTAAACAAAACATTGAACGTCGTTAATGAACCATAAATTCTAGTAATATATTGTTGTAATTCAACTTTCTCTGCATCAGTCAATTTACTAGCATTGATTTTTTGTTCCATCACTCGCAATCTATCTCTTGTCATCACAATTTTATGGAAGAAAGATTCTAGGTCAATTTCTTTATCTTGCAAAGATGTATCAGCCGATTGAATGATTAATTTTCCTCCTTGATATCTATCGGCAATTTTACAATCCTCAATGGGTTCAATTAAAGGCTTTATCATTTGATAGATGGTCTTCTCTACTTCGTCTAATGAAATACCTGAATTGTCTTTTTCTACTAACTTAATAACCAACATTCCATCAAAGGCTTTTGAAATTTCCTTTTCACCGTGTTCCGAAAAATAAATATTATATAAATATTCATCTTCATTGTCAATAATTACACCTTTTCCAAAAGTGGGATGTTCTAACTTTGTTCCTATATTATAATTTGTCATATTTATATTTTTGGACGAAAATAAGGAAAAACAAGCAAGTAATGAATTTTTAAGAGATATTGTATTATAGAGTAGAGATTTTTTGCAGATGTGAGTAGTGAGAGATGAGATTTCGAGCAATTAAGTATTTTAATAATAAAACAATTAAATATTTTTTTTTTCGCATTGGTTCGTGTCTTCACGAAACATAATAAATTATATATTAAAAAATGTGGCTTGTGAAAACACAAACCACTGCGTAATTTTTAGATTTTAGAAAATCTAAATCCAAACAAGAAGATATTGATAATTAATAAAACAGATTAAGAATGGATATTATTTCTCCGAATTATTTCGTGTCCTATCGAAACATAATAAATTATATATTAAAAAATATGGTTTGTGAAGACACAAACCATTGCCTTAATTTTCTATTCAAAAACAAATACAAACCATTATCTTAATAAAAAAATATACTATGGTTATAGAATGGCTTTAATATAAAAAACCAAACAACCACAATGGTATTTTTTTACCTCTTGCATTTTCAATATCATCTAAAGCTAGAAGGTAATTGTTCTCATTTTTCACTTGATCTATCGTCTTTGATTGACCACCAACTTCAATCACTAAATCATATTCTTCAATATAAAAATCACCAACCTTAGGCATTTTAATCGTAAGCCCAGCATTAGAAAGTTGAGACATCAGAAAAACTTCTCTAACTGTACCTATATTAGGCTGTGAGCTTAAAGCATAACACCAATTACTGTTCTCTAAAAATATTTTATCAGGTTTTTGAAGAGTAGAAACACCTCTACCTTGTGCAATCAACAAGCTTAAAATATTTGCTTTTTCTAAAAGCACTAACCAATGATAGATGGTCTCCCTACTCACATCTAATTTTCGTGCAAGTGCAGATATATTAGGCTTAAAAGGTGTAGATTCAGCAATTACACCTAATAATTTTTTTAGTTTAAAAGTAGTTTTCACATCAAAACCTTCCATTGCAGCCAAATCAGTTTCTATAATCGTATTGATAATTTGGTTCAATTTCTTCAAGGTAGTATGTTCATTATTTTGAGCTGAGAATGGAAAATATCCCGTTTTAAGATAATTTCTAAATGTTGGTAGCGGATGTTGTATCTTTTCTATAATTGATTGAGTAATATTATACGCATCTGCTTGAATATCACTAATTTTTATTGATGACATGCCTGAAATAAAGCCTGATATTTCAAGGTATTCCCTATATGACAAGCCCTGCATATTATAACTTATCAAACGCCTGCTCAAATCTGCTTCACCTTTATAAATGTCAAGAATAGAGGATGATGTAAAAACAATTTTCATTTCAGGAAATCCATCATAAATATTTTTAATTTCTCTTGACCAATTGGGATATTTATGTACTTCGTCTATAAATAAAAAGCGACCACCATTCTTATAAAATATATCAGCAGTTTGCACCAAATTATGTGTATAGAACCAATAATGATCAGCCGTGATATAAAGAGAGGTTTCAGGTTGTTTTAAAATATACTTCATATACTGCAACATCAATGTCGTTTTTCCAACTCCACGCGAACCTTTTATGGCAATCAAACGCTCACTCCAATCAATCTCTTGCATTAAATACCGAAAGTAATTTGATGTGGTATTTTGTAGTAAATTGTCGTTGAATTCATACAATTCTATCATAATATTGTCGTTTATATTCAACAAAATTAATAAATATTGTCGATATTAATCAACAATTTATCTATTTTCCATCTGTTTGTAACTTAATCTGATGCTTTCTCACCTATTCCGCATTGGTTCGTGTCTTCACGAAACATAATAAGTTATATATTATAAAAATGTGGTTTGTGAAGACACAAACCACTGCCTTAGAATCAAGACTTTTCTTCTATTCATATTTTTGAGTAAGAATAGGAAATTTAGCCTATCTGAATTCATTTTTTTCAGGATATTCATTATTTTTACAATATGCAAAATCCGACATCCTATCAACCTAAAAACAAAATAAGAATTGTATCAGCGGCATCGTTATTTGATGGTCATGATGTTGCTATCAATATTATGCGTAGAATAATGCAAGCTTCAGGTGCCGAAGTGATACATTTGGGACATAATCGAAGTGTCAAAGAGATTGTGGACTGTGCTATTCAAGAAGATGCCAACGCCATTGCTATTACTTCTTACCAAGGTGGGCATGTACGTTTTTTAAAGTATATGTATGATTTGCTAAAAGAAAACAACAGTAATCAAATAAAAATTGCCTTGCAACGGTCTTAATTTATAAATAAGACAACTTATTTATTTTCTAACAATTTTATCTTTGCCTCTAATTGTGCAATAATAATATCTTTTGCAGCAAGCAATTCCTCATATACTTTCTTAAAATCTTCGGGAATATTATTATTTAGTATATGATTAACACCAATTACATTAGCAGTTTGAGTACAATTTTTAAAAACAAGTGTTTCGTCAAAAGCCTCTATGTCTTCTTTATTTACTTCTAATATTTCTGCTATTTTATCCAATTGCTCGTCCTGTATTTTTATAGAGCCGGTTTCCATTCTACTGTAAGTATTTTGTTTAACACCGAGAGCATCAGCAACGTATGCCTGCGTAATATTTTTCAACTCACGTACCTTACGTATTTTATAACCTGTTCTGCTATTACTCATATACCTATGATAAATTATCCAAAATTCTCGGATAAACTATCCACAATAATACATTAAAAAAATGAAAATTTATAAGAATTTGTAAAAAAATTACACAAGATATAAAAATATATTACTATGAAAAAATTACCAAAACTATCGCTGTTATTATTTTTAATAGGATTATTATTGACTTGGAGTTGCAAAAAAGACAATCAGAGAAAGCCCGATGACCCTGTAAAGGACATCAAAAAAGCCACTAATGTATTTGAAGTGGACAAACAGACCGACCAAAAGCTGATGGAACTTAAAGATGATGAAATTGTTTTTAACGGCAATACAGCACAGTTAGACAGTGTTAAAGTGGGTAGCATTATAATATCTGGCACCACAGAAAATGCACCAGATGGTTACCTTAGAAAAGTAACGGGCATAGAAAAAAATGGTTCCGAGTATGTTTTTGCCACAGAGGAAGCCGCTTTAACAGAAGCATTTGAGAATTTAGATATAGATTATACTTATACTTTTAGTGATGCAGACTCCAACAAACGAACAGAGGCATTTGAAATAAAAATACCAACACCAAATGTTATTTTATATGATGCAGATGCTAACCATTCTACTGTTTATGACCAGTTAAAGTTTAATGGAAATATTGTTATAAAGCCAAGCATTGATATTAAAATAAGAATTAGAAATTTTAAATTAGAATATGCCTTGGTGGGCGGAAAAATGGGTTATGAAACAGACCTATCTACTAATTTTGGTGGTAATGTAGCCAGTTTTACAAAATCTATGAAATTATACGAACAAATTATGGGTGCCTTTACAATACCTGGAACACCTATTGTTGTAACACCTACCATAAGTGTAAATTTAGGAGCAAAAGGAAATATTAGTGCAGAGTTGAGCTATTTACAATCTTCTACAGGCAATGCAGGAGCTTATTTACAATACATAAATGGAGCATGGAGTACAGGTTCTGTAAAAGAAATGGAAACAGAAACAAGTTTTTCTGGATTTTCTGGCAATGCAAGTATGGAAACTTACTTGTCTCCTGCAATTAATTTAAAGTTTTATGGTTCAGATTGGGCTAAAGGCAGTGTTTTTATAAAGGCTTATGCCACAATAGGAGCACAAGCAATACCCTATAAACCTTGCGAGCTAAAAGCAGGTGTAAGTGGAGGAGCAGAAGCTAATCTTGCATTTTTTGGCAGACAATTTGCCAGTGCAAGCTACCCCGATGTTTTTGATTTTAATAAAACACTATATACTTGCAGTGCTATACCACCTGTTAATACCAATCCTTACTTAAACCCAAGCCTTACCTACGGTAGCGTTACAGACATAGAGGGCAATAAATATGCCACCATACAAATAGGCTACCAAATATGGATGGCAGAAAACTTGCGTACCACCAAATACAACGATGGCACAGCAATACCAAATGTAACAGACAATACCGCTTGGAAAAACCTAACCACAGGAGCTTATACTGTATATAATTTCTCTCCTGAAAATGAGGCTATTTACGGTAAGTTATACAACTGGTATGCAGTAAACACAGGCAAATTATGCCCGCAAGGCTGGCATATACCAACCGAAGCCGAATGGACACAATTAAATACGTATTTAGGCTCTAATGCTGGTAAAAAAATGAAATCTACAGGCTATAAAATAGACAGTACAGGCTTATGGGAATATGGAGGCAATTACGAAGGTACTAACGAAAGCGGTTTTACAGGTCTTCCAGGTGGCTACCGTTCTAATAGTGGTTCTTTTTACTTGAACGGGAGTTATGGATTTTTTTGGAGTTCTACTGAAACAGGCAATAAGAATAACAGCAAATGGTTGAGATTATCTTCTGGACAGAATTCTGCTCCAATTGGTACTGCAGATGGTTGGAGTAATGGAGGAAGTTCTTCCTACAATCAAAGAGATGGTTATAGTTGTCGTTGTGTAAAAGATTAGAGTAAGAAAAATGATATGGGAAAACAATGTGTATATTATAGGAAAAAAAGAGCACCATGAAGAGTGTATTGTTATGCATCTAAAATCTAAAACATAAACCCAATATTAATAATTTAAAAAATAAATAAAAATGACACGAATAATTTTAATACTAACACTAATTTTTGGACTTAATTCATTTCTAACAGCACAATCAGTTCCCGAACCGGAATTTGCTATGCGACCTTATTACTTAGGTACAGATAATACTTTAAAAAATTTAGAAAGAGTTGATGCCCAGTTTGATTTTAAGGCAAAAGTATATGCAGGAACTGAGATTTATTATACTGCTTTTGGAAAAGCATCTGATATTAGATTCTCTAAAGATGCACTGCCTCAATTTATCATCAAAGTTGAGCAAGGTGTAGATCCTTATGAAATGATTTCATTAGGCAAAGCAGAAATAAAAAAAGACCGCAGAAGATTTTTACAGAGTCGTATGGCTAAAACAGGAAAAACTAAGGATGTAAGTGGAGCATATTTAGAGCTTGAATTTAAAAAAATTAGAGACGGACTATTTGAAATAATTCTTCCTAATAATATTGAAGTTGGAGAGTATGCATTTATGCCAATTTCTAAAGATAGTGGAAATATATTTGCATCTTATGGTTCAAAAGCAAAAATAACCTGCTTTGGAATTGATTAAAAAGAATTAGAGAGTATTTTTAATAGCCTACAACAATAACACCTAAACTGCTTTAGCCAAAATATTTTGGCTAAAGCAGTTTTTCTTTTGCTCTGTTATCCTACAAAATAAACTGTTTATATTTGTATAATGGAAAATAAGGATTTTAAACTATCTAAATTCATTTTTTAAAGTATATTACTTAATTTTACAATATGCAAAATCCGACACCATATCAGCCTAAAAACAAAATTAGAATAGTAACCGCAGCTTCTCTTTTTGACGGTCATGATGTTGCTATCAATATTATGCGTAGAATTATGCAGTCTTCGGGTGCTGAAGTGATACATCTTGGACACAATCGAAGTGTAAAAGAGATTGTGGACTGTGCCATTCAAGAAGATGCAAATGCTATTGCTATTACATCTTATCAAGGTGGTCATGTTCGCTTCTTGAAATATATGTATGATTTGTTGCAAGAGCAAAATAGCAATCAAATTAAAATTGTTGGCGGTGGTGGAGGAACTATTTTACCATCAGAAATTGAAGAATTAGAACAATATGGCATAGATAAAATTTATTCGCCAGATGATGGTCGTGAAATGGGTTTGCAAGGTATGATAAATGAAGTATTAGAAATTGCAGATTTCGCGACAGGAAAAGATATTAGTTTGGATACTGAATTATTAAAACAAAAAAATACCAAACAAATTGCACAACTAATTTCTTGTGCTGAAAATTTCCCTAAGGAATTTGAAAAAACAGCAGCTCAAATCTCATCTCTCACTGCTCACAATCAAACTCCAATTCTCGGAATTACTGGAACTGGCGGTGCTGGAAAGTCATCTCTAACCGATGAGATAGTACGCAGATTTTTATTAGATTTTCCAGATAAAACCGTAGCGATTATTTCCATTGACCCATCACGAAGAAAAACTGGAGGAGCCTTATTGGGCGATAGAATCCGAATGAATAGTATCAATAATGAACGTGTTTTTATGCGTTCGATGGCAACTCGTCAAACCAATGCTTCTATTTCTAAAGATGTTCAAGATGCTATCCAGATTTTAAAAGCTGCTGCTTATGATTTAATCATTGTTGAAACTTCTGGAATTGGGCAGAGTGGTACTGAAATTATTGATATTGCTGATGTTTTCTTATATGTGATGACACCTGAATTTGGAGCTGCTTCACAATTGGAAAAAATTGATATGTTGGATTATGCAGATATTGTTGCTATCAATAAATTTGATAAGCGAGGAGCTCAAGATGCTTTAAGAGATGTCAAAAAACAGTACCAACGCAATAGAAACCTATGGGATAAAAATCCTGATGAAATGCCTGTTTTTGGTAGTATTGCAGCCCAATTTAATGATCCAGGAACTAATGAACTATATCTAAATCTAATTCAAACAATCATTACGAAGACAAAAGTAGATTGGCGTAGTCAATTAAATTTAAAAACTGGAAATTCTGAAAAAATCTATATTATTCCACCAAACAGAACACGCTATTTATCTGAAATTGTAAAGACAAATAAAGATTATGATGTTTGGGTCAATGAACAAGCTGAAATTGCAAACGCACTTTATGCTTTGGATAGAGTTCAGTCTATTGTTCAGAGTTCACAGTCCAATAAGAACCAAGAATCAAGAACCAAGAACCAAGAACTATTACCGATTGACCAATTAAGGAATGAACAACAACAAAAACTGCATCATGATTGTAAACAAATTTTAGACAATTGGACAGAGAAAGTTCAATCTTATAAAAATAAAGAGTTTGTATTTAAAGTTCGTGATAAAGAAATAAAAATTAAAACACATACCACTTCATTATCGCATCAAGAAATACCAAAAGTGGCACTTCCAAAATACACAGCTTGGGGTGATATTTTGAAATGGAATTTGCAAGAAAATGTACCAGGTAGTTTTCCATATACTGCTGGTGTCTTTCCTTTCAAAAGAGAAAATGAAGATCCTACAAGAATGTTTGCTGGAGAAGGTGGTCCTGAAAGAACCAATAAACGTTTTCATTATGTGTCTTTAGGTTTGCCTGCAAAAAGGTTATCAACTGCGTTTGATAGTGTTACTTTATATGGCAACAATCCAGATTTACGACCTGATATTTATGGAAAAATCGGTAATTCAGGCGTTTCAATTTGTACGCTAGATGATGCTAAAAAACTGTATTCTGGATTTGATTTATGCAGTCCGACAACATCAGTTTCTATGACGATTAATGGACCAGCACCAACAATTTGTGCATTTTTTATGAATGCTGCAATCGACCAACAATGTGAAAAGTATATCAAGGAAAATAATTTAACTACAATAGTAGAACAAAAGATTGATGCAATTTATAAAGCAAAAAATGTCACTCGTCCTTGTTATTATGGAAAATTACCTGAAGGTAATGACGGTTTAGGTTTGATGCTTTTAGGCGTTACAGGCGACCAAGTTTTAGAAAAAGATATTTATGAAAAAATAAAAAAATATACACTTTCTCAAGTTCGAGGAACTGTCCAAGCTGATATTTTAAAAGAAGATCAAGCACAAAACACTTGTATCTTTTCTACAGAGTTTTCATTAAAATTGATGGGTGATGTACAAAGCTATTTTGTAGAAAATAAAGTACGTAATTTTTATTCTGTTTCAATTTCTGGTTATCATATTGCCGAAGCTGGAGCGAACCCAATATCTCAGCTGGCATTTACATTAGCCAATGGCTTTACATTTGTAGAATATTATTTATCCAGAGGAATGCATATCGATGATTTTGCACCAAACTTATCGTTCTTTTTCTCCAATGGTATAGACCCAGAGTATGCTGTAATAGGTCGTGTTGCTCGAAAAATATGGGCAAAAGCAATGAAATATTTGTACAAAGGCGATGAAAGAAGTCAGAAATTAAAATATCATGTACAAACATCTGGAAGAAGCTTACACGCTCAAGAAATAAGTTTTAATGATATTCGTACAACATTGCAAGCATTGTATGCTATTTATGATAACTGCAATTCCTTACATACCAATGCTTATGATGAAGCAATTACCACACCAACCGAAGAAAGTGTGCGTAGAGCAATGGCAATTCAATTAATTATCAATAAAGAATTAGGGTTGGCAAAAAATGAAAATCCTTTACAAGGTTCTTTTATTATTGAAGAATTGACTGATTTGGTAGAAGAAGCAGTTTATACAGAATTTGAGAGAATGACGGAGCGTGGAGGTGTTTTGGGAGCAATGGAAACTATGTATCAACGTGGAAAAATTCAGGAAGAAAGTATGTATTATGAAAACTTGAAACATACAGGAAATTATCCAATTATTGGTGTAAATACTTTTTTATCCTCAAAAGGTTCACCAACTGTAATTCCAGATGAAGTGATAAGAAGTACCGATGAAGAAAAAAATAATCAGATTGATAATTTGAATGCACTGCATCAACGAAATGAAAATGATTCGATAAAGCTTCTAAAAACATTACAACAAACAGCATTAGAAAATAAAAATGTATTTGAAGTCTTAATGGAAACAGTAAAATATTGCAGTTTAGGACAAATTACTCAAGCACTTTTTGAAGTTGGTGGTCAGTATAGAAGAAATATGTAGGCATTGAAATAAGCAGCTTGTTGATATCAACCAACAATATGCTTATTCTATCAAAGATTCTAAATTAATGCAGGGCGTTCACTAATTTCATGGTAACATATTACATCTTTTGTGAAATAGTGAGTTACCATACTTTTCCTCGTTAATTTAGGGTTTTGAATAGGTAAGCCTCTATGAATTAAGTTGCTATGCCAAATTAACACATCTCCTTTCTTTGCAGTTAGAATTGAAGGTTTAAGATGATTGTCTTTTATCAATTTCGCTGTTTTAATTTCATGTTTTAAATTTGCATTTGCATCAAGAAAAAGAAAATTATTTTTTGCTCCAATATCTTTATTGGTTAAGTAGGGTAATTGATGAGAACCTGGATAATATGCTATCGCTCCTGCTTCTAATTGAATATCTTCTAAAGCAATCCAAGCCGCAATTAAATTTCCTTGTGGATATGTACTCATGTGAATAGCATCACTATGCGGAGCTTGTTCACTACCTTGAATAAAATTTATAGTTTGGAACGGGATTACTGGGTTTTCTAAAATAAATTCTAAAATTGATTTTAGTCTTGAATCTTGAATTGTTTGGCGTATAATTTCAGAATATTGAAAAGCATTCATTACCTTTCTTTTGGTATAATTAAATTGCAACATTTCAGTTTCCAATAGCAATTCAATTTCTTGATTAATTTTATCAATTATGGTGTCCTTATAAAATGAAGGCAAAACTAAAAAACCATTTTTATGCCAATCTAACAAAGCTGATTGAACAGATTTGTCGAATTGCATATAAACTGGATGTTCCACTAATTTTTCTGGTGTAACAGGATAGTCCAACCAAGGTAATCGATTGGGTTTGCCTATAAAATCTTTTGAAGATATAGATGAATATACAGATTTATTTATACCAAATCTTTTATATAAATCTTTATTACGTTTGAGTTTTTGTCGATTGATATAATTATAAATAAAATGCAACAAACGCAGGTTTCGCCAAAAGCCAGTATATGTTTGTATCCATTTCATTTAGACAACAAGCCTATTTTTTATTAAATTGAGCGTATAAGCTTGCAGCCATAATACTTGCCATCTTCAATTCTTTCTGATTTATATTAGTTGGATGGAAATAATTATCAACAAATTTTGTATCAAAATCGCCTGAAATAAAAGCAGGGTGGTTTAATACAAATTTTCCAAAACCTAAAGTTGTTTTAACTCCTTCAATTTTATAATCATCAATAGTATTTAATAATTTTTGGATTGCTGCATCTCGATTTTCTGCATGAGCAATTAATTTGGCAATCATTGGGTCATAATAAATTGGGATTTCCATACCTTCATCAAAACCATCATCAACTCGCACACCATCACCAGTTGGAACTTGATATGTATCCAATGTTCCGATATCTGGTAGAAAATTATTGTTTGGATCTTCAGCATATACACGCAACTCAATTGAATGTCCATTAATTTTTAAATCCTCTTGTGAAAAAGAAAGTGGCTTCCCTTCTGCAATTTGAATTTGTTCCTTAACTAAATCTTTTCCAGTAATCATTTCAGTAACTGGATGTTCTACTTGCAAACGAGTATTCATTTCCAAGAAATAGAAATCTAAATTATTATTGGCGATAAATTCTACAGTTCCTGCACCCACATAATTTACTGCTTTGGCAACATTCACTGCTGCTTCTCCCATTTTCTTACGAACTTCAGGTGTTAATAAAGCTGATGGAGCTTCCTCCACAACCTTTTGATGTCGGCGTTGTACAGAACATTCTCGTTCAAATAAATAAACGACATTACCATGTGCATCGCCTAAAACTTGGATTTCGATATGTCGAGGAGATTGTACAAACTTTTCAATAAAAACAGCACCATCACCAAATGCAGAAACAGCTTCTGAAACAGCTAAGTTCATTTGTTCTTCAAATTCTGCTTCATTTTCAACTACACGCATACCTTTTCCACCGCCACCTGCACTGGCTTTAATCAAAATTGGGAATCCAATTTCGGCTGCTAATTTTTTAGCTTCAGCAATATCTGTAATGGGTTGGTCTGTTCCAGGTACTAAAGGCACATTATATTTTCCGACAGCTTGTTTAGCTGCTAATTTACTGCCCATCACTTCTATTGCCAATACACTAGGTCCTATAAAAACAATACCATTTTCTTCACACGCTTTTGCAAACTGAGCATTTTCAGAAAGAAAGCCATAACCTGGATGTACACCATCAACATTGAGTTGCTTGCATACTTTTATGATTTTATCTATATCCAAATAGGATTGCTTAGATGCAGGTTCTCCAATGCAAACCGCTTCGTCAGCAAAGCGTACATGAGGTGATTTTCTATCTGCTGTAGAATATACTGCAACTGTAGCTATTCCCATTTTTTTACAAGTACGCATTACTCTCAATGCAATCTCTCCTCTATTAGCAACTAATATTTTTTTCATCAAGGCTAAAATATGAAAATATATAGAATTATCTTTGCAATCGCATGGATTTGCAAATTATTTATATTTTGTTAAAAAAGGAGTTTTTATTGGAATGGCGTTCAAAAGCATCAATAGGAAGCTTATTGGTACACGCATTAGCCACGATTTTTTTTATTTATATGATATTTAATGGAGATATCAACTTCATTACTTGGTTAGCACTTTTTTGGGTAATTAATTTATTTTCTGTTATTCAAATTACAGCACGAACATTCCAAAAAGATGCCAATGAACATTTTTATTATTTAAAACAACTAGCCTCTGCACAACATATTATACTGTCTAAAATTATATACAATACGATATTTATTATCATCATATCCTTCATTGTATTTCTATTTATGCAATTATTCTTTTCACAGCAAGTTACCTACTTGGGTATTTTTTCATTAACTATACTATTAGCATCTTTAGGCTTTTCGGCATTATTTTCATTACTATCAGGCATTTCAGCTAAAACACAAAACATGGTTTTATTGGCAGTTTTGGGCTTACCAATTATTTTACCACTCATTTTAATTATTTCAAAACTAAGTGCATTAGCAGATTTCTACACGACTATTAACGATATTTATATTTTTTTAAGTGCTGCTGTGCTATTAGATATTACAATTTTAATACTTGCTATCATCTTATTTCCTTACCTTTGGAAAGATTAATTTTTGGAAATTATGAAGCAAAATTGGTGGAAATTTGTGGCGAGTATATTTTTGATATATAGTTTGATTGCTGGATTTTTATTACCTATTCCAGAATTAAATATTTTAGAACAGTCTATACGTAATTTATTTTTCCATGTTCCGATGTGGTTTTCTATGATGGCGATGATGTTTATTTCTTTGTGGTATAGCATTAAATATTTAAACTCCAACAAAACAATTTATGATATAAAAGCGAGTGCATTTGCACAAGTTGGCTTTGTACTTGGGTTATTAGGCATAACAACAGGTTCAGTTTGGGCAAAAGTAACGTGGGGTGCTTGGTGGGTTTTTTCAGAACCCAAATTAAATGGGGCAGCAGCAGCTTTATTGGTTTATGCTGCATATTTTATACTCCGAAGCTCGTTTGATGATGAAGAAAAAACAGCTAGATTTAGTGCCGTATATAACTTATTTGCTTTTGTAATGTTTATGGTTTTTATCAATATTTTACCAAGATTAACAGATTCATTACACCCAGGTAATGGTGGAAATCCTGGATTTAATGCTTATGATTTAGATAGCAGACTTAGAGCCGTTTTTTATCCTGCATGTATAGGCTGGATAGCCATTGCCTATTGGATAGGAAATATTGTAGTACGTATTAAGCAATTAAATCGCAAAATTTTAATGCTCGAAATAGATTAGAAGACTTATGAATTTGAAGCCTTTTTTATTTTTTATATTTGTTATATATTTTGTTTTTTTGAATGGTGCTGAAAATGGCTACAAATATTGGAAGAAAGCCAATCAACTATTTGAACAAAAGAAATATCAAGAAGCTTTAATTTATTATGATAAGATAGATAAAAGTATTGACATCTTAGATGTAAAAATTAATTCAGCTCGTTGCTTTTATTTCTTAGAAAAATTTTCTGAAGCAGAAAATGCCTATCAAAAAATTATAGAAATACCTAATATCAATTTAGATGTTTATAAAGAATATGCCAATATTTTAATCAAAAATGGTAAAGCTAATGAAGCAAAAATATGGGATAAAAAATATATTGAGGAAAACATAAAACAACAAAAATTTATTACCGAAATTCCTGCTAAACCAACTAAAGAAATTAGTAACAAGACTAAAGAAGTAAGTAATAAGAATGATAAGAAGCAAAAGGATACTACAGCTAAGACAATTAAAACGCCTAAAGTCAAACCTATTAAGGATACTGTAAAGATTGAAAAGCCTAAAGAAATTAGTAATAAGACAAAAGTAGTAAGTGATAAGAAAGATAAGGAGCAAAAGGATACTACAGCTAAGACAATTAAAACGCCTAAAGTCAAACCTATTAAGGATACTATAAAGATTGAAAAGCCTAAAGAAATTAGTAATAAGACAAAAGTAGTAAGTAATAAGAAAGATAAGGAGCAAAAGGATACTACAGCTAAGACAATTAAAACGCCTAAAGTCAAACCTATTAAGGATACTGTAAAGATTGAAAAGCCTAAAGAAATTAGTAACAAGACTAAAGAAGTAAGTAATAAGAATGATAAGAAGCAAAAGGATACTACAGCTAAGACAATTAAAACGCCTAAAGTCAAACCTATTAAGGATACTATAAAGATTGAAAAGCCTAAAGAAATTAGTAACAAGACTAAAGAAGTAAGTGACAAGAAAGATAAGGAGCAAAAGGATACTACAGCTAAGACAATTAAAACGCCTAAAGTCAAACCTATTAAGGATACTGTAAAGATTGAAAAGCCTAAAGAAATTAGTAACAAGACTAAAGAAGTAAGTAATAAGAATGATAAGAAGCAAAAGGATACTACAGCTAAGATAATTAAAACGCCTAAAGTCAAGCCTAATAAGGATACTGTAAAGATTGAAAAACTTAAAGTAGTGATTCAAAAAGATACTACTTCTAAAGTTATTAAAATGCCGAAAGTAAAGGCAGATAAAATTCCAGCTTTAATTTACAAAATTAAATTATCAACTGTTTTAGTAGATCCTGGAGCTAAAAACTTTGAAAATATTTCTTCATTTGGCCAAATTACTTTTACTAAAATAGCCAATCAAACTATCTATTATATTGGAAATTATAAAAGTTATTTGGAAGCTGTAAAATACCTACAAAAAATTATTACTCAAGGATATTCCAAAGCGTATATCACACCATTTTACCTTGATAAAGAAATCTCTATAAGTGAGGCAATTGAAAAAGAAAATAAATAAGCAAACAAACTATTGCACTTTTTTCTTATATAAATTTTTATAGTCTATTTTTTCCTTTTTCTGTACATTAGGAGCTTCACCATCTTCCCTTTTTTGATATTCTATCATATCAATATGGTGCCATTTACCTTTTTTCCACTGAAAACCTTCATAAGTTCCATCAGGTAGGTATTGCGAGAAAAAGCCAACTAAATCTTCGTCATTCGGCAAAACATGGTCGTAAATAATCTTAGTTTCTTCAGGAACATATCGCAATGCTGCCCAAGTATCATTACTAAATTCTAAAATAAATCGATTGAGTGTTTTATTGTCTTTTTCAATCAACGGCGCACCAAATCTAGGTTTGTTATCTTCGCTAAACCATAGTACCTCCATCACTTTTTTATTACTAACCAGTGTAAATCCATTTGAACCAAATAGCATATAATAGGTTTTCTTTTTTTGTTTTACTGGCACTATTTGATAATACAATGCTCCATACCAATTATTATTATCGACAGTTTGAGTTTCTGGTTTTTCAATAAATTCTGAATAATCAACTAAAGGGAAAAGTGAAAGTGTATCCGAGTTCATCTGAATTGCTCCAAAATATCGATATTGTTGGTTATCATTAATGACAAACCAAGTAAAAATTCTAAACTTATTATCTGGTGAGTTAAGGATTTGCATCGGCAATAAAGAATCTAATTGATATTGATAAGAATTTTTAATTTTCAAAATACTTACAAGATTTTTTACAATTCTATAGCTAGCAATAAATCTATTTTCTTCAGTTTGACTATTGACCATTGTATCGCCATATACTTTAATCGTATCTTCCATTCTTTGAATAAAAACAGAATCCTTTTTTGAAAATTGGGCTTGGGAATGAAAAGAAATTCCAATAAATAAAAAAAGTAAAAAAATGTATTTTTGCATAATAAAATCTGTAATACAAAATAAGCACCATTTTTATAAAAAATGGTGCTTATTCAAAGTTTTAAATATAATTAACGTAAATAAGAATAAGTAAACTAAACTTTTAGAACTCTATTCTATATTGCACAGTAAAATTCATTGGGGATTCTAATTTACCTGCACGTAACCAATATTCTTTATTCAACATATTTTTAATGATAAACCCGAAATTATGCTTTTCATTTACAGTATAAAATAATTGACCATTAAGTACCCAATCGCCTTTCCCTTTTTTGTCTATCTGACTAACTTTTTCAGGTATTCCTTCAATTCCTAAGAATACAATATCATATCCTTCAAAATTACTATAATAACGTGCATTCAAACCAATTGTAATTTTCTTTTTAAAACTATATTCTGCATCAAGTGTAATTAAGTGGCGATTTCTATATTTTAATACCTGATAAAAATCTATACCTCCAATTCTTTTAGTAAATGACTTAAACATATTTTTTATATAACCACCAATTGTACTATTGTCAAAATTAGGATTTTGAATATTCGAGTTTAATTCAATAGGAAATGCATAAGTATAACCCAAATTCAAATCAAATGAATGATTTTTGAAATTCATATTATTTTTAAAAGAAATATCCCAACCTGCAATTCTTGCTCTACTAATATTTTGTGCCTTTAAATTAATTTTTGCATTTGAGTTGGAATCAATCACACCTCCAAAATCAACTAAATCTCTATATTCTTGCCAATAAAAAGCAGCATCAAATACGCCTGAATATTTATTGCTTTTAGTTTTAAATATCTGTTGAAATCCAATTTCAGAAGTCCATCCATATTCTGGTTTTAAATTTGGATTTGGCATAATTTTTAATAATGGATTAGAAACAACACTATCCCTTTCTTTTACATATCCCAAGCAGTCCCCTGTATAGGTAGTGTCCACCAAATGATAGGTTTTAGATTCATTTCCTACTGTTTCATCTACAAATCGTTCTGCAAATGAAGGAAAACGAAACGCTTGACCTATATTAAATCGAATATAGCTTTCCTTTCCTACTCTTGCATTCATACCAAATCTTCCTACTGGCGGTGTTACTCCTACATTCTTTTCATACTTATATGTTTCCATTCTTAAACCTCCAGATAAGGTAACTCTGTCTTTAAATTTTTTATCTAACTGAGCATATAATGCAAAAATATTTCCAAATTTTGTGGCAGAACCTAAAAATGCAGGTACGTTTATGACTAACATTTGCTCATTTGCTCCTACGATTAAATTTAATCCTATTTTTGTAAAATTCTTATTGAAGTTATAATCAATGGTTTCTAAAAATGTTTTGGTAGCAAAAGAAGGTCGGTTAAAATAACTTCTGGTTTTAATTTCATGTTTGTTATTCTTTTTATCATAAATTGTAAAAAATGGATCTACTGTGAATCTGATATTATTAAAAGCATTGTCAGCACCAGCTTTATATGCTCCGTCTGTGCCATTTTGCCAAAAAAAGACCTCATATTCTCTATTATACATAAAGCTACCCGCTAATCCGTAAGACATTTTACTGTTTTTTGGATTTGTCCACTTGGTTCTGAAATTAATTCTTGCCATATACTCCAATCCATTTTGAAATTGAGTATTATTCAAATAAGCACTACCACTTACAAAATATTCAAACGTTTCTCTAGGTTTATGTGCTCTCAAAAATGTTCCACCAAATGATGGTACAGGAAAATCCCACCATTTCTTCACTCTATCTTTTGGAGGAGCTAAAAATGATTGAAACATAGTAAATCTGGTTAATGGTTTTTTGGTTGGCTTTACTGTTTGCAAATGTATTGTTCCATTCATTGCCGAAGAGCCATAAAGCACTGAAGATGCTCCTTTCAATACTTCTAATTGACCAATCGCTTCTGTTGGTAAAATTGACCATTTTATATCGCCTCTATCTGGAGATAAGATCGGTTGTCCATCTACGATAAACATTACCCGAGAACCCACGCCATAAGCCCAACCACTTCCTGCTCGAATATTTGCTTGTCCATCAGCAATTATCAAACCCGATACTTTTCTTGCAACTTCATCAATTCTAATAGCATTCATATTTAGAATTGCTTGTGGCTTCACGACTTCAATTGATATTACTTCTTCACTTGCTCTTTTTTCAAATAGTGAACCTGTAATAACCAAATCTTGACCTAATAGATTTTTAGCCTCTTCCTCAAGAACAATATTTATATTTTCAACTTGATTATTTGTTAGAGTAATTTCCTTTTGAAAATTGGAATAACTCACATAACTTACTTTTAAAGTATATTGTCCATCTGGTAAATTTATTTCAAAATTTCCATCAAAATCTGAAACAGTTGAAACTGTACCACAATCAACATTTGCACCAATAATAGCTTCTTTCGTCTTAGAATCTATAATACTTCCTTTAATAATATTTTGAGCAAAAGTTGTTTGTACTGTACATACATGTAGTAATAAAATAAAAAGATATCTATTCATTATTAAATCAATTTGGATGCAAAACTACGTTAATAAATGCAAATAAAATATTACCAAATACATAAAATAAAAATATCCGCACTTTTCAGTACGGATACTCTATTTTACTAACTAAAAATAGCTAAATGAAAAATATTAGAATGTCGCATCAAATCTAAAGCCATAGTTTCTTGGAGCTTCTATCAATGACGGTCTTAACGTATATTCTCTGTTGGTAATGTTTTTAACTGTAAACATTAATTTATAATTTTTTTCTTTACCAAAGTTAATACCTGCTCTCAAATCCAAAACCACATCACCTTTGAATTGATTTTTAGAATCTTTATTTTGCCAGTTCTTTTTCAAATGAGAGAATCTATATTCCAAAATACTAGGTGATACTGAACTTAATATATTGTCAAAGTTCTCCATAAAACTAAAGTATTGTAAAGATGCACCAAAATCAAAAGGACCAAAACTTATATCCCACATGGTTTGTACTTGATGTCTAAATCTATATTTCAACACATTGTAATTTGTATAGTCTTTTGTAAGTGTTCTATCAAACTGCTTATATTGAGGAATGATAAAAGTATAGCCAGCCACTAAAGTAGTTGGGAATTTATTAAATAACTTACCTTCACCCATTAAAGTTACTTCAGTTCCAAAAATTCTAGTATTTCCAATATTTACTGATGAAAAACCAACACCTTTACCTTGGAAATATTGGATATTAAACTCCATCATATTTTTATATTCTTGATAAAATGCAGCAACATCAACATAAGCGTTCAAATTTCTGCCTAATTTAACACCTTGTTTAATACCCAATTCTGCCGACATACCAGTTTCAGAAGTCAAGTTTGGATTAGGATAGATGCCTAAATCTGTACTTAAACTTGTTTCAATAAATTTCTCTGCAATGGTTGGGAATCTATATCCTTGTCCCCAAGAAGCTCTAATAAATGTATATTTTGCAGCTTCTACGTTGATACCAATTCTTGATACTGGTTTTGTTTCAGCTTTAGCTTGGTCAATTTTAAATGTCTCAAATCTGAAACCATAAGTAACGTTTAATCTATTCCAGAATTTTTTGTCTAATTGCAAATACCCTGCCATATTATACATCGTATGCTTAGCATTTCCAAATAATTGTGATTTAGAAACTGTATAGTTTCCAGTAAAACCTGTTGTAATCACAAATTTAATTTTAGAAATATTTCTTTGATATTGGTATTGACCATAAATAAAATCTGAACCATTATCTTGGTTGTTTGAATTATCAACCGAAGTTCTCATGTATCTCATTAAAATTTTATGAGAGTTTCCTTTCATATCTGCATATCTAAAATAAGGGTCAATCGTTGTTCTAACTGAACGTGAAACAGTAGGATAACCAGTAATTGCACCAGGAATATACTTATTGATTCCGCCACCGCCCCATAAGAAGAACGTTTGACTCTTTGCAGTATAAGCATTTGAATTTACACCAATTTGAATTTTATCATTCAATCTATAATTCAAGCTAACATTAAATCTTCCTCTACGTGATGTACTTCCCCAATTATGTCCAATTACATTAGCAAATTGTCCACCAAAAATGAAGTCTAATTTTTTATTTTTCAATAATTTTTCTCTGTAATTCCAAGAAAAACCATAATTATGAGGTCTTTGTTTTGAATTATTCACAAATGTTGTATCATTCACATTAATAGCTCCATTAGCGATAGCTCCGCCATTAAAAGTAATACTATCTAAATCCCACCATTTTTTATTGACTTTTGTTTCTGAAAAAACACCAGTAAAATTTCCAAAACTATCTACAACTCCAATTTTTTCATTAGGATTTGGATTGTCAATCACTCCACCAAAAACTGAAAATTTAAAATATGGTTTTGAAGTTGGATAGGCTGTACGTATATTTATAATACCATTCATCGCTGATGAACCATATAATGCCGAGGCTGCTCCTTTAATAACTTCAATTTGTCCAATATTCTCAATTGGAAATTGATCCCAAGACACAAAACCAGCTTCAGGTTGTAATGCCGGCATATCATCCACTAAAATCAAAACTCTAGAACCAGCACCATAAGACCAACCAGAACCTCCACGAATATTTGGTTGACCATCAACTACTGTAACTCCTGGACTTCTTTTTACGGCATCTCCAGCATCGAGTAAGTTTTGTTTTTCTATCATTTGTGGCTTAATAACATCAATAGAAACTGTTTCCTCTCCTATTCTTCTTTCAAATTTACTAGTCGTTACGACCACTTCATCTAATAAGCTTCTTGATTCTCCTAACTTAATATCTAAAGTAATTGTTTCATTTTCTTTAATTGTTACCGTTTCACTTTTTTCTTCATAGCCAATATAACTTAAAACTATTAAATGGACTCCTGAAGGTAGTGAAAGCTCATAGTTTCCTTCAAAATCTGTAGTAGTTCCTTCAGTTGTACCTTTTAAACCAATGTTTACTCCTATTAGTTCTTCACCTGACTTGGCATCTGTAATTTTTCCTTTTAAAATTCCATTTTGAGCCATTGACATTAAGCTAAACATTGTAAATAGTAATGTTACGAGTAGTATCCTCATGTTAAATTTATTTAATTTTCCGCTAAAATAGTTTTATTTTCATAATTGAACAAAAAAAATAGCTCCAAAATTTTGGAGCTATTTTAGTTTATATCTTAATGATATTTATTTACTATTTAAAAATACCTGGTAATTCAGTATTTGCAATAGATAAATCTTTAATTAGAGTGTTGTCTAAAGTATTAGCAGTTCCTGATTGAACAGCAATCACTGATTCAACTTGACCTTTAGTTGTATTTTTTCTAACAGTCAAAGTTGCATTTACTCCAGAAATTTTAACACGTCCAATCATTCCACCTAAATCATAAGTAAATTCAGAAACACTTGCAGGAATACTAATCTTACAATCTTTTACTTGAGCTCTTAATGTAATTCCTAAAGTTTGTGATTGAATAGTAACAGAATCTGTAGAGCTTCCAATAGCAGCAACAACAATTTTATCATTAATTGGAACAGTTAATTGTACCGGTTGATTAATTGATAAATTGTGCGAACCGTTGTAAGTACCAACAAATTGAGATTGCTCACATGCGTAAGAATCTTCTTTTTTACATGAAGGTAAAATCATAGCAAATGCTAATGCTACCATCGATAAAAATAAAACGTTTTTTCTCATATTTAGTTAATTTAATTTATTAGGACAAAACTACAATTATATTTTAAATTAAAGACGCTTAATAGAAAAAAAATTGTTAAATGTAAAAAATCCTTACAAATTACCCTTTTATAAGTTAAACCCGAATTATGCTATAGATATTCTATTACAATCGAAAACGCCTGCAAAATATAACGCTACGCTAACTTTTGCTCATTTATCATAGAGGTTGCTATGTTTCAATCACAAAAGTTTATATTTTATTGGTGTTTTCACTTTCATAACGAATCCTATTGCACAATACGGGTTAAAAAGATATACGCCCTTTATTAAATATCCTCTAGCTCCAAATTTAGTTTTGCATTTCGAAGTTCACTAAGCGTATGAAGATTTTTTTGTTTTTGAGCAATTAATATTCCTGCTTCATAAATATTTAATGCTTTATTAATCTGTTCATTTTTTTCATAAAGCTTACCTAAAAAATAATATGCTCCAAGATAATTTAAATCTATAACTAAAAGATTTTCAATTAATTCTATGGCATTTTTAATTTTATCTATTTTCTCATATTCTTTAGCCAAGGCAAAAATGGCAAACAAATCTTGTGGATTTTGTCTTATAATTTCTTCCAATTGTTGTATTCGAATTAAATGCATGCATTGAATTTATAAAAATGAACTAAATTAGTAGCATCAAAATTAAATTATTAATTAAAAAAACAAGGTTATGAAATTTTTAGTTTGTATAAGCTTGGTTCCAGACACGACTACCAAAATTTCTTTTGTTGACAACGATACAAAGTTCAACACAGATAAGGTACAGTGGATTTTGAACCCTTACGACGAATGGTATGCACTAGTACGTGCATTAGAATTAAAAGAAGCAAACGGTGGAACAGTTACTGTTGTTAACGTTGGTGGAGCAGCAAATGATGCTACTATCAGAAAAGCATTAGCTATTGGTGCTGACGATGCTATCCGTATCGATGCAAGTGGCGATTTAGATTCTTATGCAATTGCAAGTGAAATTGCAGCTGTTGCAAAATCTGGTGGCTATGATTTGGTGCTTTTAGGAAAAGAAACAATTAGCGATAACGGCTCAAATGTGGGTGGTATGGTTGCTGAATTGTTAGATTTGCCTTTCATCTCCTATGCTAGTAAATTAGATGTTGCTGGAAGTACTGCAACAATCGAAAGAGATATCGAAGGTGGAGAAGAAATTTTGAGTGTAGATGCTCCATTTGTTATTTCATGTGCTAAAGGTATGGCAGAAGCACGTATTCCAAATATGAAAGGAATTATGGCTGCAAAAACAAAGCCTTTAAATGTGGTTACACCACAAGGTACTGCATCTTTAACTACAACAGTTAAATATGAATTGCCTCCTGCAAAATCTGCATGTAAAATGATTTCACCAGATAATGTTGGCGAGTTGGTACAATTATTACATAACGAAGCAAAAGTAATTTAAAATGGCAGTATTATTTTTAGTAGAAGTAGCCGCTGGAAAAGTAAAAAAAGCTTCTTATGAAGCGGCAAGTTATGCAGCACAAGTTGCAACACAATTAGGAACTGAAGCTGTTGGATTAGCTTTAGGAACTTCAGACAATGCTGAATTGGCAGAATTAGGAATTTATGGTGCAAAAAAAGTTGTACATGCAAACAATGCAGATTTTGATAGCTTTGATGCTGGTGCTTGGGCAAAAGCAGTAAGCGATGCAGCTGCTAGTGTTGGTGCAAAAGTTGTAATTATTCCTCAAACATTAACAGGAAAAGCAGTAGCTCCAAGAGTTGCTGTTCGATTAAATGCTGGTATTATCAGTGGTGCAGTAAGTTTACCAGATGCAGATTTCGTAGTTAAGAAAACTGCATTTTCAGGAAAAGCTTTTGCATTTATGAAAATTACAAGCGATAATAAAGTCATTGCATTTGTTCCAAACTCAGTGGGTGCTACAAAAGGTTCTGGTAGTGCAACAGTTGAAGCTTCAGATATTGCTCCTGCAGCATCAAAAGTTACTGTTAAAGATGTTAAGAGAGAGGGCGGTAACGTTGCTCCACTTCCTGAAGCAGAATTGGTAGTAAGTGCTGGTCGTGGTATGAAAGGTCCAGAAAACTGGGGAATTATCGAAGATTTAGCAAATGTATTAGGTGCGACTACAGCATGTTCTCGTCCAGTTGCTGATGTGGGTTGGAGACCTCATCACGAACACGTAGGACAAACAGGTGTTGCGATTCGTCCTAATTTATATATCGCTATCGGTATTTCAGGTGCAATTCAACATTTAGCTGGTGTAAACCAATCAAAAGTTATCGTTGTTATCAATAAAGATCCAGAAGCTCCTTTCTTTAAAGCTGCTGATTATGGAATTATTGGAGATGCATTTGAAGTTGTTCCAAAATTAACAGAAGCTATCAAAGCTTTTAAAGCTAGCCAAGGCTAATATTTGATAGTTTTAAATACTAAAACGCCGACTTTTGTCGGCGTTTTTTTTTGTTTATTCCATATCCAAAATCTCTTTTATATTAACAATAGCTATTATCAACAAGTATTTAAAACTAAAAGGCAAAAATTTTCGTTTTTATTTCTAATATTGTAAAAATTGCAGTTTAATGAAATACAATGTCATTTATAACGAAAATAAAGCTCATGAAATTGAGTTGAAGGATAATAAAATCATCATAGATGGACAAAATGCCGATATTGATTTAGTACACATTTACAAAGAAAAATATCATATTATAGATAATAATGAATCATTTAATATTGAAGTGGTTCGGGCTGATTTTCAAAATAAAACTTTTGAAATAAAAGTAAACGATACTATATATCCTATTCAATTAGAAGATGAATTAGATATGCTATTGGAAAAAATGGGTATGAGTGCCGTAGGCAGTAATACCATGGATAATGTTAAAGCACCAATGCCTGGTTTGGTTCTAAGAATTACCGTTGACGTTGGTCAAGAAGTCAATAAGGGCGATAATCTTATCGTATTAGAAGCTATGAAAATGGAAAATATTATCAAAGCGACTGGGACCGGTAAAGTGAAAAATATTTTAGTTACAGAAAAACAAGCGGTGGAGAAAAATCAATTGCTTATTGAAATGGAATAAAATTTTATATGGAAATCATACCTGAAAATATAGAAAACTATATTTCCAAATATGCATCTGGAGAAACAAACGTTTTAGCTGAATTAGAAAGATATACTCATGCGAATGTATTATTACCAAATATGCTTTCTGGTAAAGCACAAGGTATTTTCTTACAATTATTTTCAGCAGCAGTGCAACCAAAATATATTTTAGAAATCGGAACATTTACGGGTTATTCTGCAATCTGTTTGGCAAAAGGATTACAAAATGGTGGTCAATTATTTACGATTGATGTAAATGAAGAGTTGGAAAGTGTGGCTAAAAAATTTTGGAACAAAGCAGGTTTAGATGATAAAATAACCATAATAATTGGTGATGCACAGATAGAGATACCAAAATTAGATTATCAATTCGATATTATATTTATAGATGCTGACAAAAAAAATTATTCTTTATACTATGATTTAGTGATTGATAAGATAAAACCTAACGGGTTTATTTTAGCTGACAATGTACTGTGGAAAGGAAAAATAATTAACGAACAAAAAGATAAGGATACTGAGGCATTGCATTTGTTCAATGAAAAAATTGCTCAAGATAATCGTGTAGAAAATGTTATTTTATCTATTCGAGATGGTATTAATATTATAAGAAAAAAGACAACAAATGAGAACTAAAATTTTAATAGCATTATTTTGCTTATTTAATTTAACGACCTTAACACAAGCTCAAGAAGTAAAGAGTCCTGAGATTATTGCTTATATCGAAAAATACAAAGACATTGCTATTTTAGAAATGAAAAGAGCAAAAATTCCAGCAAGTATTACGATTGCACAAGGCATTCTCGAATCAGGTTTTGGAAAAAGTGTATTAGCATTAAACACAAATAACCATTTCGGAATAAAATGTCATCAAAATTGGACAGGAAAGACTTTCAAATATAATGATGATGCTCCCAATGAATGTTTTAGAGTGTATGATGATCCAATTCAATCCTATAAAGATCACTCAGATTTCTTAGTCAATCGTAGTCGATATGCGAATCTCTTTACACTAGATATTAAAGATTACAAAGCGTGGGCTTATGGTTTGAAAGAAGCTGGCTATGCCACCAATCCAAAATACCCTGAGTTATTAATAAAATATATTGAAACTTATAGTTTAGATAAATTAGATAACGGTACTTTCTCTAAAGAAGAATTATTGGCAGAGAATTATAAAAAAGATGAAAAAAATATCAATAAAGTTGAAAGCGTTAATACAAAATTACATCAAATAGATAATAAAGAGCAAGATGTTATTAAATCTAAGACTTTAAAAAAGAGTGTTGTTTTATATAATAAATTAAAAGCTGTAAAAGTATTTAGTCATGATGATTTAGCATTGGTTGCTCAATCCGCTAAAATTTCATTAAAAAATTTATTACAATATAATGATTTAGATGATGCTTCTATTCGACTAAATAGTCAATATATTTATTTAGAACCAAAGCGTACTAAAGCAAAACACAAAACACATCTTATTAAAAAAGATGATACTATGTGGAAAATTGCTCAAAGGCACGCCATACAATTAGATGCCTTATTAAAATTGAATAAAATGTCTAAAGGCGAAGAACCAAAAGTGGGTGAATTAATCAATTTAAAGAAACCCATTAAAGTGAAACCTCAACTCAGAACAACACCTATTCAGAATACGACAGTTCCTAAGCAACAAGAAGTCATAAAACCTACGCAAAACGAAGTAAAAACAACGATTACTACTACAAAAGATACTGTTTATAAAGATATTCCTAAACAAAATCTATCAGTTGATGAAAACAAAGTTTTATCGTGGGAAGAAGGCACTAAATTAGTAGAAAACAATCCAGTAAAACCTTTTCCTGATACCAAAGTTGAAGAGAAAATTGAACCTATAAAAAACAATACAGCAAATCCAGAAATTATAGAAGTTACCGAAAAAAAAGCAGAAGTTTATACACCATCAATTGAGTTAAAAAAAGTTGACCCGAATGCTTCTGTTCATTTAGTTGAAAAAGGAGATACTTTATACAATATCAGCAAACGTTATGGAATTACAGTTGCTCAATTAATTGAGTGGAATAATATACAAGATAATGTCGTTAAATTAGGTACTTATCTGAAAGTAAAATAATAGCAATTAAACTATAAAATACAAAAAGAGGCTGTCTAAAATTTTTCAGACAGCCTCTTTTACTTTATCAAAACAAACGACTGATTACATCAACCAATCCATCAATTTATTCAACATATTGACTTTATTTGAATTATATGGCGGAAAACGTAAAGCTAAATCCGTCAATGTAGATTTTTTCAAAACGCCTTTTCGGTGGGAGAAAATATCAAAACTTAATTTTCCATGATATTGGCCAATTCCACTATCGCCAACACCACCAAATGGCAAATTAAATTGTCCAACATGCATTAAACATTCATTGATAGACCCATTACCTGATGATGTTTCGGACAGAACTTTTTCTTGATAAGCTCTACTTTCAGAGAAAACATATAATGCCAAAGGTTTACCACCTGAATTTACAATTTTAATGGCATCATCTAAATTATCATAACCGATAATTGGCATTAATGGTCCAAAAATTTCTTCTTGCATCACTGCATCGTCTAATTTTACATTATCCAAAATAGTTGGAGCAATATATTTTTGACTGGCATCTGTATCGCCACCGTGAATTACTTGAGCATTTTTGAATAATCCCGACACTCTTTGAAAATGTTTTTCAGTTATAATTCTACCAAAATCAGGACTTTGCTTAGGATCTTCACCATAAAACTCTTTAATGGTTTTAATCGCTTCACTAATAAATTTAGCTTTAATTTTATTGTCCACCAAGAAATAATCTGGAGCAACACACGTTTGTCCAGCATTGGTAAATTTTCCCCAAATTAAACGCTTCATCGCCCAATTCATATTCATGGTTTCATCAACAAAACATGGAGATTTTCCACCTAACTCTAAAGTTACTGGTGTTAAATTCTTTGCTGCTTTTTGATAAATTTCTGTACCTACTTCTTTACCTCCAGTAAAGAAAATATAATCAAATCTTTCTTCTAACAACTCTTGTGTTGTTTGGAAGTTGGTAATCACTTTTAAATAATCAGCAGGAAAATTACTAGAAATCATTTCGTCTATTAATTGGCAAGTATTTGCACTCATTCTAGATGGTTTCATAATAACGGTATTACCAGCAGCCATTGCTCCAATTACTGGTGCAATCAGCAACTGAAAAGGATAATTCCAAGGTGCAATAACATAAACTACACCAAGTGGATCGCTTTGAATCCAGCTACTTCCCAATTGATGAAAAAGAGGTGTTTTAACACGCTCTGGCTTCATCCATTTCTTCAATGATGCAATTACGTGGTCAATATCTTTCAATACAAAAGTAATTTCAGTTCCATAAGCTTCAAATTCAGATTTATTTAAATCTTTTTTTAGTGCTTCTTTGATTTTACTTTCATTTGCTTTAATTAAACTTCTAAGTTTATTTAATTGCTCTAATCTAAATTCTAAGCTTTGTGTTTTGCCTGAATTAAAAAACTGACGATGTTTTCTAACTAACTCGGCTGCATTTATTGTTGTTGATAATTCTGCTACCATAATATCTATTTTAATTAAATTAAAGTACTAAAATACTAAAAATCTGTGGTATTTTCTATTTGTAACAAACTAAATTATCTTTTGTTGTTTTTATACTCGGAATTTTATAAAACCACTTCTCTATTAATTTAAGACATTAAATAAAAAAATCCGCAATATTTCTATTGCGGAACAAATTTTTTAAAAAGTAAATTAAATTTACAATTCTGTTGATTCACTATTATCAATCAGCTTATAACCTTGACCGTGAATGTTTAAAATTTGCAATGTTTCATCATCTTTTAGGTATTTTCTAATTTTTGAGATGAAAACATCCATACTTCTAGCTGTAAAATAACTATCATCTTGCCAAACATGTTTTAAAGCAAACTCACGTTCTAACAATTCATTTTTACGTTCAAAAAATAAACGCAACAACTCTGTTTCTTTAGTCGTCAATTTAGTTTCTTTCCCATTAATATTTAATTTATGGTTTTTGTAATCTAAAACAGAACTACCTACTTTGTAAGTATCTAGAGCTACTTTCACATCAGTTTTATCTGTTCTTCTTAAAATGGCATTCATCTTTAATTCTAAGATTTCCATTGAGAAAGGTTTAGTGATATAATCATCGGCACCAATGGTTAAACCTTTGATTTTATCTTCTTTCATAGACTTTGCTGTTAAGAAAATAATTGGTACTTCTTGATTGTCTTTTCTGATTTCCTCAGCGACTTCAAAGCCATCTTTTTTGGGCATCATAACATCTAAAAGTAACATATCATATTTGTTCTTTTTGGCAGCAAAAAGCCCTTCAACGCCATCTCTTTTTAAATCTACGTCAAAGTTTTTGTGCTTTAGGTATTCTTGTAGTAAGGCTCCTAAGTTTGGATCATCTTCTACTAATAAAACTTTTTTATTCATAATTACTCTGTTTGATTGTTTGGTATTTGTATTTTAAATTTAGTTCCTTCTTTTAATTTACTTTCAACAGAAATCTCTCCAAAATGTCCTTTTACAATGGACATTACATAACTCAAGCCTAAACCAAAACCCTTCACATCGTGTACATTTCCTTTTGAAACTCGATAAAACTTATCGAATATCTTTGCTTGATTTTCTTTTGACAATCCTATTCCATTATCACTTACTTCAATAACTATGCCCGTTATTATATTATAAGTGTTAATTTTTATTAAAGGTTGTTTATCATTGTATTTTATTGCATTGTCTATCAAGTTATTAATCATATTAGAAAAATGCAACTCATCAACTTTAAAAATATCATTTTTAGCTTCCAAGTCCAAGATAATCTCACCTCCTAACTCTTCTAATTGCAATAAGAAACGCTCTGCTACAGATTCAATAATTAGATGTAAATGACGATCTGCTTTATTTAATTCTAATTCTCCATTTTCTAATTTTGCAATTTGTAAAACTTGCTCCACGTGGTTAGCTAATCTTTTATTTTCAGTAAAAATAATATTGGCATATTTCTTTCTATTATTGCTATCTGCCGAAATGGTATTATCCTTCAACATTTCACTAGCAATCGATATAGTAGCGATGGGCGTTTTTAATTCATGTGTCATATTGCTGATAAAATCATTTTTCATATCCGACAATTTTTTCTGTTGGAAAATGATTTTGAAAGCTAAAATGAATGCGGCCACAGTTAATAAGAAAAAGAATACTGAACTTACAATAATCTGCCAAATCGATGCATAAATATATTGGCTTTTATGTGGAAAAAACAAACGAAGTGTTTTCTTTTGGTCGATAATACTTCTTGGAAATAATTCTATGAAATATTTAGTTTTATATAATTCTCCAAATGGCGTATTTTTAGAAATCAGGACAAAGTTATTTGGTGCAAACTCGGTAATTCCATAACGAAAGCAAATTTCGATACCTTTGCTTGCTAATGCTTTTGAAATTAGTGAAGCTAATTTTGTCGTATCTAATAATTCTTGAATTGGTGTCAAACTAACCATTTGCTCCGCCATTAATTGTTGTAAATTATCAATTTGTAATGGCATAGCTTCTTCAATTTGCTCACGAATTGCAGCATATTGTTCAGCAGTCATCGAGTCATTATAAAACAAAGACGTTGGCTTTCCTTCCTCATCAATCGTTCGCATTATAATATCTCCTTTAATTTTGGAGTTGATGTCTTTAGCACCCATCGCCTCAGAAATTAAAGGCGAAACTTTTAATTTATCAATCTCATTGGAAACATCATATAAAGCTTGGAAGATATTTTTATCAAAATTTTGTTCTGAATATTGAATCGCTTTTTGTAGCCAAAATACTTGTACTGTTGCGATTCCTAACAATCCTAAGAGCAACAAAACTGTAGTTAAAATGATAATCCGCCTATTCACGAAAGCAAATATAAAACGAAAATTAGAACAAATAGTTAATTTAACTATTTTTAACCGCTAAAAAAATATTAATAAAAATTCTTCCTTAGATAGTGTTTATCTATAAACTATTTGAAATTACTTATTTATTTGAGCATCTATTTTCTTATCGTAATTGGCAGAACTTAGCAAGATTTTATTTTCCTTTTTGGCTAATTTCTTTTCAATTTTTTGATAATAGAAACTTTTAGTATAGGCAAAACGTTCTAAATATTTATCAGAAATTGGAGCTTCACGCAAGAACGGTATATCTCTATCTGCTTTTTCTTTACCCATTTGAGTAGCTAAATTAGAACTTACTTGCTGTAAAGCATTTAAACTCCACTGACCAAAAACACAGTGTCCACCTTCATAATCTTGCACTTGATACTCTTCGAAAGTAGTGATATATCCATTATATGCATTTGCATAAGGTGATAAAATTATATGTTCAATACCTTGTTTGAATAAAATATCTTCAAGTGTTTTTTTCAAACGCCAACTCGCAACAGTTGTGATTTCAAAAGGAAAACCAACGATAGCAATAGTCCCCAATTTAAAAATTTGTAAAGGTAAAATTTGTGGCGACCAAGGATGTTCATCTAACAAGCCTAAACTTGCAAAATGTTTTAAATAATGAATCATTGGATCAACAGCACCTGGTATAAAAAAATTTTTAATGTCTGTAAAACTAAATAATCTTTTCTCACCAGTTTCAAAAGCCAAATGTTTATTACCTTGTGCGGTGTATCTTCTATGTGTTTTTTCACTTTCGATATCACTCTTATTTTTGGCTTTATTAATTTCTTTATTTCTAACAATATTTGAAAGTGTTTTAGCAAAATTTCCGATAAAAGGATGCATACCTGGACCGTCCATTTTTGAACCTTCTAAAAAAGCAACTCCCATCACCGCTGGAGATGTAACACCTCCAGTTTTGCCATTATTAAATTCAGGCAAAATATCAATTTTACTAAAATCTATATATTGTTGAACATAGTCAATTGCGTTATTATTAATCTGAGTTTGATTATTTTCAACTATTTCTTTTGCCTTTTCATATTGCAACTGACCACAGAATTTAGAGCTTTTCAAATCATCAGAATAAAAGCCCTCATATTTTCCTCTTTGGAAAGGCAAATTTGGATTATATCGAACACGAGCAGAAACATCACCGCAAGCACCTTGAGCAAATGCTCCAATATAATTTTTATTTTTCTTCTGTAAATCACGCTCTAAATAATCAGCGGCATAACCTTTATTGTCTGAACATAATTTTAAAAAATTATTTGGTAAGCTACTGGTATGTACCGCAAACCAATTAATAGAACCTAATAAAGCACCTTCTTCAGTAACAAAATTTAGTAAAGTCATTTCTCTATCTACTGCAAGATGTCTTTCAGAAAAAGAATATTTTTTTACTTCAGGATTTTGGTTGTAAGAATTTACTGTTCTATTAAAAGATACAGGAATATCGTTGGCAAAATTGCTCTTTCCTATTGTGATATTTGCTTTTACTTTTACTTTATCTGCTTCAACAATCGCTTCAACTATTCCTTTTACCAATTTATCTAAAATATGTTGCACAAAGCCTGGAACAGAAATATTATAAGTTGCGTGGCTAGAAAATCCAGCTGGACTGCAATGTGTATGTGTTGCAGAAAGCATAAGGTTATCGTCCGACAAACCTAAATCAGGAAAATGCTTTGCAATATAATCTACAACAGATTGTTTTAAAAGTGGTGTAATAAAGCAAACTTCACAATTCACGATAGCGATTTTATTTTGCTTATCGATATCCTGAATTAAATAAGCACGAGCAAATAATGGCGTTTCAACATCTAAGGCAATATGAGAATACATACCATAACCTAGCATACTTGAGCCACGTTCAAATGCAGTAATATCTGCCTTTCCTAAACCAATTAAAAACATTTTTGTAAATTTGGCAACAAGATAATAAAAAGCAAAAAATAATCCAAGAAAATAATTAACTATAAATGGGTATAAACAAAGAAATATCTGTAAGTGTATTGATGACAGCCTACAATGCTGAAAACTATGTTAAAGAAGCAATTCAGTCAATATTGGAACAGACTTACAGTGATTTTGAGTTTGTAATTATAAATGATGGTTCAACAGATAAGACACTGGAAATTATTCAGTCTTTCGATGATAAAAGAATAAGAATTATCAATGAAGGAAAATTTGGTTATTACAAAGCAAAACGAAGATTGATTGAAGAAGCCAAAGGTAAATATATTGCTATTATGGATGCCGATGATATTTCAGATAAAAATAGATTTGAAGCAGAAGTTGATTTCCTTGATAAAAATTCATCTTTTGGGTTAGTAGGAACTAACGCAATATGGATTGATAAAGATAATAAACCATTTGGAGAAGGTTTTAATTTTGGTTATTCGCCAGAAGAATTAAAATGCAGACTATTATTCCATAATTGCTTTGTACACACCTCTGTTTTGATTAGGAAATCCATTTTAGATGCTAATCATTTAAACTATAAAGAATTAGCCGGAGAAGATTTTGATATGTGGATACAAATTGCAAAACACAGTAAAATCTATAATATACCCAAACCAATGCTAAGATATAGAATTCATCAAGGCAATATGATTCATAGTAATTGGTACAAATTAGATGATGGCTTGTTTAATATTATTAAAGAGCAACTCTTCTATTATTTTCAATCAAAAATAACTAATGATGATGTTGAAGCACATTATAGTTTGATAAATTTTAATCGAATGAATCAACTCGATGAGTTGCCAAATGTCTATGAATGGTTGAAGAAAATTATAAATTTGAATAATGAATTTAAAGTTTATAATCCAATTGCTTTAAAAAAGGTTTTGTCAGAAAGAATGACTAAAAAATTAATGAGAATGTCAGCAAATAGCTTTATGCTCACAATTTATTTAATAAAATGCTTTAACCTACTTGGATTTAAAAATATCTTTTTCAATATAAACCGCTCGATTTATATTGTTTTCCTTTCTATGTTTAGAATAAAAATTAAAAATGTTTAATAAAATAAAAATATTTTTTAGGAAGTTAAATTGGTTTATAAAAAACTATAAGGTACTATATGACAGTTCTGAAATTGTATATGGCCCATTAACTTATAATACAGATGGATTAGCGACAAGAAATAATGCTGATTTTTTAAAAGACGAAAAATTTATAAAAGCATATTCCAAATCTTATAAAACAAAATCATGGGAAGGATTTGATATTCGTTGGAGAGCTTATATTGCTTATTCTTTTGCTGATTTAGTAAAAAATATAGAAGGAGATTTTGTAGAATGCGGTGTAAATAAAGGTGGTTTATCAATAGGAATTATTGAATACATTAATTTTAATCAACTTAATAAGACTTTTTATTTATTAGATACGTTTCAAGGTTATGACGAGAAGTACTTATCTACTGATGAGAAAAATTTAGGCTTAAAAGAACAATACAATATGTATGTGGATTGCTATGATGATGTTGTCAATACATTTAAAGAACATCCCGTAAAAATTATAAAAGGTAGTGTTCCTGAAACACTAACCCAATGTGATACGAATAAAATTGCATACCTTTCTATTGATATGAATTGTGTGTTGCCTGAAATTGAAGCCATAAAATACTTTTGGGACAAAATTACAATTGGTGGTGTAATTGTGTTAGATGATTATGGTTTCCCAAATCATATCAACCAAAAGGATGCACATGATGAATTAGCCAAAGTATTAGGTTATAATATTATTTCACTGCCAACAGGACAAGGAATTATTATCAAAAATAAATAGCCATGATTTTAGATTTTTACAAAAAATATAAAAGAAGAAAATATCTAAAGTCAATCAATCAATATATTGAGATGGATAAATCTTCCATAATAACTGAAGATTTTAGACTTTCAATACCATTTGCAATTAAAAATAAAAAATATCTTTTTATTGGAAAAGACAATATTATTTTGGGTAATTTTCAGATAAACAATCAAGAAGGTATTATTAAAATTGGAAATAATACACAAACAAATGGAGATTTTATTTGTGTCCATAAAATTGAAATTGGCGATAATGTATTTATTGGTTGGGGAACTACTCTTTTCGATAATGATTCACATCCTATTGAATATAAATTAAGACAATTGGATATGGAAAATCAATTGAAAGATTTACGCTCGGGTAAATCATTTATTGAAAATAAAAATTGGTCAGTTGTGTCATCTGCTCCAATTTTAATAAAAAACAATGTTTGGATTGGTATGAATGTAATCATTTTAAAAGGTGTTACTATTGGCGAAGGAGCGATTGTTGCAGCAGGAAGTGTCGTTACTAAAGATGTTCCGGATTGGACTTTAGTAGGCGGGAATCCTGCAAAAATCATTAAAAATTTGAAATGAATATACTCATAATTGGTTCAGAAGGATTTATTGGTTCTAATTTAAACCGTAATTTTCAAGCTAAAGGAAATTCAATTACAGCTCTTGATATTATTGAGAAAAAAACTGATAATATTGATTATTTCAATATAACTCACACAACTTTAAGAGAAATTTTCACTCTAAAACAATATGACATTGCTATATTTTGTGCAGGTAATGCAAACGTACAGAAATCTTTTAGTGCTATAGATTATGATTTTTTGAGTAATACAAAATTTGTACACGATATATTATTTCATATAAAAGATTATCAGAAAAATTGTAAATTTTTACATATTTCGAGTGCGGCTGTTTATGGCAATCCAACTCAAATTCCTATTGCCGAACATGCTCCAAAAAAACCAATTTCCCCTTATGGTTTTCATAAATATCAAGCTGAATTAATATGCGAAGAATTTAATACATTATTTAATATACCCACTTGTAGTATTAGACCATTTTCTGTTTATGGACCTGGTCAAAAAAAGCTATTATTTTGGGATATTTACCAAAAGACACAAAGTCATCAGAACATTCAATTACAAGGAAATGGAACAGAATCAAGAGATTTTATTTATATAGATGATTTTGTTGATGCCGTTAATTGTATTATAAATAATGCTACTTTTAATAATGATATCATAAATATTGCAAATGGAAATGAAGTTACGATAAAAGAATGTATTGAAACATTTATTAACGTATTTGATGATACTTTAGAATATGAATTTAATGGTATTAATTTAATTGGAAATCCATTGAGATGGGCTGCTGATATTACTCAATTAAAATCATTTGGTTATCAACAAAAAATTAGTTTAGAACAAGGATTAGAAAAATATAAAAAATGGATAGAAGAAAATCAATTTTAATTCCTACGTCGGGTAGTTATCAAAATGCAGCATCTATGATTATCTATTTGCTCAATATTATTAAAGGATTGAACAATATTGTAGATGATAAGAATAAGCCAAATATTATTCTGTATCACGATAACGAAACACCCATTGATGAATTTAAAAAAATCAATTATCCATACTTAATTTATTTTAATTATAAAAAAGATGTATCATTTATCAAACGAGTTTTTAACCTAATAGCTCGTAAATATTTAAATAAAAATTTATTCAAAACATATAGCCAAAAAGTGGATTATGTTTTTCCAGCTCTGCCTGACAATAGTTTTGTTGATGCGAATGAATTAGTATTTTGGAAAGCTGATTTTCAAGAAAAATATTTACCTCATTTTTTTACAGTAAATGATATAAAATATTCAGAAAGTTTTTTTACAAACCTTTTAGAATATCAACAATCTACATTAGTATTAAGTAGTCAAGATGCTTATAAAAGTTTTAAGCAATTTTATCCTAATCATCAAAATCCAGTTTTTGTTCTGCCTTTTGTATCCTTTTTAAAAATTAAAGCATTTGACTTCCATTCAATAAAGGAAAAATTTCAGATTAAAAAGCCCTATTATATTGTGTGCAATCAATTTTGGCCACACAAAAATCACATCAGAGTTTTAGAAGCAATTAGTCAATTAAAAAGTAAAGAACTGCCTTTTCAAATTGTTTTTACTGGCAATACTTCATCGTATCGAAATGAAAATATATTTAAAGATTTGAAAAATTTCATAGAAAAAAATCAACTTATAGATGACCTAATAATTACTGGATTTATAGATAGAGATGAACAAATTGCCTTAATAAAAAATTCGATTGCAGTTGTTCAACCATCATATTTTGAAGGTTGGAGTACTGTAATTGAAGATGCTAAAGCTTTGAATAAATACGTTATTGCTTCAAATATAAATGTTAATATAGAACAGATAAATAAAGATTGTACTTTTTTCAATCCAGATAATGCAGATGAGTTGTCCAAAATTTTAGCTCAATTTGATATTAAATACAAAGATAATAACAGAAAATACAATGAGGATATTCAACAGTTTTCAGAAAAATTAATTAAATTATTTAGTCTGAATGAAGCTTAAAATTATAGATATCATCAAGAACAATAGCTTTTACGATTCACTAAAAAAAGGCTCTTTGTTATTTTTTGCAACTATAATTGTGAACATTATAAATTTTATAAGCATACCTATTTTTACGAGTATTTTATCGGTAAGCGACTATGGAATTATTGAAGTAACGAATAACTATATTCGACTTTTTTTGATACTTTTTCCACTAAATACCATATCCTCTATAAGTTATTTTTGGTATCGAAAAGATATTGATAATAGCAAATTAATTACCTCTGTTTTCTTTATTTCCTTGATTTCGTTTTCTATTATTAGTGCCGTATTTTATATATTTCAACACCAAATTGCAGAATTTTTCAATATTCCATTATTTGCATTTCAACTCATTCCTCCAATTATCTTTTTTGGAATTATTTTTGGTATTATCAATGCCATTTTTATTTACAATTCTGATGTTAAACTCAATGCCTTACAACAAATTTTTAATACTTTACTCAAAGTTGTTGCATCTTTACTTTTGATAGTTTTGATCTTTAAAGATTACAAAGGTAGGCTAATTGGAGAAATTGTGGGTTATATTTTATTGTCTGTTATTTTTATAAAATATCTAAAAGATTATATCCAATTTAAGCTCGACCTAAATTATATTATAAAAATTTTCACCTATTCAGTTTCTATTATTTTACTCAGTACAAGTAGCTTTATTTTGAACTATTTTGATACCTTAATGATTAATAATTCCTTAGGAAACGAAAAAGCTGGTTTATATAGTTATGCCTATAAAATAAGTGTGATTTATTTTGCTTTTATTCAATCTTTCCAAGTTATTTTTAATGTAAAATATGCTACTTTTTTCCACGATAATAAAACTGAAAATATATTAAGTGAACTAAAAAGTCTATTAAAAATAGTAGTTCTAATTTCTGGACTTTTCATTCTATTATCTAAAGAATTAGGCATTATTTTATCCATAAATCCAGAATATGAAGCCGCACTCATTATTTGCCCAATAATAGTATTAGGCTATTTCTTTTGTTTTATCTACGATTTATACAATATTCCACTTTTTCATTCAAAAAGAATAAGAAATATAACGATTATCATATTCATTTGTGGTGGCCTAAATATTCTTTTAAACAAATACCTAATTCCAATTTATGATTATAAAATTGCAAGTGTAAACACCTTAATTTCTTATTTAGTTATGGCAATTTTAGGTTATCTATTCTGCCGATTTTCAACAAATTTTTACATTCGCATAAAAACATTAATTCCTACAATCAGTATTATATTATTTTATACCATTACATTTTACTTACTTGAAAATTTAAGTTTAGGTTTCATCATTACTATAATTATCAAACTATGTATATTACTTATTAGTGCTATAATATTGTTCAAAAATCAGATAAAAAATTTCATAAACACCAATGGATAAAATAGGCATTTTATATATATGCACAGGAAATTATGATATTTTCTTTGATACTTTTTACAAAAGTGCAGAGCAGTTTTTATTACCTGATTGCGAAAAACATTATTTTGTTTTTACAGAAAGTGAGAAAATTTCTAACACAAAATTTGTACATAAAATTTATCAAGAAAGATTAGGTTGGCCAAATGATACCTTAATGCGATTTCATCTATTTTTAAAAATTGAAAGCGAATTAGAACAAATGGATTTTCTGTTTTTTTTTAATGCCAATTATACTTTTACTAAACCAATTCTAAAAAATGAAATTCTTCCAAATTTAGAAGACAATGATTTAGTTGGTCAAATTCATCCAGTTGCTTACCACAAAAAGAGCAATGAATTTGCTTATGAAAACAATCAAAAATCTACAGCTTATATTCCAACCAATAAAGGCAAATATTACTTTGCTGGTGGACTAATTGGAGGAAAAACGAATGCATTTTTGCAAATGTGTAAGCAACTAAAAAATGATATAGATACTGATATAAAAAATAATATTACAGCAGTTTGGCACGACGAATCACATATTAATAAATATTTTTCTGAAGTTGAACCAAAGAAATTACATCCAGGCTTTTGCTATCCTGAAGATTGGTATTTACCTTTTGAGCAAAAAACATTATTATTAGATAAAAGTAAATTAGGAGGACATACTTTTTTGAGAGGCGAAGGAAAACAAAGCAACAAAGTTGCTATCAAACAAAAACTATTTTATTTTAAGTTAATTATTAGAGCAATCTTTTATAAATTGCTAAATTACTCTCCAATTTAATACAATGATTCAAGTTCAACTTTCTGGAGGATTGGGCAACCAAATGTTTCAATATGCTTTTGGGAAACATTTAGCAATAAATACGCAATCAGAACTAGTTTTAGATTTAGCATACATTCAAAGCAAATTACCTTTTAAAAAATTTAGTACACCAATGCAATATGAATTGGATATTTTCAACTTGAATGTAGATTGCAATTCACTCTATTTTTCAAATGGTATAACTTATCCACTTGCAAAACTAGAATATTATTTAAAAACCAAACGAAATACCAATAAAAACAATACTTTGATTGAATCTGGAATGCAATTTAATGCTGACTATTTAGAAAAAGACGAACCACTTTTTATACAAGGTAATTTCCAATCTGAATTGTATTTTAAAGACATTGAAGCAGATATTCGTGAAGATTTTGAATTTATTCATCCATTAAAGGAACAAAATCAACAGATTTTAAACCAAATAAAATCCAGCAATTCCGTATCAATACATATTCGTCGTGGAGATTATTTATCTATCAAAAATAATGCTTCAAAATTTAGAGCATTAGAATTAGATTATTACAAAAATGCGATGTCTATTCTTGAAAATAAAATGGAGAACATCACCTATTTTGTATTTTCCGACGATATTAATTGGGTAAAAGAAAATTTAAAAACCCATGCTAAAACAATATTTATCAACCATAATAAAGGAAAATCAAGCTATATCGATATGCAATTAATGAGCAACTGCCAGCACAACATCATTGCAAATAGTACTTTTAGTTGGTGGGCAGCTTGGTTAAATGCAAATAAAAATAAAATCGTTGTCGCACCAAAAACTTGGTTTTTAATAGATGAATTAAATCAAAACGATATTGTTCCAATAAGTTGGATAAGTTTATAAAAGACAACAACCAATATGGCTTTCAATTTAGAAACCCCAAGTTCTATCCCATTTATATTTGAAATAGTAATTGCCCATAAAATGTTTTACCTTTTGTAAAGTAGTTTTATCGGGTGGCATTTTATCTGTGATTATCTTATCTAAAAATTGTTCAAAATTCTCTTTTTTATAAGCAGGTGGAATATTTCCATTAATTAATAATGGCTCTTTCAAAATACTTTTATACAATTCGTTATTATTATCTACTTCAATAATATAATCTAAGAAAGTACGTTCATTTTGAAAATCGTGTAGCGAAATGTAACGTTTCGGATTTAACTCATTTTTCAATTCTGAGTCGCCCCAATACAATGGAATACAATTACTACGGAATGCATTAATTATCTTTTCAGTAGAATATCCTGGATGAGAAGAATTTTCAAAACACAATGAAAATTTATAAGGATTAAAAAAATCTAATGGATTATCAATCGGTTGATTGTTCATATTATTCAAACATCTTCCGCCAGAATCTATTCGCTTATAATTATTACTTATAAAATTAAATAATTCCTTTCGTTTGCTTGCTCGACAATAAGAAACCAACATGGCACAAAATTTATTTTTGCTTTTCACAATTTCATCTACTTCTTCAATTGTTGGAATTTTTATTAAATCTTTTTCTATTATACTAAGCACCCAAAGTGGATAGCGATAATGATTTGGGTTATTGTTATAATCAAATGTGATGCAATAATCGGCACCATTAAAGTCTGGTCTAAGGTTCTCTCCTGCCCAAAATACTTTCTTACAATTCTTATATTTCAAATAATTCATTCCAAAGCATGAAAAAAATAAAATATCAGGTTGTGCTGAGATTTGCACATCATATTTTTGTATCAGTGTATTGTAAATAAAATTATTTTGTTTACTAATCCCATCACTAAAATCTGAGAAATCTATTTTAATAATTTCTTTCATTTTTACCTTGTAAAATCTAAAATATCCCTTTTAATAGGAAGAACAAAAATAACATCTATAAACCTAAATTTGTAAATTTAAAATATTATTTTTGAAACAATAAAATACTTAAAAAATGTCGAAAAATAAAAAGACAGAACCTTTAAAACAAAAGTCTATTCAGAAAAGTGAATCGAGTTCATCTTTTGAATTCCTAAACTCAAAAGCTGCAAAATACATTGCAATTTTTGCCATCGTTGTTATTCCTATTTTTGTATTTTATTTTCCATTACTAGAAGGAAAACATATTGGAACTGGCGATGTGGTTCAAGGCGAAGCGATGTCTATGAAACCTTGGCGTGATTTTCAAGAAAAATTTGGGGAAAGAAATTTCTTATGGAATGACCAAATGTTTTCAGGTGGTCCAACCACAATGACGGCTGGTACAGTTTTCTATGCGGAGTGGGTAAAATACACACCAATTAATCTCATTTATAATTTAGCTCAAAAAACAATTAAAGATGTAACTTTTAATCAAATTATTTTTGTTGGAGGTGCATTTCTATTCTTTTGGGTATTATTTCAGAATTTTTGGATTGCATTACTTTTCGCAATTGCGGCGAGTTGGAGTAATATTGCCATTATGAGTGTTGCCGCTGGACACACTAATAAACAATATGTTTTAGCAAGTATTCTTCCATTTTGGGCTGGTTTAATTTTATTGCTCAATAAACGATATTTAATTGGTTTATTAGTTACTACTTTCTTCTTGAAATTTCTTATCAGTAGTTTTCATATTCAATTAGGATATTATAGTTTAATTGCCACACTCCCATTTGCTGGAATATTAATTTATCAAACCATCAAAGAAAAAGATTTTAAACATTTAGCAATTAGTCTAGGATTGGTTTCCATATCTTTTATGCTCAGTGTTGGTCTAAACTTCAACCAAATTTATATCAAAGAATATTCCGATGAATCGAATCGTGGAACCAATATTATTCATATAAAAGATACTAGCAATACACCAACACCGCTCAAAGCTGAAAGTGGCGTAGATATTGACTATGCAACACAATGGAGCTTTGGCTGGAATGAATTACCATCTTTATTTATTCCAAATTATGTAGGTGGTTCTTCAAATGCCCAACTTACGCCAGATTCACATATTTATAAAACACTAATTGGGAAAGGTGTGCCTGAAGGAACAGCAGAACAGTTTATCAAACAAGTTCCTTTATATTGGGGAGATGAACCTTTTGTTTTAGGTAGATTTTATATGGGTGCAGTGGTGCTTTTCTTATTCTTTATAGGCATATTTGCAGCCAGAAAAAACAAGTATATTTTATTTTGGTTATTACCAATGATTGTTTTAACCACTTTAATTGCATTGGGTAAAAACTCCTTTGGATTTTATACATTATTATTCAAATACTTACCACTTTTCAATAAATTTAGGGCTCCAACAATGATTTTGGGCGAAACTCAAATGCTATTTGTAATTGTAGGTGCAATTGGAATGTATTATTTCTTAAAGAAAACAGAGTTAAATGAGCGAATGGATATTTTCAAAAAAGCAACATTTGCAGCAGTTGGCACAATAGCTTTGTTTTGGATGATAACATTTACCCAAGATTTCAACAACAAAACAGCTGCACAAAATGGTAATGACGATAGTTATGTAAGTCAATTACAACAAATGACTGGTAACCCTGAATTTGCAAATGAAATATACACAGCTTTAGTAAAAGATAGAAAAGCAGCTAATTCGAGTGATACTATGCGTTCACTTGTTTTTATTTTATTAGCAGCAGGTATTGTTTATTTATTAGCCAAGAAAAAACTTCCTGACAATGCTGGTTTATTACTTTTGACCTTAATATGTTTTGTAGATTTTTGGGGTGTAAATAGACGTGAAATAAATAACGAAGTCTTTGTCGAACAAGATGATATTTTGAATAATACATTTGTTGCATCTCCAGCAGATAATTTTATTTTACAAGATACAAGCGATTATAGAATGATTGATTTTACAGTTAGTCCATTTAACGATGCATCGCCTGCTTATTTTCATAAAGACATTGGTGGTTACTCTCCAGCTAAATTAAAAAGGTACCAAGACGTAATAGAATATGGTATTCAACACGATTTTAGCATCATCAACAGTCAAGGTTTGCAAAAAGCAAATTTCTTGAATATGCTCAATACAAAATATTTAAAACAAACTAAAGAAGCAAATGGCGTTATTGTAAATCCATATAGTTTAGGAAATGCTTGGTTTGTTTCTAATATAATTCCTGTGCAAACCAATGAAGATGAAATCTTAAAAGTTCGTGATATTAATCCAAGAAAAGATGTCATCATTCACGATGAATTTAAAAATTACTATACAAATTTCACACCCAACCAAGACAGTTCAACACAAGGAAGGTCTATAAGAAAAGTGAGTAAACATCCAATGCATTTAAAATATGAATTTGAATCTCCAAAAGATGAATTGGTGGTATTTTCTGAAGTAGTTTATAAACCAAATGTAGATTGGACTTCACAAATTGATGGAAAACCAGCTGAACACATCAGAGCAAACTATATTTTGAGAGCTATAAAAGTACCTGCTGGAAAACATACCATCACTTTTGATTTTATGCCAAAATTATATAAACCGACTTATAACATTATTACAGCTTCAAATGTAATTTTAGAAATTCTATTCATTGGTGCGATTGTAGGTTTATTTTTGAATAGAAGAAAGAAAGAAGAGAATGCTTAATACTTTCTCATTTATAGTCATAAGTTATAACAGAGCAAAAGATACAATTGATGCTTTGAAAAATATCTTATGGCTAGATAATGTAGAAGGTTGGAAAAAAGAAATAATAATTTTAAATAATAATTCATCTGAAGACTATCTTCCATTAGAACATTATATTGCACAATGTTCAATTGAAATACAAAAAACGATTCATTATATTCACCATAATGAGAATTTAGGTGTTTCAGGAGGTCGTAATTTTTGTATCAAAAAAGCAACAGGAAAATACCTTTTTTTCTTAGATGATGATGCAGAAATTGTACAACAAAATGCTATCGCTATCATATTAAAAAAGTTTGAGCAGTATAAGTCTGAAAACCTAGGAATAATAGGCTTTTTAGGAAAAAATCCATATAACAACACCTATCAAAGTCCTATAAAAAACCAAGCTTTAATAAAGGATAAAAATGAAATATTTTATAACCTTTTTTATGGATATGGACATGTTTTTCCAAAAGCGTTAATTGAAAATACTGGCTATTATCAAGAAGATTTCTTTTATGGTATGGAAGAAAATGATTTATCTTATGCATCAATAAAAAAAGGATACGCTATTTTATTTAGCAAGGATATTTTGGTATTGCATAAAGTCAATCCAAATGGAAGAGAACCAAATATTCAAACGAAATCAAGGTTATTTCAAAATAGAATGATAGTCGTTTATAAACATCTTCCATTTATTTATGTACTTACTCAATTTATTATGTGGAGTTTTTATTTTTTATACCATTCCAAAATAAATATAATCGCTTATTTCAAAGCATTAATACAGTTAAAACAAAGAATAAAATTAGTTCAAAGAAAACCGATGAATCAAAAAGGTATGGCATATCTCCGAAAAGTTCAGGCACGATTATGGTATTAAATTAAATTATGATTGAAGGGAAAAACATATTAATTACTGGAGCAAATTCTGGAATTGGAAAAGTTACGGCAATAGAATTAGCTAAAAAAGGGGCAAACATTATTATGGTTTGTCGAAATAAAGAAAAAGCACAAATTGCACAACAAGAAATCAATACAAGTTCTAAGTTAAACAACACCGATTTATTGATTGCAGATTTAAGTTCATCAGAATCTATACGTCGATTTGCTGATGAGTTTTATAAAAAATATGATAAATTAGATGTTTTAATCAATAATGCTGGAGCTATTTATACTAATAGACAAGAAAATAAAGAAGGCATTGAATTGACTATGGCGACCAATCATTTGGGCTATTTTCTTATGACACATTATTTATTAGATGCACTAAAAAATACAGATACAGCACGTATTGTCAATGTAGCTTCTGTAGCTCATCGTTTTACCAACTACAAACCTAATGATTTGAATGCACAGAAAAGCTATCAATATATGAAACAATATGGTTTGAGCAAATTGTCCAATATGCTATTTTCAAAGTATTTGAGTCAATATTTGAAAGATACCAATATCACAACAAATGCTTTACATCCTGGCAATATTGCTTCTAATTTTGGAAAAAATAACAATTCCTTTTTTGGCTATTTGGTAAAAATTGGAGCCTTTGCACTCATCAATCCAAATAAAGGTGCACTAACGAGTATTTACTTGGCAAGTTCTCCAGAAGTTGAAGGAAAAACGGGTTTATATTGGTACAAACAAAAGGAAGAAAAACCTTCTAGTGATGCCATAAATCCTGAATATGCACAGCATTTATGGAATTGGAGTTTAGATAAAACTAAAATTCAAACCTTTGGTAAAATATAAGATTATTAAGAATCACCCAAAGAAATAAAAACCTGCCATTACTATAATATAGAACATTGAACTAATAAAAATCCCAATGCAAACTTCAAATCTTTGAATAAAATTATACAATAGAAATAAAGGTAAATTTGCAAAAACACACATTCTAATTGTTGCAGGTACATGAACTTTTGTTAGTGTCATATCTATAAAACTACTCAAATCCATTGCACTGTATTTCAATTGATGCCAGATAAAAAAAACAATAATCGGAACGATTAAACCCAACATAATTCCATTAAACATTGGGGACTTTAAAAACTTACTCATTGCTGATATTCCAATTTTTATTAATGTGTGTAATACCTTGATAATTGGTCAAATCATACTGGACTGGCACTATAGAAACAAAATTATTTTCTAATGCCCAAACATCGGTATCTTCTCCTTTGTCATAGTTCACAAAATTTCCTGTAAGCCAAAAATATTCATTGCCATTTGGATCTACTCTTTTTTCAAATTCTTCTTCCCATTTTGCAACTGCTTGACGACATACTTTCATTCCTTTAATTTCCTCAAGCGGTAATTTTGGAATATTTACATTTAATAAACAAGCATCAGGTAGTCCATTATTAAAAAACTCTCTAATAACTATCTCCGCAAAATGTTTTGATGCTTCAAAATCGGCATCAAATGAAAAATCTAATAATGAAAAACCGATTGCAGGTACACTAGAAATTGCTGCTTCCATAGCTGCAGACATGGTTCCTGAATAAATCACATTTATAGAAGCATTTGAACCATGATTAATACCAGAAATACACAAATCTGGTAATCTATATAAAACTTTATCAATAGCAATCTTCACACAATCTGCTGGAGTTCCAGAACATTGATATGATTCAACACCTTCAAAAACCTCCACTTTGTGCAGGCGTAAAGGCTCATGAATAGTGATAGCATGTCCCATACCCGATTGTGGGCTGTCTGGTGCAACGACCACCACATCTCCAAATTTCTTTGCCACTTCAACTAAGGCTTTAATGCCTGGTGCATTAATACTATCATCATTACTAACTAAAATAACTGGTCTTTGCATATTGTACAAAGCTATAAAAATAAATCTGTCCAATAGATTAATTTATGTAAAAAATCAAATCAATTTCTAAAAATCAACACAATAAAAAAAGGGATAATCTAACGACTATCCCTTCTACCTTATCTATCAATAAAGAATTATTCTTCAATACCTTCGGTCAAAACAGAAACTTTATTATTCAAAACTTCTACAATGCCACCTTTGATAAAAAAGCTCAATTTTTCTTTATTGTTTGTAATTTTTAATAATCCATCAGAAAGTGCAGCAATTAATGGAGCATGTTTATCCATAATTTGGAATTGTCCATCAACGCCTTGTAAATGTACAAGCGTTGCTTCGCCTTTATAAACTTCTTTCTCCGGTGTTAATACAACTAATTGCATGTTTACTTCTTTTGATATTTTCCAATTATTTAGCTTCTGCTAAAATTTTCTTACCTTTTTCGATTGCATCTTCAATTGAACCAACCAAGTTGAAAGCTGCTTCTGGATATTCATCTACTTCACCGTCCATAATCATTTCAAAGCCTTTCAAAGTATCTTCGATAGAAACGAATACACCTTTCAAACCTGTAAATTGCTCAGCAACATGGAATGGTTGAGATAAGAAACGTTGTACCCTTCTTGCTCTGTGAACTACTAATTTATCTTCTTCAGAAAGCTCATCCATACCTAAGATAGCGATGATATCTTGTAATTCTTTGTAACGTTGTAAAATCATTTTTACTCTTTGAGCAACAGCGTAATGTCTTTCGCCAATAACTTGTGGGTCTAAGATTCTTGAAGTAGAATCCAATGGATCTACTGCAGGATAAATTCCTAATTCCGCAATTTTACGGGATAATACAGTGGTTGCATCTAAGTGAGCAAATGTTGTTGCTGGAGCAGGGTCAGTTAAGTCATCTGCAGGTACATAAACTGCCTGAACAGAAGTAATTGAACCACTCTTAGTTGATGTAATACGCTCTTGCATCAAACCCATTTCTGTAGCCAAAGTTGGTTGATAACCTACCGCAGATGGCATACGACCTAATAATGCAGATACCTCAGAACCAGCTTGTGTAAAACGGAAGATATTATCCACGAAGAATAAGATATCTTTACCTTTACCATCAGAAACCTCATCTCTAAATTGCTCGGCAATTGTCAAACCAGATAAAGCAACACGAGCTCTCGCTCCTGGTGGCTCATTCATCTGACCAAAAACTAAAGTAGCTTTAGACTCTTTTAATTGTTCTTTATCAACTAATGATAAATCCCAATCTCCATTTTCCATAGAGTGAGCAAATTTTTCACCATATTTAATAACGTTAGATTCTAAGAACTCCCGTAATAAGTCATTTCCCTCTCTTGTACGCTCTCCAACACCCGCAAATACTGATAAACCACCATGACCTTTAGCAATATTATTTACCAATTCCATGATTAATACTGTTTTACCAACACCAGCACCACCAAACAAACCAATTTTACCACCTTTTGCATAAGGCTCAATTAAGTCGATTACTTTGATACCCGTAAATAATACTTCTTTCGATGTTGCTAAATCTTCATATTTAGGTGGTTTTCTGTGGATTGGATATCCACCTTCTTTACTCACATTTCCGATACCATCTACCGCTTCTCCTACAACATTAAATAATCTACCTTTAATTCCTTCTCCAGCAGGCATTGTAATTTGTCCTTCAGTATCAATTACTGGTGTTCCTCTTCTCAAACCTTCAGTACTGTCCATAGATACACATCTTACAGTATCTTCACCTAAATGTTGTTGTACTTCCAATACAACTTCTTGACCATCATCTTTCTTTACTACTAAAGCGTTTAAGATTTCTGGTAGTTTTGAGTTTTCGCCACTGAAACTTACGTCAATAACTGGACCGATAATTTGTACAATTTTACCCGTGTTTGCCATTTTATATCAATTATTTATTGTTAAAATTTTCCGCAAAGATACAATTATTATCGTTAATAACGATGAAAGTTACCCACAAAAATAGCCCTTTTGCATTAATTTATTATTAAACAGCCTTAACATTTTAATCTTCTAAATAGCCAAATTTGCCTTGATTAAAATCATCAAATGCTTGTACCAACTCCAAATGGTGGTTCATCACAAATGGTCCATGTGATGCAATTGGCTCTCCAATCGGTTCTCCACTCATCAATAAAACTACAGCTTGTTCATTTGCTTGTATATCAATTGATTCTCCATTATTTTCAAATAGTACAAAATTATCCAATGCAACTTGTTCGTTTCCATTTACAACAACACTTCCTTCCAAAACTAATAATGCTGTATTATAATTTGCTGGAAAAGAAAAAGTCGCTTTCCCATCTTTATTCAATTTTGCATTCAATAAATTTACAGGTGTAAAGGTACTAGCTGCACCTTTTAATCCTTGATACTCGCCTGCTATAACTTCAATTTTACCATTTTCGCCTAAATCAAAAATTGGAATCTGCTTATTTTCAATTGCCTGATATTTTGGAGCAGACATTTTATCTTTTGCTGGTAAATTTACCCATAATTGCACCATTTGAAAATCACCACCAGCTTTGCTGAATTCCTTTTCGTGATATTCTTTATGCAAAACACCAGATGCCGCTGTCATCCATTGAACATCACCTTCCCCAATTACACCACCTCCACCACTACTATCATGATGTGCAACTTTTCCCTTATAGGCAATTGTTACGGTTTCAAACCCACGATGTGGATGAACTCCAACACCTCTCGCTTGCTCAGTTGGCGAAAAATAGTATTTGGAATTGTAGTCCAACATAATAAATGGGTCCATACGTTTCATACTCAAACGAGATCTTCCTGGAATAAAATTGTGTACTCGAAAGCCATCGCCAACAAAATGTGGCACTCCAGGAGCCATTACTAATTCAATTTGTTTTGTAGCCATAATATAAATTTTTATTAGTACAAAATTAGACCATTCTTATCCGCTGTGCATTGATGTAGGTTAAGAAGTGAAACTAAGTAATAATTAAAGGTTTTATCGTAAACAAAATGAAAATAGCTTAATTAATTTCAAAATTCTATTTTTATCAAATCTAGTTAATTAAACAAAGTTGTTTAAGTTGCAAAATAGCATTCAAACCTATACCTATTTCCAAATTAGTATTTTGCCCAAAGCCATTTCCAAAGTTCTTTAAATTGTACTTTTTTGCCTTGTGTTAAAATACCTATTCTATACACTCTTGATGCAATATACACCATACCTATTGATGAAATCAACAAAATAAACATGGACAAAATCTGTTCCCACCAATTGATATCATAAGGAATACGAGCCATCATAACAACTGGTGAAGAAAAAGGAATCATTGAAGCCCAAAAGGCAACTGGCGAGTATGGTTGCTCCACTACCACCGACATTAATACTATAGAAAGTATAATAGGTATAGTAACTGGTAAAGTTAAGGATTGTACATCGGTATCGTCAGTAACTGCAGAACCAATGGCTGCAAACTGGGCTGCATAAAAAACATATCCAAAGAAAAAATAAAATATAAAACTGAGAAAAATCCTTATCAAACTAAAACTATTCAATGCTTCTATACTTTCATTAATCATCTGCACTGAAACTTGTGCTTGCTCGTAATTACCAACAGATTGCACATTCTGCATATCACTGATTTGACCTGCAAACAATAATCCTATTAAAGTTTGAATACCAAAAATTAAAACTGCCCAAATTCCTACTTGAAATAAACCCACCATTCCGATACCAATAATTTTGCCTAACATCAAATAAAATGGCTTAACCATTGTTGCCAAAACTTCTATTATTCTAGTCGTTTTTTCTTCACTTACGCCACGCATCACCATAGTTCCATAAATAAATAAAAACATATAAATTAAGAAACCTGCTATATAACCAAATCCGCCACTCAAAGAATTTCTTCCAGTTTGTTTTTCATTATTAATGACCATTTCAATAGGAATTTTCTCTTCTAATTTTTGAATTAAATCTACATCATAATTTTTTTGCATCAATACCTGATTTCTTACTACATCAGAAAGTGCATCTGTAATAATAGTTTCCGTATGAAAATCTAAAGGCTTATCTGAAAAACAGGTAATTCCTTTAGGATTTTCCATATCAATAATCGGAATATAAATCAATGCATTATAGTCATTTGTATAATTTTGCTTCCAATCATCAATTGTTTTACTATCTAGTATATAATGAAATGTAATGTTTTTTTGGTCTAATCCTCTAAATTTATCTTCAAACAATTTAGTTTCATCTTTTACTGCAATTGTCATTTTTCCAGTGGAATTAATAGCCACCAAAATTGTTCCTATCATCAAAAGTCCAATAAACAAAGGCACTAAAATTGTTACCAATAAAAATGATTTCTTTTTTACTCTTGAAGTAAACTCTCTATAAATAATATATTTTAAATGATTCATTTTTCTATTTTGTTTACTTGCTGAATAAAAATCTGATGAATGGAAGGCAGAATCTCATGAACGCCAACAATAGGCATTCCTATATCTATTAATTTTTTAAGTAGTTGTGTTATATTTATATGCTCTGATAGCTTTATAACAATAAAGTCTAATCCCTTTTCTTGAATTTCAACATCTACAGGAAAAATACTTACTTCTATTGCTTTAGAAAAATTGATTCTGTAAAGATTATTTTTAAACTGTTGTTTTATATCAGATACTTTACCTTCTAATATTTTTTTTCCTTGATTCATCAAGATAATATCGCTACAAATTTCCTCTACATTTTCCATTCTATGTGTAGAGAAAAGTACAGTAGTTCCATTATTATTCAACTCAAAAATTGCATCTTTGATAACTTCAGAATTAATTGGGTCTAACCCAGAAAATGGCTCGTCTAAAATCAATAATTTAGGACGATGAAGAATAGTTGCAATAAACTGTACTTTTTGTTGCATACCTTTAGACAAATCAACAATTTCTTTATTCAGCCAACTCTCTATTTCAAATTTTTTAATATAAAAATCTATTCTTTCTTTGGCTTCATTTTTAGAAAAATTTCTCAACTGAGCAAAGTATTGGAGGTGTTCTCCTACTTTCATTTTTTTATACAAACCACGTTCTTCAGGCATATACCCAATTTGGTTCAAATGTTTATTTAACAACGGTTCTCCATCAAAAAAAACTGTTCCACTATCAGGATAGAATATTTGAGTAATTATACGAATTAAGGTCGTCTTTCCGGCACCATTTGGACCTAATAAACCATATATTTTTCCTGCTTCAATTGAAAAAGAGACATCGGCTAATGCCTGTTTATCTTCAAATTGTTTACTAATGTTATTTACTTGCAAAAACATGCAACAAATATATACATTCTGTACTAATTCTTAATCTATCAATTCTTTTTGTAAAGTTTTGGCTCTTTGGTCTTTGCCATTGTGCGACCAGCCCGGCGAATTGAAAATATAATTTAGTTTAGCTTTCAAATTTGGTGCATTTTTCACATCTTTAATGATATTTCCTAATTCGTGGAAAGCAATAGTAATTAAGTTATAAGTTTCAATATTTGTGGTTATTCCATACACACATTTTTCTTTATCTAATTCCTTTTGAAATGTACCAAGCCATCTATCCCAAATAATTAAAACACCACCATAATTTTTATCTAAATACCTCAAATTTGAGGAATGATGCACACGATGATGTGATGGTGTATTGAAAATATATTCAAACCATTTAGGCATTCTATGTACCACTTCTGTGTGTGGTAAAAATTGATAAATTAAATTCAATTGATGTAAAGTCAAAATCATTAAGGGATGAATCCCAATAATTGCTAATGGAATATACCACATATCTTTATACAATAATTCTAACCAACTTTGACGTAAAGCAACCGCAAAATTTAAGTTTTGGGAAGAATGATGATTAACATGTGCTGCCCAAAGTAATCTAATTTCATGACTTAATCTGTGATGCCAATAAAACATAAAATCTTGCATCAGAAAAGCAAAAAACCAAACCCAAAGATGTGCCTTTTGCCAAGTCCAACTTGCAAATTCCTCAACAGAGGACGGACCCAAATTATCGAAAATCCTAAATTGATAAAACCAAAATAAATAACCCAATGCAATAGCCTTCATTGCGATGTCAATAAACGTAGAACCCAAACCCATTCCGATACTAGCTCCAGCATCTTTCATATAGGCTGTATTGAGTTTATTTCGCTTTCTTAAATAGAAATAAAATTCTACAAAAATGAGCAATAAAAAACCAGGCACAGCATAAGCAACTGGGTCATTAAAATCAAAAGGATTGTATAAAGTAAATGACATTCTAAATACTAAAATAAAACAAAAAATCCAATTATTAAATACTACATTCTTTCAGGAACTTGAATACCAACGATTTCCAAAGCTTGTTTAATCAATGTTCCAGTTTTTTGAGTTAATGCTATTCTGAAATTTCTAACATTTCCATCTTCAATATTTAAAATTGGACAATCATTATAAAATTTATTGTATGCTTTTGCTAATTCATAAATATAATCTATCCATTTTGCTGGATTCATTTCATTACAACTTATCTCCAATTGGATTGAATAATTATAAATTTTAATAAGTAATTCCTTTTCAGTTTCACTCAAATTAATAGACGATTGCCAAGTGCCGATATTTTCATTTTCTATTTTTCGCAATACGCTTCTTGTTCTTGTATAAGTATATTGCACAAATGTAGCCGTATAACCTTGTAAATCAATACTCTCCTTTGGATCAAACAAAATTCGTTTTTTAGGATCTACTCTCAATAAGAAAAATTTCAAAGCACCAAATCCTATTATTTCAAATAATTGTTGTTTTTCTTCCTCTGAAAATGTTTCAATTTTCCCTAAAGCTTCTGTTTGTTCTTTAGCTGTTTGTATCATTTCGTCCATTAAATCATCGGCATCAACAACCGTTCCTTCACGTGATTTCATTTTTCCAGAAGGCAAATCGACCATACCATAAGAGAAATGATGAATGCCATCGGCATACACTCGACCCAATTTTTGCATAATAAGTTTCAAAACTTTGAAGTGATAATCTTGCTCATTCCCCACCACATAAATTGACTTATTCATTTGAAAATCACTGTATTTCAAATCAGCTGTACCGATATCTTGCGTAATATAAACAGAAGTTCCATCACCACGCAAAACTAATTTTTCATCTAAGCCATCAGCTGTTAAATCTATCCAAACACTATTGTCCTCACGCTTATAAAAAACACCATTTTTAAGTCCTTCCTCCACCGCATCTTTACCTAAAAGATAAGTATTACTTTCATAATAATATTTATCAAAATCAACACCCAAACGTTTATAAGTAAGCTCAAAACCAGCATATACCCAATTGTTCATCATCTTCCAAAGTGCCACAACTTCCGCATCATTTTGCTCCCATTTTCGCAACATTTCTTGTGCTTCTAATAAAATTGGTGCATATTTTTCGGCTTCCTCTTCCGATTTTCCTTGTTCAATTAAAGTTGAAATTTCAGCTTTATAATATTCATTGAATAATACGTAATATTTTCCAACCAACTTATCCCCTTTTATTCCCGAGCTTTCAGGTGTTTCGCCATTGCTAAATTTTTGCCAAGCTAACATACTTTTGCAAATATGAATTCCTCGGTCATTAATTAAATTTACTTTATTGACAGTGTAATGATTCGCTTTATATATTCCTGACAAAGCATAACCTAAAACATTATTTCTGACATGTCCAAGATGGATAGGCTTATTCGTATTTGGGGAAGAATATTCAACTAAAATTTTATCCGATTTTTTCGGAATATCAATAGTTTTAATGAGCGTTTTTATCCAAAAGCTATTTTTGAAACTTAAATTTAAAAATCCTTTAATAATATTAAACTTTTCAATAGAAGGATTATTTTCTACAAGCCAATTCCCAATTAATTCTGCTGTTTCTTCAGGCTTTTTCTTACTCAATTTCAACAATGGAAACACAACCAATGTAATATCGCCTTCAAAATCTTTTACAGTTTCATTGAGTGTGATTTGGTGCAACCCAATAGATTCATTAAATAATATTGGGAATGCGGTTTGTACCTGTTGTTGTAAAGTTTTATAAATTGTCTGCATAATAGTAAAAAATCGTTTGCAAAGTTATCAAAAAAATAATAACAACAATTTAAGTTAATTGATATTCTGTTGTTCCAATTAATTATTTACATTCGTTGTATGGTAAATTTATCTGTAAATATTAACAAAATTGCACTCATTAGGAACTCAAGAGGCAGCAATTACCCTAATATTCTTCAAGTAGCTAAAGATTGTGAACGTTTTGGTGCTGATGGCATTACCGTTCATCCTCGACCTGACGAAAGGCATATTAAGTTTTCAGATTTAATACCTTTAAAAAATATTGTTCAAACGGAATTTAATATAGAAGGCTACCCAAGTGATTTTTTTATGCAACAAGTTTTAACAGTAAAACCACATCAATGCACATTAGTTCCTGATGCTACTGACCAATTAACTTCTGACCATGGCTGGGATACAGTAACGCATTTCGACTTTTTGAAAGATATTGTTGCGACACTCAAACAAAATGGCATTCGTACTTCATTATTTATCGATCCAGATAATCAATTAATAGAAAATGCAGCAAAATTGGGAGCTGACCGCATTGAATATTATACAGGACCTTATGCAAAAAACTATTCTATTGATAGAAACATTGCCATTCAACCAATATTAGATACTTTAAAAACTGTTCAAGAAACAGATTTAGAAATTAATTCAGGACATGATTTGAATTTAGAAAATTTAGCATTTTTTAAACAACAAATTCCTACATTAAAAGAAGTTTCTATTGGACACGCTATCGTTTGCGATTCGATTTATTTAGGCTTAGAAAATACTATAAGAATGTATAAACAAAGATTACAATAAAAGCTTATTTTTCTAGCTTTTCGACATAATCTTTAAACGTTTTATAGTCTAATTTTTCTTGCTCCTGAGGATTCAGTTTTTCTCTATTGGTATTTCTAAATAAGAAAGCTAAAAACAAACCTACTATTCCGCCTAATAGATGTGATTCCCAAGAAACACCTTCTTCGAGTGGAAAAACGCCCCAAACCATTCCACCATAAAATAAAGCAACAAACAATGAAATTGCAATGGCTTTGCCATCCATACGAAACCAACCACTAAAAAATAAAAAAGAGGCAACTCCATAAACAATTCCACTCGCACCAATATGGTAAGATTCGCGAGCAAATAACCAAACCAATATTCCTGTTAGAAAGTGAATGAGCATCCAAATAAAAATGCCAATTTTATTATATGTAATAAATAAAACAGTACCTAAAATAAATATAGGCAAAGAATTAGAAATCAAATGCCCCCAACTTCCGTGAATTATCGGTGCTGTAAAAATTGCAAATAATGAATGTATATCTCTCGGATAAATTCCTAATTGAGTGAGTTGGATATGCAATACAAATTGATAGCTATTAACTATCCACATAAAAAGGACAAAAAAGAAAGGCAGTAAAACTGTATAATATCTGAATTTCATTTGAGTAACTAAGAAAAATAAACCTATATTTTTAGCAAAATAGCAATAAAAATAAAGCTTTCACAATTCTTTACTGTAAGTTAATACCCAAAATTAAAAATAAATATGTATCTTTGTATCCACATCGCGGGATGGAGCAGTTGGCAGCTCGTCGGGCTCATAACCCGAAGGTCGTTGGTTCGAGTCCAGCTCCCGCTACTAAGGAAAGTCCAATATTTTTTATTGGGCTTTTTTATTTTTCTTAATCTATTCTTTAAATAGATACAATCAATATCAGATTTATTCTTTCTATTTTCGCACGCAATTGAATTATTATACTATAAAATTATATAGACATGACTAAAATCACAGAAATAGCAAAAGCATTTAATCCTTGGCATCATGTAAGTCCAGGCGACAAAACTCCTGGTATTGTAACAGGAATTATTGAAATTCCGAAAGGAACAAGAGCTAAATATGAATTAGATAAAGAAAGTGGTTTATTAAAATTAGATCGAGTTTTATATTCTTCCGTTTATTATCCTGCAAATTATGGTTTTATTCCGCAAACCTATTGTGATGACAAAGATCCTTTAGATATTTTAGTATTGACTCAAATTGATGTTGTTCCTTTGTGTATGATTAATGCAAAAGTGGTTGGCGTAATGCGTATGTTAGATAATGGCGAAGCTGATGATAAAATCATTGCAGTTTGTAACGATGATCCAAGTTGGAATCATATCAATGATATTTCAGAATTACCTCAACATTTTATTTCAGAAATGCGTAATTTCTTTGAAGATTATAAAAAATTAGAACATAAAACGGTTGTAGTAGAAGAGTTTTTCAATAGAGCAGTTGCTATGCAAATCGTTGAAGAAAGTTTTAAAATGTACCAAGAAGAATTTGGAGAATAATTTCTCTTTATAAAAAATATCAAAATGGCTTGTAGAAATACAGGCCATTTTTTTTTGAGTATAGTAAAAGTAATTAAAGTTGCGATTCTTAAAAATTTCAAGTAATTTTATTTTACAAGAACTAACGTATTATTTTAAAATGCGTTTATTTATTCATCTAAAACTATTTAAAATGAAATCGTTTGCTTTAATATTCATCATTAGTGTATTTATTTTGGGATGTAAATCCAATAACTCAAATGACGCTGCGTCAAAAAATCCTATAAATAATCAAGATACTAAGAACTTAAAAAATAATGAAAAATATTGGCAGGAGCTTATTATGCATGAGATTAAAGACAACAAGGGCGTTGTGAATGCAAGTATTCCATTACCTGAATCTTGGAAATTAAATACAAACGGATTTTCAATTTCTGGTCCAAATAATATTCGAGTTAAAGATTATGCACCGCAGTCATTTATGATGAACTATGACCCAAGCTTACAATATGCCTATGCTCAAACACCTATGCGTTCAATGCCTGAAATTGGACAATTAATACAAGAGGATATTGTGCCTGGAATAGCAAAACAAGGTTTTACTTATATTAAACATTATGAATTGCCTGAAATAAGTAAACTAGATAAATGGTATAGTGATCAATTGTATAAATCTGTTCCGATGCAAACTTTAGCCAAAGCTTATGGGATTGATGTAAAAGATAAAGAAGGTAATCCTGCATTGGTCATCTTACACATAAATCAAGGAAAAACTTCATCGATGGAGAATTGGTATTATTTTAATTCTATATTTCAAGCGGACAAAAATGTATTTGAGACTGCAAAAAAACAATTACTATTTGGGCTTGCAAATATGCGATATAATCTAGAGCCGATAATGGCATACAATAAAGCTGAGGCTCAACGAATAGGACAAAGTTGGGCAGCATTTAATCAGAAAATGGCTGCAAATCAAGCTGCTTTTGAGGCACAACAAAGAAATCATATCAACAAAGTAAATGCTGTAAACGATGCTATTATGAGCAATTGGGATTCTAAAAACAAAGCGATGGATAAAAATCAAGAGCAATTTTTAGATGTTATTTATGAAAGACAAAATGTGCAAAACAGCGAAACTGGAGAAAAACACAAAGTAGAATATGGTTACAATAAATATTGGATGAATAGTGATGGTCAATACATTGCTACTGAATCACCAACATACAACCCAAATGCTGATGAAAATATGAATCAACAGAAGTGGCAAGAACTCAATAAAATCAAATAAAATAATAGCTAGAATTCATATCTTCTATAAGGTAAAGACCATCTAAATCCAACATTGACAAAGTGTGTTTTCATACTCAATTTTGGATCTTCGCTTTTCTTCTTTCTATAAATATAACTTAAATCAATAAAGATATTATGCCAAGGCTCGTAAGTAAGAACAGCATCTACATAAAATTGTTTAGCTTTTACACCTTGTCCTGTATAATTACCGTACTCATTCACAAAATCATTGTATGTATGTAAAGGATTGCTTCCCCAGTTTTGAGTTTTTGAATTTTCGCCTAAATTATTATATATAAATCTTGTATTAAGGTATAATTGTTGGATTGGCTGATATTTTAAATCAACAATAATTTCTTTAAAATTTGCACCGAGTGGATGTGCCAATGCTTGATTATAATGCGTGTAAGAAGTCGTTGTATCCATGTGGCTATATGTATATGGACGCACGATATTTGCTTCCAATTGTAAATCTAAATGATCTAAACCAAATGCATCAATATATTTGATACCAAATTGAGAAGCAAATTTAGTTCCCCACCATTTTCTTGGATGAAATAGTCCATAAAATTTACCTTTTCCAGGCACAGAAAATTCTTGTCCAAAATTCATTTCATCTAATAATAATTGACTATAAATTTGAACATGTTTTGCAAAATTAATTTTAAAATCGAAGCCTAAAGCTGCATTATCTGGCGATCCTAAAGCTTGTTCAATAGAACGATAAAAAATCAAAGGATTAAGGTATTGCAATTCAAAATGATTGGATCTTGAAAACATTACTGATTCAAAAATTCCGATATTCAACCATTTTGCCGCATTAAAACTTAGATGATGCATTGCCATATATTTTTTTTCCAATAAACCATCTGAAGAATGTGGATAGTATTGTGTTAGCTCTGCAAATATATTTTGATAATTAAATTTCCAAACATTTGTATTGATTTTAAAGAACAAATAGTTGTTGGAAAAATCAGATAAAAACATTGAGCGAATACCATTTCCAATAAAATTATTATCATAACCAAATTGAAATTGAATATGTTTTGATGGCGATAGCGTAACATATCCTTTAGAAAGAAAATAATCATATCCTCCATTTTTGTATTCTTTCCAATAACCAGCATGAGGTACAACTTTATAATTCCCTACATACTGATTGATATAATTTGGAAATCGACCTTGTTCTGAAGAAAATAAGGCATAAAAAGAAACCCATTTATCAATTTGTCCACGCAATTCAAATCCTTTAGAATTAAACATTTTAAAACTCTTTTCATCAAATTCATTTCCAATACGAATATAAGCAGCTGGATTTAAAGCCGCTTTAAAATGTGGCGTTTCTACACTGATAAAATTCGCTGGATGTTTATACATAAAACCTAAAACACCTCTTTCTCTTCGCTCAATATTTTCATCTTCATCAAACTCAAAATTATCTTTATAAATGTATTCAATATTTTTTTCGTCCATTCTTGTTAATTCCAAATCAATGTCGCCTGTATCTACTTTTGAAGCAAAATCCATAATCATTTTTCTATCATAAGGTTTACTAGTGGTATGAAAACTATTCATCATACCTGTTTTAATTTCCATTCTGTCCAAATAATGATAAACATTTGAACCTAAAGGCAAATACGAACCTTGAGCTATAACTATAACACAGCATGTGAGAAAAATACTCAGTAAAAAAGATTTCTTCATTAGAGGTATATATTTTAAAACGATAAATATACACATATTGAATTGGTTTTGGTTAAAATTTGTAAATTTTTTCAATATCTTTGATAGTATATAAACTATCGAAATGAATCAAACAAACAACAAAAGTGTCCGTTTTCAAATTACCATAATCGGAATTTTATTTTTTATTTTCGGTTTTATTACTTGGGCAAATGGCACACTCATTTCCTATTTAAAAATTGCTTGTGAGCTAAATTCAACACAATCTTATTATGTTGCATCAGCCTTTTTTGCGGCTTATTTTTTTATGGCGATTCCTTCTTCTTATATTCTAAAATGGACAGGTTTTAAGAATGGAATGTCAGTAGGCTTACTCATTATGGCAATTGGTACGGCATTATTTATTCCAGCAGCTCAAACAAGAATTTATGGCTTGTTTTTAACTGGCTTATTCACAATAGGCACTGGTTTGGCACTCTTACAAACTGCTGCCAATCCCTACGTTACAATTTTAGGACCCATTGAAAGTGCTGCACAACGTATTTCCATAATGGGCATTTGTAATAAATTTGCTGGTATTTTAGCTATCTATATTTTAGGAAGCATTGCTTTGAAAGATGCTGATGGTATCAAAGCAAAATTATTAACACTATCAGATGCAGAAAAAGTAATTGAATTAAATGCATTAGCATCAAGAGTTATTTTACCTTATACAATCATTGCTATAATACTTTTAGCATTAGCCATAACGATTTATTTTATCAATATGCCTGATGTTCCTGAAGAGGAAAATACCAATCACGAAACAGAAAAAATTGATGATAGAACTAGTCTTATTCAATATCCTTATTTGCTTTTAGGAGCAGTTGCAATATTTTTTTATGTAGGTGTTGAAGTTATTAATTATGATACTTTTATAGGTTTGGGCGAACATTTAGGCTATAAATTAGACGAAGCCAAAAATTTTCCAACGTATGTAGGCTATATGTTATTAGTAGGCTATGTTTTTAATATAGTGGCGATTCCAAAATATATCTCACAACAAAAAGCGTTAATAAGTTTGACTTTATTAAGTATTATTTTAGTATTATTGACCATGTTTACATCAGGAAAAACAACTATTATCTGTTTTATGTTACTTGGATTTTCTAATTCGGTGATGTGGCCAGCTATTTGGCCATTAGCAATTGAAAAATTAGGCAAATTTACAAAAATTGGCTCGGCTTTATTAGTAATGGGTATTGTTGGCGGTGCTGTATTACCACCATTTTATGCTTCAATTTCAGAACAATTAGGCAGTTCACAATTAGGTTATGCGATAATGATTCCTTGCTATTTGTATATTTTATTTTATGCTTTAGTTGGTCATAAGATTGGGAAAAGATGAAATATTGGTTCAATATTTATAAGTTTTAGTTTATTTAAAATAAATTATCAGATAAAATATCTCAAAAATTAATAATAGCTAAAAAGACTGTAAATAAAGTCTTTACAATCATTTTTTGATTTTTGTGTAATGAAGGAAACGCTAAAGTAAACCTAGGTCAGGCAAAATCCAAGAATTCCAAGATAAAAACTGCAAATTGGACAAAATTTGTAGGTATTCCATATTCAGATACTCAAGAAACGAACACATGGAAAACTACTCTATCAATATGGCGAGTCAAACTATAGACCTCATCTTCAACGATCACAACACCAAGAGGAACACTGAAAGTAAATGTTGTTTCAGTTAAACTGCTTGATACACTTAATCGAAAAATCATAAAGATTCTGACGTATATATTATCGGCTTCGAACTAGTACAGTTACCACCACAACCGCGTTATACTTCTCACGCTTTCATTGCCGATACAACAGTGGAAGAATTCAGTGATTATCAGAAGTTTTAGTGATTACGAAAACGAATAAAAGCAGGCTCAGTTTGAAACCAATTTTTCGGGATTAGTCACCAGCGAAACGGATTTGACTTGCTGCAGAAGAAATGTGTTCGCCTGTTCATAGTATGATTTGAATTTTTACAAATCGACTGCCGAAGTATATTCAGAATTGAATAAAAAACCACTTTACATAGTTCAGGTTGATGAAATTGGTATTTCTCCTGATAAGATTGAGCAAAATCTGAATCATATTTTTAGGCGTGTAGAAAAATGGAACGCCATCATTCTGTTTGATGAGGTAGATGTATTCTTGTCAAAACGAGGAGATAATATTGAAAAATCTGCTATTGTCGGAATCTTTCTCCGGCTAATGGATTATTTCAGAGGAATGATGTTTTTTACCACTAACAGAAGCGAGGTAATTGACGATGCTGTTCTTTCGAGAATTACCTTAAATATTAAATATCCCGACCTTACCGATGATGTGAGAAAATTAATTTGGAAATCTAAACTCGAAAGTGCAGGATTGTATATCGATTCGATGGACGAGTTAATCAAAATAAACTTAAACGGACGACAAATTAGAAATATGGTTCGCTTAGGTAAAATTATATTTGATGATAAAATTAATGAACAAAAATTTATCGATTTAATTCATAACTCAGTGCCAAAATCCGAAAAATAGCAAAAAAAGTTATAGGAATGAATAGGATACAAGAAGAACTCAAAAATGTTATTTCAAATAAATACGCTTTTGATGATGTAACTAATATGAAATTGTTGGAGGTTCTTTTTTTAGCAAATCAACTTTTGTTGAAACATAATCTAAGAGATACAAAGATTGAGTTTCGGATACATCATTCAGCTTTGGGTAAATGTGTAAACAGCGGAGAAATAATTTCTATACAAATCAATCACGCAATCAATAATGATATGGACGAAATTAGAAACACCATTTTACACGAAATTGCCCACGCACTTGTCGGCAATGAATATGGACATAATATTGTTTGGCAAGAAAAAGCAAAAGAATTAGGTGTAATAGGTACAGAACGATATAGGAAATAAAAAACATTCTCTGCTTCAACTCCCGAATCATAGACCTTTCGAGTGTTTTTTTATGTATAAATTTCAAAGCGACACAATCTGTCGTTCTAAATATTTATTTTTGATAAAAATTTAAAAAACAACAAATCAAATTAGTTATGTCAAAACGAGGCTACATATCAAGATACTTGCTCATTCTAAAAAAGTTGAAAGCAAAACCCTATTCAACTTATGTGGAATTACAAACCTACATTGAAAATCAATTTGATTTTTTGCAAATGCAGGACGATACGTTGAATATTGGTTTTTCAAAACGAACACTCCAACGAGATTTAAAAGAAATCAGAAACGTTTTTGGAATTGATATTGAATATTCAAAAGCAAATAAAGGTTATTTCATCAGTCAAAGCGAAACAGAAAATATGAACTTTCAAAGAATGATTGAAGCTTTTGATATGTTCAATTCATTAAATCTTGCACAAGACTTAACGCCTTTCATTCACTTGGAAAAACGCAGACCACAGGGAACAGAAAATTTATACGGCTTACTTCATGCTATTAAAAATCAGTTTCAAATAAAATTTGTGTATCAAAAATATTGGGAAGAAGTATTAAAGGAAAGGTTGGTAGAACCTTATGCACTCAAAGAATTCAAAAACAGATGGTATGTCTTAGCAAAAGATTTAGGCGATAATAAAATAAAGAGTTTTGCTCTTGACCGTTTAACAGATTTGGAAATTTTGAAAAAGAAATTCAACTTCCCAACTAATTTTGATGTAAATGAACATTACAGATACTGTTTTGGTATTATTAGTCCGAATGGTCATCAACCAGAAGATGTAATACTTTCTTTCAATACATTTCAAGGAAAATATATCAAATCATTACCGTTACACGACTCTCAGCAAATTCTGATAGATAATAAAGATGAATTAAGAATACAGCTTAAACTATTCATTACACATGATTTCTTTATGGAACTTTTATCCTTTGGAGAAAATCTTAAAGTACTTAAACCTCAAAGCTTGATTGATGATTTAAAATCAACTGTTAGGAATGTTCAACGTAAATATGAAAAGCAAAAACTATCTAAATAGATAATGAATCGGTTTCTTTTATATTTGCTTTGAGTAAACTAAAATACTTTGAAAAGCAATGCATTAAGCATTGTTACCTAAACTCTTTAGTAATCTTTATAAAAGCTTAGTATTCAACAGACACAGCTTTTACTTGAAAACTTAAAAATAAAATTTCGCCTAATGATTTCTATTGGTTGAAGCATAAGATTGATTATTTTATTTTATAATTTGGGATTTTTTAAGTATGTTTATTCATGAGTATATTTATTGGGATTAGAATAAATATTAATAAGAACTAAACTATTACTAAACAAAATTAAAAATTACATTATGAAAAATTTAATGATTTTATTTGCAGTTTTTATACTGTTCTTTTCTTGCACAAAAGAAGAAAAATCTCAAAAAACAAAAGAGCCTGACCCGAAAAAAGACCAGCAGTCTGTAAATGGCAAAATTGATTTCGTAGGTTCAATCGCACTTTCGGAAGGACCTCATCAATTGCTAATTGATGATAATAACTTATATGCAAAACGAGATAATCAAATCTTCCTATTTTCATTGAATAACCCGCAAGTACCACAACAACAAAATAAATATACACAGACCTATAACAAAAACTTTGGTAAAATGACTTTTCATAATGACAAACTCTACGTTTGTAACATCGATGAAAAAGCGGTTTATGTATTTGATGAAGACCTCAACTTTGAAGTTAAATACACTTTTAGTTCTAGTAATCTAAAACCTAATATTTTACTAATTGATGATGATAATAATTTTTGGGTAGGTGGAAGCAATGGTGCAAATGGAATTGTAGCCAAATGCACTTTATCTGCTAATATATTAAATATTGATAAAGAATGGCAACACACTTCTGCACAGAGTAATTTTGAGTGGTTAGAAGAGGAAGATGGGTATATTCTAGCGACCAATGCATTGGGAGAATTTATAACATTCAAACAATCCAATTTTCCATCTACGGCAACTACTATAACTTATACGAATGAATCAGGGCATGAAAAATGGGGCAAAAGTTTTGTAACAGTTAATGATTATGCTTATTGGGCAAACTGGGGTGCAGGTATTGCAACTGTTGATATTAGTAACCCTTTTCTAATTTCAGTTACAAAAATAATCAGTAATAGTAGTTTCAAAAATCAATTTGCTAGTGCTGAAGGGACAAATGCTTATGATGTTGCCTATAATGAAAAACACGATTATATTTGTGTCGCAAATGGCTGGAGTGGTGTTTTATTAGTTAAACCAAATCAATCTGATAAAGTTGATGATTTTCTAGACCCTCAATATTTTCAAAATATGAGTATTGCCACAAAAGAAGATTATATTTATACAGGAAATATTTCTGGCGGTATGTCTGGCGATTTAAAAGGCATAAAAATATTCAAATTAAAATAATTCCTAAAAAATATAACTTAGGCTTTCATTTTCATTTGTTCACAATAGCCATGGATATTTTCAAAATTCCATACTTTATTTTTACCAACTATCTTGCCTGAATAAGTACCAAACATCTGAAAATAATTAATAGAAAAAATTACAGCGTTTTCTCGGACATCTTTTTGACCTTTTGGAGTGAAGACAACATCTAATCGACCATCTTTTGAATAAATATGCCAAGGTGCATTTTGGGCATTATCTTGTGGTTCAAAAACTATGTCTTTTAGTGCCTCAACGCCTGAAGATGTCCACAAACACGATTCTTCTTCTTGGTCGGAATATTGTGGACGTTTTGCAAAATTTGCACCTACAAAGCTATTTTCTATAGGGAAAGCAAAAGTTCCCCATGTCCATTCTGTTTTATAAGGCAAACGGCTTTTATGCTCATCTAAAATTAAAATATCTCTTTCTGCTAAAAAATCATATCTGTTATCGCCAACTTGCAAATATCCAGAAGCTGGGTAGATTATTTTATTCGTGTACATCGTACCCAAAGGTGGCAATAAAGCACTAACTACTAATGGTTTAGACTTTCTACTGACATCTAATACAATTTCACCTTTTATGGTTTGATTATTTTTAGTAGCTTTAATATGAATGGATATTGCAACTCTTGAATCTGTAAAATCAAATTTTATCGAATAAGCACTTTTATTAAAATGTAAGGTAGAATGTAATAAATCTTCTGAAATTTTTAATTTTGAGCTAATTGAAATGCTTTGAAAGTTTGTATAATTAGAATTTTCAAAAATATGAATATCACTACTCTTTATAATTTTTGCATTTTGAATAATCATCGCTCCGTAAATATCAGGATGAAAAAGTGCAAAACCAACCCATTCTTTTAATCTGATATTGTTAAAAAGTCTTTTGATACCACTAAACTCATCTAATGGATTTGCAATGGGCGTTCGCTCAAACCTACCATAATTTCTTTGATTCTGTTGAACTAATTTTTCTGATGTTATCCAATTTCTCATGAATACTATTTTATCTCTAAAGATACTATCATTTTCAATATCGTTAATATTCGTTAATCTAAAAATATATATTACTTACCCATTAAACTTCTTCATTTCTTTGCAGTCTTAAAGATTATAATTTTTAAATACAGATAATGAGGTTTTATATTTTAGCAAGCATTTTATATTTTTTTCAGTTACAACTTTTTGCACAACAATCCCATCTAAACGATAGCACCATACAAGAAACAGCAAATCGTTTTTCAATAAAAGGAACAATTATCGATGCTAAAACAAAAGAAGCATTGATTGGTGTTGATGTATTTTTGAAAAGCATTACTGATTCAACAATCACAAAAGATGCCATTACTGATTTTGATGGAAATTTCATACTTGAAAATATTGAAAAAGGGAATTACAAACTTAGCTTAAAATATATTAGTTATAAAACCAATGAATTGAATTTACAAATCAATCATGATACTGATTTAAAATCATTAGAATTAACAGAAGATAGCAAACTATTAAAAGAAGTGGTGATAGAAAGCACGCAAATACGAGTACAACAATTGGGAGATACTTCTCAATACAATGCGAATGCCTTTAAAGTAAATCAAGATGCAACTACTGAAGATTTATTGACTAAAATGCCTGGCATGACTTCAGAAAATGGCACAATAAAAGTGAATGGCGAAGAAGTAAAAAAGGTTTTAGTGGACGGAAAAGAGTTCTTCGGTAGTGATACTAAAGCTGCTATACAAAATCTTCCTGCTGATATTGTTGATAAAATTCAAGTTTTTGATAAACTTAGCGACCAATCCGCATTTACTGGATTTGATGATGGTGAAGGTGTAAAAACCATAAATATTGTTACAAAAGGTGGCATTAGCTCTTCTCAATTTGGCAAAATTTATGCTGGATATGGTGGGCCAAACAATCGTTACAATACTGGATTAAATTACAATACTTTTCAAGGCAATAGAAGAATTTCTATTTTAGGAATGAGTAATAATATCAACCAACAAAACTTCAACATTCAAGATTTAATGGGTAGTTTGAGTACTGGAAATTCAGGTTTTAGACCAGGCGGTGGTGGACCTCCACGTGGTGGCAATCCTATAAATAACTTTTTAGTAGGACAAAGAGGCGGAATATCTACAACAACTGCTTTTGGCTTAAACTATTCTGATATTATTGGAAAGAATAAAAAAGTAAATATTAGTGGTTCTTATTTTTTTAATGGGTCAAAAACAATAAATAACAACGCTACTTTCAGAGATTATATTTTGCAAGAAGATAATAACCTAACTTACAATGAACAAAATAACACAACAAATAAAGACTTTAACAACCGACTTAATTTGAAAATTGAATACAAAATTGACTCTTCTAATATTTTGACTTTTACACCAAATTTTAGTATTCAAAACAATAATACAAATTCAATTCTTAATGCGAATAATCTAAGAAATGATTCAATTACAGAAAGCTCTACACAGAACAATCAATTCGCACAACAATTAGGTATTAATTTTTCAAATAATATTTTATACCAACATAAATTCCTAAAAAAAGGTAGAACTATCTCTGCTAATTTCAATACAATTTATGGCATAAGAAATACAGATAGAGATTTATACTCTTTAAATTCAATTCTTTTTAATGAGGACACCATCAATCAGAAATCTATATTAAATTCTAATAACTATACCATCGGTGGAAATATAGTCTATACAGAACCTATCCAAAAAAACGGACAGTTATCCATTAATTTTACACCAAGTTTTACCAACAATTATTCTATAAAAAATACGAATAATTATAATTTACTCACTCAAGATTATACTTCCAGAGATTCAATTCTAAGTAATGAATTTAACAACAAATACATCACGAATAAACTTGGTTTAGCTTACCGATTTAACAATCAGAAAATTAATTGGATGATAGCTTTAAATGGTCAAAGTGCCTTGCTTAAAAGTGAACAATATACACCTCAAAATAGTAATATCAACAAGCATTTCCTATCATTACTTCCTATGTCGTTTTTAAATATCAGATTTTCAAAAACTCAAAACTTAAATATTGGATTCAGGACTTCGACTTCTGCTCCAAGTATTACCAATTTGCAAAATGTTATAGACAATAGCAACCCACTAATTTTGACAACTGGAAATCCAGATTTAAAACAAAGTTTTACCTCTTCCCTTAATATTAGATACAGTCGTACTAAGCCCGAAAATGCCAGTAGTATATTTCTCTTTGCCAACACTTCAAACTCTATGAATAGAGTTGCAAATTCGACAACTATATTTACAAATGATACGATAATTGATGGCATACAATTTACACCAGGAATGCAATATATCAAACCTATCAATTTGAGTGGCTACTGGAATACAAGAACCTTAATCAACTATGGATTTCCTTTCAAAGCCATCAAATCAAATATCAATATTAATAGCGGTTTTGTATTTCAAAGAACGCCTTCTTTAATAAATTCTGAAAAGAATTTTTCCAACACTTATAACTTCAATACAGGTATCAGTTTAAGTAGTAATATTAGTACAAAAATTGACTTTAACATATCTTATTTTGCAAGTTATAATCTAATTAGAAATACATTACAGCAAAGAAACAATACTAATTATTTTAACCACACTGCCTCCGCTCGATTAAACTATCAATTTTGGAAAGGATTTGTATTTTCATCACAAGTTAGCAATACTTTAAATGCTGGTGGCTCAGATGCCTACAATACCAATTACTGGCTTTGGAATGCCTCTTTAGCCTACAAATTATTGAAAAATCAAAGTTTAGAAATTAAATTGAGTGTAAATGATATCCTCAATCAAAATAGAAGTATTACTCGAAATGTTACCGATGCTTATACTGAAGATGTACATACAACAGCATTGCAAAGATACTTTTTAGGAACTATAACCTATACACTCAAAAAAGTTGGAATAGGAAATGACGATAATAAACCTAAAGATTTTATGTTACCACCTCCTGGTGCAATGCCTCCACACGGTGCAATGCCTCCTCCAAATCATTAATTTTTACAATTGAATTTTTAGTCTAAAAGATTCATTAAAAATTACCAAAAAACTGTATATAGTGCTGCTAAAATTCCAATAATTATAATAGAACCAATCATAAACCCAGTAGAGGTTTTAAACATAGAAGCATCAACTTCTAAGCCTTGAGTTTGAATACCTTTATTAGTTTCATATATACTTATAAAATACATACCAATAACACAAATGGCAAATACAAAACCCATTCTATCTACAAAAGGAATTTCATAAATACCAACACTATTTGGTACTGAAAATCCTGCTGAATGCAAGAAAGATAAATCAACAAATTCTGGCATAAATTTAAAGATAATAGACATTAAAAATCCACCTATCATCGCAAATAACGCAGCATTTGGTGTCGTTTTTTTCCAAAAGAATCCTAAAATAAACATAGCAAATACACCAGGACTTACAAATCCTGTATATTCTTGAATATATTGGAAGCCTCCTTTTTTATCAATTCCCAAAAATGGAGCGACAATTACAGCAATAATCATCGAAATAATAATCGTTAACTTTCCAATAAAAACTAATTTTTTTTCATCAGCATACTTATCAATGGCTTTAGCATAAACATCTAAACTAAAAATAGTAGCAATACTATTTGCTTTACCAGCTAAAGAAGCCACAATAGCTGCCGTTAATGCCGCAAACGACAATCCTTTCAAGCCTGTTGGTAATAAATTTAACAAAGTTGGATAAGCCTTGTCAGGATTCACGCTACCGTCTTGTAACATCTCTGCCTGAAAACCACCTTTTTGATACAATACAAAAGCTGCAATTCCTGGTAATACTACAATCACAGGCATTAATAATTTTAAAAATGCAGCAAATAAGATACCATTTCTAGCCGTTTTAACATCTGCTCCTAATGCACGTTGTGTAATGTATTGGTTGCAACCCCAATAATTCAAATTAATAATTAACATACCGCCAATTAATACTGAAAGTCCTGGTAAATCAATAAAATTTGGATTAGATTTATCAAATATCATATGGAAATGATCATTAGCATGTTCTCTCATTAAACTGAAACCATTGACAATTCCTGTCATTCCAAATTTTTCAGCAACTAAATTCAAGGCTAAATAAGTTGTAACCAAACCACCTAAAATCAAAAAGAAAACCTGAATAACATCTGTAAAGCCTATCACTTTCATTCCACCAAGCGTAATCATAACAGCAAAAATTGCTAAAAATATCATACACAAAGTCAGGTTCAAACCAGAAATGCTACTGATTGCTAAAGCACCCAAATATAATATCGAAGTCAAATTTACCAATACATACAATAACAACCAAAACACTGCCATTATCATAGCAACCTTACCATTGTATCTTTGATTTAAGAATTGCGGCATAGTAAAAATCTTATTCTTTGCATAAACAGGAATAAAGAATACTGCAACAAGGATTAAAGTAAATGCTGCCATCCATTCATAGGTTGCAATTGCCAAACCCATTTTAAAACCACTTCCACTCATACCAATAAATTGTTCGGCACTAATATTACTAGCAATTAATGAAGCACCTATTGCCCACCAAGTCAATGAACCTTCGGCAAGGAAATAATCTTTTGTAGAGGTTTGTTCTTTTTGCTTTCGCTTATAAATCCACCATCCATAACCAACGATTAAGATAAAATAGAGTAAAAAAACGATATAGTCTTGGGTGGCTAATGTTTGCATATTTTGTTTTAAATAATTTAAAATTTAAGAATTGCTAAAAATAAAAAACAAAAGAGGAATAAAAAACAAAAGTAAACTTTAAAAACAACTTAGTTAAATAAAAAAATGCCTTACATTTCTGTAAAGCATTTTACTATTGGTTAGTCGGGATGGCTGGATTCGAACCAACGACCTCCTGGTCCCAAACCAGGCATTCTAACCGGACTGAACTACATCCCGTGTTGTTTGCGGTGAGAGAGGGATTCGAACCCTCGGTACAGTTTCCCGTACGTCAGTTTAGCAAACTGGTGGTTTCAGCCACTCACCCATCTCACCTACAAAAATCTATAAAGAACTTTCGGTCGGCAAAGATAGGATATATAAAAGAACTGTGCAAATATAATTCATTTTTTTTCAAAAAATATTTAGAAATTATTAAGTTCTAATACTTTTGATTGCTAGAATTTAATCATTCAACTTCAAAACTGCCATAAATGCTTGTTGAGGCACTTCTACCTTTCCAATTTGACGCATTTTTTTCTTTCCTTTTTTCTGTTTTTCTAATAATTTTCTTTTTCTTGAAATATCGCCACCATAACATTTTGCAGTTACATCTTTTCGCATCGCAGATATGGTTTCTCTAGCAATAATTTTAGCACCAATTGCTGCTTGAATGGCTATTAAAAATTGTTGTCTTGGAATTAATTCTTTTAATTTTTCACACAATCTACTTCCAAAATGATAGGCTTTCGTTCGATGAATTAATGCTGAAAATGCATCAACATTCTCGCCATTTAATTTAATATCTAATTTTACCAAATCACTCTCTCTAAAATCTATCATGTGGTAATCAAAACTTGCATAACCTTTAGATATTGATTTTAATTGATCATAAAAATCAAATACAATTTCTGCTAATGGCATTTCAAACTGTAATTCTATTCTAGTTTCTGTTAGATAAACTTGGTTTTTTAAAATTCCACGCTTATCCATACATAACTTCATTATAGTTCCAATATATTCTGGTTTTGTAATTATATTCGCTTTAATATAGGGTTCTTCTACATAATCCAACAAATTTGGTTCAGGTAAATCAGAAGGGTTATTGACTATAAGTTTATTATTATCTTTGGTATAAGCATAATAGGTAACGTTCGGTACAGTTGTAATGATGGTCATATCATATTCACGCTCCAAACGTTCTTGTACAATTTCCAAATGCAATAAACCTAAGAAACCGCAACGAAATCCAAAACCTAATGCCAATGAAGTTTCTGGCTCAAAAACCAAAGATGCGTCGTTCAATTGCAATTTCTCTAAGGATTCTCGTAATTCTTCATAATCATCATTATCAATAGGATAAATACCAGCAAATACCATAGGTTTCACATCTTCAAAACCTTTAATAGCTTCATTACAAGGTTGACTAAGATGTGTAATTGTATCTCCAACTTTAATTTCTTTAGAAACTTTTATTCCAGTAATAATATAACCAACATCGCCTGCTTTCACTTCATTTCTTGGTTCTAAATTCATTCTCAAAATACCTACTTCATCTGCTTCATAAGCTCTTCCAGTATTTACAAATTTTACTTTATCTCCTTTCTTTATAGAACCATTTTTTACTCTAAAATAAGCAATTACGCCTCTAAATGAATTAAAAACTGAATCAAAAATCAATGCTTGAAGTGGTGCATTTTCGTCTCCTTTCGGTGCAGGAATTCTATTCACAATTCCTGTCATAATATCCTGAATACCAATACCAGTTTTTCCACTTGCATGTATAATATCTTCTGCTTCACAACCAATTAAATCAATAATTTGGTCGCTTACCTCTTCAATCATCGCACCATCCATATCTATTTTATTGATAACTGGAATAATTTCTAAACCATTTTCTATGGCTAAATATAAATTAGAAATCGTTTGTGCTTGAATACCTTGTGTTGCATCAACTAATAACAATGCACCTTCACACGCTGCTAATGAACGAGATACTTCATAAGAAAAATCGACGTGTCCTGGTGTATCAATTAAATTAAAAACATATTTAGTACCATCTAAATGCGTGTAATCCATTTGTACAGCATGGCTTTTAATCGTAATTCCACGTTCACGTTCCAAATCCATATCATCTAATGCTTGAGCTTGCATGTTTCTTTCAGAAACTGTCTTTGTAAACTCTAATAATCTATCAGCCAAAGTACTTTTACCATGGTCTATGTGTGCGATAATACAGAAATTGCGAATATTTTGCATTTTGCAAAAATACTATAAAATAAGAACTTATAAAACAGTTACCTCATCCTTAATAGAAAAAACATAAATTAAGGAAAATAGACCTCTCGACTTGTGATTTTTGATGATTTTATTTCATTCTTAATATTTTTATTATTTTTGTTGAGTAATGGATAAATTGAAGCATCAGCCTGTAGATAAATGGATAATAGAACCAATTAATAAATTTATCAATAATTCCATTGCAAGCGGTGTTGTTCTTTTCTTAGCTGCAATTATTGCACTTGTTTTATCTAATTCACCGTTTTCAGAGCAATTCCACAATATTTGGGAACATCAAGTAGTGTTTGCTTTTGATAAATATATATTGAGTAAAAATTTAAGTCATTGGATAAATGATGGACTAATGTTCATCTTCTTTTTTGTGGTTGGATTAGAGCTAAAACGTGAACTCGTTGCCGGAGAATTAGCAAGACCAAAACAAGCATTACTCCCAATTTTGGCTGCGATTGGTGGCATGGTCGTTCCTGCAATTATCTATCATGCATTTAATCACGATGCCTCCACGGAACGAGCAAATGGCTGGGGAATTCCAATGGCAACAGATATTGCATTTGCTTTAGGTGTTTTGTATTTATTGGGAGATAGAGTTTCTAATGGATTAAAAGTTTTTCTAACAGCATTAGCCATTGTTGATGACTTAGGTGCTGTTTTAGTTATTGCTTTTTTCTATACTTCAGATATTTCTTTTGTTAGCTTAGGTTTTGCAGCACTTTTTCTATCTATAATGATAATCGCCAATTTAATGGGCGTTAGAAGTGCTATTTTTTATGGAATTATTGGCGTATTCGGATTATGGACTGCATTTTTAATGTCTGGTATTCATGCAACAATTGCGGCGGTTTTAGCTGCATTTACAATTCCAGCTACCGTAAAAATTGAAGAAGACGGTTATATAGAAAAGATTAACCACCTTATCAATGATTTTAAAAATGCAAGTCGTACACATTTCAAAATTGTTACTGATGAGCAACAAAAAATACTCAGTGAAATTCGCCTTTATACAGATGCGGCATTAACACCACTACAAAAACTTATTCAAAGTTTACACCCATTAGTTGCATTTATCATTATGCCTATTTTTGCATTAGCCAACGCAGGTGTTGCTTTTGATGAAAGCTTAAGTTCTGCTTTTACATCAAAAGTTACCTTAGGTGTATTTTTAGGATTATTAGTTGGAAAATTAGTTGGTGTATTTGGAACAGTTTATTTGCTTACAAAATTTAAAATTGCAGTTTTGCCAAGTAATAGTAATTACAAACAAATGGTCGGTGTTTCGTTCCTAGCTGGCATTGGATTTACTATGTCTTTATTTGTAACTTCCTTAGCATTCAATGAAGTACATTATACTACTGAAGCTAAGATTGGCATCTTTTCGGCTTCCATTTTATCAGGAATTATTGGTTATTTTATACTAAGAAATACAAAAACAACTGCCTAATTATTTATCTGGAAATGAGGCTAGATGAGTTTTAAAGTTACCCGTTTTTCTTTCTTCCAAGAATCGTTTTAATGCAAATGTCGATGAATAAAATGCAATTTCATTCCAAGGAATTTCATCTTCCAAAAACAATCTTGTTTCTAAACTTTCTACGCCATTTCCATAAACACCATCTTTCAATTCAGCTAAAAAATGGATATACACTTGGTTTGCCTGTGGCAAATTATAAATCAAGTACGGTTGAATGATATTAATTTTAGCCTCTGCTTCTTCCCAAACTTCTCTAGCTGCACCATCTTCAGTTTTTTCATCATCTTCCATAAATCCAGCGGGAATGTTCCAAAAACCTTTTCTTGGTTCAATGGCACGTTTACACAACAATATTTTATCTTCCCAATAGGTTAATGCTCCAACTATAATTTTTGGATTGGTATAATGAATTATATTGCAATTATTACAAACACAGCGTTCTCGACCTTCAGCATGTTGGTAAACAACAGCGTTTCCACAATTAGAACAATAATTTTGTTTGGGCATCAACATCGAATAAAAATAAGTATTTTTTTAATGAAATTAAATAGATTTATTAGTAATTGAATAGAGATTTAAAAAGCTGACTAGTTTTTGAGTGGCTATTGCTCTATGACTGATTTTCGATTTCTCTTCCATCGTTAATTCAGCGAGCGTTCTGCCATCTTCAATTTGAAAAATAGAATCATACCCAAAACCGTTTGAGCCTCTTCTTTCATGAATAATTATACCATTCAAAATACCTTCAAACAAATATAACTTTCCATCTAAATGCAAAGCTATCACTGTTTTGAAATGTGCTTTTCTATTTGTCTTTCCTTCTAGTTTCTTCAAAACCAAGTTGATATTATCTTCATTATTCCTTTGTTCGCCAGCATATCTTGCACTAAATACACCTGGTTCTCCATTCAATTCATCAATTAAAAGTCCTGTATCTTCCGCAAAACAATTCACTTTATAATTTTCAACAACATAAGTAGCTTTCTCTTCAGCATTTTCTTCTATGGTAAAATGTGTTTCGGGTAATTCTTGGAAACATTGAATGGAAGCCAAACTTTTAATTTGAATATTTTGTGGCAAAGCCACATTTATTTCATCAATTTTATGTTGATTGTTGGTTGCAAAAACTAACGCTATCATACTTTGTAAATTTTAGAAATTTCAATCCAAAAAGCTTTCTTTTTAGCACCATCATTTATCATTAAAGCGGTTTCATCTGTCCATACAATAGATTGATGATTAACACGCATTATTTTGTTTCTTAGGCTATTAATATTTAATCCAATTTGTTGAGGTCGCACACCAAATAAAAAAACTTTATTTATGGAATTGGGTAACTTAAATTGCTCTTTATCTGTAATTTGCAATACTAAAGTTTCTGAAAACTTCAAACTCAAACCACCTTCTATCAATTTTTGTAGCATTTCGAGGCTATTTTGGGTTACTTTTTCATCTTCATATTTCTTAATTATCAATGCCAAACCATTTGAGTTTTGTGGTATATCCACTTCATTGGGTACAATGTATAATTTTTCAGTAATTGACATTTTTATAATTCTTTAGCAATATGCAATAATACAAAAAAATAAGCATAAAAATTGGTATATAAAATAATAGTTATTGTGGATAAAGTAGCTTGTTTTGTAAGGATTTTCGCTTATTTTTCCTTATATTTGTAACTCAATTTTTAGATAGATTATGAGCGATACAAATAAAGTAAATTATGGTGCGGACAATATCACCGTTTTAGAAGGATTAGAAGCTGTAAGAAAGCGTCCAGCCATGTATATTGGCGATATTAACAATAGAGGCTTACATCATTTGGTATATGAAGTGGTGGACAACTCAATAGATGAGGCATTAGCTGGGCATTGTAAAAATATTTATGTTACCATTCACGAAAACAATAGTATTTCAGTTGAAGATGATGGTCGTGGTATTCCAGTAGATATACATCCAAAAGAAAAGCGTTCAGCTTTGGAAGTTGTTTTGACAGTTTTACACGCAGGTGGTAAATTTGATAAGGATTCCTATAAAGTTTCAGGTGGATTACACGGTGTTGGGGTTTCTTGTGTGAATGCACTTTCATCTTATTTAAAAGTAAATGTTTATAGAGAAGGTAAAGTTTACGAACAAGAATATAGTATTGGAATTCCAAAATATGCTGTAAAAGAAGTTGGAACAACTGACAAACGTGGAACTAGAGTTCATTTTTTGCCAGATGCGAGCATTTTTACCGTAACAGAATACAACTATGATACTTTAGCTGCACGTATGCGTGAATTAGCTTATTTGAACAGAGGAATTTCTATTACAATAGCTGATGAAAGACAAAAAAAGGATGATGGTACTATTTTTACAGAAAACTTCTATTCTGAAGGTGGCTTAAAAGAATTCGTTCAGTTTTTAGATAAGACACGACAAGCAATCATTCCTGAGCCAGTTTATATGGAAGGTAATAAAGATAGTGTTGCTGTTGAAGTTGCTTTCCAATACAATGATTCTTATTCAGAAAATATTCATTCTTATGTGAATAATATCAATACCATTGAAGGAGGAACGCACGTTGTGGGTTTTAGAAGAGCTTTGACTCGTGTATTCAAAAACTGGGGTACAAAAAATGATTTATTCAAAAATGTAAAAGTTGAAATTAGTGGCGAAGATTTTAGAGAAGGTATAACTTGTATTGTTTCAGTAAAGGTTATGGAGCCTTTATTTGAAGGACAAACGAAAACAAAACTTGGTAACTCAGAAGTTGATGGAATTGTTGCTGGTGTTGTGGGCGAGATGTTGGAATATTATTTAGAAGAGAATCCAAAAGAAGCCAAAACAATTGTCAATAAAGTAATTATTGCAGCGACTGCTCGTCATGCTGCTAGGAAAGCAAGAGAATTAGTACAACGTAAAAATGTATTATCTGGCAGTGGATTACCTGGAAAATTAGCCGACTGTGCTGAAAAAGATGCTAGTATTTGCGAAATCTATTTAGTCGAGGGAGATTCGGCTGGTGGGACAGCCAAACAAGGAAGAAACAGAGCTTTTCAAGCAATTTTACCATTAAGAGGTAAGATTTTGAATGTGGAAAAAGCAATGGAACATAAAATTTATGAAAACGAAGAGATTAAAAATATCTTTACAGCCTTGGGTGTTTTTAAAGGTGTTGAAGGCGATGAAAAAGCTTTAAATACTTCAAAGCTAAGATATCATAAGATTATTATCATGTGTGATGCTGACGTTGATGGTTCGCATATTACAACTTTGATTTTAACTTTCTTCTTTAGATATATGAAAGAATTGGTGAAAAGTGGTTATATCTACATTGCAAATCCGCCATTATATCAAGTAAAAAAAGGGAACAAACAAGCTTATGCTTGGAATGAAACTCAACGTTTAGGTTATATTAAAGAATTTGCTGGCGAAGGAAAAGAAGATAGCGTACACGTTCAAAGATACAAAGGTTTGGGTGAGATGAACGCCGAACAATTATGGAGTACAACTATGGATCCAGAAACAAGAACTCTAAAGCAAGTTACTATTGAAAATGCAGCTGAGGCTGACCGTGTATTCTCTATGTTGATGGGCGATGAAGTTCCTCCACGAAGAGAGTTTATTGAAACACACGCAAAATATGCAAAAATAGACGTATAGTTTTCCAAAGTAAGCCTTCAAATATGTTGGAATCTATCTTGATAAAAAATTATGCTATTATTGAATCTATCGAATTAGATTTTCATAATGGTTTTAATATTATTACAGGCGAAACAGGTGCTGGAAAATCAATATTACTAGGTGCTTTGGGTTTAATTTTAGGTAAGAGAGCCGACACACAAGTATTACGCAATAAAGAAGAGAAATGTATTATTGAAGCAAAATTTGATATACAACAACTTCAAATTGAATCTTTTTTTGAAGAAAATGAACTCGAATTTGAGCGGCAATGTATTATCAGAAGAGAAATTCAACCTAATGGAAAAAGTCGGGCATTTATCAATGACACTCCAGTAAATTTAAGCCAACTACAAGAATTGAGTAATGCTTTGGTGGACATACATGCACAAGGTGAAACTCAAAAATTATTAGATGAATATTTTTTCTGTTCAATATTAGACAAATTAGCTGGACAAGAAGCTGATACTGAAAATTATTACCATCAATTTTTAGAATACAAACAACTAAACAAAAAGCTCCATCAAATTCAGTCGGAAAGAGAACAATTACAACTTGAATATGATTTCAATTTGTTTATTTACAAAGAGTTTGAGCAAATAGATTTAGCTGAAGATGTTTACAATAATTTAGAGCAAGAAATTGACATACAACAAAATGCGGAATTGATTATCCAAAATTTAAGAAGTATTGAAAAATTATTAGATGAAAACGAATATTCTGTCATTCCTCAATTAATTCAATCTAATAAATTATTGCAAAGCATTGCTGGTTTTGGTTCTTCATTTTCAGAAGCAAAAGAACAAATGGAACAAATTATAGATAACCTAAAAACTATCTATAAAGGTTTGAATAATGAAGCTGAAAAAATAGAATATTCTCCAGAAAGATTAGAAGAGTTACAAGATAAATATAATACTTACAATCGTTTGATGCAAAAACATCAAGTAAAAGACATTACAGCGTTACAAGAAATTAAAAAATCTTACGAAGAAAAAATCAATCAATACAATCATCACGATGAATTGCTTATTCAAATCAATGATGAAATAAATGTCCTTAAAAATGTATTACAAAAACAGGCTCAAAAATTATCTAAAAATAGAATTTCAAAAATTCCTGATTTTGAGCAATCTTTAAGTACAATTTTACAACAAATCGGAATGCCTTTTGCACAAGTAAAATTTGAAGTAATTACAGGAAACCTCAATGAAAAAGGCATAGATACGATACGTTTTTTATTTTCTCCTAATAAAGGTGTAGCTGTACAATCCTTGCAACAAGTAGGTTCTGGTGGTGAAAAATCAAGGTTAATGTTGGCAATTAAATCATTATCTGTACAAGCAAAAGCTTCCCCAACTATGATTTTTGATGAAATAGATACAGGTATTTCTGGTGAAGTAGCAAACAAAGTAGCCTTATTATTAAAAGAGATTGGAAAAAACCATCAAATTATTGCAATCACACATTTGCCACAAGTAGCAGCAAAAGCAGAACATCATTATTTTGTTTACAAAAAACATGATAAGGCAGTTACCTATACAAATATTAAAGAACTTAATAAAGAGGAACGTATTCAGGAAATTGCAATTATGTTGAGTGGCGAAAATCCGAATGACGCTGCTATTGCAAATGCCAAAATATTGATGCAATAATTAGCCTCAAAATCATAGAAAATAATTAACCAATTTTAAGGATTAATATAAAAAAAGCTTATCTTCGAGCAATGAAAAAAATAATCTATTTCGCAGTTTTGGCTTTATTAACCAGCACTTCATTTGGACAAGAACATGAGCCAGTTAAGGAATATAAATTCAAATTCAAAGCTGGTGTAGCAAGTACCTTACACTTTTATAAACAACATGAAAATGAAATAGGTTACAAAAAAGTAGCTCTTGGTAATGGTTTAGGTACTGAATTAGGTTATTATATCACAAAAAAGATAAGTGTAAACTTGCATTATTATTTGCATTATTACAAGAATCCTATTAAAAATAGTGGAGCACCTTTTTTATCTAATAAATTCCATGTGAACCAACAAAATCATATTATTGCAACAACAGTTGGATTTACAGTTTTCCAAAAGAAAAGCAGCTCTATTATTATCAATACTGGTCCAGGTTTTACCATTAAAAATGAACAAGTGGCACTTTTAGATCCATTAACTAAAATTCCAACACGTATCATTGATAATAAGTCTTTTAAATACGTACAACCTATTTCTATTAATATTGAGAATTTTATCAAGAATAAAATCATATTAGGTGCTGGTATCCAAACATTTATATTTGGAGAAAAACAACCACTTAAAGGTGCGTGTTTATTTTCTTATTTAGGCTTACCTTTCTAATTGAATTTTCTAAACAACTTTGTTGTTTCAAAAATATGTTTTAAAATACTTTTATCTATTTCAGATAATTGCAAATGTCGTCTTTCCATCACACGTTGGGTCACTTGATACGCAGTTTCTAAAGCAAATTCTGCATTTCTTCCCCAAGAAAAATCAGGAATAAATTTTGCAGAAAAACCAGCATCAAATACATTTGCACATACACCAACAACCGTTCCTGTATTGAATTGTGTATTGATTGCAGCTTTAGAATGGTCGCCCATAATCAAGCCAGAAAATTGCAATCCAGAATTGATATAATCTTGTGTTGGATAATTCCAAACTTTTATTTTTCCATAATTATTTTTCAGGTTTGAATTATTGGTATCAGCACCCAAATTGCACCATTCTGCCAAAACCGAATTACCTAAAAATCCATCGTGGGCTTTATTGGAATATCCAAAAATTACACTATTAGAAACTTCCCCGCCAATTTTACAATGTTCACCAATACTGGTATCGCCATAAATTTTAGCTTGCATTTTTAAAGTACTATGTTTTCCTAAATAAAAAGGAGCTCGAACGGTGCAACCTTCCATCACTTCGGTATCATCATCTAAATAAATTGGGCCATCATTACTATTCAAAACAGATGCTTCACAACGTACGTTTTTGCCAACATAAATATCCTTTCCAATCAAAATATTGGTCGCAGAAAGTGCTTCTGGATTTGGTTTTAAATCCAATAATTGAATATCCTTTTTAATCTCATTTCCATTATTTAGAAATATATCCCAAGGATAATTTATCATCACTAAGTGTTCAATTGTTTCTTGTTTAGAAAATTTCAATTGACTTATAGTTTGGTTATTTTGAATAAGCTCTGAACTTCTAAAAGCCACTAAAACTTCATTAGACACTAATGCTCCATTTAATTGTAGCTTTTCTAAATGTGCCAACAAATTAGCACTTGGCAATACTTTTGCATTGACATAAATTGTTCCAATATTTGGGATATGTTTATATTTTACTTGTAGATAAGCTTGAGTAAGAATTTCTGGTTCAGTTTGTAATAAATTTCTCCACTTATCTTTTATGGTTAAAATTCCAATTTTACAATCAGCAATAGCACGTGTGGCAGTGAGCGGCAATAAGTTTGCCCAATCTTGTGGCGTATCAAACAGTACAATATTCAATGACATAATGGGTAAAAATAAGAAATGCTCCGAATATTCGGAGCATTAATGTTATAATCTTTAATCGTAAAATTATTTTTTAGCGTATTTTTTGTTGAATTTATCAATACGACCTGCAGTATCTACAAATTTAGCTTTTCCTGTATAGTAAGGATGAGACATATTTGAAATCTCTAATTTTACTAATGGGTATTCGTTTCCATCTTCCCAAGTAAATGTATCTTTTGTAACTGCACAAGACTTACCCAAGAAAGTGTGGTCGCAAGAAAAATCTTTGAATACTACTGTTCTATAATTTTGTGGATGTGTGTCTTTTTTCATATCTAATTCTATTTTGAAAGTGCAAAGATATACATTTATTTTCTAAAAAACTAAAATATGCAATATTAAAAGCTTCAAATTATGTTAATTTTATATTACTGCTCTATTCTTTCAATACAATTTTCAAAGTACCGCTCTTTTCTAAATCTGAGTACAACATGATATTCTGTATCTTTTTGCCATCTTTTACAGTAATTGCAGCTGTATTGGGTGGTTCTTTACCTAAATTCAAGGCATGTAAAGTCAGATAATTATTCTTTTTATCCAATTGAACAACAACAGATGATTTAATTTTGGTCAGCAAGACGTTTTCAAGGATAGGTCTATCATTCAAATACAAACTTATAGAATCACCATCAAAATTATATTTATCCCAGTATTCTATAGTAATTTCTTTATTAGACACTTGAATTTCACTTTTTACCACCACATCACGATTTTTAAAAGGCAATTTTTTCTCAATGATTGGTTCTTTCTCTTCCTTTTTTTCAACGATATAGGTTTCCTTATTTTTTTGTGGGGCTTCTTGTTCTAATCTGTCGTGCTTATTCCATAAATCATCAAATGCATTCGTATAAATATCATAATTTTGTTTGACTAAATAAGCAGAACGCAAGCATTGAAACATATCTTTTTGAATAAATTTTACTTTACAAGCAGCATAATTCTTCTGCATCTCCAAAGTTTGATGCCAAGTATCTGTAAAAGATAAAATATTCTCCCCTTCGCTTAAATCCAAAGTACCATTCAAACAATCAATCCAATTAGAAGATTCATTTTCTTTCAATAATATAATAGCTGTAATTTCTAGATTTACTCGATTACAAACATTTCCACTAATATTAAATTCGCCTTTATAAAAACCATTTGTAATTTTGAGGTTAGCAGTGAATGTTTCATTTGGCATTTTTTTCAGATTCATTTCTGCCATATATACATCATAAACATACATGATAATTGTACCTCGCCACAATCCATCAATATTTTGACTGTGTGCAAATATGGTAGAAACCAATAAAACAAGGACAAATGCTATCTTCTTCAACGCTCTATTTTCTGCAAAGATAGAAAATTTAGGCAAACCCTATTTTTATTAACATTTGAAGTTATTTGTCATTCAGTAATTCCATTATCTTATCTATTTTTGGTGTTAAGATAATTTCAGTTCTTCTATTTTGTGCTTTCCCTTCTGGTGTAATGTTAGTTGCTTTGGGTGAAAATTCGCCTTTGCCACTTGCTGTCAATTGCAACCTACTTACAAAATACTTTTCGGTCAGAATATGCAAAACACTACTTGCACGCATTAAACTTAAATCCCAATTATCTTTTATACAACCTGCACTGCTTGAGTAAGGAACATTATCAGTATGTCCTTCGATATTGACTAAAATATCTGGATTTTTCTTGATTACGTCTGCTAATTTTCCTAATGCCTCAATACCTTTTGTTTCAACAATAGTACTTCCTGATTTGAATAATAATTTATCAGACATAGAAACATAAACTTTTCCATCTTTAGTATAAACTTCTAGTTCGCCAGCATTAAATTTCACTAAAGCATCTGTAATCATGTTTTTTAATTTCTCAGATTGCATTTTTTGTTCGTTCAGCGTTTTTTCCAAATCATTGATTCTATTGCTTTTTAGTGCAATTTCCGATTGAAGTTTATCTAAATCTTTTTGTTTTTGGTCTAAAGTCAATTTTTGTTTTTCTAAATCCAATTGCATTTGCAATAATTCAGCATTTGTCTTTTGATTTTGAGATAATGCATCTTTTAATTTCTCTTGATTTTCCTTTTCTATACGCTCTTTTTCAGACAACAAATTATCCATTTCATTTTTCATGTTATCAATCAATTTGGATAATTCTGTAGAATCATTTTTTAATTTTTCTAAAGAAGCATCTAATTTTGCTTTATTCTCTGCTGATAATTTTTGGTAATCTGCAAAATCCTTATCTACATTACTTTTATCAACCTGAGTTTGCATGTATTTATTCAACAAACTATCATATTCTTTCTTAGGTACACAAGCAAAAGCTAATACCAAGCAAAGAAAACTCACTATATATTTCATTTTGTACATTTTGGGTAAAAGTAAGTGCAATTATCAATATATAATCATCAAAATACTCACAGGGTGTGAAAACAGAGTCAAAAATCAGATTATACATTTTTAAATAAAATTTTGTATATTTCTAAAACCCAATATAATTTGGTTTTTCTTGATTAAATAACCTTAATATCGTACTTTTGAAACATGATATTTCCATCAAAATTGATTGAAGATGCTGTGGGTGCTTTTGCTCAATTCCCTGGAATTGGAAAAAAAACTGCTTTACGATTGGTGATGCATTTACTTCAAAATGATACTGAAACAACAAAAAACTTTGCAGAAACGCTTTTAAAAATGCGTCAAAATATAAAACATTGCAATAATTGTCATAATGTTTCTGACAATGATATTTGTAGTATATGCAACAACGATTTTAGAGACCATCATACAATATGTGTTGTTGAAAATTTTAGAGATATTTTGGCTATAGAACAAACGCAACAATACAATGGTGTCTATCATGTTTTAGAAGGCTTAATTTCGCCATTAGATGGTATTGGACCTGAACAATTAAAGATTGAAACTTTAGAAAACAGAATTAAAAATCAAGAAATTACAGAAATAATAATGGCATTAAATCCAACGATAGATGGCGATACTACTATTTTCTATTTATCTAAAAAATTCAAAGATTATCCTATAAAAATCACAACCATATCAAGAGGAATTGCTTTTGGTGGAGAATTGGAATATGTTGATGAAATTACATTAGCGAGAAGTATTCACGCAAGATTGCCTTATGAAAATTATCTAGGAAAATAAATAAACACTACTATCAAACTCAGTATTGTCATAGTAAATTATAACGTACAGTATTTTTTAGAACAATGTCTGAACAGCATTTTTCGTTCTTCCGTTTCATTTAACTTTGAAGTTTATGTCGTAGATAATGCTTCTTTAGATGGTTCGGTGGATATGCTAAAAAAGCAATTTCCTCAAGTAAAACTAATTGAAAATAAAGAAAACGTCGGATTTGCCAAAGCCAACAACCAAGCTATAAAATTAAGTCAATCTGAATATGTTTTATTGATTAATCCTGATACAATAATACAAGAAGATACTTTAGAAAAATGTGTTGCAAAAATGGCTAATGATTCAAAAATTGGAGCATTAGGTATCAAAATGTATGATGGCAATGGCAAATATTTACCTGAATCAAAAAGAGGTTTTCCGTCTCCAATAGCAGCACTCTCCAAGATGAGTGGCTTGTCTAAAATATTTCCAAAATCAAAATTATTTGGCAAATATCATTTAGGCTATTTAGATAAGAATCAAAACCATGAAGTTGATGTATTGAGTGGTGCATTTATGTTAGTCAGAAAATCTGTTTTTGATACCATTGGCTTATTGGACGAGAGTTATTTTATGTATGGAGAGGATATAGATTTATCGTACAGAATCCAACAAGCAGGCTATAAAAACTATTATTTTGCTGAAAGTAATATCATACATTTTAAAGGCGAAAGCACGAAAAAAGGCAATTTAAATTATATCAAATTGTTTTATGGTGCAATGATTATTTTTGCGTCAAAACAGCTCAATAAAACACAAGCAAGTTTTCTAATTCCTCTTCTTAAAATTGGTATTATTTTACGAGCAATTTTAGAAATTATTGAACAGTTTTTATCTAAAATTTTATACCCTTTGATAGATTTAGGTTTGATGCTTTTTAATCTTCTAACACTAAAATATATTTTTGAGCAATATATAAAATCCGATGAGCATCTTACTTATCCAAGTACTTTTCTATATATCAATATTCCTATCTATATCAGTTTGTGGCTCTTGAGTTTGTGGATTATTGGTGCTTATACAAAAATTGCAAAATGGAAACATATTTTTATTGGATTAATCATAGGTTTTCTATCTATTTCAATAGTTTATTCATTTTTACCTTTATCGCTTCGTTCCTCACGTAGCATCATTGTTTTAGGATTTTTACTTAATACAATCACTTTACTCATTTATAGATGGATAGTTGCTCAAGTATTTCAAACGAACAATAACTTTTTCAACACTCAAGAGCATTATATTTTAGTATGCGAGCAAGAAGAGTGTATTCATTTACAAAAATTAGTAAGTAAAACTCAACCCAACAATCATTATGTGGGCTATGTTTCAGTACAAGATATAATGAAAAAAGACAAAAATTATTTAGGTAAAACTATACAAATAAAAGACATTCTTGAAGTATATCCTATTGCTCTAATATATTTTTCTACGGATAGTATTGCTATGCAAATCATCGTAGAAACTATGCAAAAAACAACAAATAAATCTATACATTTCAAGATGATTGTAAAAAATAAATATATCATCAGTAGCAATAATAAAAACATTCAAGGCGAAATTGTTGGCTTTGAGATTCCTAGAAACCAAAAAATTTCAATTTTACAAAAGATTAGAAATTGGCTGGTTTAAACTCTTCAAAAAAAACAATTAAAAATTCCTTTTTATTTTTGGTAAGGTTTTTGTAGTTTTATAAATAAATAAATTGACATGAAACAAATTCTTTTCTTATTAGTTGCATTTTTCATTTTCGATGCAAGTGCACAAAAAACATTAAATGGTGTTACACTTCCTGCTAAAGTAAAAGCGAACAATCAAGAATTAGTGCTTAACGGCGGTGGAATTAGAAAAAAAGCGATGTTCAAAGTTTATGTTTTAGGACTTTATACACCTGCAAAAACTAAAGATGCAAAAGCCATCATTAATACAAACGATGATTTAATGGCAAGATTAGTGATTACATCTTCAGTTGTAAATAGTAGCAATATGTCTGAAGCTATTATTGAAGGTTTTGAGAAATCAACTAATAATAATATGGCTCCATTAAAATCAAAAATTGATGCATTTATAGGTGCGTTCAAAGAAGAAATTAAAACAGGCGATGTATTTGATTTAGTTTATAGTCCATCAACTGGTACTAAAGCTTTAAAAAATGGCAAATTAGTTACTACTGTTGAAGGCGAAGCATTCAAAAAAGCTTTATTTGGCATTTGGTTAGGTGATAATCCAATTGATACAAAAGTTAAATCAGGTATTTTAGGTTTAGAATAAGCATAAAAGCGCTAAAATATTATTTAAACTACCCATAAATTGGGTAGTTTTTTATTTTAAGAAAAATAACAAAATAGTTTAGTTTTTTAAAGTACACTTAACTAATTTAGTACACAAGACTAATGAGTAATTATCAGCTATTAATTCATCGTTTAGATGCTTTCATCCGAAAGTATTATCTCAATCAATTATTGAGAGGAAGTTTGATATTTTTATCAAGCATTTTAGCTTATTATTTAGTTGCAAGTGTACTAGAGTACAATTTATATTTTTCTACATCAGTAAGAAAAATAATTTTACTTGCTTTTATTGGATTATCATTTTTACTATTCATCAAACTGATTGTTATTCCACTTTCAAATTATCTAAAATTAGGTCAAGTTATTTCACATGAAAATGCTGCAAAAATTATTGGTAACCATTTTGAAAATATCAAAGATAAATTATTAAATATTTTACAATTACATCAACAAAATCAAAATGTACAGAACAAAGAATTGATTGAAGCCAGTATCAATCAAAAGATAGAAAATATAAAATTAGTACCATTCACGTCTGCTATTAATCTTTCAGAAAATAAAAAATATCTACCCTACTTATTACCCATTTTATTATTGATTTTAGGAATTATTTTACTTGCTCCACAAGTTATTAAAGAAAGTAATGAACGCTTAATTACACCCAATACGGTTTATGCTCCAAAAGCACCATTTGATTTTATATTAGAAAATAAAAATCTAAAAACAATGCAGTTTGGCGATATTGAAATTAAGTTAAAAACAAAAGGAGAAAAATTGCCTAATGAAGTTTACTTAATATCTGGAAAACAGAAAATCAAATTAGAGAAATTATCTAAAAATGAATTTAGCCATCGCCTTACAAATCTACAATCTGATACGAAGTTTTATTTTTCTGCCAACGAATTTAATTCCAATGAATACAATATTCAGGTTTTCAAAAAGCCAATTATTACAAACCATTCAGTCAAAATAATATATCCAAGTTATACAGGAAAAAAATCAGAAATATTAAAAGATGTTAGTGATATTTTAATTCCAATCGGAACCAAAGTTACTTGGACCATACTAGCTGACAACACCGATAATATTCAAATATTTAGCGAAAATAGTGTTACAAATGCACAAAATGCAAGTAAGCATATATTTAGTTTCTCCAAACAAATTTTACAAGACACAAAGTTTAAATTGCTTCCTTCCAATTCAACCATAAAAAACCCAGATACACTATTTTATTCTATAACTACAATTCCAGATAATCCACCAATGATACAATGTCAGCAAATCATTGATAGCACACAACCAGATTTTATATTAATGAGTGGTAGTATTTCCGATGATTATGCATTAAGTAAATTTGAATTTGTTTATAGAATTTTTGATGAAAAGGACCAATTAATTATTGGAAAAAGACGGAATTTAAGTATTCCTCAACCATCGATTTCAACATTTGATTATCCATTTAATATCAAAGAAATTGAATTAAATCCAGGGCAACGATTAGAATATTTTATGGAAGTTTGGGATAATGATGCCATACATGGAGCTAAGTCTTCCAAATCGCAAACATTCCAATATAAGAAAATGAGTGTTGCAGAATTAGAAAATCAAGAAAATAAAAATAATGAAGCTATTAATGATGGTCTATCCAATTTGCAAGACAAAACCAATAAATTAAGTAAACAAATCGAAGCTTTCAAACAAAAAATATTATCAAAAAATAGTTTAAGTTGGGAAGATAAAAAAGCAGCAGAACAATTACGAAATGAGCAACAACAACTTTTGAAGGAAGTGCAACAAATGGATAAAAAATATGAAGACAATCTAAATAATCAAAAAGAATTTAAGAAAGAGAATGAAGAAATTTTGCAAAAGCAAGAAAAAATTCAAGAAATGCTGAAAGATTTGATGAATGATGAATTAAAAGATTTAATGCAACAAATTGAAGACTTGATGAGCAAAATGCAACAAAAAAATGCATTTGAAAATTTAGATAAAATGCAAATGAGCAACCAAAATCTGAAAAAGGAATTGGAAAAAATGCAAGAACTTTTTAAACAATTACAATTAGAGCAAAAAGCACAAGAAACAATAGATAAACTTAATAAACTTGCTGAAGAACAAAAGCAACTTTCTGAAAAACAAAATGAATCCAATTCATCATTGAAAGCAAAGCAAGATGAACTCAATAAAAACTTTGAAAACATCAAAGAAAATATAAAGCAATTAGAACAATTGAATAAGGATTTGGATGATAAAATGAAGTTAGACCAACCAGAAAAAGATGCCCAACAGATAGAACAAAATATGGATGAAAGTTCTAAACAATTGCAAGAAAATCAAAAACAAAATGCCAACCAAAAACAAAAGAAAGCAGCAGAGCAAATGAAAAATTTAGCTCAAAAAATGCAAAATAGTTTAGATCAAATGCAAATGGATCAAAATGCAGAAGACATACAACTCATTAGAAAGTTATTAGATAATTTATTAAAATTTTCTTTCGAGCAAGAAAAGACAATGCAAGACTTGAAAAAGACCGATCCGCAGTCTCCAAAATATGTTCAAATTATGCAAAAACAAGCTAATTTGAAAGAAGATGCCGACATGATTGCAGATAGCCTTCAATCTTTAGGAAAAAGACAATTTCAGTTGCAAAACTTCATCTCAGATGAAATATATAAACTCAATCGTGAGCTAAAAAAAGCTTTAGATAATTTACAAGAAAGATATATTGCTTCTGCCTCATCTGCACAGCAATTTGTAATGACTGCTGCAAACAATTTAGCATTAATGTTGAGTGAATCTTTGGATAATTTACAAATGCAACAAAAACAGAAAATGAGTGGAGATGGCAATTGCAAAAAACCAGGTAAAGAAGGTCAAAAACCGAGTATGAATCAAATGCAAAAAGAACTAGGCGAGCAATTGAAAAATATGCAACAACAAATGCAACAAGGCAAAGAAGGCCAGAAAATGAGTAAGGAATTGGCTGAAGCTGCTGAAAAACAAGCCATGATACGAGAAATGCTCCGTAAAATGAAAGAACAAATGTCGCAGGAGGAAAAAGACAAAGTTGGTGTTGATGATTTATTGAATAAGATGGATGATATAGAAAAAGACATCATTACTAAAAATATTAGCAACAAAACTATCAATAGACAAAAAGAAATTGAAACTCGATTATTAGAATACGACAAGGCAAAAAGAGAACAAGGCGAGGAAGAAAAACGACAATCTAAATCAGCTCCAGATATTCAAAAACAATTACCACCAGCTTTGCAAGAATATTTACAAAAGAAAAAATCTGCAACAGAAATGTATCAATCTATTCCGCCAAATCTCCAACCATTCTACAAAAATTTAGTAGATAAATATTTCCAATTATTGCAATAGAATATGTCCAAAACAATTGCAGATAAAGTTATTCAATTCAATAAAAACTTAGATTACAAAGGAAGTTTGCCCGATGGATTTCGTGTACTCAACCCATATTTAGATAATCCAGAAACATTGCAGGTAATGCAAGCATTCTATCATAAATTTTACAATGACAATCAAAAACGAAAATTTATCATTGGTATCAATCCAAGTCGGCACGGAGCAGGTGTAACAGGTGTGCCATTTACAGATACAAAACGATTGGAAAGCATTTGTGGTATTGCTATGAAAACTGCATATACGCATGAAGTTTCTTCTGTTTTTTTGTATGATATGATACAAGAATATGGTGGTATAAATCGGTTCTATCAAAATTTTTATATCAACTCACCATTTCCATTAGCCATTGTACGAAAAGCAAATGGAAATAATTGGGTAAATGCTAATTACTATGATGACCCAAAATTATTTGATGCCGTAAAAGACTATATGATAGATTCATTGAAACAGCATTTTGCTATTGGTTTAGATAATTCCAAAGTGTTTATTTTAGGAAAGAAAAATGCTACATTTATTCAAAAACTCAATCAAGAAGCAAAATTATTTGAGCAATTTTCGGTATTAGAACATCCAAGATATATTCAACAATATAAATCCAAAGAAAAACAATTGTATATTGATAAATACATCATTGAATTGAATAAATAGTTTACAAAATTGCAAAAAACAACACGATTTCATTTCAAAATAGTATCTTACATTCAATAAAAAATTGATTTTAAGCTATGCAACGTCGAAGATTTTTGGGATTATCTACTTTAGCCTCTGCATCATTATTTGGGTGGAGTACTTTTTCCTTATCCTCTTGTAAAAAAAATACAGCGACAAAAGCTAGCACAAACTATAATGCCATTGTTATAGGCTCAGGTTTTGGTGGTTCAGTTACTGCACTTCGTTTGGCAGAAAAAGGCATCAATACGTTGATGATTGAAATGGGAAAATTTTATGATGTAACCCAAAGTAACAATACCTTTTCACCTACGCTCCCACCCGACAAACGCTCAACTTGGTTAAAAACAAAAACTGAATTACCTTTTGGTATCAATCTTTCGTGGAAAGAAAAATATACTGGCGTTTTGGACAGAGTAGCCTTTAAAAATATGGCAGTTTATCGTAATATTTGTTTGGGTGGCGGTTCTATTTCTAATGGCGGAGTATTGTTAGAGCCACAAGAAACACATTTCAACCAATTTATTTCTTCCACAATTAATTTCCAAGAGCTAAAAAATAAATATTTTCCAATAGTTAGGAATATGATGCAAGCATCAAAAATGCCTGATGATTTATTTAATTCTAAATATTATCAATTTGCACAAGTTTGTAAGGAACATGCAATAAATGCTGGTTTTGAAATTACAAATGCAGACTCATTTTATAATTTTGATATTTGGCGTAAGGAAACACTAAACTTAGTTCCAAAATCTGCCTTAAATGGCGAATTGCTTTATGGCAATAATAATGGAATTAAAAACTCATTAGATAGAAATTATATTTCAGATGCATTAGGTACTGGAAACTTAACGATTAAAACCTTATCAAAAGTTGTTGAAGTTAGCTATCAAGCAGAAACTGAAAAATATACAGTTATTGTTGAGACAATTAATGAAAGAGGCATTTTACAAGAAACAACAACACATCAATGTTCTCATCTATTTGTTTGTGCTGGAAGCTTAGGTACGTCTGAAATATTATTAAAAGCCAGAGAAACTGGAAAATTACCCAACTTAAATCAAGAAGTGGGAAATGCATTTGGCACAAACGGTAATGCATTTACGATTAGAAAAAATATTAATAAGCCAACAGGCAATATGCATTCAAGTCCGCCAACACTTTCAGTTTTAGATTTCAATAATCCAATTGCACCATTGGCAGCCATGCAAGATATTTTTCCACTTGGTATAGATTTAAGAATTTTGCTTATGGTTGGACAGCCATACAATGAATATAAAGGCAGTTTTCAATATCAACAAAGTACAAATTCCATTGAATTAAATTGGGCTACAAATGGAATGGATCAACCCAAACAAGCCATGCAAAATTTTATTGAAAAAATGAATACTGCAAACAATAGTCAATTGGATACAACTTTTATCAAAGAAGGCGTTTCAAGTACATTTACATATCATCCATTGGGTGGCGTTGTATTAGACAAAGCTTCAGATAATTTTGGAAGACTGAAAGGTTATAAAAAACTATATGCCATCGACGGTTCCATGTTACCAGGAAACTGTGCTATGGTCAATCCTTCTTTGACAATTGCAGCTTTAGCAGAACGCAATTTAAGAGAAATCCTAAATAATGATTTTTAAATATTGATAATCTAACAAATAGCTTACTTTTTCAAATAATTCTTGGTACTATTTTTGTAAAATGCTAGTTAAATTTAATAATTAAAACCAATAAAATTTAATATTTAAAGTATTGATTAACCATTAAAATAATATAAATTGCAATAAAAAAACTATAAAATAAAGAATATGAAATCAGCCATTAAAATATTTTTAACTCTAGCATTTTTTATAAGTATTTTCAATACTTATGCAGCATCAGATGTTACATTAACCATTAATTATTCAACTGTAGGTACAAAGTCAGGCTTTGATCACATTTCTAAGTTGATAGTGTTTGTAGATGGTATTAATAAAGGAGAAAGTAATGAACAGAAGCAAACTATTCCTAATAGTGTAACGATAAAAATACCTTATGGAAGTCATTCTATTAAAGCTGTATTTTATGCAAAACAAGGTAATTACTGGGAAGAACGGACACTAAAAAACAATTATTCTTTTGATTGTATTTATAACAAGACGCTCAATTTTAATAAGAACACAACCATCGATTTAACATTCGACTTTAATAACAACGAGGTTAAAGTTAAAGAACCAGTATTTAATAATAATACAACTAGCAATAATAAAGTTGGCAACTATCAGGCATCTCTTCAAAAAATAAATGACTATTTAAAAACTTTTGATAATGGTTACTATGGTTATCTTGAATTGAAAGATGGTTACTTGTATGATAGATTCAAATCAGGAAAATATTGTAAAGTATTAATGACAGATTTAGATAAAGCAATCGAATATAGAACTAGTGAAAAAGTCATAGTTAAATGTAAAACAGGAAAATGTGTCTATTCAACTTATACTGATGCGTACCACGAAGAATTATCGTTTTCACAGAGTGCCTATTTTAATTCAAAAGAATTAGTCACCTTAATCAATAATTTCATTGCTGATTATAACAATAAACCAAGCACAAATAATTCTATTACTAATTCAAATAATATAGATTATCAATCTGCCTTAAACAAAATAAATAATTATTTAAAAACGTTTGATGCTGGCTATTATGGTTATCTTGAAGTGAAAGATGGATACTTATATGATAGATTCAAATCAGGAAAATATTGTAAAGCATTAATGTCTGATTTAGACAAAGCTGTAGAGAATGAGCCTGGCAAAAAAGTTATTTTAAAATGTGGTAACGATAAAGAGTGTGTGTTTTCAACTTATAGTGATGCCTATCATAAACAAATGTCTTTTTCTCAGACGAATAGTTTTAATACTGGAGAATTAGTTACATTATTAAATAATTTTCTTGATGCCTATAAAAATTCAACAAGTACACAACCAGAAAACACGGTTTCTAACATAATAAAAAACAACACAAATGAAAGATTAGATTATGTCCCTCAAAATAACAACAACTCTAACTCAAACAAGCCAAAAACTGATGCAGAAAATAAAAGAGAAAAGATGTTAAAAGAATCTTTATCAACAACCACAACACTAACCAACACTAACATTAGCTCTGCCAAATATGCTGCACCATTAAAAGCATTAAATGATTACTTGAAAATTTTTAATAGTGAAACTTACGATAAAGTAGAAGTAAAAGATAATAAAGTTTATTTCTACTTTAAAGTATCTTCTATATCTTATAATTCATCAATAAACATATCAGACTTAACACAAAATACAACCATTCAAATTGCAGATGGCTTTACAACTGATGAAGTAAAAATATTTTGTAAAAATGATGCTGAATATTTTTATTCAACCTATAGCAATAGTTATGTAGATCATTTCAGATTTTTTAGTTATTCTATAAAAGACTTAACTAAAATGAAACAATTGGTAGAAAACTTTGTCAATTCATTAAAATAAACAAGAATTCATAGCATTGTATAAATCCTTTTATTCATAACAGAATAAAAGGATTTATCTTTTTTATGATTTTAGCTATGAAAAAAGGTAATATTAAAAGGCTAACTTTGTCATTAATTCTACCTAATGAAAAGAATAATCATAAGTATATTATTGTTTGTTTGCATCAATACAAATACCTTTGCTGAAAAAAACAAATTAATACAAGCATCATTATGGTTTAGATATAAAGCTGATATTAATTTACCTAAAAAAAATAAAATCTATTTTGAAATAGAAGACAAGATACATATCGCACCAAGTTCAAAACACAGTTTATTCTACTGGCGAATCGGAGCAGAGAAACAGTTTAAAAGCAATTGGAGTTTAGGTGGTGGAATTTATAACGCTTATTTCGGATCGAGTGATTTAACTCATCAAAGTACAATGCACATACCCGAAGTGAGACCATTCATTAACATTGGCTATAAGCAGAATATTAATTCTTTTTTTTCCATTGCTCATAGATATCGAACAGAATGGCGTTTTATAAAAAATACCAACAAAGAATTTACTGAAACCATTGATGGATTTAAAAACTATTTCAGATTTAGGTATCAAATGAGTCTTAATATTATTCCTTTTAAAAAAGATGATAAAGAACTTTCCATTGCACTTTTTGATGAAATTTTTATAAATGCTGGAAAAGTTGTTAAAAGTAATATATTCGACCAAAATCGATTCGGAATTGCAGTGAGATACAATTTCAACAAAATCGTAGGTACAGAACTATCCTATATTTACAATAATCAGTTTAAATCTAATGGTATTGATATGTTAGGTAGTCAGATATTGCGATTTACATTATACACTAATTTCAATATATTAAAGAAAGAAAAGTAAAAGTAATTGCTCTTATAAAAGTTTTTCAATACGATGTCTTAATGGTGGGTGAGAATAATTAAAAAACACATACCATTTATCTGGGTTTAAATTACTTAAATTATTACTACTTAATTTTTTCAAGGCACTTATTAAGAACACTCCAGAGCCTGTATTTTCTTTTGCATAATTATCAGCTTCAAATTCATTTTTTCTTGAATAAATATTCATCAATAATCCAGTCAATGTTGAAATGGGTGCATACAACATACTAAAAGCAATTAAGCCTAAAGCAAAAACAGGCTTATTCGTTTCTAAACCTAATGCACTTGTTAATTGAGGAAATGAAACTGCCCAAGATAAAATAAATAATACAATTCCCATTTGTAGTATTCCAATGACCAAACTCTTCTGAATATGTTTCAATTTATAATGTCCAACTTCATGTGCTAATATCGCGACTAATTCTTCTTCAGTATGTTCTGCAATTAAAGTATCATATAATACAATCGTTTTTTTACTACCCAATCCACTAAAATAAGCATTAGCTTTTGACGAACGTTTACTACCATCAATTACAAAAATATTGGTCAATGGAAATTGAACTTTTGCAGCAAATTCTTCAATTTTTGTTCTTAGGTTGCCTTCTTCTAATGGCTTTAATTGGTTAAAAATAGGCACAATCCAGCTTGTATAAAACATGGCCATAAAAACAGAAAAAACAGTAAATAAAATCCAAGCATACATCCAAAATAATTGCCCTGCATTTTGATAAAACCATACAAAAACACTCAATAATACACCACCAATTATAATTCCGAGCAAATAACCTTTTAATTTATCCAAAACAAAAGTTTTCAAAGTCATTTTGTTAAATCCATATTTTTCTTCAATTACAAATATGCTGTATAAACTAAAAGGCAAACTAATAATATCTGATACTATCATAAAAAATCCAAAGAATATTAATATATGCAATAATTCATAATTTGTAAAAGTGCCAATCCATAAGTAAACAAAAGCAAAGCCTTTAAAAATTAAGAAACCCAAGATGAGGATAATTCCAAACAACGAAGAAATAGCTGCTAATCTTTCAGATTCTGCATGATATTTTTGCGCTTTTGTATATTGTTCTTGATTATAAACATCTTTAAGAATTTCTGGAATAGGCAATAACCACGATTGACTATTTCTTCTATCCAAAATAAAATTCAATAAAGCTTCAAACAATATAAAAATAATTATCAACCAAAATATAAAAGAATAACCTTCTGAAATCATAGCACAAAACTATTCTATTTTTAATTATAATTTAGCATACTAATTATTTATATTTAAAGAAAATCACTAATTTTGCATAAAAATAAAATAATATGGGAAAAGGAGATAAACGCTCAAAGAGAGGTAAAATTGTAAATGGAAGTTTTGGAAATACAAGACCTGCTAAAACTAAAGCAAAAGCAGCTCCCAAAAAAGATTAATAGATTAAACGCTTTTTATTAAGTATTTCAAGAATATTTTAGAAAAAATCTATAATGTCCGAAAGTAAAAATACAACACCGCTCAAATTGGCGATGGTTTTGGATACCTACGACGATGCTCGTAATGGAGCCGTTATTTCTACACAAAGATTTACAAAGTTGCTCAGAGAAAATGGCAATGAGGTTATTGTGGTATCTACTGGCAAAGAGGAGTCAGGTAAAGTTGTCTTAAAAGAATTCTATCCGCCTATTCCAATAGTAAGAGGAGTAATGGAGCGTATGAAATTCATTTTTGCTTGGCCAGATAAACAAAAACTAAAGGAAGTAATTAGCAACGTAGATTTAGTTCATAGCCACTTTACATTTATTTTAGCCTTTCAAACCATTAAGATAGCAAAGCAACTCAACAAACCTATTGTTTCAACTTTTCACGTACAGGCTGAACAAATAGCAAATAATGTAGGACTCACAAGTCCATGGATAATATCTTTTATCTATAAAATCTTCATTAAGTTTTTTTACAATAAATCAGATTTAGTAATTTGTCCTAGTCAATTTGCGTCAGATGAAATAAAAAGATATGGCTGTACAGCATCTACAGTAGTTATATCTAATGGTGTAACTGAAGAATATCAAGAAAAAAATTTAGAAAAGCATCAACGTTTTACTATCCTTACCGTAGGAAGAAATGCTGCCGAAAAAAGGCAAGAAATTTTAATTCAAGCCGTAGCAAATTCTAAACACAAAGACAAAATTGATATTCAAATAATTGGTGATGGTCCTAAAAGACAAAATTTAGAAAATCTAGCCAACCAATTATTACCAGGACAAGTAGAATTCAATTATCTTCCAACACAACAAGTAATAGATTATTATAACAAAGCACATCTATACGTACATTGTGCCGCTGTTGAAGTAGAATGTATGACTGCAATTGAAGCAATGGCTTGCGGTTTACCTATTATCATTGCCGAATCTGAATTAAGTGCCACAAAACAATTTGCTCTCAACCAAGATTACCTATTTAAAACAGTAACAGAACTAACTTCTAAAATTGATTACCTCTTTGAAAATAGAAATATTTTAGAAGAAGCCAAAGTTGCTTATTTACAAAAGGTAGAACAATATAAAATCAAAAATTCATATCTAAAATTGGTAGAAGCCTATAAAAGTGTGATAAAATAAACACCCATTTTATCTTTTTTGATATATATACTTTGTCAAAAAACATTGATTTTATCCACATTGGAATTAATTAACAAGTTAATTTTTCAATACCACTGTTTTCTTTTTATATTTACTTTTTTCTCACTTAAATTTCAAAACTATGTGTGATTTCACTCCGTTACACTGTCATACTCAATTTTCACTTTTAGATGGGGCAGCAGATATTGATGAGATGGTAAAAAAAGCTAAAGAAGATGGCATGACTGCAGTTGCCATTACTGACCATGGTAATATGTTTGGTGTATTTAAGTTTTTTGCTGCATGTAAAACACATGGCATAAAACCAATTTTAGGTTGTGAAGTTTATGTAGTGGAAGACCGTTTCAATAAAAAATTTACTCGAGAAAATAAAGATAAAAGATACCATCAATTATTATTGGCAAAAAATGAAATTGGTTATAAAAATCTAATGCATATTGTTTCCATAGGTTTTATTGATGGCTTATATATGGATTTCCCACGTGTAGATTTTGAATTAATCAAAGCACATAGCGAAGGATTAATTGCAACAACCTGTTGTGTTGGAGCAGAGGTTCCTCAAACTATGATATACAAAGGCGTAGCGGAAGCTGAAAAAGTATTTTTAAAATGGCTTGATGTTTTTAAAGAAGATTATTATATCGAACTACAAAGACATGATATTGATGATTTAGATGGAACTGGTTGGAGTCAAGAAGCCATTAATCAGGAATTATTAAAATTTGCAAAAAAACACAATGTAAAACCAATCGCTACGAATGATTCTCATTATGTCAACCAAAAAGATTATGAAGCACATGACATTTTACTTTGTATGCAAACTGGTAAGGATTTTATAGATCCAAATCGTTTTAAATTCCCTAATGACAAATTCTTCTTTAAGACACAATATCAGATGAAAGATTTGTTTAAAGATGTGCCAAATGCCATTGAAAACACTATGGAAATTGCCGAAAAAGTGAGCTCATTAGATTTGAATAGAGATATTTTATTACCTGCTTTTCAAATTCCTCCAGCTTTTAAAGACCAAGACGATTATTTACGCTTTCTTACATTTGATGGAGCAAAAAGAAGATGGGGTGCGATATTGCCTGTTGAAATAATAGATCGCCTAGATTTTGAATTAGCAACCATTAAAAAAATGGGTTTCCCTGGCTATTTTCTAATCGTTCAAGATTTTATACAAGAAGGTAGAAAACTAGGTGTTTCTATCGGACCAGGCAGAGGCTCTGCAGCAGGTTCAGCAGTAGCTTTTGCTATTGGAATTACCAATGTTGACCCAATCAAATACAATTTACTTTTTGAACGTTTCTTAAATCCAGATAGAGTTTCTATGCCTGATATGGATATAGATTTTGATGATGAAGGACGCTCTAAAGTAATTGATTATGTGATTGATAAATATGGAAAAAATCAAGTTGCACAAATCATTACTTATGGAACTATGGCAGCCAGAAGTTCTATAAAAGATGTAGGAAGAGTACTTAAAGTGCCACTTTCAGAAACTGATAGAATGGCAAAATTAGTACCCGAAGGTCCATCAGTAAAATTAAAAGACGCCTTTAAAGAAGTAGAAGAACTTAGAGCTTTAAAAAGTGATGAAACTGATTTAAGAGGTAAGACATTGCAATTGGCAGAAACTTTAGAAGGCTCTGTCCGACATCGAGGCATACATGCTGCTGGTGTTATCATTGCACCAGATGATATTAAAAAATATGTTCCTGTTTGTACTGCAAAAGATGCAGATTTATATGTTACCCAATTTGATGGAAAATATATTGAATCTGCGGGTATGCTCAAAATGGATTTTTTAGGATTAAAAACTCTAACTATCATTAGAGATGCATTAAAAATGATAGAAAAAGGTCATAATATTAAAATAGATCCTGATGAAATAGATTTGACAGATACTAAAACTTTTGAATTATTCCAAAAAGGCGATACTATTGGGGTATTCCAATTTGAAAGTGGTGGTATGCAAAAAAGTCTTAAAGACTTGAAACCAGATAGCTTTGAAGATTTAATTGCGATGAATGCCTTGTATCGACCTGGACCGATGGATTATATTCCAAATTATGTGCGACGTAAACACGGTATAGAGCCAACCACTTATGATTTGCCAGAAATGGAAGAGTATTTAAAAGATACTTATGGAATTACAGTATATCAGGAACAAGTGATGTTATTATCTCAAAAATTAGCCAATTTTACTAAAGGGAAAGCCGATGAACTGCGAAAAGCGATGGGTAAAAAAGATAGGGTAAAATTGGATAGCTTAAAACCATTATTTATGTCAGGTTGTGATTCTAATAATTTAGATTTACAAACTTGCGAGAAAATTTGGGTCGATTGGGAAAAATTTGCGTCTTATGCATTCAATAAATCACATGCGACTTGTTATGCATTTGTGGCATTTCAAACTGCCTATCTAAAAGCACACTATCCAGCTGAATTTATGGCAGCTGTGCTTTCTCACAATATGAGTGATATTAAGATGGTCAATTTCTTTTTGAGTGAAAGTAGAAGAATTGGCATTCATACACTTGGGCCAGATATTAATGAAAGTTCCGTAAAATTTTCAGTAAATAAAAAAGGAGAAATACGTTTTGCTTTGGGTGCAATAAAAGGCGTAGGAGAAGCTGCCGTAAGTGCAATTATTGAAGAAAGAGAGATAAAACCATTTGATACTATCTTTGATTTTGTAAAACGAGTAAATCTTAGAGCCGTTAATAAAAAAAATATTGAATCTTTATCACAAGCTGGAGCTTTTGATAGTTTTGAAGATTTACACAGAGCACATTATAATCATCAATTTAATGATGGTACTACTTTCATTGAAAAACTCATTAAATACGGGAATCATTCAAAAGATATTGAATCTCAAAATCAGAATTCATTATTTGGTGGCACTGATGATGCTGGCATTCCAGAGCCAGATATACCACCTGCCAATAAATGGTCTAATTTTGAACAATTGCAAAAGGAAAAAGAAGTAACTGGTATATACATTTCTGGGCATCCGCTCGATGATTTTAACTTAGAAATCAGTCATGTTTGCAATACTGACTTTGAAGGACTTGATGAGTTTAAAACGAAAGACGTAATTATTGCATGCATGGTTGGAAGCATCAACAAAAGAGTTGATAAAAACGGAAAACCTTGGGCTATTGTTACTTTTCAAGATGTTATGGGTTCACAAGAAGTTTTATTTTTCAATAAAGATTATATAAACTTTTTGGCTTATTTAGAAGTTGGAACACTAGTCGTTTTAAGAGGTAAATATATACCAAGTTTTAGAGATAAATCAATTTTTGAACTTAGAATTAATAGTATAGAATATTTACATGATTTGATGGAAAAAAGTGCAAAATCACTAAATATTTTTATGCATTATGCTTCTTTAAATGAAAAATTTGTTGATGAAATTTATGGTGTACTACAAAAACACAAAGGCAAAAAACCCTTTAAGGTCTATTTATTAGATGATAATAAAAATGAAGAAACGCTATCGTTTGCTAATAAAAAATTTGGTGTAAATATTACAAAAGACTTGTACAATGAATTAGATGAAATAAGAAATATAATTGTAAAACTTACTTTTTAGGACATTTTTTACAATGCTTTCCTTTTCTTTTATATTTCTCACAACAGTTGGATTTTTTACAACAACTTTGAGTCATATATTTCGGTGAATAGCTATAATTATTATCTAAAGCAATATGTGTTTGCTCTAATAATACATCTTTATGCTCTAATTCTTTTTTCATAATAGAACAAAAATAAATACTATTTGTAATTAATCCAAATTAAATTAGTAGAAATTTATGTTAAAAATCTTACTAAAATTATTAAGGATTTGTTTTTTTACTTCCTTAAAATCAAGCACTTTACCAAGTTCTTGTGCCATTGAAGTAACGCCTTTATCTGTAAAGCCACAAGGATTAATAAGTTTAAAAAAATCTAAATCCACATTTACATTTAAAGCAAATCCGTGCATCGTTATCCAGCGAGAAGTTTTAACGCCAAAAGCCGCAATCTTTTTTGGTTGTTTATCTATCTTGGAATTTACCCAAACACCAGTAGCACCATCAATTCGATAACCTTCTATATTGTAGCTTGAAATAGTTTGTATCATAACTTCTTCAAGAAGCCACATATAATGTTTTAAATCTGAAGTGAAGAAATCTAAATCTAAAATTGGATAACCAGTAATTTGTCCAAATCCATGAAAGGTTACATCGCCTCCACGATTGATATGAAAAACATCAACACCTTTTTCGTGTAATAAAGTTTCTGGCAATAAAATATTAGAATCTTTCCCTGCTTTTCCTACTGTAATAACAGGAAAATGTTCACATAAAATCAGATGATGTTGGTTTTCATTACTGATTCCAGCTAACTTTTGTTCAACTAAATGATTGAAAAATTCTTCTTGAAGTGTTAAAGCATCAGCATACCGAATTCTCCCTACATCATGCAGTTGAATTTGTTGCATTTTATATGATAGGATTTTCTGCTAATTTGTTTTTCAACTGTGAAATAACATCTACTTCAATAGCATCAACACCTTTTAAATCTGCTAAATAACAAGAAACCCAATCGGTAAGATGAATTAAGAAAAGTACTCTTTCTATATCTTTTTCACCCTTAGATTCAATTTCTATCGTAGTTGAAGCATATTGACTTACCACTGTTTTTACAAACTCCATTCTTTCTTGGTTACGCTCATAATCTTGAGCATTTTTCAAGAAAACTACAGCAATATTTTCATTCTTTTCTCTCCAACCCACCAATTCATTGTGGTTCATTTCTGGTATCACATGATGCCAACACAGCATCTTAGAATTTTCATTGATTTGTTGTCTAAATCGCACGGCAACCCCTTCATATTTTGCATCTGAATAAATAACAGGAATTTTACCATTTAATTTACTTGCTATATCATACGCTACCTTTTTAATATCAGCTTTATCTTCTTCTAATAAAGCTATTGACTTTTCAAGATAATTTATAAAATCGTTTTGCAATAATCCTAAGTAGTGCAATATGAAAAATATTTGTACAAATGATTGCCCAAATGCGGCACGTGGCGGAGCACCACCATCAATTAAAACATAATCAAAATCATTTGTATCGGCATATTCTTTTACCAAACCGCCTGATGTAATACAAACAATCTGTGCATCTTTTTTAAATGCCTGCATCATCGCACTTAAAGTCTCTTCTGTATTTCCTGAATAGGAAGATACAATGACCAAAGTATTTTCATTTACGAATGCAGGGATTCTATATTCTTTATTAATAACAACAGGCACTTGTAAATCATCTCTTAAAATATTTGAAATAATTGTACCGCCAATTCCAGAACCGCCTAATCCTGTAATTAATACATTTCTAATTGGGAATTTTGGTTTGCCAATTTTTGCTTTTTGACCTATATCTATGGCTCTACGAAGTTGGTTCGGAAATTCATCTACTAATTGATGCATTGTTATCATTTTACTTATTTTATTTTATTAAACACTATTCTAATAAAAAATCATCAGAATATATGCCACAAAATAATTAAATTTAATCTGCAAAACAAATTTTTTATCTTGAACAAATTAACATCAAATCAAAAAATTGGGATAAATGGAGAAGCTGTCGCCCTAAATTTTCTTAAAAATCTAAATTATACGATTTTGCATACCAATTGGAGACATAAACATGCAGAAATTGACATTATCGCTCAGGATAAAAATTGTATTGTATTTATAGAAGTAAAAACAAGAAATTCTAATAAGTTTGGCTATCCTGAAGAGTTTGTAACAGCTAATAAAATCAAAAAAATGCACGAAGCTGCTGATGCTTTTTTAGCACAAACCAATTGGCAAAATGAATTAAGATTTGATATTATTGCGATTGAAAACAATTCGCAAATCACACATTTTATTGATGCATTTTATTGATATACTATTTAAACATTGTATTTTAGTATCCTAAAATTTTCTGAAATAAACATGAAAATTCTATTGATTAGATTTAGTTCCATTGGCGACATTGTCCTGACCTCTCCTATTATTCGGTGTTTAAAAACGCAAATTGCTCACGTAGAAATTCATTATTTAACTAAAAATATTTATACCGAAATATTAAAAGCCAATCCATACATAGATAAAATTCATAGTATTCAAAAAAACACATCTGAAATTATTGACTTACTTAAAAAAGAACAGTATGATGTATGTATTGATTTACACAATAACATACGTTCCAATCAAATAAAATCGGCATTAAAAATTAAGAACACTTACACTTTCAACAAACAAAGTATCAAACGATGGCTATTGATTACTTTTAAAACAAATCTATTAAATAATCATATTATTGATAGGTATTTTACAGCAGTAAAAAAACTAAATGTCCTAAACGATGGAAAAGGCGTAGATTATTTTATTCCAGCAATTGATGAAATTCAAATTGCAAATTTACCATTCACACATATTGCTGGGTACTGTGTTATTGTTGTTGGAGCTAAGCATTTTACAAAAACGATTCCTCTTTCTAAATTAAAAGTTCTATGTCAAGAAATAAAAATGCCAATCATCTTAGTTGGAGGTACAGATGATAATGAAAGAGCCAAACAATTAGTAGCTATTGATGATTTTAAAATATACAATGCTTGTGGCAAACTAAATATCAACCAATCTGCATCTATAATTAAAAAAGCAAAGTTTGTAATTACAGGTGATACTGGCATGATGCATATAGCTGCAGCGTTTCAGAAAAGAATTATTTCTGTTTGGGGTGGCACACATAAAAACTTAGGATATTATCCATATCAAAACAACAATAACACTGTCTATATTGAAAATGAAAGTTTAAATTGCAGACCTTGTCATCGATTTGGACGAGCAAGTTGTCCGAAAAAGCATTTCAGATGTATGAACGATTTGGATATGCAGAAAATTATTGAATTGGTATAGTTTTTGATTTCATTTGCACAATTGTTAATTAAACAAACCTTTGTTTTATAAAAGAGTTTATACTTTTGTAATTATGAAAAACTATTTTCTACTAACTTTATTGGTTTTATTTTTTATTTCTTATGCTCAAGACAACTCAATAATAAACACTCCAAATAAAACTGATTTTTCCTATAATAATAAAACATCAGACGAAATTCAAAAATTAGATACGCTTTATACTTACGACGTAAATTTATATGAAACTTCTACACCATTTGGAATAAAATATACCGTAAATGGAAAAGAAATTACTAAAAAGAAATACGATAAATATCGTCAATATTGGCAAGCAATGGATGGCTGTACACCTTGCTTATTAAGAACTTTTGATGAAGATGATAAAATAAAGTATGAAGCGTTCTAATACATAGATTGTCTTTGTGGCGAATACACTGGGTACTATAAAGATGGAAGTACAAAGGTAAAAGGTCAGTTTATGAAAAATCCAAATGAAACTTGGGAGAATATCAAAACACAACAATTCTGTAATCGAAGAGATGGGAAGTGGACATACTTTTTCCCAAACGGTACTTTTGAAAAGCTAGAGGTATATAAAAATGGAGTTCTAATTGGAACCAAAGGAAATTCTGAGTTAGTACCTGCTATGAACGTTAAAAATAGAGAAGACAGTACTCAAGATTCTGAAATAGAAAAGAAAAAACCTTTTTTTAAAAGAAAGAATTAATCCAAAAACCCATTGTAATTTAAGATTATTTACATATTTTCGTTACTAAAATAATTTTAGTATGAAAAAGCTTATTTTTTTCTTGTGTATTGTATTTTCAACTTTCATAATATTTGCGGAATCTGGTAAGAAAGAAAATACCAAAAAAAACACAAAGGCACTTTATAATATAGAGACCAAAAAATACTTAAAAGATTGGGCATTTATTATTCATGGAGGCATGACTTCTCCTTTCACTGACATCAGAAGTTATGATTGGACGAGAAGTGCGAAAAGTCCGAGTGAAATTCAGTGGGCAGCTGGACTTGGATTAACTAAAATGTTTAACTCTGCTTTTGGTATTAATATAGATTACACTTTAGGAAGAATATCTGGTAAAACTGCCGAACAAGGTGGCTTCGCAGAAGAAAGACAATATTGGAAACAAATGGGATTTGAAGAACCTGTGTATTTCAGAACATCAGTATTTCATCAAGCATCTGTAAATTTCTATATCGATTGGTTAGGCTTAGCTTTTGGCTATAATAAATTCATTAAATCACAAATTAAACAAAAACCAGTAAAGCCAAGAATCTTTGCTTTGTATAATAAAATAGGCATTGGAATTTGGCGTGGAGAATCTAATATTTATAATATTGGAGATGATTTAGCTATAAAAAATGCTGCTTACCTTAGAGGTTATACCAACAGATTTACTGAAACCATTTTCCCATTTACAACAGGAATGAAATTTAAAGTATCAAAAGCATTTGACTTAGGCTTGGAAGGAACTTTTGTTTTCTCCAATTCTGACAAATTAGATGCTTTTAATTTCCAAAATAACTACAATACATTGACTGGACAAACTATCAATTCTCTTTCAAAAATCAATCGTGATGCATACTTATATATGAATATTAATTTTACCTATAAGTTTGGTAGAATTGGTTCACAAGCAGAGCATATTGAATGGGTAAATCCAATGGAAGCAATTATGGCTTATCAAAATCAAGAAAAACCAGAACCAATAGTATTATTGGACACTGATGGTGATGGCGTTTTTGATATTATTGATGAAGAACCTGAAACACCAAAGGGTGCAAAAGTGGATACAAAAGGTAGAACTTTAGATAGCGATGGTGATGGTTGCCCAGACCACTTAGACCCAGAGCCATTTTCTAATCCAAGATTTAAGATTGTAGATTGTATTAACATCATTGATACACCTAAAATTATTATTGAGAAAAAAGAAATTCAAACAAATACGATTGAAACAATTAAAGAAACAACGATTAAAAAAGAGGATACTTGGAAATTAACTTCTATCTATTTTGATTATGACAAGTATAATATCACGCCGACTGCAGCTACTGAATTAAAGAAAATTGCAGCTGTTATGCAAAAGAAATCTGATTTAATAGTTGAAGTACAAGGTCATACAGACACAAGAGGTTCTTTAGAATATAACCAAAAATTATCTGAAAATAGAGTAAATTATGCTATTAATTATTTGATTAAAAATTTTGGTATCAAGGAAGATCGATTTAAACGATTACCTTTAGGGAAAGTAGATCCTACTGTAAAAGATGCTCATACCGAAAATCAACATCAAATTAACAGAAGAGTAGATTTTAAACCTGTAAATATGCAGGAAGGCGAATAAAAAAATCATACTTATTTATAATAAAAAAGCGGACATCAATTTAATTAATGTCCGCTTTTTTTGTAAATAATTTTCAAATATTAATTCTAGAAAGAAAATAAAATTACATAATATCATTTCGCTCAAATGTATCATATAAGTCCTTACTCATTTCATTAAATCTTTTGATACATGCTTCTAAAAATTGTTCATCTACTAATTTCTCTAGTGTACCAAAATTTGATATTTCATCACAATTTCGTATTTTATAAACTTGCTCTAATAAATCGTATTCTAATTTCAGGATAAATTTATCATTTAATGCCAAAACACTAATTTTAATAATTGGATGTGGAATTTGTCCTAATATTCTCATTTTCTTAATTATAATTAATAATAAAATTTGGCGTTGTAATGATATTACTTTGGTTGCCAGCTCTATCCATCATCCAAAGCTTAAAATTAATAGTATCTCTTTGTATTCCAGGAAAACTATTGGTAACTTTTGAGTACTTTACTTCATCAAAAATAGAAGCAAATTTGATTTCTAAGATTCCATTTTTTGAACCATTATAAACACTGCTAATTACTGGAAATGCATACTCATCAATTACATAATTACGAATGCTATCATATTTTGGAATTGTATAATAAACTTTACCAGAAATTGGGATTTTTCTAATCGTATCCGTGCCAACAACAAACAAGGTATCTTTGTAAATTACACCCAAATCACCATCACCATCAGTAAAATCAACAATTAGTGAGCCTTTAGCACTATTATATTGATAAGCATTATTCTCTAAATCATATTTATTGAACTTAACTGTTGGTGTATTTGGATAAAATTCTTCCTTAAAACACGCTGAAAAACAAAGCATGCAGAATAAAAGAATAAAAAATTTTAATGATATATTACTTAATTTTGTTGTCATGATTAATGCATCAAAGTTAGAAGAAAAAATTAAATCCAACAACTATGACTTTGATGCCTTAGCACTGGAAATCTTTCATTTTCAATACAAATATAACAAAGTTTATCGTGAGTTTGTTGACTTATCAAATATAAAAATAGATTCTATTCATTCAATTGAGCAGATTCCTTTTTTACCTATTCAATTTTTCAAAACACACCAAATTTATTGCGGTTCTGAACAACCAAAATTCTATTTTGAAAGTAGTGGCACCACACAAAGTATCAATTCAAAACATTACATCAAAGACTTAGAACTTTATACGTATATTTTTAAAAATGGATTTCAATCTTTCTATGGTAATATTCAAGATTATAACATCATAGCTTTACTTCCAAATTATTTAGAACGACAAAATTCTTCATTGGTCTATATGTTTGACCACTTAATCAAATTAAGCAATTCACCACATTCTGGGTTTTATTTATCTGATTTTGAACAATTAAATCATGTTTTACAACAAACAAAAACTGACAATAGAAAAACCTTACTTTTAGGTGTAACTTTTGCTTTATTGGATTTTGCAAATGCCTATCCTCAAGATTTATCTCACTGTATAATTATGGAAACTGGTGGAATGAAAGGCAGGAGAAAAGAAATTACCAAACAAGAGGTACATGCTACTTTACAAAAAGCTTTTAATGTTGATGCAATTCATGCTGAATATGGTATGTCTGAATTGTTGTCTCAAGCTTACTCAAAAGAAAATGGTCAATACCATACTATTCCAAGTATGAAAATATTGTGTCGTGATATATACAATCCAAAACAAATTCTAAATTTTAGTGAAAGAGGTATTTTGAATATTATAGATTTAGGAAATTTATATTCGTGCAGCTTTATTGAAACACAAGATATGGGCATTGCTTATTCCAACACACATTTTGAAGTTTTAGGTAGAATCGACTATGCAGAAATACGAGGTTGTAACTTAATGGTTTCCGATTTATAATAATATGACTATTTAATTTTAGGTAATACGCTTTCATCAATCTCTTGTCCAATTTCTAGTTCTCTTGGATAATTTTTAGTAAATGACAACACCATATAAAAACTAAAAAAGACAATCATAATAAGTTTGAATACAATAGAGAATGAAGCTGAAACTGGAAAATAGGACATAACACTCAACAACAATAGAAGTACTAAAATTAATAAAACCATATTTCCAAAATATTTTATTTTTGACTGTCCTAAATAGATTTTAGAATTTGGATTTATTTTTCTAACTATTGCTAACAATCCTTTTACAAAAACAACATAAGGTTCAGCTTGATTTTCAAAATTTGCTATTCCTGCATAAGAAGTTGATAGGATTTGATATTCTTTATTATCTATTGTATAAATAGTACAACTATATCTATTGCTATCATATCTATTATTTAGCAAATACTCAAATCTTAAAGAAGTTATTTCATGATAAGGTATAATTCTATCTTTATAATCAGGACTTGTGATAAGCAATCCATCTTTTGTAAGCGTATAATTTACATAATGCCGCAAGATAGATTTACGATAATTATATTTGATTTCATCCATAATTTTTCAAAGTTTAGATAACTAAATTAAATATCTTTTTTGAAAAAAGAGAGATTACACTTAAAAATCAAATGACAATATTCACAATTCTTCCTTTAACTAAAATAATTTTTTTAGGTGTTTTACCTTCTAAATATTTTAAAACTTGCTCATCAGCCAAAACTATCTTTTCTACATCTTCTTGAGTTGCATCTAAATTAATTTCAATATTAGTTCTATGTTTTCCATTCACTTGAATAGGATAAGTGTAACTATTCTCTATTAAGAAAGCCTCATTGTGTATTGGAAATTCAGCATTAACCACCAAATCAGCCATGTCTAATTCAGTCCATAAAACTTCTGTGGTATGTGGTGCAAAAGGTGCTAATAACTTACACAAATCTGCTAATGTTGATTTTGAAACTTGAGACAATTTTCCTAATTCATTTACCGCAATCATAAAAGTAGATACACAAGTATTTAAACTTAGATGCTCAATATCTTGATTGATTTTTTTGATACATTTATGTAATATTTTTAATTCTTCAGCAGTTGCCTCAGTATCAACATATTTTTTATTACCATTGTCATCAAAAAACAAACGCCAGAATTTTCTAAAAAATCCAGAAACTCCAGATATTCCATTTGTGTCCCAAGGTTTGGCTGTATCAATTGGTCCTAAAAACATTTCAAACATCCTAAAAACATCAGCTCCATATTGAGCAATCATCTCATCTGGATTCACAACATTGAATTTAGATTTAGACATTTTTTCTACCTCACTTCCACAATAATAATTTCCATCTTCTTCTGTTATGAAAACTGCGTCTTTATAATTATGGTCATCTGTTTTTAATTTTTCGATATCAAGAATATCATTTTTGACATATTTTATGTCTACATGAATTCCATACCCATAATCATTCATTGGAGATAATTCAATCTCAGGTATAATGTTTTTTAAATCATCTCTAAACATACCTATTTCATTATTAAAGTATTTTTCTCTACAAATTTTATTTAAAAGGGCGCTTAATTCATTATAAATTGGACAATTATTCTGATTTCCTATTGTATAATTTTTAAGAAATATATCTCTTTTATTTTTAGATATGAATATTTGAGGAATTGTGATATTAGTTCCTTCTTCGATATTGCTTCCTCCTACATATTGTTTAACAAAAGCTATTCTATAGACAAACTTACTTACACCTTGTATCATTCCTTGATTAATCATTTTTTGGAATGGCTCTTCAGCACTCACTTTCCCTATATCTTTCAAGAATTTATTCCAAAATCGACTGTACAATAAATGCCCTACTGCGTGTTCACTCCCACCAACATATAAATCTACATTTCTCCAATAATCTTGAACATCAAAATCTACAATTTCATTTGAATTATCTGGTTGCATATAACGTAAATAATACCAAGAACTTCCTGCATAACCAGGCATCGTATCGGTTTCCATTCGAGTATTAGCTCCAAACTGATGTACCCATTCGGTTGCAGTTGCCAACGGACTTTGGCCAGTTCCAGTTGGTTTATAACTTTCTACTTTTGGTAAAGTCAATGGCAATTTATTCTCTGCAACAGTATGAATAATACCATGCTCATCATAATAAATTGGGAATGGTTCGCCCCAATATCTTTGACGGCTATAACCAGCATCTCGCATTCTATATTGAACTTTTCCGTAACCAATTTTTTGCTCTTCCAATTTAGAAATAAGTCTATCAACGGCTTCGTTATAAGTCAAACCATTAATAAAATCAGAATTAATATATTTGCCCTCTTTAGTATCATCAGCTGCAGTTTCAATATTTGTTTGTGCATCAGAAATTGCAATAATTGGCAAATCAAATTTCTTAGCAAAAAGCCAATCTCTTTGGTCGCCTGAAGGCACTGCCATCACCGCTCCTGTTCCATAACCTGCCAAAACATAATCTGCTATAAATACTGGAATTTCAACATTTGTAAACGGATGTAAAACAAAAGCTCCTGTAAATTGTCCAGTTGTTTCTTTTATCTCTGACTGTCGTTCAATATCCGATTTTGCACCAGCTTTTTTCACATATTCATCTACTGCTTGCTTATATTCCTCAGTAGTAATTTGTTTCACTAAATCATGTTCAGGTGCAATAACCATAAATGAAACACCAAAAATTGTATCTACACGTGTTGTAAAAACATCTAATTTATCCTGATGATTTTTCAATTGAAAAGATACCATCGCACCTTTAGATTTTCCTATCCAATTGCGTTGCATCTCTTTCATCGCATCTGACCAATCTAAGGTATCCAAACCTTGTAACAAACGTTCTGCATAAGCTGTTATTCTCAAAAACCATTGGCTCATTTTCTTTTTCTCCACTGGATGTCCACCACGCTCCGAAACGCCATTAACAATCTCATCGTTAGCCAAAACCGTTCCCAATGCAGGGCACCAATTTACAAAAGAATCCTTTTGAAAAGCTAAGCGGTAATCCATTAGAATTTGTTGTTGTTGCAAAGGAGAAAAACTATTCCATTCTTCGCCACTAAACTTTACTGCTTTATCATCACAAGCTGCATGAATTTTTGTATTACCTTCATTTTCAAAAACAGCAATAAGTGTAGTAATTGGAAGTGCCTTAGCTTGTTTTTTGTCATAATAATGATTGAATAATTGTAAAAAAATCCACTGTGTGTGCTGATAATATTGAAGTTCACAAGTCGAAATTTCTCTACTCCAATCATAACAAAAGCCAATTTTTCTTAATTGAGAACGATAAGTTTCAATATTTTTTTGGGTGGTAATTGCTGGATGTTGTCCTGTTTGAATTGCATATTGTTCAGCTGGCAATCCAAAAGCATCAAATCCCATAGGATGCAAGACATTAAAGCCTTTCATTCTTTTATATCTAGAAACAATATCAGAAAAGATATACCCTAATGGATGACCAACATGCAAACCTGCTCCACTTGGATAAGGAAACATATCTAATACATAATATTTAGGTTTTGAAGGATTATTTTCTACTTTATAAATAGAATTATTTTTATCATCATAATTCCATTTTTGACGTGCTTGCTCTTCTATCTGACTGAAATTGTATATCATATTACAAAAATAAGCATTTTGAATTAGGAAATAATCACTTAGCGAGTAAGGAAACTATTAAATTATCTTGTATTCCAAAGTTTATACCCAGCAACTTCAAGCCTTCATTAATTCAATCATAAAATAATATCAAATAAATCCTATAAAATTTATTTTACCTATTTAATAATATTGTTTTAATATCACTTTATTTACTTTTGGATATAAAATTAATTTAAGCTTATGATTCAAACTGATATTTGTATAATTGGGGCTGGTCCTGTTGGACTTTTTGCTATTTTTGAAGCGGGATTATTAAAACTTCGTTGCCATTTAGTAGATTATTTACCACAAGTAGGTGGACAATTATCAGAAATATATCCAAAGAAACCTATTTATGATATTCCTGGCTTTCCATCGGTATTAGCTCAAGAATTAATTGATAATTTAATGGAACAAGCTAAACCCTTTTCTCCAACATTTACCCTTGGCGAAAGAGTGGAAGGCATTGAAAAACAAGAAGACGAAACATTTATCTTAACGACTCACAAAGGCACACAAATTCATGCTAAAATCATCGCTATTGCAGGAGGTTTAGGTGTTTTTGAACCTAGAAAACCAGCTATTGACAATATTAATGATTACGAGAATAAGGGCGTTGAATATATGGTTATTGATCCTGAGAAATTCAGAAATAAAAAAGTTGTTATTGCAGGTGGTGGCGATAGTGCCTTAGACTGGACGATGTATTTAGCAAATGTCGCCTCTGAATTGACTATGGTTCACAGAGGAGAAATGTTTAGAGGTGCACCAGATAGTGTCGATAAATGTAAACAACTAGAAGCTGACGGTAAATTAAAAATGGTTTTAAATTCAAATATTACCCATTTGCATGGTGATGAGCATTTGAATAAAGTAACCATCACTCATAAAGATGGAGATGCTCACGATATTGAAGTAGATCATTATTTAGCACTATTTGGTTTAAGTCCTAAGTTGGGACCAATTGCAAATTGGGGTTTAAATATTGAAAAAAATGCTATTTTAGTAGATACAAAAGATTATAGTACAAACGTGAAAGGAATTTATGCGATTGGCGATATCAATACTTATGAAAATAAAATGAAGTTAATTCTTTGTGGTTTTCATGAAGCAGCATTGATGTGTCAAAGTGCCGCTGAAATTATTAATGGTAAAAAACCAACTTTAAAATATACAACAGTAAACGGCGTTAATGCATTTTAAAAAAACAGTTATTTATATTTATGGAGCATATCACAATATACATTCAACAAGAAAATTTTGAATTCGTACCACTTGAAATTCCTTTAGGTGTAGATATGAGTTTGATGGAAGTACTTAAAGGAGAAGAACACCCAATTGAAGCAATTTGTGGTGGAATGGCTTTGTGTGCTACTTGTCGAGTGGAAGTTTTAAACCAAGATGAACTTAATCTTGATGAGAAATCTGATAGTGAATTAGATATTTTAGAAACCTTACCTTGTTATACTGGAAATTGTAGATTAACATGTCAAATTAGAGTTTCTAAGGCAATTGATGGAATGAGAATTAAATTTCCTGAGCAAGTTTTTGCATAATTATTATAAAATAAATAATATATAGAAAAGCAGGAATTAAAGTTCCTGCTTTTTCTTATTTATAACTAACTGAAAAACGCTTATCTATACTTTTTGCCAACATTACCTCAACTTCCTTTTCAATACCATCTCTTCGTATATAGAAATTTAAAATTTTACCAATCGCTTTTTGTTCTAAAATTTCGTCAATATTATTGAATAGTTCTTGATTATCTATTTTCAAGATAACATCATCTACTTGCAATTGTCCATTAAATTTAAAGTAGTTTTTATCCATAGAACTTATGACAAATTGTTCCCCTACTTTCTTTAATTTCACGCCAATTGTTTTCGTGTTTTTATCTGAAATCACTAATTGATAATTACTCAATTTAAAGATTTCATTTATAGCTAATGGTCGAGTACTTTCGATACAATTTTCGTAGAAAGTATTCCAATTATATGGACAAATTTGTTCTAATTTATCAATGACATATTGCTTCGTAACTCCTGAGTAATTAGAAACTAATGTATCTTTAAAAGCTGAATGCATCAAATTATCTAAACTAAATTTACCTCCAGAATAATACTGAATAATAATATCCATGAGCATAACCACCAAAGCTCCTTTACGATAATAACTCACTTGTGTATTGCCCGTATTTTCATTGGGTCTATAATATTTTATCCAAGTATCAAAACTAGATTCTGCAAGAGTTTGGTAATCATTTCCAGCATTATTTTCTACAATATCGAGTAAATCTTCAATCACTTTTAAATAAATAAGATTGGAAAATACACCAGCCCGATAACAAGTTAAATCATCGTAATAACTTGTAATGCCTTCAAAAAACCAAAGCATTTCCGTATAATTTTCATGCTCATAATCAAAAGGAATAAATTCAGACGGTTTAATTCTTTTTACATTCCATAAATGAAAATGCTCATGTGCCAATAAACTAATTGCTTGTTGATATTTTACTTGATTATGAAAATAATTTCTAGGAATATGATTTACTGATGAATGACAATGTTCTAAGCCACCAAATGCATTTTCACTATGATGAATAATAAACAGATATTGACGACAAGGATGCTGCCCAAAAATCATGATTTGTTGTTCAATTATAGCCTGTAAATCGCTAATTACTTTACTTATTTCAGCATCATGTTCACCATAAATTGCCAAAGTATAAGCGGTTTGTTGAACATCAAAGTAATATATTTTTTGATTCCCAATTTCAAAAACGCTATCATACAATTCATCAAAATTTGATGCTATTCTATGCCAGAAATCTTCATTTATAGATTCCAAATTTGTAGATATTTCTTTCCAACCTGAACTTGGAATAAACTGAATTTCAATGGGCAATTGTTGATATTTTTCAATATACAAAAAAGTTGCAGCTCCATTTAAAAATGCATGTTCCTGATTTATATGATTAGTTCTTACACTCCATTCAAAACAGTACAATTTATATTGCAAATGAATCGTTTTTCTGTCTTGAACCTCCAAAAACCAAGTATTCTTATTCTTCTTTTTGAGTCTTTTTTGAGTATCTATATCTAAAATAAAATCAATGTTTTTAGCAAACTCACGCACTAAATAGCTTCCAGGAATCCAAACAGGCATTTTCAATTCCAAGTAATCCTCTTGAATATTGGAAATCGTTAAATTTATTGTGGCATAATGAGTATTGGACTCATCAAAACTAACTATATAATTTATCTTCATCTATTGATAAAAATAAATAAATCTCTAATGAAATGCAAACTGCATGATAATATGTTGCAATTCTTGTTTAATATCAACTTCTCCTGTTCTAATTTCATCAAACATAGAGCAGTTAGTTCCAATTGCAAGGTTTCTTAACTTCAGGTGTTGGTTAATAAATTGCATCTCCAATTCAGGATAAATTTCTTTAAAAGTCATAGCAATATCCATTACACTTTTATTAAAATCTACTAAATTACAAAGACTACTTTTCTTATTTTCATCAACTAAAAGATTAGTAATTATTTTTGCTGCTTTATCAACGTTAATAAAAGCACGTTCCTGCATTCCATTACCATGAATGGTAATTTTTTTATGAAAATTAGCATCAAAAGCAAATCTATTAATCACTGCATCAAAACGCATACTTTGGTTAAAGCCATATAAATTACCAATTCTAATAATATGTGTAGGAATTTTCTCGCCTAATCGCGCCATAAATGACTCGCCACGCATTTTAGAAATACTGTAATAGGTTTTGGGATTAAGTGGTGTATTTTCATCAATTAATTTACTCTTAACAGATGATCCATAAACAGAAACACTACTAATATGAATTACTTTTTGTACATTACTTTCTTCGATAGCATAAGACAACTCAGCGGTTCCCCAATGGTTTACTTGTTCGTACAAATGTGGGTCATGGTCGGTATATGGTGTGGCTACTTTTGCAGCAGCATGAATTACTACATCAACTTTAGCTAATTCCTTTTTTAACTTTCTAGTATCTAAAATATCTCCTTCAACAAATCGAATATTATCACCTCCAATACATGTACACAAGAAAAAATTGTAATTACCTTTACTTAAATTATCATACACTACAATTTCTTTAACCGTCTTTATTTGAACTAATTTCTTGACGATTTCAGTACCCAAATAACCTGCTCCTCCTGTGATTAAAACTCTCATTTTTATATTTACTTAATTAATTCTGTATGAAGACCACACTCTGTTTTATTCAACCCAAACCATCGAGCCATACGTTCATCTTGCATCATAGTTGGGTCAATTTTTCTTGTACATGGTTCACAACCAATACTCGTATAACCTTCATTTTCTAAAGGATGTTGCGGAATCTTATTTTCTTTAATGTATTTCCAAATCATTTGTTTTGTCCAAGGCAACATCGGATGATAACGCATAGCACGTTGTGGCGTAGCTTGTTCCTCTTTCATATTGGCTCTATTCGCATTTTGGTCAGCACGAACGCCATTTATCCAAATATCATATTGTTGCAAATAGGGTTCCATTGGTTGCACTTTATTCAAATGGCAACAAAAATCGGGATCAGATGCAAATAATAAACGACCATTATAATCTTTTTGCATATTTCTAGGTGTTGCAGATTTAACATCAATGACATTCAAATTGTACAAATCAGCAATTTGGTCTTTATAAGTAATTGTTTTTGGAAATAGATAACCCGTATTCAAAAATAAAATTGGAATAGTATTATCTATAATAGAAATAATATGCAACATTGGAATAGAATGTGTCTGAAAACTAGAACTTGCAAACATCAACTTACCAGCCTTTTGGTATTCGTTAATTTTATTCTCTATCCGTCTAATATCTTCCGCAAATTGCATACTCTAAAGTATAACTAATCAAAATCTAATACAACATTTAATGGGTTATCAAATTATTAGGAATAAAAAAAAATGAAGTAATGAAATAATGTAGTAATTAAATAATGTAATAATGAAATAATGAATTTCTCAATACTCGGCAATTGTCTGAACCTTGATTTTTAGGATTAAATGATGGGTAGGATTTATTTTAGTGATTAGTGATTAGTGATTAGTGTAATAATGAAATGATGAAATGATGAAATAATGAATTTCTCAATACTCGGCAATTGTCTGAACCTTGATTTTTAGGATTAAATGATGGACAGGATTTTTTTAATGTAGTAATGTAGTAATGAAATAATAAATTAATGAATTTCTCAATACTTAATACTCAATACTTTCTACTCAAAAAAGTCTTGATTCTTGGCTCTAAAAATCGTGTTTCTCGGTAATACTAGAAACTTAACTAATAATCTGACAAAAATGTAAGTTTTTTGGATAAACAATTAAGATTGAGTGGGGCATAACCAATAAATTCACCATCCATATCAATGGTCATTAAATCACTATTTGAAGATGAAATATCAATTTCTTTAGCTTGTAAATAATGAACTTCAGGATGTATAATTTTTATGCCATTTTTTATCTTCCCTAAATTTTTTAAATACTCTACCAAACTAATGTCTCCCACAATCGTCAATTCAAAAATACCACTATCTAAATGAGCATCAGGAGCTACACAAAGCCCATTTCCAAAGAACCGACCATTTGCAACCACAAGACTCATAGCTTTCCCAGTCCAATTATAACCATCATAAACAGCAGTCATGGCAATAGGTTTGTATTGTGTAATAGAAGTCGTGATAGCCCACATATAACTAAAATTTGCACCTAGCCATTTAGGAACATTCTCTTTGCGTTGGACGGTATCTCCACCAACCCCAACATCAGTAATATTGATAAAAAAACGAGAACTTGGCAGTTTACTTTTATCCATATAATTCACCAATCCAACATCTACCAATTGAACCCTATCACTATCAATCAATGATTTAAGTGCAAACAAAGAATCAATCTTAAATTTATACAAGGATTTTACAAAATCATTACCACTACCAGCAGGATAGACAGCTAATTTAATAGCAGCAATAGCTACCCAATCAAAAGAGTTATCATCCAGTTTGTAAAAATTAATAAAAGCATTGATACCTTCATTAATTGTACCATCACCACCAACAAAAATAAGATGTGATATTTGATTATGTAAAGCCTTATGTACTAATTCAGTATAATGTTGTGCATATTCAGAAATAAAAACCTCAATACTATAAGTACTAAAAGTAGAATGAATTGCCTCTACAAGAGCATCTAATTTCCTAACACTTCCATTAATAATAAAAGCTAATTTCATACACTGGATATTAATATAAATATCCAAAATAAAAATTGAAAAACAAATATAAATACTGAATAAAAATAATTTTAATTAGAAAAAAAACGGATAACTAAAAGTTATCCGTTAAATTGTAAATACTAAGTATTAATATTCCCACAAATCGTGCTCAAATTGAAACAATTGTTGTTTTTGAGCTTCAGATTCATATAAAATATCAATACCAGATTTGTAGTCTTTTATACGTTGGTCTAAAACGTTATCCACTTTATAGATATAACTAGAGAATAATCTTAATTGAAAAACTTGATCCCAATTTAAACGAACACCATTTGGAAATGGGTTGAAAGCTTCACTATTAACTAATGTTTTTCTAATAGATGGGAAGTACACCCAGAATACAGGAACTTCAGCTCTAAAATCGCCCGTTGTTGGGTCATAATTATCAATTAAAGGACAAATTCCCATAATTCTAACTTTCATTGTAGAATGTTGTTTGTCAAAATACCATACTTCTTTCATACGGAATTTATTAACATTATCCCAGTTTACTTCATTCGTAATTACTTTCCAAACCATAACATCAGGATTTGCAGCATCAGGAACTAAGATAGAATCTGTACTTCCACCAGCAACACTAAGTGCCTCAGAAGCCGTTATAGGTGTAGAAAAATCTTCATCTAAACCTGAATATACTGGAACATCACCAGATTTAATAGCATCTAATAAGATACCGATAAAAGGTCTTTTTGGCCATTTAAAATGTAGATTTAATTTTTCTCTACAATCCATTACTCTCCAAACGTTCTTATACCACATCACATCAGATTCTCTGATAAACACGTCTTCCATAGGAATTCTCTTTCCAGAAATCTCTTGACTCCAAGGTAATTTTTGAATTTCTGTATTTACTTCTGTTGCGTCTGCAGCGAAAATCGCAGGAGCAAAAGACAATAAAAAGAAAAATGATAATAAATATCTCATATTATAAAAAATATTAGTCAATTTTAAATGCAATACCAGGTATTTTACGAACAGAACCATCTGGTCCTTGAACTTTAATCTCTTCAAAATAGAAAACATCACCTGGTTTTGCTTTATTTATAGCTTGTTCAGCAGCACCGTTAAATGTTGGTCCATTATTTGGAATAATTGCAGGATCTGCCATTCTAGGTTGGTAGAATAATTGGAAACTTAATACATTAAATCTTGCATCGAAATCAAAATTCTTTAATGCAGCTATCAAACCATTCTGTGCTTTAAACTGAGCAGATGGCATTCTTCCACCTGGTTTATTACCCACTTCAGCTTGTGGATCAGGTATCATTTTAACACGGAATTCAGAATTAGCATACGTTTTGCCATTAGCAGAAACATTTACTTGAACTTTTCCTTGTTGAGTTACTTTAACAGTATATTTACCACCAGAGCCAGAAAGAGTACCTCCACCAGAAAGTCCTACCTGTAATTTTTGAGGTGAAACTCCAGCAGCAGAAACAGTAATTGGGTTCTCAACACCGATATAAAATACATTCATTTTATCAGCTGCAACAGAGGCAAAAGGAGGAGCTACTGTATATTTAAAATCAGGGGTTTTGAAAGTATTAACTTCACCTGTTCTATTATTTTTTACTGTAACCACACCATTCACAGGAAATTCACCCACACTACCAGTTCCAACAGTAAACTCACCAACACCATTTTTTACAGGAACAGAACGACCATTAACCGTAATAGACACAGAACTTTCTGAACTACCTGCAGCTAAAGATACATAAGCTTTAAAAGGTTCTCCTTGTAATACATAAGCACTTGGAGAAGCAATTTGAGCAGAAAACTCATCTAAAACTATTTCTTTTGGTTTTAAATCTTTCATTGAACCAATTTTGCTGTATAAATAAGCCATCATTTGGTTTTCCGCATTTTTAGCATCTACTTCTAATTTAGTCAACATTGAATAAACAGCAATAGCTGGCATTTGATAGTATCTTTCTCTAACCCAATCACCATCTTTCTTGTCAGCTTTAGTATTTAATCCAATAATTTCATTCATTTTCTTTTTATCTTCTTCATTTACAAACGACATCAGCTTATTATAAGCTTCATCTATCTTAGACTTAATTTTATAGCCTTCACCCTTTCCTTCACCAACAATATACGCATTAGCAATTTCTAAGTCATCTTTTTTAGATAAAATACCATCTGGATCTTCGGTATCTGGACCATTTGCTCTTTTAACAATCTCTTGTTTTACGCCTGAAATATAACTCATTAAATTGTCAATTTCAGTTTTAACTTGCTGAGCTTGTTGCTCATATTTTACCACATCCATATTTGCAGGCTCTTTAACCTTTTTATCAGCAAACGCTTGAAATGTAGCTTGTATATTGGAATCTGCGATAGTTTTTGAGTTTTCTAAACTCTTATTCATTACTTTAAAGGCATTCAAAATTTCTGCTGAAACATTCAATGCCAAAAGGGCAGTCAGTACCAGATACATCATATTGATCATCTGCTGACGGTTCTCCTTAGGAATTGCCATATCTTTTTAATTTTTAATTTTTAACAATACAGTTTCTCAGCAAAATTATTGAGCTTTCATTGCAGAAAGCATATTACCATATATATTATTTAATCTTTCTAAGTTAGAAGCTAAACCACCCATTTGTGCTTTAAATTTATCAGTATCAGCAATAGAAGATTCTAAATTCGTCATAGCAGCATCTAAATTGCCAATAAATTTATTCATTGATTTTAAATGGTTGTTAGTGTCTTGCAATTCCATTTCATAAACAGCATTCAAAGCAGATAAATTTTTAGCAGCAGTTTGAACTTGTTCATGATATTTAGAAGCATCACCACTCGCAGAAGCTAATTTACTCATACCTTCAGCAGCTCCAGTAAATGCAGTTTGTACACCTGTCAATGCTGTTGCAGCAGATTTTGCAGAATTAGCAAATTCATTTGAAGCAACAGTTGCATCAGTAATTGAACCCATTTTTGCAACATTTTCAGAGAATCCTTTTAAGTTATCTCCAAATCTATTAACTAAATTCTGATCCAATTTTGCAGCTTCCATCATTTTATCTAATTCGCCTGCTAAACTTTTTTTATTTCCAGCTCCACCAGCAACTGAAACATCAACAGCAGAAATTTTTGCATCATAATCATCTAATCCTGGATATAACTTCTCCCAATAATAAGTAGGTTCTGCTGGTGCTAAAGCCGAGAATGCAAATACGAATGCTTCAACCGACATACCAACAATCAGCATTTCACTAGCGAAAGGCCAATGCATTAACTTAAATAATGCACCCATAATTACCACAGAAGCTCCCAAACCGAATATCATATTCTTGAGCTTACCAAAAGATTTTGAATGAAGAAAACTTGACATAATTTGTTTTTTTGATTAGTTTAAAATTGTTTGTTTAATTATTTGGAATATTTATTTGTTTTATTTAAAATCTTCAAGACCTCTTCCTAAGAATGGTAATAAGCATCTAAATCCGATATAAGATTTAGAAGAATCTTGATATTCAGAATTTCTTGTTCCTGTTTGTAAGTAGAATGCAATATCTTTCCAAGAACCACCTCTAATAACTTTTCTTTTCATTACAGAACCATCATCTTCTTTAGCATCATATCTATAATCTGGTTGCATATCATGGATAAACATAACAGATGCATCATCATAAGCGGTAGATGTCCACTCAGAAACGTTTCCTGACATATTATATAAACCATAATCATTAGGCCAATAAGATTTTGCATTTACTGTATATAAGCCACCATCTTCAGGATAATTACCTCTACCAGGTTTAAAGTTTGCCAATAAACATCCTTTGGTATTTCTGATATATGGACCACCCCAAGGATATGGAGATAAATTTCTACCACCTCTTGCAGCATATTCCCATTCGTATTCTGTTGGCAATCTAAATTCTTCAACTGGAGCCATTCCATTTGATTCTCTATAACCATTCCATAATTTTGTTCTCCAAGCACAGAAACCATTTGCTTGTGGCCAAGTAATACCTACCACTGGATAATCATCATAAGCAGGGTGTGTAAAATATACACGTGTCATTGGTTCATTATAAGAATAAGAGAAATCTCTAATCCAACATAATTCATCAGGATAAATAGAAATTTGTTTTTTATCCATAAATTGACTACGAGGTTTATCTTTATTTTCTCTTGCAGCAGCTTCTTTCCATCTATACCAAGTATATTCAAATATTAATTTACGTGGATCTAATTCTTTTTTACCATTAATTCTATCGGCTTCTGTATAATATAATGATTCTAATTGTTCTGTTTCGCCAGTAGCACCAGACCAATCAATAGGCATATCCCAATTAATAGCTTGGCCTCCATTTTCACCTTCTAGAACATGGTCACCACCTAACATCTTGTGAGCAATAGAATCTCTTACCCATTCCACAAATTGACGGTATTCATTGTTTGTGATTTCTGTTTCATCCATATAAAACCCAACAATAGAGATTTGTTTCATCTTTGTATTAAATGAATAATTAATATCTTGATCTGAAGGTCCCATGTGAAACACACCCGACGGAACATAAACCATTCCAAATGGCATCAAGTTATTATCCCAAGTTGGACGATCCTGTGAGCCGATAAGCTGACCATCAGTGGTTTTTCCACCTTTACAACCACTCAAAACGAGTGTGAATACTATTAACAATGAGTAGGTAACTCTTTTCATCTTAATCATTATTTTATATAAAAAGTAATTGTAAAAATAGTAAAAAAATATTAAATCAAAAAAAAAATAAAAAGAATCTATATTTTTAGCATATTTTTCACAGAAAACGAGGGTTATTTATGAACTTTGGTAACTTCGTTTTCATTCCAACACTCCGCATATTATAGTACATTGTAATTTCATGTGAACCTTTATTAACATCTCCCAATTCTTTAAATGTGAAATCATAACTATAAATAATCCCCAACATTTTATTTTTCAATGGACTTATTTTAATAATAGTAGAAACGGATTCGAAAGCATTTTTATTGTACCCTCTAATATTTGTACCTAAACCTACAAAACTTCTATAATTAAACATCAACTGAAAATCAGTTTGTATATTCACAAAATCTGTATTAATCATCAAAGCAGGTTCAATCGAAAAATTTTCACCCGTCTTAATTTTTGATTTTAGATTTGTTTGTAATACACTTTTATAAGTAGGCTTTAATTCCTTTAAAATCCCATCAAATGAATTAGCATTATTTATGGAATTTAAGTATGCTATACCCAAATCTAAATATTTAGTATTCATAGAAATGCCTATATTCAGAAAAGGTCGAAAGGATTTTATTTTTTGATTATTTAGGTAATCATCATTGTGATTTATTCCACTACTATAATCACCATTTGGTGTAATTAATTTTGTACCATCTAGTTTACTAAATTCAAAACCAGCTTGAGCTCCAATACCAATTTTTAGTTTATCTTTAATGGGTATTATATAATTATAACCTAACTGAAATTGGTTATTCTTAAACGCTCCAATTTGATCATTGGTTATATTCATTCCGATACCACTTTTTAATTTTGGTAAATAGAAACTAGATAAAAAATTAATAGTACTTGGAGCACCGTCTAATCTCGCCCATTGGTTTCTGTAATTAAGTGCAAATTTATATTGCTCATCAATTCCATAAAATGCAGGATTGTACAATTCGTTTAAAAAATTAAAATGTGAAGAGATTGGTTTTATTTGAGCATAAACAGGCAAAAGCCAATTTATTAAAAGTACATAAAATAAAACTCTTTTTATTTTCATTTTAATTAAATCTAAAGAATTTAAAAGTCAATTCTAATTGAAAGGTAAATAAAAATTCTTACTTTTTATTTCCTACAGTAATATATTTTTTAATAGCATCAACTAAGGAAGGATTTTCAGGTGTTGGTGCAAAGACATCAATTCTTAATTTATGTGCCATTACAGTCTCACCTGTTGAATTTCCAAAGATTGCTAATCTGGTCTTATCTTGTACAAAATCTGAGAAATTAGAATACAATGAATCTATTGCTGATGGATTGAAAAAAATCAACATATCATATTTTACATTTTTTAAATCAGACAAATCACTCGCAATGGTTTTATATAAAATTGCTTCTTTATATTCAATTTTATTAGATTTTAATGTATCGGTCAATAAACTATCTTTAGTTTCTGAACTTGGAATCAAATAGGTTGCATCTCCAGCTTTATCTTTATTTTTAAGAATGACTTCTATCAACTTATTTAATTTTCCATCACCAAAAAAGACTTTACGTTTTCTATAATTGATATATTTTTGGAGGTATAATGCTATTGCTTCATTTAGACAGAAATATTTATTTTCTGGAGAAATTTTCAAACGCATATCTTCCAACATTCTAAAGTATTGCTCAATCGATGTTTTGCTTGTAAGAATGACATTTTGAAATTGATCTAGATATATTTTTTGAGTTCTAAAATCTAAGGCTTTAATACCTTCAACTTGAGTAAATGGTCGCCAATCTAATTTAATCTTGAATTGATTGGCTAAATCTATATAAGGTGATTTTCCTGATTCTGGTTTCGGTAAGGAAATTAAAATTGATTTTACAGAATATGGTTTATCTGACGAAACTTTTATGACTACCTTATTATCAGGTACAATAATTTTATTTGTAATCTCTTTATCAGACTTCTTAACATATTTTCTTTTAGGCTTTTCGGCTTCAATTTTATTTTTAGTAATCTTGGTAGATTTAGGCTCAATTTTAGCACTTACCTTAATTGACTTCGCTTTTTCTGAAGATTTTGAAGCGGAAGATTTTATAGTTTGCTTTACAGTATTCTTCTTTTTAGCTTCTGTTGAAGCTACAGTTTTCTTTTCTTTTGAAATGGAGGCAGTCTTCTTTACAGGAGTCTTCGCTGTTTTTTTCTCCACTGCTTTAATTTCATCTTTAGATTTAGTTGGCTTTACTGTCTTTTTTAATGTAGATACAGCAGCCTTCTTAGGTGTAGCTACCTTCTTAGTAGAAGATATTTTTTTTTCTGTAACTTTCTTCGCCATAATTTTTATTTTAAATTAAGCCAAAAATATTTTACAACTAACATTAATGGCATAATTTTAAAGGTGCAAAGATACAGAATAAAATAGATTTTATTAGAAATTTTTGCAAACTGAGTAATTTTAAATCCCTTATACACAATATAAAGTGTATATATTGCTCCAAAAAGAATTAAAAACGCTCTTATATCTGTTGAAGTATTGTAATACATCAAGACAATAATTAAGGCTACCATACAAGCAAATGCAATATCAAAAAATAGTTTATTAAAATAAAACAGTCTGTATGTCTTTATTTGCCCAATAATAAATAAAACAATGACTTCTAATATCATTTTGATACTAAAAAAAATTGCAATTACAGATAAAATATAAGTAAATTGTTTGTAATTAAATATAGTATAATATTTTGATACATAGATATTTACAAAATAGTTTACAACAAAAGCAATTAAAATAATTTTAAATAGAAAAAGTGCCACTATAAGAAAAAAGTTATCGAATTTATTGGCTGCTAAGTAAACTTGATATTGTTTTATACTAACTAAACTTTCTCTTACTGCCAAAAAATAATCTCCAAAGAAAACATATAACAAGGCAATAATTAACAAAATAAGCAGTGCTGCATACATATAATCTAAGGCTTTTTGCTGAGCTCGTAACGGTTGAATAATCACTGTGGTTGGTGTTGCCTTTTGCCCATCAATAAAAATGGATTGCTTAAGTTGCAGCATCTGAGCAGAATCAGTTTTATTTTTTAGTATAGAATCTACCCAAATTGGATTGTAATCTTTTTTATCAGCAGAAAATGAATAAAATATAGAACAACACAATATTATTAAAACTATCTGTTTAAAATAGGGCAACATAACCAAAATGGATTTTAGAGTTGCGAAAACTGATAGGTTGATTTTTCTGCTGTCCGAGTGCATACGAGAGTCCAAAAATACCGATTTTTGATTCAAAATTTATACCTATACCAAAACCAAACGGAAAATTATTTTTTATTTGTTGTTGAAATTGCTCTCGAACATACGCAAAATCATAAAAAACAGACATATAAGCATTTTTTTGTAAAAGCAATCTATATTCTAGTGTATTCACAATATATGTACTTGCATAAATTGATTCTTCATCAAAACCACGTAGTAATTTATTGCCGCCAATTCTTAACAATTCATTTCTTAGTATATTATTATTAAACACACTACCACCATTTTGGCTCATTTTTATGGTACTTCGTTTTCCAAAAGGTAAGTAATAATTGATATTCCAAAATAATTCTGCTTTCAGACTTTTCTTTTTGATACTATCATACAAAGCTGGATAATTAAAGCCATCATTTGAATTAATGGCTAAAATCTGATTATTGGTCTTCAGTTTTTTTGTCCCAACTGAGGTTGAAACTCGCAACTCAACACCTTTTCGTGGATTTAATAAATAATCTAAAGTCTCAAAATACAATTCCACTCCATATTGATTATAAGTTGCATCTAAGTTTCCAGGTAATCTTTTGAAGCTCTTAACAAAATTAGTATCTGCTTGTAAAATTATAGTTTGTGCGTATTTATAAAAACCTTTAAAATAGTTATTGGTTTTGAAAAAATAAGGAACGCCTAAATTTAGATTCAAATCCAATGAGGTAGAATCTCGCTTTTCTAATTGAAAACTTGTATTAATTCCCAACTGTGTATTTAATAAAAAGGGATATTGAAATTTCAGATTAAGTCGTTGTGTATTGGGATGTAATCGTGTCCATTCAAAAAACAACTCCTCGCCTCTTTTAAATGCATTTTGCAAATGAATTCTAGCTTCGCCTGTAATCATCAATTTATTAGAATTGCTACTATTGGGCAAAAAACCAACTATAAAATCAAACTTATTGACTTTCCGCTTCTTTAAATACAAATGAATATCAGCTTTATCTTCGTGAAAATAAATATCTGATGGTTGTTTTAATTCGGTATAGGGCAATTTTGCCAATAATTTATCTATCTCCACAATTTTCGATTCATTGTAAGGCTTTCCAGATTTAATTCCAATATAATTCTGAATAAATCCCTTAGAAATTCGAGCATTTTCGTGGTTAATAAAACTATCCACTAAAATCAATTGTCCAGTATCGATTTTATAAGCTATTGAAATGGAATCTTTATTTAGATGAATAGAATCTTGTAAGATTTGTGCAAAAGGATAGCCAGAATTTTCTAATTTTTGTAATTGTTTATCCAATTGAACTTTCAATTTCAAAAAATCTAATTGGGTTGTTTTCTTACTTACAGTAATATTAGATTGTAAGAAATGTTTATTCCCTTCAAAAATCTGAGCAAAACAGGTATCTTTTGTACAGTAAAAACTATCGACTGAATATTGCCAATAACCAGCATTTTGTTTTTTCTTCACTAACTCTTCCAGATAAGTTAATATATCAGCTTGCTTCTTAAACGTTTTAATATTAGATTTATTTGATTCTATAAAATGACTATGTAAATAAATTGATTGAGCTATTAGGTTTTGTAATACTAAACCCAATAACAATAAAAACCCTATTTTTAGAAATTTATCCATTTATACAAGTCCAAATTTAAGACCGTTGCAAGGTAATCATTATTCATAAATCTCCAGCCAAATTCCTTCAATCTTCTTCGTTACTCATTTATTTTTAATCCTCATTATCAATGTGATAACTGCGGTTTAAAAATAATTTAGTGCCTTGAATATTTTTGTAAATTGACTTTTGCAATGGTCTTATACATTAATAATAAAGTATTTGTTTAATTTTGAGGCAAAATGGCAGGTATTTATATTCATATTCCGTATTGTAAACACGCTTGTAGTTACTGTAATTTTCATTTTTCGACACAAACAGATTCGAGTGCTAAAATGATTCAAGCAATGGAAAATGAAATTGCTTTGCAAAAACATTTTTTTTCAAAAAACACAAAATTAGATAGTATTTATTTTGGTGGTGGTACACCAAGTTTTATTGATTTGAATTATATTGTAAAATTACTCAAAACGATATATGATAATTATGAAATTAATGAGCAGGCAGAAATCACTTTAGAGGCAAATCCTGATGATTTAACGCTGGAATATCTTCAAGATTTAAAACAATACACACCTATCAATAGACTTTCAATCGGCATTCAATCATTTAATTATACAGATTTAAAATTTATGCAAAGAGTTCATAATGCCACACAAGCCAAACAATGTATTCTCGATGCTCAACAAATTGGTTTTGATATCACGTGTGATTTGATATATGGTACGCCAACTTTAAGTAATGCTGATTGGAAAAAAAACATCGACACTTTAATCCAACTAAATATAAAACATTTTTCTTGCTATGCTTTGACTGTAGAAGAAAAAACGATTTTACATCATCAGATACAAACTAAAAAAGTAGAAGCCATAGATGAAGAAAAAATTGCGGAGCAATTTACTATTTTACAAGATACAATTGCACAAAATGGATACGAGCAATATGAAATTTCTAATTTTTGTAAAGACAAAAAATATGCTGTTCACAATACTAACTATTGGAAAAATAAACCTTATTTAGGTATTGGTCCATCTGCACACAGCTATAATGGTCAAAATAGATTTTGGAATATCAGTAATAATAATTTATATATAAAACAATTATTACAAAACGAACTGGCACAAAGTTGCGAACATCTAAATAATATTGACCATTATAATGAATATACTTTGACAAATCTTCGAACTATTTGGGGTGTGGACAGTCAATATATAGAAACTAAATTTGGTACTGAGTTGCGTAAATATTTTGAATTCGAAATCAAACCATTTATAGACAACAATTGGGTAAACCTTAATAAAACAACCTATACTTTAACAAATAAAGGAAAATTATTTTGTGATTTAATTACAGAGCAAGTCTTTTGGATTGATGAACAAGAAACAAATCTATAATGTAAAACCTTTAAGAATAAAAAATTATAATCTATATTTGTACATGCGAACTATTTTATTGGGCATTATTATCTTTATTAATTTTTGGTCTTTTGCACAGACAAATAAAATAGATACTTTACAAGCAGGAGAACATTTTGAATTTATTGCTCCTTTACGAATTTTAGATGATCAATCTGCACAATTTTACTATGCAGAAGCCAATAACTATTTTCTAAAACAACAATTTACACCTGCTAGTTTTTTGATTAATAAGGCAATTACTATGCAAGCTGAAAATGCAGAGTATTGGTTATTAAAAGCATGGATTTTTTCTAATTTAGAAAAAGCTACTGCACTGCATGCTGCACAACAAGCCGCAATATTAAAACCAAATGATTGGAAAATGACTTATTGTTTGGCATATTGTAAGCAGATTTCTGGAGATTTTGTTGGTGCTGTAATAGATTACAGTAAGGTAATTGCGGTTCAAACAGATAATCATTTAGCTTATGTTGGTAGAGCCAATTGTAAAGAAGCACTAAAAGATTATGAAGGTGCTATTGCAGATTATAGTATTGCTATAATGTTTAAACCAACCGACGAAAAATCTTATCTAAGTAGAGGAATATTACAATATAAAATCAATCAATTTTATGAAGCGATTAGCGATTTATCGGGTGCTATTGTAAAAATGCCTAATAATGCTACAGCTTATTATTATAGAGGCTTGGCTTATATTGAATTGAAAGATTATGCAACGGCTTGTACTAATTTTACCAAAGCATCAGAATTAGGCAATAAAGAAGCTAAAACCGAAATTGGTAAATATTGTATTAGAAATTAATCTACCAACAAATTCAAATTAGATAGACTTTCTACAATTCGTAAAATTTTGCACTTGGCATAAAAATTTGTATTTTTATACTCAGAACTAAAAGAATCTATTGAAAATACTATTAGAAGATAAACTCAGAAAACTTCCTTGGTTAAAAAGTTTCACACTTCCTGGATTCCAGAAAATTCCTATATACATAGTATTAAAAAGGCTTTCACTAGAAATTAAATCCAATAATATTGCGACTAGAGCATCAAGTATTTCCTTCTTTTTTATTTTGGCGATATTTCCGGGTATTATTTTCTTATTTTCAATTTTCCCATATATCCCTATCCAAAATTTTCAAGCTAATGTGATGCAATTTTTAGCAAGTTCAATACCTGCAAACATCTTTAGTGTTTTGGAACATACAATTATAGATATTGTTGGTGCAAAGAAAAGTGGAAGTTTAGTTTCTATCAACTTTATCATTGCTTTTTTTGTGGCTTCTAATGGGGTAAATTCTATTTTGAGAGCATTTGACAAAAGCAATCATACTTTTAAAAAGCGTAATTTTATTGAAAAGAAACTTACCTCATTTAAGATACTATTTTTAATTACTTTTCAATTAATCTTATCTGTCATCTTAATTATAAAAGGAAAAGAATTTGTACAATTGATACTAAATTTAATTGGCACAGATGACCATTGGATGGGACACGCAATTAGAACTGTAAAATCTCTAATTATTTTAATTTCTACTTTCAATCTCTATGCATTGATTTATTATTTTGGACCTGCTACAAAAGAGAAATACAAATACTTTTCTGTTGGTGCAACTTTCGCAACTATTGTTTCCATTGCATTCTCTTATATTTTTACAATTTACACGACTTACTTAAATAATTTCAACCAATTGTATGGTTCTTTGGGGATTATCATTGTAATTATGCTTTGGATAAATGTAAACGCATTCGTGCTGTTATTTGGTTTTGAATTAAATCATAGTGTGTTTATCAATAAACTAGAACACAAACAAAATGAAGAGCAGTTGCTTTCAGAATCATAATAATCCATTTTAAAAATAATTTTCCATTACGATAAGATTTTTTTAAACCGCACTAATTATTTATAGTGAATACTTAGTGATTTACATTATTTAATTTTGCAAAATAAATAAATCACTATGTTCAAACTTGCTGCAGAGATGTTTATGATTGCCAAAGGTTGGCGATATGATGTTGATTTAATAAAACCAATTGACAAGTGCATCTTGATAGTTGCTCCGCACACTTCTGCTTGGGATTTTGTAATTGGGAAAGCTGCATTTATTTTGGGTAATATTCCTGCAAGAATTGCAATAAAAAAAGAAGCATTTTTCTTTCCAGCAGGTATAGTTCTTAGAATTTTAGGAGGAATGCCTATCGATAGAAAACCAAAGGATAAAAATAGTAAAGAACGATTAAGTTTAGTAGATGCCATTGCAGATATAATTATTCATAGCAAGAAAATAGCGATGATAATTACACCAGAAGGTACAAGAGGGAAAACCAATCATTGGAAAACTGGCTTTTATTATGTTGCATTAAAAGCAAACGTTCCTATTGCTTTGGGATATTTGAATTTTGAAACTAAAGAAGCAATTATTGATAAATTAATTCATCCAAGTGGTGATATCGATAAAGATATGCGGTTAATAATGGAATACTACAAAGATAAAATTCATTTGGGAAAATATCCAAATCGTTGTACGCTCGATGAACGTTGGAGTTAATTTAGTGTTCCATTATTCCTTCTATACCTTGATTTTCATCATCAAATGTAATATTCTTAGGAATTTCAAATGTAGATTGCTCAAAATTTGGATTTTCATCAATACTAATTAATTTACTCTGAATTTTTCTATCTTCCAATTGAGCTTCAAATTCTAATGGAATATTCTTCCAAATAGAATATTTCAATTTATTGCCATTTATTACTAAAGTATAGATAGATGCATCTTTTCCTTTGATTGTTTTTGAACCAATTTTTTTCAACTGATACTTATCTTTAAAATCAGCACTTACTTTCTTAAAATTAAATCCCGTTTTAAAAACATCTTCGTCATCTGGAGACAAATGTATTCTTGTACCATGTTTACCTGTATTGTCCCAATTATAAATATAATCGTCTTGAATCAATGAATAAGAAATAATTTCAGGAGCTCCAATTTCGCCTATTTGTTTGGCTTTGGTAATTTGCTTATGTAATTTTCCATAATCATCAAACATCAAATGAATATTCATTTCCATAAAATTTGGAATAGTAATACTTGTTTCAACAATTGCTTTCTTAATTTCATATTTTCCATTTAAGACATTCTGATTATCAGATACTGGTTTATTTTTGCAAGCAACTACAATAAAACACAAAGAAAGAATAAGCAATTTAGAAAAATTCATAAGCTAGAATATAGGTCAAAAATAAGAAAAAATAAGTAAGTTTGAGTTAGAAATACATGGATATGCTTGCTTGGGATGAAATATTAATCCGCTTAATCACTGCATCAATCTTAGGTGCATTCATCGGATTGGAAAGAGAACGAAAAACATGGTCTGCTGGAATGCGAACACACATGCTTGTTTGTGTCGGGTCTTGCTTGATTATGATAGTTTCAGCATTTGGTTTTCAAGATATATTAGGCAAAGAAAATATCACTTTAGATCCATCAAGAATTGCAGCCCAAGTGGTTAGTGGAATTGGTTTTATAGGAGCTGGAACAATTCTATTTCAAAAACAAGGAACTGTAAAGGGTTTAACAACAGCCGCAGGATTGTGGACGGTTGCAGGAATCGGTCTTGCAACTGGAGGCGGCTTATATATCACTGCAATAATGACAACTGGCATTGTATTGATTATCCTATGGATATTACAACCTATTGAAAAGAAATACATACGTCATTTTGTTCGACAAACGCTTAGAATAACCACTGATATTGATTCTAAAGAAGTAGATATTTTAAATATTTTAAATGAAAATGAATTTAATATAGAAGGTTTAAATTTAATCAAATCAGACGAAACACATATTCTAGAAATAAATTTTGAAGGAGCAAATCCAGAAAAGATGGCATTACTCATTGACCAACTACGCAAACTTGATTCCATTAAGGAAGTAAATTGGAGTCAATAAAATTTCTAATAAGAAAATGCTTAAATACTTGTCGGTCTATTGAAAAACAACTCCTTTGTACTCGTAGAATTGAGCATACTTTGAATTACACTATCCAATGGTTTTGTAAAAATATTTGGATAATCAATCTCTCCTAATTCTTCTCGAATTGGATAAGCTAATTTTTCTGTAGCAATTAAAAACTGACTATCTATACCTTTCTTATTCCCACGTGGGTCTAAACGAAACCAACCAATTCTTGGTAAGTAAACAGCATTTAATCCATGTAATGCATAACCAGATTCTACAGTTCCTTTTCTAAGTACACGCTGATAACAGAAACCACAAGGAATCTGCATCGCTCTGAGTAAAGTTGCTAAAAGATGTGCTTTTGCAAAACAAATTCCTTCACAAGAATTTAAGGTTTCTTCTGCTGAAATACTCACTGCTTTACTTTCAATATCAAAAGAGTGCTGGATTTCATCACGAGCAATTTCAAAAGCAAGTTCGGCTTGTTTTATAGGCTCATTTGTTTGTGCTTTAATCCATTTTACTTTTTGATGTACTAAAGGCGTATTAAAATCAATTATGTTAGGAATTTCAGCTAAATAATCAGTTAAATTTTGAGATTCTAATATTAATTCCATTTCTACAAATTCTATGCAATAAAGTTAAAATCTAAAGCTTAGCTATTGAAATTTTTAAGATAATTTATGAATCAAAATTATTACGACAAACCTAAAGTTTCTTTGATATTATAGAGATTTCGTTCATTACTATTTCTAGCAATTAATTCTCCTAGAAAGCCAGCAAGGAATAATTGTGTACCTACAATAACGGTAAGAATTCCTAAATAAAACAAAGGTCGATTTGCCATTCCTGCTTCTCCTAAAATCAGTTTGGAATATGCCATATAAATTAATATTACAAATCCAAAAAAGAAAGATAAAGTTCCTAAAACACCAAATAAATGCATCGGTCTTTTCCCAAATCTTCCAACAAAAGTAATGCTCAATAAGTCTAAAAATCCATTAATAAAACGTTCTATCCCAAATTTAGTAACGCCGTATTTTCTTTTCTGATGTTTTACTGGCTTTTCTGTAATTTTACTATAACCAGCCCATTTTGCAATAACAGGAATATAACGATGCATCTCGCCATAAATCTCAATATTCTTAACAACTTCTGAGTTATATGCTTTTAATCCACAATTAAAATCATGTAGATTTTTAATTCCAGAAACTTGCTGTGTAACAAAATTGAATAATTTAGAAGGTAAATTTTTCGTCAATTTATTATCAAAACGCTCTTGTTTCCAACCCGAAACTAAATGATATTTTTCCCTTACTATCATACTATACAATTCAGGAATTTCATCAGGAGAATCTTGTAAATCAGCATCCATTGTAATTACAACATTTCCATTTGTTGCTTGAAAAGCTGTTTGTAATGCTGCCGATTTTCCATAATTACGCTGAAAACGAATTCCTTTTATATTTTGATTTTCTTTGGATAAATTTTGAATAATCTCCCAAGAATTATCTGTGCTTCCATCATCAACCGCAATAATTTCATAAGTAAAATTATTTTCTTGCATAACCTTTTCAATCCATGAAAATAATTCAGGCAAAGATTCTGCTTCATTTAATAAAGGTATGACTACTGAAATATCCAAGCTAATTTTTTTTAGTAATAAGTGATAAAATTAAAGATGTAAAAATACCCAACATACTAAACAACATCATCATTCGTGCAAAACTTCCTTCTTGCAAAGGTGGCATTTTTGTAATTTGAATAAATATAGTAAAGAAAAAATTGATAAACATACCTAATATCAAACTTGCCATCCAACCGCTCAAAAATGCTTGCATAAAACTTAATCTATTACCTTGAATACCTCTTGATAATAATTGAGCAAGTACCACAGCTACAATTACAGACAAGACTGTAAAAACTGTATTTTGTAATTGTCCAAAATCCTTACCCATATAATGAGCCAAGGTAAAAACACTACCATACGCCAACACACCTATTAATGCTGCAAACAAAGTAATCATAATACCTGTAAGCATTCCTTGTGCGTGATTTGCTTGATTATTTTCTGCCATCGTAAATTCTAAATGCAAAAATACAAAATTTTCTTATAGGTTTTATGCAATAAAATCTTGCATTTTTTGCCAAAGTACTTCTACTAATTTAAACTTAGATTCAATTGTCCAACCTGCAACATGAGAAGTAGCTACTACATGCTCAAAATTCAATAATTGATGATATAACATTGGAGGATAAACTTTTCCTGCTCCTATTGGTTCATCTTCAAACACATCGACACAAAATCCTCTAATATTTTGATGTTTTAATGCATGAATAATTGCTGGAGTGTCCACCACACTTCCTCTTGAAGTATTAATAATAATAGGCTTTTTATCACATTTTCTAATAAATTCTAAATTAATTAGATGATGTGTTAAAGACGTATAAGGTACATGCAAACTTATAATATCGCATTCTTTTTGAATCGTTTCAATATCCACTTGTTTCACCTGCTCTTTGGATACAATATCATGGACTAAAATATTGACCTCAAAACCTGCTAATTTTTTTGCAAAGGCTGGTCCAGTATGTCCATATCCAATTATTCCTATCGTTTTTCCATCTAATTCTTCACCTCGAAAAGATTCTCTATCCCAAATTTGTTGCTTCAATGCTAGGTTACTGATATTGATTTTATTCATCAAATTCAATAACATTCCTAAAGAATGCTCACCAACTGCGTTCGCATTTCCTTCTGGCGAATTGATAACATTTATTCCCTTTGATTTTGCATAATCAACATCTACATTTTCCAAACCACTTCCCACACGTGCAACAACTTTTAAACTTAAGGCTTTGTCAATTAGTTCCTTGTCCACTTTTAAATAGGTCGTAATAACCAATATTTCATAATGTTCAATTACTGACAAAAGTTTCTCACGACTTACCGCAACATCGACATCTACAATATATTTTTGTTCTAATTGTTGCTGCAAAAATGGATGAATATCAGCCGTTATAAAAGCTTTCTTATTTTCCATAATTTTCAATCTTTTTCGCCAATTCAATAAAATCTGCTACACTTAATTGTTCTGGTCGCAAATCAAAATATTTATCTTGCAAAAATTCTTTATTAACTACAGATTTTAAGGAAGAACGCATCATTTTTCGTCTTTGATTAAAGCTCGTTTTTACAATACTTTTAAACAAAGAATAATTAAAATCCGTTGGAATATCTTTTTTTCGAGTTAATTTAATTACAGAACTCATAACTTTTGGTGGTGGTAAAAAACTTTCTGGAGCTATATCAAACAAAATTTCAACATCATAAATTAACTGAGTTAATATGCTCGTTATGCCATAAACTTTATTACCATGCTTTGCCGCCAATCGTTCTGCAACTTCTTTTTGAAACATACCAATAACCACAGGAACTTTTTGATAAACATCTAATAGCTTAAAAATAATCTGAGTTGAAATATTATATGGAAAGTTTCCAACTACAAATGCTTCTTCAGCTATCAACTTATTCAAATCAACTTTCAGAAAATCAGCATTTAATAAATTGAATTGCTTGGATTTATTCAAGAAATTTTCTTCTAAATAAGTAACACACCGATTATCCACTTCTATACAAGTCAATGGTGCTTCAATTTGTATAAGATATTGGGTTAAAGCACCCATTCCAGGGCCTATTTCAATCAAAGGCAATACTTGTCTGCTTTGATTTACGGCATCAACAATAGCATGTAATACTTGTGTATCTTTTAAAAAATGTTGTCCGTAACTTTTTTGAGCTTTTACATTCACAATACAAAGGTATCGTTATTTTTTATTTCCACTAATTGAAAAAGTACTATATTAGTATTTTGTTCCGTAAATTTTTACAGAATTCTTAATAAAAGAACTATGATTTACAAACCGGTAATAGATAGAATTGAAGATTGGCCAATTAATAAAATTTCTTTGCAAAAAGACAGAATATTGCAAGAAACAATTAGTGAAGCGATATTACAATTAAAAAAAGACTATCCAAATGACCAAAAGATAAGAGAACAAGTACAGAAAACACTATATCTTGAACGAATCAGAATTAAGACAGAACCTTGGGAAGTTGATCCTGAAGATGAAGCTGAATTTTGGAATGGAATCAAGAAAAAAGTCTTACATTCTGTAACTAATGAAACTCAAGACTCAGAATTAGTTGCTAAAAGGAATAATGAAACGCTAGAAGCAATTGTTTCTAGGTATGCCCATGAAATGATGGGTAATTTCAGTCCTAAATTATTTTGGTTTGCAAGACAATTGTTGCGAAGAATTTTCGCTCGTTTATTCAATGCTCATTTTAGTAGTTTCAAAGAACTTTTTCGACCTCAAGATGCTTTAAAAGACAAATTAATCGTGTCTGGTGCAGTTGAAAAAATCAGAGCTTTAGCAACAAAAGGAACGGTTGTTTTAGTTCCGACTCATTTCAGTAATTTAGATTCTGCAATGATAGGCTTTGCGATGGATTATATCGGTATGCCAGCATTCCAATATGGTGCAGGTTTGAATTTATTCAACTCTAAATTTTTTGCACTATTTATGGGAAATTTAGGAGCGTATAAATTAGATAGAAGAAAGAAAAATCCTATTTATTTAGAAACTTTAAAACAATTCTCCAAAACCAATGTAATGGCTGGAGCACATACCATATTTTTCCCAGGTGGTACTCGTTCTAGAAATGGTGCTATTGAAACCAATTTAAAATTAGGTTTATTGGGAACTGTGATAGATGCCCAACGAGAACACTATGAAAATAATCCAGTAGATTTAGCCCCAAAAATTTATGTAGTTCCTTTAGTTTTAAGTTATAATTTCGTATTAGAAGCATCTTCTTTGGTTAGTGATTATCTAAGACGCACTGGAAAAGAAAACTATTTAGTAAAAGAACCAGCACAAGTACCTTTTAAAGCAATATGGAATTTCCTTTGGGAAACATTTTCAAAATCCTCAGATGTGCATGTTTCTTTGGGCGAACCAATGGATGTTTTTGGTAATAATATTGATGATGATGGCAATAGTTTAGACCACAACAATAATATTTTAGAGATTGATAAATACTTCTATACAAATGGCATTTTTAAACGAGACAATCAAAGAGAAATGATATATACTCAATTTCTAGGCGAAAGAATTATTGATAGTTTTCATAAGAATAATGTTGTAAAAACAGCACATGTTGTTCCGTTTGTAGCTTTTGAGTTATTAAAGAAAAAAATTGGAACAAATGACATTTACACCATACTTAGATTACCTGAAGAAGACCGAGAAATTGATTGGGAAGATTTTAAAATGAATATGAAATTAATCCTAGATGAATTGTATCATTTGAACAATAAAGGAAAACTAAAGCTATCCCAAAATCTCATTACCAAAGAATTAGATGAAGTGATTGAATTAGGCATTCAAAACATTAGTATTTATCATACAAATTTACCTTTACTTAAAAACAAAAAAGGGAATATTACCAGCGAGGATTTGCAATTATTATATTATTATCATAACAGAATGGAAGGATATGGACTTGAGAAATTCATTAGATAAGGCACCTGTTGGTGTCATTGGAGCTGGTAGTTTTGGAACAGCAGTAGCAAATTTATTAGCGGAGAATAGTCGTGTTATATTGTATTCCAACAGAAGCGAAGCTGTCGATAAAATGAAAGCTGAACGTTCCAATATTGGCCAACAATTACACGAAAATATTATTCCAACCAATAACATTCAAGATATAACAGACAATTGCTATCTTATTTTTCCTGCACTTTCTTCTGATAAATTCAGAACAACCATTCAAGGATTTGCACCTCATTTAAAACCCGACCACATCATCATTCATTGCACCAAAGGTTTTGATATTCACAAAGAAGATGGTACTTCATTAGTTGATAAAGATTTAAAAATCAGTTTATCAGATGTAAAAACCATGAGTCAGGTGATATTGGAGGAAACTTGTGTAAAAAGAGTAGGTTGCATGTCTGGCCCTAATTTAGCTAGGGAAATTGCTAATTTGCAACCAGCAGCTACTGTTATTGCTAGTAAATTTGACGAAGTCATACGAGAAGGCGAAAGTGCCATTAGAAGTAAACGTTTACAAGTTTATGGCAATAACGATATCTATTCTGTTGAATTAGCAGGCGTTTTAAAAAACTCAATGGCTTTAGCGGCTGGAGCCTTAGGCGGATTAGGCTTTGGACAAAATGCAATGGCATTTTTAATTACAAGAGGTATTGGAGAAATCATCAGACTTGCAACAGCAATGGGCGGTAATAAAAATGCTTTCTTAGGTTTGGCAGGTATCGGCGATTTGGTTGCCACTTGTACAAGTCCACTAAGTCGTAATTATACTGTCGGAGCTAGATTAGCAAAAGGCGAAACCATAGAACATATTATTGCAACTTCATCTGAAGTGGCTGAAGGTATTAAAACGGTCAATATCAGTAAGAAAATCTCTGAATCTAAAAATATCAGAACACCTATTATTGATAATATTTACAAAGTAATTTATGAAGATTTGAGCGTTGAAAAAGCACTACAATATCTAATGGAATATCGTTGGGGACAAGATGCCGATTATGTTTAATAAAATAGGCTTTGTTCTCTTTAATTAATTTTGTACTTTTGCAAACAAAATTGATAAAAATGAATTTTCAACTTACCGAAGAACACCTATCTATTAGAGAAGCTGCTAGAAAGTTTACACAAGATGTATTGAAAAAAGAAGTGATAGAAAGAGATAGAGATATGCGTCATCCAACTGAGGAGTTAAAGCAAATGTCTGAAATGGGCTTTATGGGAATGATGGTTGATCCAAAGTATGGCGGAACTGGATTAGATACAATTTCTTATGTTTTAGCAATGGAAGAAATATCAAAATTAGATAGTTCTTGCTCAGTTGCAATGTCTGTAAACAACTCTTTAGTTTGTTGGGGATTAGAAAAATACGGAACAGAAGAACAAAAACAAAAATATTTAGTACCATTGGCAAAAGGAGAAGTTTGGGGTGCATTTGCCTTATCTGAGCCAGAAGCTGGTAGTGATGCGACTTCACAAAGAACAATTGCTGAAGATAAAGGAGATTATTACTTATTAAATGGTACAAAAAACTGGATTACAAACGGTGGAAAAGCTTCAACTTATTTAGTGATTGCTCAAACACACCCAGAAAAAGGACATAAAGGCATCAATGTTTTAATCGTTGAAAAAGGAATGCCTGGTTTCGAAATTGGTGCTAAAGAAGATAAATTAGGTATTCGTGCATCAGATACACATTCATTATTATTCAATGATGTAAAAGTGCCTAAAGAAAATAGAATTGGTGATGATGGTTTTGGATTTACTTTTGCAATGAAAACATTAGAAGGCGGACGTATCGGAATTGCAGCACAAGCTTTGGGTATAGCAGCTGGAGCTTATGAATTGGCTTTAGAATATTCTAAAACTAGAAAAGCATTTGGTACAGAAATTTCAAATCATCAAGCTATTGCTTTCAAATTAGCAGATATGGCAACAGAAATTGAAGCTGCTAGAATGTTAGTATATAAAGCTGCTTGGTTAAAAGATAATGGACAAGATTATGCAGTTGCATCTGCAATGGCAAAATATTATGCCTCAGAAGTGGCGATGAAAACAACGATTGAAGCGGTACAAATTCATGGTGGATATGGCTATGTGAGAGAATACCATGTTGAAAGATTAATGAGAGATGCAAAAATTACGCAAATCTATGAAGGCACAACAGAAGTACAGAAAATTGTGATTTCAAGAGCAGTTTTAACAGGTAAAGCATAAGAAGTTTTTTATTTTAATGATAAAAAGAAGTTTTTAAATAATTAAAAAACTTCATCAGGAGACGTGTCCGAGTGGTCGAAGGAGCACGCCTGGAAAGTGTGTAAACTCCAAAAGGGTTTCGTGAGTTCGAATCTCACCGTCTCCGCATTTTTTTTAGCAATAGAATTAGATAAATTCAAAAAAATCTGCAATTAAAATAAAATAAATTGTTATCTTGAACTTATGACTTCAAAAGAACAAGCATATAACAAAATTGCACGTTTAGTAGAACGATTTGACGAACAAAAAGAATTTTACAAAAAAGCAGACTATAACGAAACGCAAACAAGACGTGATTTTATAGATCCATTTTGGAAAGCACTCGGTTGGGACATTGACAACGAAAACGGCTATGCAGAAAGTTATCGTGAAGTCATTCACGAAGACCGAGTAAAAATAGGCAGTGCTACAAAAGCTCCCGACTATTCTTTCCGATTGGTTGGCGGAAAAAGACTATTCTTTTTAGAAGCCAAAAAACCAAGCGTTTCCGTAAAAGACGAAGTTGCACCGGCTTATCAAGTTCGCAGATATGGGTGGAGTGCTAAAATGCCTATTTCTGTAATTTCCGATTTTGAAGAATTTGCCATTTACGATTGTGCCAACAAACCCAAACCTACTGACAAAGCCAGCAACGGAAGAATCAAGTATTTGCTGTATTCCGATTACCTAAACGAGTTCGATTTTATTTGGGATACTTTCAGCAAAGAGAAAGTACTGAAAGGCAGTTTTGATAAATACATCACCAGCGATAAAAACAAAAAAGGAACGACCACCGTTGATAAAGAATTTTTGCAATCATTGGATAAATGGCGAGTGGATTTGGCTTTGAATATTGCTCTTCGCAACAAAGAAATTTCTGAAGAAGAACTCAACTTTATTGTTCAACATACGATTGACAGAATAATATTTTTGAGAATTGCAGAAGACCGAAGTGCTGAACCTTATGGAGGCTTAGCAACCGACATCAAAAGTGGGACTTTTTATCAAAATCTTTTGTATCGTTTTTATCAAGCAGATCAAAAATATAATTCAGGCTTATTTGATTTCCAAAAAGATAAAATCAGTGAAAAAATCACGATTGACAACAAAGTCATTAAGGAAATCATTTCAGAATTGTATTATCCAATTTGTCCTTACGAATTTTCAGTTTTATCCGTAGAGATTTTAGGAAGTGCCTATGAGCAATTTTTAGGTAAACAAATCACACTTTCCAAAAACGGAAAAGCAGTAATTGAAGAAAAACCAGAAGTAAGAAAAGCAGGTGGCGTTTATTATACACCGCAATATATTGTTGATTATATTGTAAACAACACAATTGGAAAACTAACCTCCCCTAACCCCTCCAAAGGAGGGGAAAATATTACGCCGAAAGAAGTAAGCAGAATAAAAATTGTTGATCCAGCTTGTGGAAGTGGAAGTTTTTTACTTGGTGCATATCAATTTCTATTGAACTGGCACAAAGATTTTTATACGCAAAACGGCAAAATTTACAAAGGCAACAAAGACAATCCTTTGACTCCAACTGGCGAATTGACCACTGCTGAAAAGAAACGTATTTTGCTCAATAATATTTATGGAGTGGACTTGGATAGCAATGCTGTTGAAGTAACCAAACTTTCATTACTTTTAAAATGTATGGAAGGCGAAACCAAAGAAAGTATAGAAGCGCAAGCAAAATTGTTTCACGACCGTATTTTACCAACTTTGGATAACAATATTAAAAGTGGAAACTCTTTAATTGACTTAGATTATTTTGATAATGAAATTGACTTTGGCGAAGAAAAAAAGGTAAAGCCATTCTCTTGGGAAAAAGCATTCCCTGAAGTTTTCAATAGGAATGTACCCATTGACGAACGCTTACCATATAAAAAACAATTTCAAAAAGTTAAAAAACTAAGTGATGATACAGACAAATTGTTATCCCAATTACTAAATGAACCAACTAAAGAATATAAAAAAAACAATGGTGGTTTTGATGTTATTATTGGAAATCCGCCTTATGTAAAAGTTGCAGACAAACATATCTTTAATTATTTCAATAAAAAATTTATACATCAAGATTATCAGCAAGATTTGTATTTATTGTTTTTAGAGCAATATAAAAACCTTTTGGTGGAAGGTGGGAAATTAGGTGTAATTATTCCAAATACATGGTTGCAAAGTATTAAGTTCAGGAATATTAGAAACTATTTAATGAATTACTATTATTGGGAAAGAATATTACACAATAAAGACAAAGTATTTAATGCTGTTGTAGATACTCATGTATTGATTTTTGAGAAGAATAATTATATCAAAAATACAGAACTTGAAATTGATATACTCAAGCACAAAACAATAACACAATTTCAGAGTATAGACCAAAATAATTTACCAGAAAATGGAGACATTATCAATATTTTGGCAAATGAAGAAGAAAAGTATTTATTTGAAAAAATAAAAAGTAAATCAATTCAAATATCAGAAATTGCAAAATCATATTCAGGAATTACACTATATGAAAAAGGGAAAGGAAATCCAGCACAAACGGCAGAAACTATGAAAGTGAAACCATTTGAGAGTAATGATTTTCAAAAACCTAAAGGAAAAAATTGGCTTCCACTTATGCGAGGAAGTTTAATGAATAGATACATAAATATTTGGAACAACAATTATTGGGTTGATTATGGAGAGTGGCTTGCTGCACCAAGAAATCGTAAAATATGGGAAGCCAATGAAAAGATTATTGTTCGTCAAACAGGCGACAGAATTATTGCAACTATTATAGGGAAAGATATTATCTGTAGAAAAAATTTACATATTATAATTTCCAACAAATTAGACCACAAATTTATTCTCGGAATTTTGAACTCAAAACTGACAGATTTTTACTATTTTCAAATCAATCCCGAACGGGGAGAAGCACTGGCAGAAGTGAAAAAGCAACACGTTGAGCAGTTGCCTATTCCAAAAGATATTTCAGACAAACAACAAACCGAAATTATCAAACTTGTAGAACAACTTTTGCAATTCAACAAAGAACTACAAGCCGTAACTTTAGCAGATAAAAAAGATCAATTACAAAACAGAATATCATTTTCAGAAGATAAGATAAACCAAATAATTTACGACCTTTACGACTTAACGGAAGAAGAAATAAAAATTTTGGAAGGATAATAAATTAGCGATAATTATTATTTCAACTTATCGAAATAGCTTTTGGGCAATTCCCTAATTCTTCTTTCTTTATAATCAAAATAAACGACTGCACTTCTTACTAATGCTAAAGTTTTCTGAGTTTCATTTTTGATAAAATGCATGACCATATCAAAACTACAAGAGCTTAATTCATTGACACCTACCTGACAAATAATTTCATCACCCAAAAACCCTTCAGATACATATTTTATGGAATGATTAGCAACAATAGTTCCGTGTCCATTTGCCCAATCTCCTTCTAATAAATCTAGGTGCTTATAAAAATTTGTTCGAACTATATTTGCAAAAACCAATATCCGTTCATTGCCCATGTGGTTTGCAAAATTTATATCTTCCTCTTTTATGAGAAAATTAGTTTCAAATAATACCTTGTTTGGAACTGTGATGTCGATTCTTGTCATTCTAAAAATTTAATCTTGGTTGAATTGGTATGTTGATAGCACAAAATTGTTTCTTTAAGAATTTATAATAAGCCGTAATCGCAATCATTCCTGCATTATCTGTGCAATATTGAAAATCGGGGATATAAACTTTCCAATTCAATTGATTTGCCGTTGATTGTAATTGTTTCCTCAATTCTGAATTTGCGGCAACTCCACCAGCAATTGCAATTTCATTTATTGAAAATTGCTGACTTGCTGTTTTTAATTTATTGATAAGAATCTTAATCAAATTATATTGAATAGAAGCACAAATATCAGCTAAATTCTCTTGAATAAAATTAGGGTTCAGCTTTTCTTGCTTTTGTAAAAAATATAAAACTTGAGTTTTAAATCCACTAAAACTAAAATTCAATTCTGGAATTTTAGGTTCTGAAAATGGAAATTTTAAAACATCACCACTTTGTGCATATTTATCTATTAAAGGACCTCCAGGATAAGGCAGCCCTAACATTTTTGCGGTCTTATCAAACGCCTCTCCCACAGCATCATCGATAGTCTGTCCAATGATTTCCATTTCTAAATAATCTTTAACGACTACCAATTGTGTATGTCCACCGGAAACCGTTAAACATAAAAAAGGAAATTGAGGCTTAGGTTCATCAATAAAATGAGCTAAAATATGTGCTTGAATATGATGTACATCAATAAGAGGTACGTCCAAACTTTGAGCCAAAGACTTTGCAAACATTCCGCCAACCAACAAAGAACCCATCAACCCTGGCCCTCGTGTAAAAGCAACTGCACTAATATCTTTCAATTCAACTTGAGCTTTTTTCAATGCAATATCGACTACTGGCACAATATTTTTAAGATGAGAACGACTTGCCAACTCTGGCACTACACCACCATATTGTTCGTGAATATGCTGAGTTGCTACTTCATTAGCTAATATTTTGCCATCAACACAAACCGCACACGAAGTGTCGTCACATGAAGATTCTATTGCTAATATACATGTAGGCATTGTTTTTGTAATAAATAACTTATTTTTGTATCTATTCCTACAAAGGTACTATGAAAAAAGTTGTAAAATATATCGCAGTATTAATTAGTACCATTATATTTTTGTTGCTTTTCAGCTTTCTTACATTAACTGTGCTTATACAAATCCCTAGATTTCAAACTTGGGCAGTACAAAAAGCAAGCATTTTACTTTCTGATAAACTAGACAGTAAAGTTAGTGTCGGATCGGTAGATATTCGATTTATAAAAACTATAGAACTCAACCAAATCTATTTAGAAGATAAACACCAAGATACTTTATTATTTGCCAATAAAATTAGTGCAGACCTTTTACTTGGCAAATCGCTTTTCTCACAAATCAATACTTTAAAAGGAAATAAAATCTATGTGGGCGATATCGTTTTAGATGGTATAAAATTCAATGGTTATAGAACCGAAAATGATAGTTTATATAATTTCTCCAACATTATTGATGCTTTTAAGTCTGATAAGAAAAAAGAAAAAAAGAAAAAATCCAATACTAGTTTAGATTTACAAGTTCGCAATTTACTTTTATCCAATATTGATTTAAAATATGACGACCAATATGGTGGTACTGGCTTGAAAATAAAAGCCAAAAAGCTTAACGTACATATTAATAAATTAGACCTTAGCAAATTATTAGTTGATGTAGATAATATTGAAATTGATAACCCTATTGTTGCTTTAACACTTTACAATAGACCAAAAAAAGAAAATAAAAAACCAAGCAAACCATTTGCACCTCAAAATTTAGGTTTGCTTTTAAAAGTTGGAAAGGCTGAAATTACAAATGGGCAATATTTAATGGATATGTTGAATAGGAAACCTATTAAAGTTGGCGATTTTAAAATCAGCAATATGAATATTGCCCAAATCAATACAAAAATAAAGGATTTTGGTTGGGATACTACTGGTTTATATGCCAATATCAAATATCTAAAAACTGTTTTAGATAACAATATCAGGATAAAAAATGTATCTGGCGATGTGCTTTTAGACAATAAATCTATCCAATTAAGTGATGCAAATATTCAAATGAATCAGAGTGAAATCAATGGAAATTATGCACTTAAATTTATGAATGATTGGAAAGATTTTTCTCATTTTGCTCAAGATGTTATTTTATCCGCCAATATCAAAGAAAGTAAAGTTTATAGAAATGATGTCATTGGGTTTGTTCCTTCTATAAATAAATATCTACCTGAAAAAGCTATTGTAATCGCTAATGTTCGTGGTCCATTAGACAATTTAAAAATTAATACAATAAACTTAAAAGCAGGAACTAATACAAAAATTGATATTACTGGAAATATCAAAGGTTTGCCAAAAATCAAACAAACTCTATTTGATTTGTATGTCAATAATATACAAACCAACCCAAATGATTTAGGCTCTATGTTGCCATTTTTAAAAATGCCTAAGCAAGTAACCAATGCCGGAAACATTAATTTCAAAGGTAGTTTCAAAGGATATATTGATGATTTTTATACTAAAGGAAATTTAATAACAGGCAACTTAGGTTCGATTGGAGCCGATATTCACTTGCAATTTCCTAAAGGAAGCGCACCAAAATATCAAGGTCAAATTATAGCTCAAAAAATAAATTTGGCAGAACTTACTGGCAATCAAAAATTATTAGGTACGATAGATTTAGATATGCATGCACTTGGCAATGGGTTCAGTCTTAAAAATATCAACACAAAATTGGTAGGTAAAGTAAAGAATTTTTATCTGAATGGTTTTGTCTTTAAAGAAATTGACATTAATGGGATATTGGACAAAAAGAAATTTAATGGAAATGCATTTTATGATGATGGATGTTTCTTGTTTGACTTTAACGGATTAGCTGATTTTAACGATAAAATTCCAAATTATAACTTTAATATTCAGCTTAAAAATGCCAATCTTCAAGATTTCAAATTAGCGAAAGATTCAGTTATTATATCCATGAATGGTGCAGTAAAAGCAAGCGGAAATAACATTAATAATATTAATGGCATAGCAAGCTTTGACAACATTATTATTCAAAATGAAAAAAATATACTAACCTTATCTGATTTATCTGCTGACTTGCAAAGCTTAGAAAATTTCAAACATTATCTTATTAAATCAAATGAAATAGATATTGATTTGAAGGGTAATTTTAATCCATTAACGTTGGTGCCTTCAGCAAAAGTTTATTTGAGTAAATATTCAACATTAATTAAACCAAGTGCTAAAGATTTTAAAAACAATGCTCTTCAAGATTTAAAAGCTAAAATATTTATGCATTCAGATTTTGGCGGATTATTCAAAGTATTTTTGCCAAAATTAAATTATACTAGCGAATTAAATATTAATGGCGGATTTAATAATTCTGTTGATTATTTTGATATTAGTGTTCGTGCTGATTCTATCAATTATGATAAAATAGCATTAGCTAAAATTAATTTAGCAACTTATAATCAAGGGAAAGAATTATTATCAGAATTTTCAGTTAAAAATATAAAATCTGGTAAGGTATCTTTTGATGATATCAATTTAGACTTAAATAGCTCTTTAGAACAATTGCTGACAAGCATTTCAATTGAACCAAATACATCAAAAAATGGGTTCCAAATGGTTTCAACTTTAAACTTTACCAATGATACAATTATTGCTAAAATTTTAGATTCTAAAATAAAATTGAACGATAAATATTGGATTATTGAAAAAGGGAATAGTGTAATGCTTTACGATAGCATATTTGAAACACAAGGTTTTAAAATAGTTCAAGAGCAACAAGCTATATTTTTACAAAATGGTAAAAACACATTATCTGATTTGAAACTCACTTTAAACAACATCAACTTAGCGGATATTGCACAAATTATTGACACAACAGGCTCGATAAAAAGAGGCGATTTGACAGGAACTATCAATTTGAAAAATGTCTTAAAAAACCCAGAAATTCATACTGATATAGTCATCAATGATTTTAAAATTATTGATTATGAAGCAAAATATATTGGTTTAGATGCCGTTTATGGTCGAGGTGGCAAAAAAATAGCAGAATTTGGCGGTGTTTTAGACGACCCTAATTATCAACTTGCATTCAATGGAAGCTACGATATGCAAGTAAAAGGAAAAGAAAAATTAGATGTCGAAGCACTAATTGACAAATTGGACTTGAGCTTTTTACAAACACTTTTGAAAAATGAAATCAGTGTAAAAAATACTTTTGTAAAGGGCGATGTAAAAGTTTCTGGTTCACTAAAAAATATCGTATTAGATGGAAAAGCAACCTTATTAGATACAGCTACAATTAAAATGCGTTATTTAGGTACTACTTTTAGAATTCCAAAAGATGAAGTAATTACACTCAACAAAAGTGGTTTTGATTTTGGAACTTTAACTGTATTTGATGAAATAGGCAATAATGCTTCTGTAAGTGGAAAATTATTACACAATAGCTTTAAGAATTTCACAGTGGATAAAGTAATTTTCAATACACCATTAGGCTATCATTTTATGCATACTCAATTTGCTGACAACCAAGATTTTTATGGCGATGTTTTTGCAAGTGGAAATGCTAATATAAATGGTCCATTTAATGATTTGAAGATTGAAGTTAATGCAAGTACGCTCAACAAAACTGTTTTTAATTTGCCTGTAAGTGGTAAAAATACAAAAGCAAATTATAGCTATATCACATTCTTTAACCCTAATGACACCACAAAAGTTATTCAAGACAAAATAAAACTCAATGGTATTAGTATTTTAATGAATATCATAGCCACACCAGATGCTGAAGCAAATATTATTTTAGACCAAAGTACTGGCGATAAAATATCTGCAAGAGGAAGTGGAAATCTCACTATGAATTTAGATAAAAATGGCAAACTAGATTTGAATGGGACTTATACAATAACAAATGGAAATTACAATTTTAAATTCCAAAATATTATCTCCAAAATTTTCAAAATAAAGAATGGAAGTACAATAACATTTGCTGGCGATCCAATGAATGCTATGTTGGATATCAATGCGGTTTATAATGTCAATGCATCTATCAGAAATTTATTAAATACTTCAGATTCCTTAAACAAAAGTATCCTTAATCGCTCCATTCCTATCGATTTAAACTTATTAATTACGAATACACTCTCCAAACCAGATATCAACTTCTTAGTTTCTCCAAGCAATAATTCTTTAGATGCACAAACACAAGATATTATACAAATGCTCGAAAGAATTAACAATAACAAAACAGAAGTATATAATCAAGCATTTGGCTTGTTATTGTTCAATGGCTTTATTCCTTTTGTAACAGGTGGTTTAGGCGAACAACAATTTAGTGGTGCAAGTAATTCATTTACGCAATTCTTTACTCAACAAATCTCCAATTTATTTACCAAAGGATTGGAGCAATTGGGCTTAAAAGGTGCAAGTTTAGATGTGCTTTTAAAAGATATAGAATCTAAAGAATCTAGACAATTTGGATTTAGCTATAAGCAAGAATTATTCAATAGTAGATTAATTTTTACTGTGGGTGGTAATGTCAATTTTGGAACAACTACAACCGATATCAATGGCATCAGTACCAATAGCAACAACTCAACATTTACCAGTGATTTCGTATTGGAATACCTAATTACAGCAGATGGAAGAATACGTCTGAAAACATTTGCCAAAACTGGCGATTTTGATATTATCAATCAAGATAGGTTAAGAACTGGTGGAGCCATTAGTTTCCAAAAAGATTTTGATAGTCTAAAAGAATTATTTACTCCTAATAAGAAAAGTAAAACATCAGTAATAAAAAAATAGAACCTATTTTATTTGGTATTCAAACTTAACATTCATAGGTCTATGATCCGATAATTGCATACCTGAATCATCAAAAAACAAAGGATTATCTTGGTCAAAAAATATAGGTTTAAGCTCAATATTTCCAGTGTTTCTATAGAAAACTTTATCAACGACCTCACAATTAACACTAGAATATTTCACAACACAATCCTTTAAAGCTTCATCACCTTTTTCGGGATAAACACCGCCTCTAATTAATTCTATCCAAACATCTTTAAAGCCTAAACTATCGCACAATAATTTTATATTATCTCCCATTCTTGTATATCGACAATTAAAATCACCCATCAAAACAACCGTTTTTCCAGCAGAATGCGTTTCAATATAAGTTAATAATTGAAGGATATTATTTCTTCGTGCCGCCCAATCTTTTTCAGAATCACCCGCATTTGCATGTACATTATACAAATCAATAGATGCGGTTTCATTAAAGCGTAATCTACTATATGTAAAACCTTTAGGCGTTAAACAGTCTGTTCCATTACAACTATCCCATCTTGTTCTATTATAATCCAAAATTGGTAAATTGGAAACGGTATTTAAACCATCACCAAAAACTAAATCAGCAACATATTTTGTTTTGTATTTAAGGGTAATATCCTTATATAATTTATCATGATACGCAAAGTCTTCTTGAACATTTACCACATCAAAGTTATTCAAAAGTGGACTTATTAATGGTATATGTCTTGAAGGGAATTGGTCTGAATTAATACCTTCTGGCAATCCAGCGACATTATAAGTCAAAAAACTTAACGTTCCACTATTAGACAAGTCTGTATAAGTTTCCTCTGAGCTTTGTTTTTTACAACCTAAAACTAAACGCTAACAAAACCAATCGCATAAAACCAATTCTTAATATTCATGGCTAGAAAATTTATCTTTATTCTTAATCCAAACTATAATTAATGTAATTATAAATAGAAATGGAGCTAAAAGTAAATATAAAATTCCTGCATTTAAGCTTTTAGCATAATCAGAGCCTTCTGCAGCAGCTCTACACATCGAGCATTGAGCATTGGATAAAATTGGTGTTACAATAAATAACATCAATAATAAAACGGAAAGTATTCTCTTTACTAACATAATATTGTAAATATACTGAATTAAAATAAAAAACTAATAATAAGGTGCTAAAAAAATATAGATTAAAACACCTGTAATGGAAACATATAACCAAAATGGATAAGTCCACCTTGCCCATTTTTTATGTTTCTCAAATTCTTTAGTGATTAATGCAAAAGAAAAAGTCTTTAAAACAAAAGGAAGAATAATAGCAGCCAAAACAATATGTGTCAATAATATAAAATAGTAAACATAACGTATTGCACCTTCTCCACCAAATTTGGTATCTTCTATTTTAAAAGTATGATAAAATAGATAGCTCACTAAAAATATACAAGACAATAACAAAGCAGTAAGCATAGATAATTTATGTAGATTCTTACGTTTCATTTTTATAAAAATCAAACCAAAAATCAAGCACAAACTTGTACCAGTATTAAGCGTTGCATTAAACTTAGGAAAAAAATTTAAATTGATATTGTGTTCTAAAGCTGGAGGTACCGATTTTAAAAGGCTAATAATTATAAGAGGAACAACAATCGATATTATTGCAATTAAGCTATTAATTTTTCTATAACTCATTATTTGTCTTCTTCGGGTATAATAATATAACTCACCAAAAGCTTCTGAGCATCTTTTTTCAATCTAATGATTTCATCATCTTTAGTCCCATCGTAGAAGCCTCTAATTCTTCTTTCTTTATCTACAAGAACTAATTTTTCACTATGAATAAAATCCTTTGGTCCACCATCGCCTTGCACAGCAGTAACTAAATAACCATTTCTAGCTAAAGCATATAATTCCTTTTTGTCTCCAGTCAATAAATGCCAAAGCTTACCATTTACATCATTTTCAACAGCATACTTTTGTAATTGTTTGACCGAATCTATTTCAGGATCTACTGTATAAGATAAAATCATTACATCTCTATCATTCAAAAAATGTTCTTGGATTTTTCTTAAATTCTTTGTCATATCAATACAAATTGAAGAGCAAGTCGTGAAGAAAAAATCAGCAACAACTACTTTATTTTGCATAATAGCATCTGTAATTGTGTCGCCATTTTGGTCTAAAAAAGAAAAAGATGGAACAATATGATATACTGTATCTTTTGAATTGTTTAGTGTTTTGTTTCCATAAATAGGCAAGCAAGTATCTGTATTTAGTTGCTCTCTATTGGTGTCCATATACTTAAATATCACAAAAAAAATAAGAGGGAAAATAACACCGATAATTCCAGCAATTAAACAACCTCTATTTCCTTTATTAATATCTAAGACCATTCAGATTTAGTTAAGGCGTAGTAACTTCTAAGAATGCTTTTAACCAAGCATTTCCATCATGTGCAAACGCTATGATAGCCCAAACTAAAAATGTTAAAGGCAAACCTAAAGTCATTACTAAAGCTCTACTTTCATACTTGACATGCATAAACTCTCCAATAATAAAATAAGCTTTCCAAAGCGTCATTAAAACAAATAAAGAATTTAAAACAAAGGTAGAAACCTTACCATGCATAAATAATGCCATAGAAACTTCTACTACTGTAAGTATTGCTAAATATATCGTAGCTCGCCAAACCGCTTTAACTTGGCTGTTATATTGCTCGTCTGTCATTACATTATCGCTCATAATATGTATTTTATATAGATTTTAAAAGTTTAATATTAATTACATTAAATAGAAAGCTAAGAATACGAATATCCAAACTAAATCCACAAAGTGCCAGTATAAACCAATTTTTTCAACCATTTCATAATGACCTCTTCTTTCAAAAGTACCGTTTAAAGTCGCCACCAAAACATAAATATTTAAACAAATACCAGTGAACACGTGAAAACCATGAAATCCAGTAATTCCGAAGAATAAAGCACCAAAAGTTTCAGGACCTCCTTGCTTCATACCTTCTCCAATTGTATGAGCCACACCGTGAACATCAACAAATTGATTTTGGGCATTTACTGCAATTTCTCTAATTCCTGTGGTTTCATTTATAGCACTTTGAGCAATTCTTAAAGTACCTTCAGCATCTAAAATAAATGGATTAAAAAATGGACGCAAACCCTCGTGAATTAAGTGAGACCATTCCCAAGCCTGACAGCCTAAGAACATCATTCCACCGATGATACCACCAACCATCCACATCGCAACACCATTTTTATTCATTCGATGTCCTTCTTGTACTGCACGCACCACAAAAACTGAACTTAAAATCAAGATAGATGTCATGATGGTAACAAAACCCATTGGTGCTTTAACACCTTCAAGGAATGGCATTGCATTAAATACATGATTTGGATTAGGCCACCATACATGACTCATTCTAATAGCCAAATATGCAATCAAGAATGCAGAAAAAGTAAAAGCATCTGATAATAAGAAATACCACATCATGGTTTTTCCATAACTCATATTTACAGGTGATTTCTCTCCACCCTCATTATTGTCCGGAGTTGGCCAATTAGAATGATGTTGTGTAGGATTCGTAATTTCTAAAGCTTCTGACATATAATTATTTTATTATTTTATAAGAAAAAGTATAAAAAACCAAAAAGATATAACCAAAGTATGCCCATAAAATGCCAGTACATACTTAATAAATCTGTTCTAACTTGTAAAACATTTGAATTGGGATTAACCACTAATTGTTTATCTGATTTAAGCAACATAAAACTTTTTACTGAAGCAATTAATAAGAATAACATACCACTTAAAACATGTATAGCGTGAATAATCACAATTACAAATAGAAATTGAGGTGATGGGTTGGGGTTTCCTGCTGGATAAAATCCTTGATTCGTTAAATAAACCCAACCTGTATATTGAAAATAACAAAAAAGCAATCCACACGCAAAAGTTAAAAACAAAGCAAAAGATGCAAAACCTAAATTTCCTTTTTTGTTGGCAATATGTGCAACAAGCATAGTTGCACTACTAAATAAGATTATAAATGTTGAAATACTAAAAACTGAAGATATATCAAACCCAGTCCACGCTCCACCTGCACCTTTTCTAACTAAAAAGGCACTTGTAAAACCAGCAAAAATCATACATGATGAGGCAATAGCTAACCACATAATAAATTTATGTGCTCCTTGATTACGTTCTTGATATTTTAATGAATAATCCATAAAAATTATATTTTATCTAAATTTAGAGCTATCAAAACTATTGGTAAATAAAAAAAAGATGCAAACATCAATTTTAAGGCACTTTTATTATTCAAATCAATTGATAATTGTATCCCTTGAATAAGGAAATAAATTCCTGCTAATATTGATATAAAAAGAGAAACCAAACCAGTCATTCCAAAGAAATAGGGTAATGTTGAAACTAAAATTAAAAACACCAAATATGGAATATTTGCCAATGCAGAATTTCTCGACTTTTCATTATTAGGTAATAAATGAAATCCAGCTTTATTATAGTCTTCATGTGCTAACCAAGCAATTGCCCAAAAGTGAGGAATTTGCCAAAAAAACTGAATAAAAAATAAGATAACACCACCTAAACCTATTGTTCCAGTCGCTGCTGTCCAACCAATTAATAAAGGTAATGAACCTGGAACAGCACCAATAAATACAGCAATTGGAGATATTTTTTTAAAAGGTGTATATATAAATCCATAACTAATTAAAGATAATGCACCTAATAGTCCAGAAATTGGATTGAAATAAAAACCTAAAATTGAAATACCAATAACACCAAAAATTCCAGCTAAAACAGAAGCAAATACTACACTAATTTGTTGCGTAGGTAGTGGTCTGTTTTTAGTTCTATCCATTAATTTATCAGTTTCCTTTTCAAATATTTGATTGATTGTAATTGAAGAAGCTGTAACTAAGAACCCTGCAATACTTAATAAGATAAAAGCTTTTGCATTTAGATTAACATTTGCAAACCAATAAGCCATTACTGCTGAGAAAACTACCAATAAAGACAATCTCAATTTAGTAATAGCACTAAATATCACAATCCATTTTTTAATAGAAAGACTTAGAGATGATTGATATGTAGTTTTAGTAATCAAAATATTTAAAAAAAAATTACTAATGACTTTCTATTTCACCTTCTTTTAATGGTGTTGTTTGAGCAATAAAATCTTCATCAGCACCTGGTTTACTATAATCATAAGGCCATCTGTGAACAACAGGCAAATCTCCTTCCCAGTTTCCATGAATTCCTTCCACAGGAGACGTCCATTCTAATGTAGTAGCATTCCATGGGTTTTGAGGTGCTTTCTTACCAAAGTACATACTATGGAAGAAATTAAAAATAAATATAAACTGAGTGATAAAAACAATAATTGTTACAACTGTAATTATCACATTCATATTAGCATACTGAGAAAATGCATCAAATTCATTAAAATGATAATATCTTCTTGGAACGCCAGATAAACCCATAAAGTGCATAGGCCAGAAGATTAAATAGGCACCAACAAAGGTAATGCCGAAATGAATATAACCCATAGTATTATTCATCATTCTACCAAACATTCTTGGAAACCAATGATAAACACCAGCAAACATTCCAAAGAAAGCAGCAACACCCATTACCAAGTGGAAGTGAGCAATAACAAAATAAGTATCATGTAAACGGATATCCACTGTAGAACTACCTAACCAAATACCTGTTAAACCTCCTGAAATAAATAAAGACACAAAACCGACAGCAAAAATAGAGGCTGGGTTGATATGAAAATTACCTCTCCATAAGGTTGTAAGCCAGTTAAATACTTTTATAGACGATGGAATCGCAATCAATAAGGTAAAAACTGTAAAAACGCCACCTAAAAATGGGTTCATTCCAGAAACGAACATGTGGTGAGCCCAAACCAAGAAACTCATAATCGTAATTCCCAATAATGAGAAAATCATAGCTTTATAACCAAATACCGGCTTTCTCGAATGAATCGCTAAAACTTCAGACACAATACCCATTGCTGGTAAAATAATAATATATACTTCAGGGTGTCCTAAGAACCAAAATAAATGTTGGAACAAAATTGGACTACCACCAGAATATGGTAATGGACTTCCACCAACAACTATGTTTGATAAAAAGAAACTAGTACCTAATCCTCTGTCAAATATTAATAAAACAGCAGCTGATAATAATACTGGAAAAGCTAATAGACCAACTATTGCAGTAAAAAATAAAGCCCAAACACTTAATGGCATTCTATACATAGTCATACCTTTAGTACGCATATTTAAAATAGTTGAAATATAATTCAACCCACCCATTAAAGTAGAAATAATAAATAGTGCAATGGCGATTAACCAAAGTGTCATTCCTAATCCTGAACCAGGAGAAGTTTGAGGTAATGCACTTAATGGAGGATAAACTGTCCAACCAGCTGAAGGAGCACCATCTGGTGCAAACAAAGAAGCCAACATAAAGACACTAGCCAAAATGAAAATCCAAAATGAAAGTGCGTTTAATAATGGAGAAGCCATATCTCTAGCTCCAATTTGAAAAGGTACTAATAAATTTGCAAATGTACCTGTTAAACTTGCAGTAAGTACAAAGAAAATCATTATTGTACCGTGCATGGTAATCATTGCATTATAAGCTTCAGGCTTTAATATTCCATCAGTGTACCAAGTACTAAAAAGCGTTTCCAATACAGGAAATGTTTCGTTAGGCCAAGCTAATTGTGTTCTAAATAACACTGAAAGTAATCCACCTAAAACTGCCCAAGCCATACCAGCAAAAAGGAATTGGCGTGAAATTATTTTATGATCTAAACTAAAAATATATTTAGAGATAAAGGTTTCTGTATGGTGATGTGCTTGTCCATCTATATTGTTTTCTATTGCAGAAGTAACCATTTTATATAACTTTTAATTTTAATTTATTATTTTTTAGTAACTCTAATATCTATTCTTCTATTTTGTTGTCTTCCAGCATCTGTATCGTTAGATGCAACAGAATGTTCTTGTCCATATCCATCAGAAGATAATCTTTTAACATCAACACCTAGTTTTGATAATTCATTCAATACTGATTTTGCCCTATCCGTTGATAGTTTTAAATTATCTTCAGGTTTTCCAACATTATCAGTATAGCCACCTAATTTAATCTCAACATTAGGATAAGCTTTTAATATTTCAGCAATATTTTTTAATTGTTCTTGAGAACTTGGTAATAAAGTAGATTTTCCAGTAGCAAATAACAATCTATCAAAAGAAAACCATAAGTCTTTAGAAACTGCTTGGTTACTATTCAAGAAATCAATTAATTTATTTTCTACTCCATTAGTGATAGCTCCTACTAAACTAAATCCAGTAGTCAATGTATTTTCAAAATTTCCAGAATTAGTTGTAACAACAGCAGTATCTTGAGCAGCTTTGTCATCTAAAGCTGGTTTAACTACTGTTCTATAATAAGATTTTTGCTCTCTTAACCATTGTTTGTATTCATCTTCTGTTACTACTCTAACTCTTTTTTGCATATTGTAGTGTCCACTACCACATAATTGATTACATGCTAATACATAATTAAAATCAGGATTCTCTAATTTTTTACGCATTTCTTCAGTCGTAATTGTAGGTTTAAAAGCCATTTTGGTTGGAACACCTGGAACAGCATCCATCATCACTCTAAATTCAGGTAAATAAAAACTATGAATTACATCTAATGCACCAATATGAACAATAACAGGTTTATTGACTGGCAAAACAATTTCGTCCACTAACATATCATCATGACTGTTCTTATTGTTCCAATTAACACCTAATTCATTATCAGAATTAACCAAAGTAAAATCTCTTACACCTAACTTTCCATCTTTACCAGGATATCTAACTACCCATGCAAATTGTTTACCTGTAACCTCTATAGCTAAAGTTCCTTCATCTTGTTTAGAAAATATTTTACTCCAGCTACTTAAACTAAATAAAACAATACCAATCATAACAATAGCAGGTACTGTTGTCCAAATAATTTCTAATTTACTATTATGAGGATAAAAATCTGCTTTACGATCTTTTCTATAATGATATTTATAAACAAAATAAAACAACAATATATGCGTTAAAATAAAAACGATACCAGTTAAAACTAGAATAAAGTTCATTAAATTATCAATTGCAACTCCCTCTTCAGAAGCAGAAACCGGAAGAAACTTTTTAGATTCAGTAATCCAACTTATAATAGTATAAATCAGAACACCAAAACCTATTAATGAAAAATACAAAGCACTTTTTGAATGGCTTTCTTTATTGTTTTCTTTTTTAATAGCATCTATTAAATCTGAAGTTTTGCTTATTTGAAGCACAACAAAGAAAAGTAAAGCAATAATTAAAAGGATTAGAACTGCTGTAAACATATTTTGTTATTTTAAATTGTTTTATTTATGATGATAAACATTTTATATTTTGTAATGTAAATTAAAAATTAACAAAAAGGGAAATTAAATATTATTAATCTTAATTAACAAATATACTATGCGTATATTCACAAGCCAAAGGTAAAAAATAAAATTAAATAAAAAAGAAAAAAGGTGAAAAAATAATTAATTATTTTGAATAAAATTCTACTCAAAATATAACTTATTTATTTACAATAATTTTTGAAAATTATTTCTAATGTAAATAAAATATAGATACTATATATTATGAAAAATAAGTAAATCAAGGAGAAAACTATTATAATTCATTGTAATTAGAGAAAAGAATAAAATAAAAAAACTTTGGTTAAATCAATCTCCCAAAAAAATAAAGGGAGATATTTAACCAAAGTCTTATATGAATCTGATATCCTTAAAAATTAAGCTAAATTTTGTTGCTTAAGTTCTTTAAAAACATTTATCAAATTTGATATTTTCTTGATTTGAAAAACGATAAAAATTATCGCTGCAACAAGTAAAAGGATTAAAAATAAAGAAGGCATAATCTATTTGTTTATGATATTAATTATTAAATATGATGATTATAACTTTCCTTCACATAAGGATGAGTTGAAGATTCTAAGTCTTTAACTTTTGCAAGTGAAGCTAGAGTAACAAACGTAAACAAACTACCTACTATTAATAATGCTCCTAAACTAATTAATCCAAAACCACCGCTTGGTACTAATGGAGGACCAACCATTAAATAGAAATCCATCCAGTGTCCTAAAATAATAATGACAGCCATTATCGCAAGAACCTTAGGAGTTCTTTTAGCCTTTCTTGTCATTAATATTAATAATGGTAATAAGAAATTCACAACAACAGTTAAGTGGAAAATAAAACCATAAGTATCCCAAGTTCTTCTCTTTAAAAAGAAAATTGTTTCTTCTGGAATGTTACCATACCATATTAACATATATTGGTCGAAATATAAATATGTCCAGAAAATACTTACTGCAAACATTAATATCCCGATATCATGCATGTGGTTTTCATTAACTCTAGCTAATAACCCTTTAGATTTTAAATGTAAAATAATTAAAATTACAATAGAGAACATAGTTACAGCACCACTAGCCATTGTGTACCAAGGCCACATAGTACTATACCAATGTGGTTGTACTGACATAGTCCAGTCCCAAGTTGCAAAAGTAGAAATAACAAACGCAATCAAAACAATTGTAACCGCAGAATAAACTCTACTTTGAGAAAATAATTTTAAAGATGGATTTGTATCTTGTTTATCCATATTTCTCCACCATAAAAAAGACATACCACCAGCTGCTAATACTTGGATGATGAAGAATGCCCAAAATCTTGGCATATTCAAGTAATCTCTTTTAAATGCTAAAATAGGATCATAGGTTTCTGCATTCTTGTCATATAAATATTCATGCGTCCATTCAAACAAATCATGTTTGAAAAAGAAAAAACATAAGAACAAAATAAAAAGAAATACAAAAATATTCCTTGTCATTGCTAATGGAATCTTCTGTATTTGTATATGCCATCCACCCCATGTTATTGTCGTAGCTGAGATAAAGAATAGCGCCGCTAAAGCAATATAGAATGCAAATATGAATAAAGAGTAGAAGTTAGCCAATAATTTAGCTTTCAAAGTAATTGGCTGTTCGTGACTATCATGTCCATGAGCATCTGCATTATGTCCGCCATGAGCATCATGTCCAGGATCTTTTGCTTCAGCTTGATGAGTAACATTATGATTTGAAGTTTTATCTCCTTTGCCCATATTTAATCCAATACCTAATAAAAGGATTAATACTCCAATTACAAATGTAATTAGGATTTTAGACTTTGTACCCGATTCAAAAGTATATGTATTCATTAGTATCTTATTATATTTTCTATTTAAACTTAATCAGTTAATTATTTTGCTGCAGTACTTGTTGAGTCTGTAGCAGGTGCTGATGCACCAGCATCACCTTGTAAAGTTTTAACATATTCTAAAACTAACCATCTTTCTCTGTGATCTAACTGAGATGCATAAGAACCCATCAAACCTTTTCCATACATTACAGTGTGATATCTTTTACCTTCTGGTAAAGTTAAAAGTACACCAGATAAATACGTCGGAGGTGGTGGAAATTTTCCAATTTCAACTAAATGTCCTTGACCATCGCCTTTATCTCCATGACAAATAGCACAATTAATTTTGTATAAGTGTTGTCCTTGATTATCTACTTCATCTTTAGTAAAAGTAAAAGGATTTTTATTTGCTACAGATGCTTCATACCCTTCAATAGTGTTATCGTAAGGGTAAATATATTTACCTTGAGCAACACTACCTTTAGGAGGTAATTGATTTGTTTTGCCATCTTTAAATATAGGATTCACACTTCCAGCTTCATAAGCAGTACTATGAACCATATCAGGCATATACTCTCTACCAGGATTCTTAGAATTTCTAATACAAGCACTAGTCAGTATAATAAATGATAAAATTGTAATATATGATAATTGTTTCATGTTATAATATTAAACTTCTTTTTGATAAACCTCAATAGCACCCTCTTTTTTCAATAAATCAGAAATAGCAGCCGTATCTTGACTTCCATCCATTTCAAATGTCAAAGCAAATAAGTGGTCAGTAGTTCTTTCGTCAATAATAATAGGTTTTTTTCCTGGATATAATTTACATAAATAATAAAATGCAATCACCATACCTACAGCAGAATATAAAACAGTATGTTCAAATACAATAGGAACATAAGCCATTAAAGCCCAATAGGGTTTACCACCAAAAATAGTAGGATAATCAAATGCATTAATAAAAGTTATAACACCTAAAGCAACTGACATACCTGTTGCTCCAAACATAAAACCTGCTGTATGTAATCTTGTCGGTTCAATGCTCATTGCACTTTCAATACCATGAACTGGGAAAGGTGTAAAACAATCTGTTATTTTAAATCCTTCTTTGCGAATATTTTTAATGGCATGTAATAAAACATCATCATCATCAAACATTCCCACTAAATATTTTTTTGTATTGCTCATATCTTTTATTCTAAGATGTGTTAGTTATTATTTATATTGTAATAATTCTTCTTTGTTTACTGATTTATAAACTTCTTGGTCAGCTACTTCTTCTAACTGATGAGCTTTAGCTTGACTACCATTTCTTTTCAAGATGGATTTAACTTCAGCAATTGCTACAACTGGGAAAAATCTACAAAATGCTAAGAACAATGTCATAAAAATACCAATCGTACCAACAAAAATTCCTATCTCAATCCAAGTTGGAGAATAGTATAACCAGCTAGATGGTAAATAATCTCTATGTAATGAAATTACGATAATCACAAAACGTTCAAACCACATACCTATATTTACCAATATAGACATTACAAAAGTTACTTTAATACTTCTTCTAAACTTTCTAAACCAAAAGATTTGTGGAGAAATTAAGTTGCAAGACATCATAATCCAATATGCCCAAGCATAAGTAGAACCAAATGCTCTAGTAGCAAATTGATGTTGTTCGTATTGATTTGAAGAATACCAAGCTGTAAATAACTCCGTTAAATAAGCTATACCAACCATCGTACCAGTCAATAACAAAATTTTGTTCATTGATTCAATATGAGCTAAAGTGATATAATCTTCTAATTTCATAATATATCGAGCAACAATCATTAATGTTAATACCATCGCAAAACCAGAGAATATTGCACCCGCAACGAAATATGGCGGTAAGATTGTAGTGTGCCAACCTGGAATTACTGAAGTAGCAAAGTCAAAAGATACAATGGTGTGAACTGATAATACTAATGGAGTAGATAAACCAGCTAATATTAATGATAAAGACTCCCATCTTTCCCAATGCTTTACACTACCTATCCAACCAAAACTTAATAGATTATAGAAAGTCCAACGACCTTTAGTTTTAGAACGGTCTCTGATAGTTGCAAAATCTGGAACTAAACCTGTGTACCAAAACAATAATGATACTGTAAAATAAGTTGAAATCGCAAATACGTCCCAAAGTAATGGTGATGTGAAGTTTACCCAAAGTGGACCTCTCGTATTAGGATAAGGGAAAATGAACATTGCATCCCAAACACGTCCCATGTGGAAAACTGGAAACAAACCAGCACAAACTACAGCAAAGATAGTCATCGCTTCTGCAGCTCTATTTACACCTGTTCTCCATTTTTGTCTAAACAATAATAAGATTGCTGAAATTAAAGTACCAGCATGACCAATACCAATCCACCAAACGAAGTTGGTAATATCCCATGCCCAACCTACTGTTTTATTTGCACCCCAAGATCCAATACCAAATACAACTTCCCATGCAATACAAAACACACCAAAAGTCGCAACAATTGCAGATATTGTTGTCCAAAATATCCAACGGTTTTGTAATTCACCTGTCGTTGAACGTACGATATCAGTAGTAATTTGCTTATAGGTCTTATTACCTTTTACTAAGGGTTCTCTAAGTGGTGATTCAAAATGACTTGCCATATCTAAGCTTTAGTTATTTATATATTCTATTAATTATTAATTTACTATCCTTCTTTATCAAAGAAACTTCTTTGAGATTCTTCATCCTTATTTCTGATTTTAACTTGATATCCAACATGATTTAAGAAATGTTGTTCTTCAAATAAGAAATAATTTCTACCTGAATCAAGAGTTTGTGCTACTTGACTATTTTTATCATTCATATCTCCAAACACAATTGCATTTGTCGGACATGCTGTTTGACAAGCTGTCTTAACATCTCCATCTTGCAATTTTCTGTTTTGCTTTTTAGCATCTAATTTACTAGATTGAATTCTTTGTGTACAGAAACTACATTTTTCAATAACCCCTCTTGTTCTCACAACAACATCTGGATTTAATACCATTCTTGTTAAAGAATCAAACATATAATCTTTAGTTTCACTACCACCCCAACCTGGCGTTCCGTCATTAAATGAGCCAAACATATCATTACCTTGATAGTCTAACCAGTTAAAACGACGAACTTTAAATGGACAGTTATTTGCACAATATCTTGTACCAATACATCTGTTATATGCCATTTGGTTAATACCTTCAGAACTATGGTTAGTTGCATTTACTGGACAAACGTTTTCACAAGGTGCATTATCACAATGCTGACACATCATAGGTTGGAAAGATACATCTGGATTATCTGGGTTTCCATTATAGTATCTATCTATACGTAACCAATGCATTTCCTGACTTCTGAAAACTTGTCTTCTTCCAACAACTGGTATATTATTTTCAATATTACAAGCTACTACACAAGCACCACAACCAATACATGCATTCATATCTACCAACATTCCCCAATGGTGTCCTGGGAATTTAGGTGTTGGATACATAGTTACTAAATGTTTTTGTATTGCCTCTCTATCTTCATTACCTGCAGTTTCACTTTTTGAATATGAAGCTAAATTCGTCTCTTTAACAACCATACCTCTATATCTTAATGGCTTACCTGGTAAAGAAACATCTTCCATTAAGGTATGATAAGTTTGGTTTAAACCTAAATTATATGTTTTTCCCGTCAATTCAAAAGTAACACCATCAACTGAATTTGTGTTATTTTTTAAGATTGGGTATAAATTTGCTCCAACACCAGAACCTACATTACCTGATTTTTCTCTTCCGTAACCTAATGCAATAGCTAAGGTATTTTGAGCTTGACCAAATTGTACAACAATCGGTAATTCAAAAGATTTTCCTGCAACAGTAATTTTACCAACTGGTACTTTTTTATCAGCAGGCATTGAATCAATCTTATTTTCTTTAGCAAATGAATAAGGAACTAAAATATAATTATCCCAAGTTGCTTTAGAAATTGGATCTGGCATTTCTTGTAAGAAAGGATTGTTTGCCAATTTACCATCACCAATCGCAACTTTCTCATATAAAAATAACTCCATACCTTTTGGTTGCGTTGGAGTTGTTATTGTACTGATTCCAGGCAAAGCACTAGCTCCAATTCCTGAAGTTTTATCTACAAAACCAGCTTGTAAGGCCTCAGAATAAGACAAGCCACTTACTGAAGCAATTTCAGCTTGAACTAGAGAATCTATAGCAACATTAACATTTCCTGCCCAAGTTAAGATAGAAGCACTTTCTTGTCTTGTATCAAATAAAGCTGTAATTGTTGGTTGCACAAAACCATAAACGTTTGTTCTAGGTTCAATAACATCCCAAGATTCTAATAAATGTGAATTTGGAGCAACATATTGACAATATTGAGCAGATTCATCTACTCTATCAGCTGTAGAAATACTTAAATCTGCTTTTTGTAAAGCATTTTTAAAAGTTTCAGCATAAACTGTATCATAAACTGGATTAGCACCAACTAAGATAATACCTTTATATGCACCATTTTTTAATTCTGATGCTAAAGTTGCTAATGCTTCATCATTACCTTGCTTGAAATTTAAAGTATTTGAAGTATCAATAGTTGCACCAAAGTTAGATAAAGTAGCATTGATTGCATTCACTAAAGATTGAATTTCAACATCATTTGTACCTGAAACTACAATACTTTTTCCTTTAGCTGCGACTAATTCTTTCGCAACTTTATCTATTCCTGTATTTAATTCTTTATTACTAAAATCCTTTGCACCAGAAACAGAACCACCTAACTTAGTATATAAATTAATTAGAACTTGTTTTTCTTCAGATGGTTTAATAGGATATTTATAATCTGCACTTGCACCAGTCAAACTCATTGAAGATTGAAATTGATGGTGGCGAGACATCGTTGGATTTTCTGGCGTAGGAACTCTCTTAGTTACATATTTAGCAGCATTTTCAGTTCCATTCATCCAAGTACCTAAGAAATCACAGTTAAAACCAACAATTACATCTGCTTTATCAAATTGGTAAGCTGGAATAATTCCGCCACTTGCTTTTCTGATAGCATATTGTGAAATTGGGTCATAAGCAACTACACTAACATTTGCGTAAGTTGTTTTTAATTGCTCTATTGCTTTTTTAGTGATAGTAGATAATATTGTATTCGTTACTACGACTACTTTTTGACCAGAAGCTTTTAACTCATCTAATTTTTTAATGATTTCAGCATCTGCTTTTTTCCAATCAATTTTTTTATTCGCTTTTACAGGATTATGTAATCTTGTAACGTCATACAAATCTAATACAGCAGCTTGAGCTCTTGCACTTGTTCCTCCGAAAAATTTTGCAGATGGATTTCCTTCTACTTTAATAGGTCTTCCTTCTCTTGTTTTAACTAAGATACTGTTAAAATCAGCAGAACCATAATAGGTTGTTGCAAAAAACTCAGCAACACCAGGAACTACTTCCGGCATTTGGTTTCTTAAATCAAATGTGTAAGGAATTGCATTTTTAACAGGAATCTGACATGCAGACGCAACAGCAGCAACTGAAACGCTGAATCCCATAGCTTTTAAGAAATCTCTTCTGTTGGGTTCTTTATTTTCAATGCTTTCAGTAGCATCTTCAACTAAACTAAATTCTTGGTTAGCTTGCTCAAAATAAGCAGGTGTTTGATTTAACTCATCTAAACTAGTCCAATACTTTTTATTACTCATTATATATAGAAATTAATAAGGTTCTTTAATTTTAATAGTGACATTTTTGACATTCAGTTCCACCTATATCTTCAACAGTAACTCCAGCTCTCTTGCCTTTCTTAATCTCGTCGTGATATTTTTCAAATACTGAATAATAATTATTGTCAGCAAACTGAACTTTTGTTTCTCTATGACAGTTGATACACCAGCCCATAGATAATGGAGCGAATTGTTCAACAGTTTCCATCTCTTCAATTTTACCATGACAAGTTTGGCATTCAATTTTACCCACTTTTACGTGTTGTGAGTGGTTGAAATAAACGTGGTCAGGTAAATTATGAATTTGTACCCATTCAATATTTTTAGGTGCTTTTACAAATGCTCCTTTGTCAGGATCCCAACCTGAATAGTCATATATCTTTTTGATTTCATCTTTACCATATTTTGGACCTTCTTGAACATACTTATGACAATTCATACAAATTTGAGTACCAGGAATACTTGCATGACGGCTTTTTTCAACTCCAGTATGACAGTATTGACACTCAATTTTATTTTGTCCTACGTGTAATGCATGTGAGAAGCGAATAGGTTGTTCTGGTTTATATCCCTGAGAACGCCCTAAGTTTATTGCACCATTTCCGATATTAAAAAGTAACAAGACTGCTGCAATAATAACTGCGACTACACCTAATTTTTTAACTAATGCTTTTTTAGAGGCAGCTTCAACAGCTTCGATTGCATCTAAAGATTCGCCTTGAGCAACTTTAGCAATTTTGCTTAATTTACTAGTAATATTAAACAATACAGCTCCTAAAATAGCTAAAACAGCAAATAATCCAACTAGGATTAATGTTGTGTTAGATTTTCCAGAATCTGCACCTTCAGTTGTAGCACCACCAGCTGCATCAGCTGTTTCTTTTTTACCGCCTGGATTACTAGGGTCGAAGCCTTTTTCAGCTGCTTTCATATAAAGGAAAACATCCTTAACTTGCTCGTCTGATAAAGTAGGAAATGCCGGCATAGGCATTTTATTATATTCTTCATAAATCTTATTAGCATGAGCATGACCAGATTTAATAACAGCTTGAGAATTTTTTACCCAAGCAATTAAGTTTTCTTCGGTATCCCATTTATCCCAAACATCTGCTAACGCAGGTCCGATTACTTTTCTATCTATAGCATGACAAGCTGTACAATTAGCCTTGAACAAGTCCATACCTGTCTTAGCTTTTGCAACAGCAGCAGCATCAGCAGGGTCAACGTCAGGAACGGCTACCCCAGCATAAGATGATGTTGAAATCACAAAAATCAAGAAAAAGGAAACTAGAAGGCTATAACTTCTTTTAATATAACTGTTAAACATTCCTAAAAAGCGTTTTAATTATTTTCAGGCAAATATAAGGTCAAATAGTTTAAAAAGTGAAGATTTGTTGAAAAAATATATCAATTTATACTCATTCTAGATAACATTAATAAGCTGAAATATAAATACTTAGTAATCTATTTGGATTATATCTTAATTGAATTTAATAAACACTTAACAACAACAAAAGAAAAATCGTTAATATTTCTAAATAATTACAGAAGAATTAAACTTTAAAAGAATAATTTTGTGCATCATCTGATTATGGATATTATTTTAAAATACTTTAAAGAATTAAGCCCAAAACAAATAGCTCAATTCAAACAATTATTGCATTTATATACTGAATGGAACTCTAAAATAAATGTGATTTCTAGGAAGGATATGGAGAACTTTTATGAACGTCACGTTTTACATAGTTTAAGTATTGCTGACTTTTTCGATTTAAGTCATCATCAAATCATTGACATTGGTACAGGTGGTGGATTTCCTGGCATTCCTTTAGCTATATTTTTTCCAGAAAGTCAATTCCATTTGGTAGATTCAATTGGTAAAAAAATAAGTGTGGTAAATGCCATTGCAGAAGCATTAGAACTTAAAAATATAACAGCACAACATGGAAGAGCAGAACAATGCACCAATTTGTTTGATTATGCAGTAACAAGAGCCGTTGCTCCAGCAGCTGATTTAATTCATTGGACATCTAAAAATGTAAATAAGAAAAATGGAATCATTGCTTTGAAAGGTGGAGACTTGCGTGAAGAATTAAAAGCCGTAAATTGCAAAAAAGAAATCTACCATTTAAGTGCTGTTTATTCCGAACCTTTCTTTGAGACAAAAAAAATAATACATCTACATCAAATCAAATAGATTATTTCCTAACTAATTTTGCTTCGTCAAGCATCTTTTGTTTTGCAGTAGTTTCATCTTTTAAAACAGCAAAAGTACCTTCTCCAGCATTGGCAAGAAATTCTAATTGCTTAATAACATAATCTGTTGGTTTTCCTAATAGAAAGATAGAACAGTTAATATTTTTTTGAGCGTAATCGGCTAAAATTTTTTCAATATTTTTATACTCTTTAGCTCCTGAAGTAAACATACCATCTGTAAAAATCAAAATTCTATTATTTCCATTATTGATATAATTTTCAGAGGCTTTTTGAAATGCAGATTTTATAGCAGACGCTCCATTTGTTGTGCCTCCAACTTTTATTAATGATGCAATTGCATTATGAATTTTATCTTTATTATTTCCATTGGTTGGTGGTAAAATTTCACTTATTCCAGATGAGAAAGTCAATAGTGTAATTTTATCTTCTGATCTAAAATAATCAACAATATCATTTAGTCCAGATTTTAAAACTGGCAAAATATTATTATCTCCCATCGATGAGGACATATCAACTAAGAGTGTCCAATTATTACTAGCAAATCCTTCTAATTTTGATAATGGTTGGACAACTGTATCTATTGTCTTTACAACTTCTCTCTTATGTTTTAGTCCAAAATTATGTTCCGAAATTTCTTTTACTAAAACAACACCATTCAATTCATAATAATCAGGGTGCGTAATATTGATGTCATATTTTCCATCAAGGTATCTAACAAAAGTCGTAATATTATAATTTCCAGAAGAATCAGTTTTAGCAGTATAAACATCTGAATTAAATCTTAGATTTAGAGTAGCACCAATAACTGGAATATTTTTATCTACGTCCATTATTCTTCCTTGTATTATATTTGAATAATGTTGAGCGAATAACGAAAAGCTGATAGCAAAAAACAAAATTAGTATTGGTAATTTTTTACTCATATCTTTTTTATAATTCAAAATTATTAAAAACATTACAAAATACACTATTTTAGTTGAATGAATAAAATAATTTCTTTTCTATTTCTGATTTTTTTTGGATTAAATATTATTGCTCAAAATGATACTTATATCTCAAAATACAAATACAAATGGGGAGTTGATGCTCCAATAATTGGGATAACAGTTGGAACTGGTGCTGCTGCTTATTTTCTGCACAAGAATAAGAAAATAATTACTGTTGATGAAATTAATGCACTCTCTCCAACTATGGTCAATAAATTTGATAGAAGTGCAATCTTTCATGATAATAAAGGTGCTAAAATCTCATCTGATGTTTTATTATATGGAGCAAGTTTGGCTCCTGCATTAATGTTTATTGATAAGGCGGTAAGAAAAGAATGGAAATACTATTTACCTATGTGGATAGAAGTTTACGGTTTGACTTCGGGTTTAACCTTGATGACCAAAGAAATTGTGAAACGTAAGCGACCTTATGTTTATAATGATAAACTAAGTGCTGAAAGTAAAGTTGGAAAAGATGCAACTGCATCATTCTTTTCAGGACATACAAGTACGACCGCAGCTAGTACATTTTTTATGGCAAAAGTATTTGCAGATTTACATCCAGATTCTAAATTTAAGCCACTTATGTGGACTGGAGCGGCATTAATCCCAGCAATAACAGGACTGTGTAGATATGGTGCGGGTAAGCATTTCTTTACTGATATTTTAGTGGGCTATGCCATTGGTTCTGCTGTTGGTATTTTAGTTCCACAGTTACATAAAAGAAAAATTCAATAAAACAAAAGAGGCTGTCCAAAGTTTTAGGACAGCCTCTTTCTATAATAAAACATTAAAAATTAAAACTTATTATTCTCAGCGATTAATTCTGCTAAGTCCACAACTTTAATTTCGTCTTGTTTGTTTTCACTTTTTACACCGTCAGTAATCATTGTATTGCAATAAGAACAAGCCACCGCAATAATATCAGGCATTACTTCAGTTAATTGACCTGTTCTTTCGGTATTGATACGTTTTGTTCCTGGTTCATCTTCTTTCCACATTTGAGCTCCACCAGCACCACAACACATTGCGTTTGCTCTGCTTTTGGTTACTTCAACCAAATCTGCATCTAATGCTTTAATTAAATCTCTTGGAGCTTCATAAATATCATTAGCTCTTCCTAAGTAACAAGAATCGTGGTAAGTTATTCTTTTACCTTTAAAAGCTCCGCCTTCTACTTTTAATTTACCATCATTTAATAATTGTTGTAAATATACTGAATGGTGTAATACTTCATATTTTCCACCTAACGCAGGATATTCATTTTTAATGGTATTAAAACAATGCGGACAAGTGGTAACAATAGTCTTGATACCATAACCATTTAAGGTTGCGATATTTTGTTGTGCCAACATTTGAAAAATAAATTCATTACCAGCTCTTCTTGCTGGATCGCCTGTACAAGCTTCTTCTTTGCCTAATACTGCAAAACTGATATTTAATTGATTTAAAATCTTCACGAATGCTTGTGTAATTCTTTGAGCCCTTTGGTCAAAACTACCTGCACATCCTATCCAAAATAATACATCTGGAGATTTACCTTCGGCAGCCAAATCTGCCATTACAGGAACTTTATATTGCATATTGAGTATTGTTGTTAGTTATTAAAATATTGATTTACTTTATTATTTATTCAAATCGTCAGTCCAATTCAATCTATCTTCCATTGAGAACTGCCATGGTGCTTGATTATTTTCCATATTAGCAAACATCGTATTCCATTCTTGTGGTGAATTACTTTCGTCCATAATCATATTCCTTCTTAATTCTAAGATGATATTTAATGGAGAAATATTAACTGGACATTCTTCAACACATGCATTACAAGTCGTACAAGCTCTTAACTCTTCGCTTGTAACATAATCATTCAATAAGGTTTTATTATCTGTAAAATCTGGACCATGAATTTTTCTATTTCTTGTAATTTCTTCCATTCTATCACGCGTATCAATCATGATTTTTCTTGGAGATAATATTTTACCTGTTTGGTTTGCTGGACAAGCTTGAGTACAACGTCCACACTCTGTACAAGTATAAGCATCTAATAAACTTTTCCATGATAAATCAAACACATCTTTAGCACCGAATTTAATTTCACCATCTGTTTCAGGTGCTTGATAAGAATCATCAAACATGGATTTTACTTCATGCATAACGCTTTCCATATTACGAATTTGACCTTTAGGTTCTGGTCTTGAAAAGAAAGTATTTGGGAATGCCAATAAGATATGTAAGTGTTTAGAATAAGGCAAATACAACATAAAAGCAAATACCATACTTAAATGTCCCCACCAACCAATTCTTTCCATCATCACTAAAGCACCGTGCGGTAAACTCATCAGGCTATGACCTAAAAAATTACTTAATAAAAAGCCTTTTGTATCGATATAATGTGGGTCTCCTTGTAATTGCAATGCTCTATCTGCACCATTCATCATAAAGATGAATGTGATTAAAGTTAATTCAAAAGCTAAGATAAGTAAACCATCTTTTGTAGGCCAACCTTTCATTTCTGGCTTATTAAATCTATTAATTTTAAAAACTGTTCTTCTTAAAATAAATACTATCGTAACGAAGAAAGTCAATAAAGATAATACCTCAATAAAACTAACTACAAAACGATAAAATCCTTCTAAAATATTACCTTGGAAAATATAATGAAATAAAATTCTATGCTGTCCAGTTGCTCCATCTAACATAATCTCAATCAACTCTATCTGCGTAATGACAAAAGATAAATAAATAACCAAGTGCAACAATGCTGGAAAGGTAATTTTAAACATTTTCTTCTGTCCAAAAGCAATTAAGAACATATTTTTTAGTCTAAAACTTAATGGTGTATCAATTGTTTCTGGCTGACCCATTTTGATATTGTCATAAACCTCTTTGAATTTTTTGAAGGCAAAATATCCTACTGTTCCAGTTAAGGCGTAGAATAAAATCATCTGAATAATTGTTAAAAACATTTTTTTGGAAAATTTTGACTAAAATACGATGTTTGAACGTATTCTGCAATATTTTTTTAACGAAAAGCCTTATTTTATAATGATTCTAAATAATCTATTTGTCGCTAAAGTGTCAATAAAATCAAGTAAAAATGAATATTATCCATTAAATATATACAAATCAATACATGACTATTGCTCAATTGATATTTATAATCTAATCAATTCTTAATGTTAATATGAATAACTATTTTAAAAGGATTTTAGAAATAAAAATAGCTGCACTAAGGCAGCCATTTTATAATTAGTTGTTTGCTATTCAAAAGTTTAACTCAACTTACGTTTTACTTCTACTTGTTCAAATGATTCGATAATATCGCCTTCTCTAATATCGTTGTAGTTTTTAATTTTGATACCACATTCATAACCTTTAGTTACTTCTTTCACATCATCTTTGAAACGTTTTAATGAATCTAAACCACCTTCAAACACTACAATACCATCTCTAATAATACGAACCTCGTTAGAACGAACTATTTTACCATCTGTAACGTAGCAACCTGCGATAGTACCAATTTTACTCACTTTAAACACTTCTCTAACCTCGACATTACCCACAATTTTCTCTTCAAATTTAGGTTCTAATAAACCTTCCATTGCCGATTTTACTTCTTCAATTGCACTATAAATAACAGAATACATCTTAATTTGTATATCTTCTTTTTCTGCAATTAATTTTGCATTTGCAGATGGTCTAACTTGGAATGCAATAATAATCGCATCTGATGCAGAAGCCAATAATACATCTGATTCAGAAATTTGACCAACACCTTTATGTATGATATTGATTTGAACCTCTTCTGTAGATAATTTCAATAAAGAGTCACTCAATGCCTCCACTGAACCATCAACATCTCCTTTGATAATTAAGTTTAACTCTTTGAAGTTTCCTAAAGCTAAACGTCTTCCAATTTCATCTAAAGTAATATGTTTTTTTGCTCTTAAGCCTTGCTCTCTTAAAATTGTAGCACGTTTATTTGCGATTTCTTTTGCTTCGCTTTCTTCATCATAAACTTTTAGTTTATCCCCTGAATTTGGAGCACCTAACAAACCTAAAATTTGAACTGGCGAAGATGGTCCTGCTGAATTAATTCGCAATCCACGCTCATTGTATAATGCTTTTACTTTTCCATGATATTGACCAGCAACCATCACATCACCAATCTTTAATGTTCCATCTTGTACCATCACTGTTGAAACATATCCACGTCCTTTATCTAAACTTGCCTCAATTACAGAGCCAATTGCTTTTTTATTTGGATTTGCTTTTAGGTCTAATAATTCTGCTTCTAATAATATTTTCTCTAAAAGAATATCAATATTTAAACCTTTTTTGGCAGAAATTTCTTGACATTGATATTTACCGCCCCATTCTTCTACTAAAATATTCATTTCAGAAAGTTGCGTACGAACAGCATCTGGATTAGCTGCAGGTTTATCAATTTTATTAATAGCAAAAATCATTGGTACACCAGCTGCTTGTGCGTGACTAATTGCTTCACGAGTTTGTGGCATAACTTTATCATCGGCAGCAACTACGATAATTACAATATCTGTCAATTTTGCACCCCTAGCTCTCATCGCTGTAAATGCTTCGTGACCTGGTGTATCTAAGAAAGTAATTTTATTACCTTTTGCAGTTGTTACTTCATAAGCTCCAATATGTTGTGTAATTCCACCCATCTCACCAGCAACTACATTCCCATCACGGATATAGTCCAATAACGATGTTTTACCATGATCCACGTGTCCCATAATCGTAACAATTGGTGATCTTGGTACTAAATCTTTTGGGTCATCAACTTCAGCCATTTCCTCTTCTTCTTGCTCCGTAATCGTAGTAAATTGTACTTCATAATCAAACTCACCAGCCACCAACTCTATAATTTCAGCATCAATTCTTTGATTAATAGATACGAAGACACCCAATCCCATACAAACTTTAATAATCGCTGTTGGTTCAACATTCATTAAACTTGCTAATTCAGAAACAGTAATAAACTCTGTAACTTGTAATACTTTTGAATCTACTGATTCTTCTTCAGCTCTTCGTGCATGTTCCTCACGTTTATCTCTTCTGTATTTTACACCAGTTGATTTTCCTCTAGTTCCAGCAAGTTTAGCCATTGTGGCTTTAATCTTGTCGTTAATATCCTTTTCAGAAACCGCTTCTGGTTCAGGTTTTGTAAACTTACCTCCTTTTCTGAAATTATTATCTTTTCTGAAATTATTATCTGATGTTTTTCCTGGATTTGATTTTTCAAATACTTTTACATCCACTTTATTGGCATGTATTCTAGCACGTTTCTTTTTTTCTTGTTCTCTGGCTTCCTCTTTTTTCTTTTCCTCTTCCTTTTCTTTACGTTGCTTCTCTTCCTGTCTGTAAATTTGCTCTGGTCTTTTTTCTTGCTTTAATTCAATTTTTCCTAAGATTTTAGGACCTGCTAATTTTTCTGCTTCAGCTCTTATTAATTCTACTTCTTTTTCAGGTTCTGGTTCTATTGCTACAACCTTCTCAACAACTTCAGCTTTCTCTTTTGGGGCTTCTGGCTGAATTTCATCTTTCTTTGATTCTAATTCAACTTTAGTTTTTGTTGTAGTTTCAGTAGCAACTTCTTCTTTCTTCTTAATAGTTTTCTTTGCTGGTTTTTTATTTAGTGCATCTAAATCAATTTTACCAACAACTTTAAGTGTATCAATTTCCGATTCAGTAGAAATTGGTTCTATTTTCACTTCCTTAATTTCAGGTTCTGGCTTTGGCTCTTCTTTTGGCTCAGGAACTTCTACCTTCTCAACTTTTTCTTCTTTTTTTACATAAATTTCTTCTTCATCTTTACGTTTACCGATATTTAATTGTTCGGCTCTTTCTTTAATTTCTATTGATGAAGAGAAATCCTTTAGAAGTACATTGTATTGTTCCTCTGTTAGTTTAGTATTTGGTTTGCTGTCTATTTCAGAATAGCCTTTGCTTTGTAGGTGATCTACAATAGTACCTATGCCAACATTTAATTCTTTGGCAGCACTGGCTAATCTTATTGTTTTTGTTTCGGACATATTATGTTATAAAAATAATTTTTTGTTTTAAAGTAATAATTATTCAAATTCTGCACTCAGAATTCTTATAATCTCATCAACAGTTTCTTCTTCTAAATCTGTTCGTCTAATTAGGTCGTCTCTATCAATTTCCAATACGTTTTTAGCCGTATCACAGCCCATATCTTTTAAGATTTTGATAATCCAATCGTCAATCTCATCTTTAAATTCTTCTAAATCAACATCATCTTGGATTTCATCTGTATCTCTAAATACATCTATTTCATAACCAGTTAATTTTCCAGCCAATTTAATATTGTATCCACCTTTTCCAATTGCCAAAGATACTTGATCTGGTTTCAAAAATACAGAAACTTTTTTCTTTTCTTCATCAACTGAAATAGATTCAATTTTTGCTGGTGTCAATGCACGTTGAATTAACAACATCAAATTATTTGTATAATTGATGATATCGATATTTTCGTTTCTTAATTCTCTTACAATACCGTGAATACGAGAACCTTTCATACCAACGCATGCACCTACTGGGTCAATTCTATCATCGTAAGATTCAACAGTAACTTTTGCACGTTCACCTGGTTCTCTTACTATTTTTTTGATAATGATTAAGCCATCAAAAATTTCAGGCACTTCTTGTTCTAATAATTTAGCTAAAAATTCTGGTGCAGTTCTGGACAAAATAACTTGAGGTGTATTACCTCTTAATTCTACATCTTTAATAACGGCACGAATCGTATCGCCTTTTTTATAGAAATCAGTTTTAATTTGTTCGCTTTTAGGTAAGATTAATTCATTACCATCATCATCTAATAACAAAATTTCTTTTTTCCAAACTTGATAAACTTCAGCACTGATAATTTCACCAATTCTATCTTTATATTTTTTATAAACTTCGTCTTTTTCTAAATCTAAAATTCTTGAAATTAAAGTTTGTCTTGCAGCCAATACTGAACGACGACCAAATGATTCTAATAAAATTGGTTCATATAATTCTTCGCCCACTTCCATATCTGGCTCAATTTTCTTAGCATAACTTATCTCTACTTGTGCCAATCTATCTTCAACTGCACCATCTTCAACAACATCACGATGTCGCCATATTTCTAAGTCGCCCTTATCAGGATTTACGATAATATCAAAATTTTGGTCAGATGTATATTTCTTTCTAAGTAATGTTTTAAATACATCTTCTAATACCCTCATCATTGTGGGTCTGTTAATGTTCTTAAAGTCCTTAAACTCGGAAAATGACTCTATTAAATCTGCAGTATTCATACTTATTATACTTTAAAAATAAAATGTTTTTTAATTGATTTGATTTCTTGAAGATTTATTTCTATAATTTCTTCTTTTATTTCTTTCTTAATTTTTTTTTCAGATTTTATCGTAACCTTTTCGCCATCATAAACCAAAAGTGTTCCAATAAATTTTTCGCCATCTACTTTTAAAACTTCAACTTTCTGATTGATAGATTTTTCAAATTGTTGTGGCACTTTAAATGGTTGATCTAAACCGGGTGATGATACTTCTAATGTATATTTCTCACCAACCAAACCATTTGTTTCTAAATATTCTTCTAAATTTCTACTGATTTTCACACATTCATCAATCGAAATATTCGTATCAGTTCTATCAACAAAAACTTCAATTTTTTGTGTAGGTAGCACTTTAACTTCCGCTATAAATAAAAAGGTCTTTGCAAAATAGGTCTGCAAATGATTTTCTATCTTTTCTTTTAATTGAATTAAATTTTCCATTTTTATCTGTAATAAAAAAGAGGACTTTTTTAGTCCTCTTCCCTTCAAATCGAATGCAAAGATAGTATATTTTCATCAAACTACCAAATTTTTAACTTTCATTCATTTATTTTACAAAAAAACAATATAGCATGTATTATGATTCAAAATGAACAAATTACAAAGTGTAATACAAAAATTAGGAATTGTGCTTTTCAAAAAGCAACAATAGTTATGCTTTTTTTACAAATTCTGATTTTATCGACATTGCCCCAAATCCATCAATTTTACAATCAATGTTATGGTCGCCTTCTACCAAACGAATGTTTTTAATTTTGGTTCCTGCTTTAATAGGCTGTGGCATTCCTTTAACTGGAAGATTTTTCACAATAACGACAGCATCTCCATCTGCTAACAAATTTCCATTCGCATCTTTTACAATTAATCCTTCTTCCTGTTGTACTTCATTTGGGTTCCATTCATAAGCACACTCTGGACAAATCATCATAGGTTCATCAAAGTAAGTATATTCAGATTTACATTTTGGACATGGAATAATTTCAGACATAGCAAACTTTTTTTTACAAAGATAATTTTTTTTTTAGCAGATTGAATGAATTTATAAGTAAGAATATTATGATTACTAATTTCAACAATGAATATTTCATACTAAAGTTGCTGATTATTAAGTGGACAAGGATTACCTAATGTATTTAGATAAATCTATCTAGAAAAAATGAAGTTTTATCTACTAAAATCAAACGCACAACTATTACTTCAAAAACTTGTTATAATGTAAACAACAAAATGCATAGTATCAAGATAAAAAGAATTTACGAAACACCAGAAGATGATGATGGCTACAGAATTTTAATTGACCGTTTATGGCCAAGAGGCATTAGTAAAAACAATGCAAAATTAGACGAATGGAATAAGGAATTAGCTCCATCAACTGAATTAAGAAAATGGTTCAATCATCAAACTGAGTTGTTCCCTGAATTTTCAAAGAAATACAAATCAGAACTTCAACAACAAAAACCTGCATTACAACACATCTTGGATATTACTAAAAAGCAATCGGTTTGTCTGTTATATGGTGCAAAAGATGAACATTACAATCAAGCAGTTGTTCTAAAATCCGTTTTAAATTCTCTTGAATAAGTCCTATCTTTGAGAACTGAAAGATATGGTTAATATTGAACAATACGTAAGCCATCATTATATCCATAGAAGTAATTGGCTTCGAGCAGCAGTTTTGGGTGCCAACGACGGAATTATTTCAATTTCAAGTATTGCAATTGGTGTTGCTGCTGCAAATACTGACAGAGCACCTATTGTTTTAGCTACCATTGCAGGTTTAGTTGCGGGAGCATTGTCTATGGCTGCTGGAGAGTATGTGTCTGTAAGTCCCCAAACTGACATAGAACAAGCTGATATTGCTCGTGAAGCCAAAGAATTAAAAGACATGCCCGAGGAAGAATTAAAATCATTAGCTGCTATATACGAACAAAGAGGATTGAAAAAAGAAACTGCTTTACAAGTAGCTAAAGAGCTAACCGCAATAGATGCCTTGGCTGCTCACGTGAGAGAAGAATTAGGTATAAATGAAGGAATGAAAGCTAATCCAGTGCAAGCTGCTTTAGCATCAGGAGCTGCATTTGTTTCTGGTGGTATCTTGCCGTTATTGGTTACACTCTTCTTTCCTACTAAAAAGTTGGAATTTGCTTTATATGGATTTTCAATTTTATTCTTAATTTTTTTAGGTATTATCTCTGCTAAAACAGGTGGTGCAAGAGTGTGGAAAGCGATAGTGCGAGTTGTGTTTTGGGGAACTTTAGCTATGGGTATAACCGCATTTGTTGGCTATCTTTTCGGTGTAAATATTTAACAAATTAAATCTATAATAATAAAAACAACATGAAAATTTTCCTTATCCCAACATTACTATTTTTCTTAATCTTTTCGGTAAATGCTCAAGATAAACAACCGCCAATTATGGGTTGGAGCAGTTGGAATCATTTTAAACTTAATATCAATGAAGATGTAATTAAAGCACAAGCAGATGCTATGGTTGAATCTGGTTTATATGATGCTGGTTATCGCTTTATCAATATAGATGATGGCTATTTTGGCGGTCGTGATGCACAAGGAAATTTATTGATTGACACCACTAAATTTCCATCAGGTATGCGAAACTTGGTAGATTATATTCATCAAAAAGAATTAAAAGCTGGAATTTATACTGATGCAGGAAAAAATACTTGTGGGTATTACAGTCGAGATAAAGACAAAAATGGTTATGGTGTAGGTATTTATGGACATATTCCAGAAGATGTAGATTTATTTTTCAATCAATGGAATTTTGACTTTTTAAAAGTAGATTGGTGCGGTGCTGAAGCTATGCGTTTAGATGAAGAAACTGAATACCTAAATATATATAATGCTATAAAAAAGATTGACAAGTCAATCAATTATAATATCTGTCGCTGGGCGTTTCCTGGTAAATGGGCAATTGACAAAGCAGATTCTTGGCGTATATCTTATGATATCTTCCCCAAGTTTTCTAGAATATTATATATCATAGAAAAGAATGCCAACCTTTATCCTTATGCTTCATCAGGTCATTATAATGATATGGACATGTTGGAAGTAGGCAACGGTATGACTTACGACGAAGACAAATCTCATTTCTCCATGTGGTGTATGATGAATTCTCCATTAATGACTGGGAACAACTTAAAAAATATGTCCAAACAAACGCTTGAAATTCTTACTAATAAAGAATTAATTGCACTTAATCAAGATGAAGGATTTAAACAAGCAAAAAGAATAATAAAGCAAAAGAAAGTTGATGTTTGGGTAAAACCGTTAGGTAAAAATAGTGACCAATTTGCCATTGCAATATTTAATAAAAGCAATAAAGCAGTAGATTATACTTTAAAAACTGAAAACATTGGAATTAGCCGAGATAAAGTAGTTAGAGATTTATGGTTACATCAAGATTTAGGTAAGATTGGAGCTAAAAAATCATTTACTATACCTGCACATGGCATTGTTGTTTTAAAAACCAACTAAGCTAACGAGGTTCTAGCTGATTTATCTTACTTTCGTTTTTAATCATCAATTGTTGGTTACTTAGTGTATCGTTTTTACGAAACAAGGTACTCTTTTGTTCAAAAAGTTTTTTGCTTTTACCCTTTTCTTTAAATAATTCATTAGGAGCTTTATCAAAAGGATTGTTTTTCTTATTTAATGGAACTAAATCTTGATTTTGTTCAAAGAGTTTTTTAGAAACAAATAGCTCTTTTCTAACACGTTCCTGTAATAACCCAACACTTGGATTATACACACCATCTATTCCGTTAAATGGAATCAAATCTTTTTGTTGTAGAGCAAAATCTAAATTGGTTGAGTCATTGATATTATCAGTATAATAAAAATATTTTTTAATGATATTACGAACATAATTAAAGGTTTCGCTTCCTCTTGCATAGCCATATTTTACCACCCTATCATTATAAAATCTTGGATTAGATTTATAAAGTATAAAATATTCTACATTACCATCCCATTCCGTTTCGGAATAGCCATATTTTTTTGCCAGTCTCGCAGCATCTTGAATATGCCCGACACCAGCATTATAGGATGCTAAAATAAACTTTATTCGTTGTGTAAAATCTGGCACTTCTTTCCAAAATTGTTCTAAATATTGTAAGTATTTTGTTCCTGCTTGTATATTTTGTTCTGGCTGATACAAACCAGTGTGTAAACCCATTTGTCTTGCTGTTCCTGGCATCAATTGCATTAAGCCTTTTGCTCCAGCCCACGAAGTTGCATTTGGGTCAAATTTAGATTCTTGATACATCAAAGCAGCTACCAAACGCCAATCCCAATTGATACTTTTGGCAAAATATTGAATAATATTATCATATAGCGAAATTTGCCCTTTAGTTAAATATTCTGTTTCATTAAATTGGTCAATTATCTTTCTATCAAACTTAAAATACTTATTGGCAATTTGTTTGTAATCTTTTGATTTAATAAAATGACTCAGCCATTCATTTAAAATAATTTGCAATTCTTTTGAAGATTTTCGAGTTGCATAATGCAAATCTTTTTCTTTCCCAAACTGAATCCCTAAATCTAAATTTCCAAGGAATGAATTATTTGTTAGGGCTAAATCTTTATCGGCAACTGTATAATCAATTTCAGCATCAGCAACTGCATTAATTAAATCTTCGATACTTCTTTCATCACTCACCAAATTGATATTTACATTAAATCCAAGTGTATCCGCTAGGTGTTTTACTTGCTCGATATAAGGCGAATTTAGTGTTAAAAAAACATCTTTCGCTTCCAATGATTTTATATCTATTATGGGTTGATAATAAGAAGTTGTACTATCTGATTTGCGAGTATATTTTCCAGCTTTTCGTTGAACTAATACTTGTTCTGATTTTCTATACGGTATAGAATAAGCGACCCCAGATTCATTGGTTTGATACAAACCAGTTGCAATGATATCCCCTTTTCCTTGTCTCAAAAAATTATACATTTCTTGATGATTATGAGCAATAATATATTCCGTTCGCACACCAATACTTTCTGCAAAACGCTCCATTATTTCATAATCAAAACCAGCGACTTCATCTTTATAAATAAAATAGCTAATGGAATTATACTCTGTAATGACACGCAAGATGCCACGTTCTTTTATTTTTGTCAAGTCAAAATTATTAACTGCAACTGATTGCTTATCTTTTTTTATAAATGAAATGGCATAGAAAGCGATAATCACAACTATTACCATTAAGCTTAAGCCAATCTTTTTATAATCAATATTCAAAACGATACAAATTTATAGAATAATTGACAACAAAAACTATGCAATTCTAATTATTCTGTGTGGCGGCATTTTTCATTTTGGTTGCAATTTCATCGCCCAAATATTTATCAATATAATGATGTGCAAAATAAATGACTGGCGTAAGCACGATGGCAACAATAAATTTATAAATATAATTCCCAACGCCAATGGCTAAAATCATTTTAAAAGGCCAGGGTTGTCCTGTTAAATATTTAGGCACAAAATAAAAGGCAATAAACAATACCACAAAGCTATCAATAAATTGAGAAACGACTGTGGAGCCTGTGGAACGTAACCAGATATACTTTTCGCCTGTCATTTGTTTAATTTTATGAAAAATACCCACATCAATTACTTGTCCTAATAAGAATGCAGTTAATGAACCAAAAATAATTGCTGCACCTTGTCCCAATATTTGTTGGTAACCTGCTTGCATATCATTTACACCATTCAATGTTTTACTCGTAATCCACCAATCGGCAGGTACTAATTGAATGGCTAAATAATATATTAAAAAAGCATAAGCCAATAAACCGACAGTTAAATTAGACAAAAATTTTACACCTCTTTTGCCATAATATTCATTGATAATATCTGTCATCACAAACACAACAGGCCAAAGCAATACTCCAGCTGTCAGATTAAAAGAAAATGGATAACCAAAGATTGGAATGTTTGCAGGTGGCAAATCAAAAGTAGCTTCTAAAGAGAAGATTTTTACACCTATTGTTTCTGCAATCAGTGCATTTGCAATAAAAAAACCACCCAAGATGATAAATAAGCGAGTACTTTTATTTTTTATAATATCTTTTATCATTTGTAGATTTTAAACTATCCTTTAATGATTTTAAATTTTAAAACTTCTTTAGTTGTTCCAGTTACTTTAAATCTATCATCAATTCGATGGCCTACCAACCAAACAGCACGTTCTTTTGAAAATAAAATTGGCGTTTGTTCTTTTTCCAATAAACTCAATTTTTCATCTCTAAAATATTTTCCTATTTTTTTCTTACCCACTTTAAGCGGATTTTTAGATTTTCCAATACCAAAAGGATAGAAATAATCGCCTTCTTTTAAGTAACGAAGCATCAATGGAAATTCTAATTTTTCTAAAGCAATATAGGCATAATTTTTACTATCCTTAATGTTTAAATGTTCAATTGGCACAACAGAACATTGTATTTTATATTGATTAAATTGAATATTATTTGGAATTTTATCCATCAATAGATGTGATAATATTTCATGCCTAATTGAGGTAATAATCAATTCATTTCTATCTATAATTAAACGGTGCGTTTCAGAAAAAAATTGCTTACTACTTTCTTTTATTTTAAAAATTTGTTCAATATGAATATCCGTAAATCCAAAATCTTTCAATAGTAAAAACAATACCGTTTTCTTTGCAGGATGTTGTTTTACATAGTTGATTTTTATTATCGTATTACCATTTTTTATACTAACACATTTCTTTCTAATAGCATCAATTTGTAATGCCAACAAGGTTTGAGTGTCTTGCATAATTGATGTAAATTGCAATACATTCTCATATAAATTTGGATTTATTTCTAATAATTTTGGTGTAATATGATGTCGTATTTTATTACGTTGATAATCGTCTGTTAGATTGGAACTATCCTCTCTAAATGCTAGATGATTATCTTGTGCAAATTGCAGAATAGATTGTTTTGGTATTTGTAATAAAGGTCGAATTATAAAATTATTTTTGGCTTGCATACCACTTAAACCATTTACACCAGTTCCTTTAGCAAAATTCATCAATATAGTTTCTAATTGATCATCTAAATGGTGTGCAGTGGCTATGCTATGAAAATTATTTTCTTTTCTAATTTGTTCAAACCATTCATATCTTAATTCACGAGCAGCCATCTGAGTAGATATTTTAGAATTCTTTTTATACGCTATGGTTTCAAATCTCTTTACAAACAACGGAATATTATTTTCCTCCGCATAAGTTCTAATAAAACTTTCATCGCCATCACTTTCTTCATCTCTCAATTGAAAGTTGCAATGAGCAATTGAAATTGGGAAAGTTAATAATTGTAGTAACTTTACCAAAACCATAGAATCTACACCACCACTGCAAGCTACTAAAATCGGTGTGCCTTTATTCGCTAAATTATTATCTTGAATATATTTTTCAACTTGCTCTAGCATCTACTTTTCTTCTTTTAATTTTTGAATTTCATTTTGCAAAGTAGTAATCTGTTTTTGTAATTCTGGTAATTGCTTAAATACAATTGATGATTTAAAAAATTGTTTTAAAGAAAAGGCAGGTGCACCACCAATTATTTCATTTTCAGTTTTTACACTTTGAGCTACACCACTTTGAGCATTGATTTTTGTATAAGGTGCAATACTAATATGTCCAACAAAACCAACCTGACCTCCAATCATATTATGATGTCCGATTTTGGTTGAACCTGCGATTCCAGTTTGAGCAGCAATTACAGTATGTTCGCCAATTTCCACATTATGTCCTACTTGAATTAAATTATCCAACTTCACACCTTTACGAATGATTGTAGAGCCTATTGTTGCTCTATCAATACAAGTATTTGCACCAATCTCACAATCATCTTCAATAATAACATTCCCTAATTGTGGTATTTTATTATAAGTTCCATCTTTTTGTGGTGCAAAACCAAAACCATCAGCACCAATTACTGCACCAGAATGTATAATTACACGATTCCCAATAATACAATCTGCATAAATTGAAACATTTGGATAAATAATACAATCATTGCCAATTTGAACATTTGTTCCAATAAAAACATTAGGATAAATCGTAGAATTTGTACCTATTTTATACTCTTGATTTTCATTTGATTGAGTTGCAAATAATTCTAATACTTTTGGCAAGGCAGCATAGGCATCATTTAGAATCAGAAATCCACCTTTAATTTGATTGGTAGCAATATTCTTAGATTTTATTGTTTGATAGATTGCATCAGAAACTAATAAAATACCAATCTCATTTTTATTTACATAATCGATATATTTTTCATTAGTAAGAAAACTAATATGTTGAGCTGTAGCATTTTCAATTTTTGCAATAGCCTCAACTTGATAATCTTTATTACCTTCGATGCTGGCACCAATATATTCTGCTATTTTATCTAAAGTAAACAAATACGACTATTTCTGACGAAAGTAAAAAAAAGAACGCAATAATTTATTAAGTTTGATAAACAAAACAATACAAAATGAGAATTTGGAAAGTAGGTGATATTCCAATAGATGCTTTGGAAAAAAGAAAAAAAGGTACTTTAATGGAAGCTTTAGGTATGGAATATGTAGAAATTGGTGATGATTTTATTGAGGCAAGAATGCCTGTAGATGAAAGAACTCGACAACCATTTGGAATTTTACACGGCGGTGCACATGTCGCTTTAGCTGAATCTATTGGAAGTTTGGGAGCAAATTTATGTTTAGACAATACCAAAGAATATGCAGTTGGCTTAGATATCAATTCTAATCATTTAAAAAGTGTAAGTTCAGGTTTTGTACATGGCATTGCAAAGCCTATTCATATTGGCAAAACAACACAGGTTTGGGAAATAAAAATTTATGATGAAAACAAAAAAAATCTATTAAATATTACCAGACTAACAATGATGATAAAGCAGATATAATTAAAATAATTTAGTAATGAAATAATTTTTCAAACTTACACACTTTTGGGGTAGTGTCTTTTTTATCCTAGAAGCATACGAATCAAACCTGTTACATAAACGCCAGCAGTTTCTGTTCTGAGTATTGAATTACCCAAACTAATGGGTACAAAACCATTTTGTTGAGCTAACAAGATTTCATCGGTAGTAAAATCGCCTTCTGGCCCAATAAAAACGATGACTTCTTTATCGTTTTGAAAAATATTTTGCAATCGTACTGGATTATCCGCACAATATGCTATAAATTTTTGAGATATAGATTGTGTTTGACGGATAACTTCCTCAAAAGATTGAAGCGGAAATAAGGTTGGTAAATATAATTGCTTACTTTGTTTAATGGCAGAAATAATAATATTATTCAATCGCTCTTCCTTGACACTTGATTTCTCTGTCCTTTTCGTTTGAATTGGATAAATATTTTTGATACCTAATTCAGTAGCTTTTTCAACAAACCATTCTAATCTTGAAGGATTTTTAGTTGGTGCTATTGCTATCGAAAGCAGTTGTACATTCGTAACTTCTTGAATTAATTTAATATCATTCAGTTGAATTTCATTTCTTCCAATATGAGCAATAATTGCTTCAAATAATTTTCCTTGTCCATCAATCACTTCAATTTTATCCCCTTCTTTACAACGAAGTGTTTTTGCTGCATGTCTTGAATCAGCATCAAGAATTAATGGAAGTGTGTTGGAATAAAAGCGTTTAAGCATTTACATTAAGGCATTGTGATGTATATTTCTCCGCAATTTGATGAGCCTTTGAATGGAAGAATACCATAAATTGTATCATTTGGTTGTATGACTTTATTCGTCATATCATAAGCTCCAATATTTTTCTTCATTTTTTTATTGGCTTTATGTGCTAGTGCAAAATTGATAATTGCAGGTGCAGCACCAACAGGAATTACTTTTCCTAAACCATTCTTTCCCATAAACGGATTGGGAGATACTAAACCTAAATATAACCAATACAAACCAGCTTTTTGCTTATTTTCTTTAATATAAGTATCCATAGAAATTGGTGTAATTACAGTTGCACCACCACAAGAATATTTAAAATCACTAACATTAATAGGTTCGGTACTTTTATTTACAATTTTAAATGCAATTAGGTTATATGCTTGTTTTTGTTCTCGTTTTGCATACTTAAAATTGTTCGTATTAAACATCACACCTTGTCTTGTAGCATAAGCAATTTTAGGGTTTTCTGTTTGTAATTCTTTGTAAGGAAATTGTTCTACAGTAAACGTTTTGTATGTTGCCGCACATCCCGACAATAGGAAAATAAATAATATGTAGAATAAGGCTTTCATAAAAAATAAATTTACAAAAACTAAAGATAGTGTATTTGTAGTATTCTACCTAAAATATTTAGAAAAAACAGAATCTATAGCTCTTAATTTTCCCCAATTTTTATCAAAATCTGATTTTTTATCTATTTGAATATCAAAAAAAAGTGTTTCTTTGGAAAGTGTTCCATTATCGATAAGTCTTTTAATATCTTCCAAATAAAAAGAATCAATATCTTGTAACCCTATTTTATAACATATGGCTTTGCTTTGAAAGAAATCTATTCCTATTTCATCTTCTATAAATTTTACTATATCAATAATTTCTTCTATAGCTTCTTCATCAATTGTATTTGCATCAGCCATAAGAACAATAAATCTGCGATAATAGACAGCTGCATAGCCCAAAACATCTTGATTTTCTGATTGCCATTGGTCAACAAATGCTTCTATAAAATCATTAATAAAATTTAATTCATCTAGCTCAATTGGTCTGTCTGCTTGATAAATCCAGACTTTCGCATCATCAGGTATTTTATGATAAGGTAATAACATTGAACTGCAAATAATTAATTTGCAAATATAAACAGAAAGATCTTAAAATTAATCTAAGATATAGGTCAAACGAACTGTAATTCGTGCTGATTTTTCTTTGCTATAAGTATCATTTATGCCACCATAACTATAATCTTCATTTGAATCTCTGCCTGTAATTTGAAAAACACCCATACTTGCACTTTTTAATTTATCCAAACTTCCATTGCCATTTTTAACTATTTTTTCGGCTCTTTCTCTTGCATCTTTTGTAGCACTTTCTATTAAATTATGTTTCAAACTTGGTAAATCAGAATAAGTATATTGTGTTTCATTAGAAGTAAATTCAATACCTAGATTAATCAACTCAGCCGTTTCTTGTTTTACTTTCTCAATTTTTGACATTAAAGCATCATTTTTCTTACTATAAAATGAAATCGTTTGTGTAGCTAAATAACCATCAAAAACCGATTCATAACGCACACCGCCATTACTTGTTTCATAAGATACATCTCTATATTTTTTATTGACTTCAGCACCTCCAAAAACAAATTCGTTGTCTTTAAAGCCTTTTGATATAAAGAAATCTCTAACCTTTTTTCTATCGGCAACTATTGTATTATAAGCTGTTTTTGCATCTGGAGCAACAACATCAAAGCTTCCTGACCAATTAATTTCATCAGAAATAAAATCTACTGTTCCTAAGCCTGTAACGGAGATAGTATCTTCATTTGCATTTCTATTTTTAACTGCACTCTTAAAGATAAAAGCGGATAAAATTATAGCAATTGCAATAATTAAAGCTTTAAGTAAATTTTGATTGTTTTCCATAATAAATTAAGTTCATTGATTGACCAAATTTATATATTATACATCAAATAAGTGGTTAAAATGTGTTATATTTCAGCGTCAATTTGTGAGGCTAAAATGTCTTCTAAATTTTCTCTTCTTCTAATTAAAATAGCTTTACCATCTTTAATTAAAACTTCCGCTGGACGGTATCTTGAATTATAATTTGATGACATAGAGAAACCGTAAGCACCAGCATTGTGCAAGCATAAAATATCGCCTTCTCGAACCTCATTTAGTTTTCTATCCCAACCAAAAGTATCCGTTTCGCAAATATAACCAACAACTGTATATATTCTATTCTTTCCTTCAGCATTAGAGACATTAGTAATGTGGTGGTAAGCATCGTAAAACATTGGTCTGATAAGGTGGTTTTGACCAGAATCTACACCAGCAAAAACAGTGGACATGGTTTGTTTAATAACATTCACATTCACAAAAAGAAATCCAGATTCTGAAACTAAGAATTTTCCTGGTTCAAAAATTAATTTCAATTCTTTTCCATAAGCTGTACAAAATGCATTAAATCGTTCGCTAATTTTTTCGCCTAATTCTTCAATATTTGTAGAATAATCGTCTTTACTATATTTTACTTTAAATCCGCTTCCTAAATCTAAAAATTCTAAGTCTTTAAAATGTTTGGCCGCATCAAACAATAATTCTGCACCATTCAAAAACACATCAACATCTAAAATATCAGAACCAGTATGCATGTGCAAACCTTCTACTTTTAAATTGGTAGATTTTACCACACGTTCGATATGTCTTAATTGATAGACAGAAATTCCAAATTTTGAATCAATATGACCTGTTGAAATTTTAGTATTTCCGCCAGCCATAATGTGTGGATTGATACGAATACAAATAGGATAGCTATCTCCATATTTATTTCCAAATTGTTCTAAAATAGAGATATTATCAATATTGATTTTTACACCCAAACTTACGGCTTTGGAAATTTCTTCCATTCCAACGCAATTTGGTGTGTACATTATTTCCTGAGGTGCAAATCCTGCCTTCAATCCAATTTGTACTTCTTGGATAGAAACAGTATCCAAGTTCGCACCAATCTTTTTCATTAATTTTAAAATATTGATATTGGTTAATGCTTTACAAGCATAATGAATTTCAACATTCGTAGTTTTGAAAGCATTTATCAAACGATTATAATTACGTTCTATGACATTTGCATCATAAACATATAAAGGTGTTCCAAATTCTTTACAAACCTCTAAAACAGATACACCACTTATCTGATATTCATTATTTATAATTTCCATCTTCTATTTTAAAAATGCAAAAGTATAAATAAATCGACAAAAACTCATTTGAAAATCAATATTATTTTAGTAAATTTTAGTAGTTTTCATAAGTACCTACTACAATTTCGGCACCATTGTCAGATATAATTGTTTCTCTGTTATTTTGGCTTTCTCCAATTCTGTTGCTAAAGCCTATAGACTCAAAAGTATTTGGGTCTTCTTTTTGAGTTACTTCATTCTGCCTTCCAAAGTTAAAATTCATTGTAGCATTGTTTGCATTCTCTTTAAATCTAGCAGCTTCGATTTCCTTTGCACTTGGCAAATTATCCCAATTTCTGCCTAGAGTATCATTTCCAACAATCACAATATCGCTTTTGGAATTATGGTTATTAGCACCTGAAAAATTATAGATAACAAAAAATGTTACAACAGCAATCAAAATAAATATATGAACAACTACTCTCATTAAGTCTTCTATTTCAATAAATTAACGACAAATAAAGTGCCAACTTTAGTAAAATTACTTAAAATCAAGCACTAAAATGACTTTTATGTATTAATTAACACCGTGCATCCATTTTTTTACAATTAATGAACTTATCATAATAAAAACCGCAGCAATAACTGAAACTAATGCAATTTGATTACATCCTGCCAAATAAATAGGTAAGGATTGAATTGCGGTAAAAACAGAACCATCAGGATTAGCTTCTGGAATAGCCATTTTAGAACCAATCCAACCTGCTAATTCATGTCCGAATGCACTTGCCAAAAACCAAGTACCCATCATAAATCCAATTATTTTTGGAGGAGAAAGTTTAGTTATCATAGATAACCCAATTGGGGAAAGAAAAAGTTCGCCTACTGTAATAAAGAAATAGCCTAATAAAAAGTATAATAAAGGCATATAACCAGTATCGATGCCTTTATTGCCACCATAAACAAAAGCATAATAACCAATAGCTAAGAATACAAACGCAAATCCAAATTTAAGTGGGTCATTGGGTTTTAAATTTCGTTTATCTAACCAATTCCACATAAATGCGAAAAGTGGTGTAAGGAAAATAATATAAAACGGATTTATTGAATTATTGACCATAGCCGACGACAATTCTGTGCTTCCAACTTTCATATCTACATTTCGTTCTGCCATTAAGTTCAAAGCTCCACCTGCTTGTTCATAAAATGCCCAAAAAAGTGAGGAGAAAATAATCATCACCAAGGCAGCCCAGAGCATTTGTTTGGGCTTTATTTCTTCTTTAGATGCTACAAATAAGATATAGACAATTGTTATCAATCCGATAATAGCAAAAAATATTTGAGTAATATCATTAAACACTATCATTAAAATTGCTACAAACACAAACAAAACCGAACCTAAATAAATTGTTTTCTCCCAATCAATTCCAATTAGCGATTTTTTACTCAAAAATGTCGCATCAGAAACACCACCTTTTCCTTCTAATTTATCTCTATTTAATAAGAAGGTAATTAAACCAATTATCATAAATACACCAGCGATTCCGAAGCCAAGATGCCAACTTATTTTTTGTCCTAGATAACCACAAATCGCACTGCCTAAAAATCCACCGACATTGATGCCCATGTAAAAAATAGCATAACCTGCATCTCTCCTTTTATCATTTTCCTCATAAAACTTTCCTAAAAAACTCGAAATATTAGGTTTAAAAAATCCGTTTCCAACTATTAAAAATCCTAATCCTAAAAAGAAAGTTTGGTTCATTGGAATAGCTAAAACTAAATGACCAATAGCCATCATTACACCGCCAAATATGATAGATTTTTTAAAGCCTAAAATTCTATCTGCTAATATTCCTCCAAATAATGGCGTGATGTAAACCAAAGCGTTATAGGCACCATACATTAAATTGCTATCTTTATCTTTGTACAACAATACATTTGTCATATATAAAATCAACAAAGCACGCATTCCATAAAAGGAAAAGCGTTCCCACATTTCTGTAAAGAAAAGTAGAAAAAGTTGCTTAGGTTGAATATCTCTATTGGTTAAATAGGTAAACAGAATCATTAATCCGCAGAAAATAGATCCAATTAAAATTACCATTACATCTAAACTCATATATTTATTATTATTGTTCTTCTGAAATAAATTTAAACCTCAATGCCGAAATTCCACCAAATATAGCAGGAATTATCAGATTTACAAACCATAAGAAAATAGTAGCTGCCAAAATATTTAGACTATTATCCGTAAATGGCATCAAGAAAAACAAGGCAACATTTCCTCTAAAACCAAAATCTATTAATGCAATATTTAACGGATTTATCGTCTGAAATAAAAAAATAGTCATCGATATAATCACTGCGTATAATATTGAAATTTCTATATTAAAATAATACATCAACAATATAAATTGAACATTATAAATAATATATCGAACAACAGAAAGCAATTCTATTTTTAGTAAATCAATATTAGAATAAAGACTTATAATATCAATATACTTTCTAATATTTTCTAATTGCTTGACTTTCGGAAATTTTGTAGCAATGATATCCAAATTAAATAGACAAATATGCAATAATAAAACAAGGAATAATGCTAAAAAGAAAACAATACTCAATGTATATTTTTCAAACTTTTCAATAACTAAAAGATAAGATAGAAAACCAATTGCTCCCAAAGAAATATTAGCTACTAATTGTGTTGCACTTCCCAAAATGGTTGAAACAATGGCTTGAATTCTATCTGAATTGAGTGCAAAAACTCGACCGCCAAATTCTCCTACTCTACTTGGTGTAAACATGGAAAAAGTAATTCCAAATAATATTCCTTCTAAAGCATCTAACCAAGAAATAAAATGTATTTTATCTATCAAAAATTTCCATTTGATGGTTTCAACACTCCAATTTATAATCATTAAAATAATTACTGAATATATTAAATATACATTTCCATCAGTAGAAATTTTAAAGTGTTGGATAGCATTTTTAAAACTTTGATTTAGGAATAGTTGCTTATAAAGTATTACAAAAAGGAATATTAGAACACCTAATTTAATCAGAAAATTTATGTACTTATTTTGCAAAACTTTTTTCAATTGGTTAAAAATAAGTAATTTTTTATTTTATAAGCTAAAACTATTAATTTTGAGCGTGGCTGAGAAAAAGCAAATTACAATTTTAGGTATTGACCCAGGTAGTCATACAACTGGTTACGGTATTATAAATTCAGATACTAGAAATGCGGAATTAATCTTAATTGGAACTATCTATACAGAAAAATATGACGACCATTACGATAGATTGTGTAAAATCTATGATGAGGTTTTAGAAATCATCAATATGTATAAACCTGATGTTTTAGCGATTGAAGCTCCATTTTTTGGAAAGAATGTACAATCTATGTTAAAATTAGGTCGAGCACAAGGCATGGCGATTGCTGCTGCTTTATCAAAAAAAATTCCCATTCAAGAATATTCACCAAAAAAAGTAAAACAAAGTATCACAGGAAATGGAAATGCCGCAAAAGAGCAAGTTGCCGCAATGCTCTGTCAGATTTTAAAAACGAATGCCTTGCCCAAACAATTAGATGCCACTGATGGATTGGCAGTCGCTATGTGTCATCATTTTTCTCTTTTAGGTTTGCAAAATACGACAACTAAATATTCTGGCTGGGAAGCATTTGCCAAAGCAAATGCGAATAAAATTATCAAAAAATAAATCTTAGAATTTAAAACAAACTACCTGTTTGAGTTGGTGGAACTTTTCCAATATGCGTATAAGCTTTTGCAGTGGCTTCACGACCTCTAGGTGTTCTTTTCAGATAACCTTCTTGAATTAAAAAAGGTTCATAAACCTCTTCAATCGTGCCAGATTCTTCACCAACCGCAGTTGCGATAGTTGTAATTCCAACAGGACCTCCACCAAATTTTTCTATAATAGCAGCTAAAATATTATTATCCATTTCATCTAAGCCATGTTCATCAACATTCAGTGCTTTCAAAGCATATTGAGAAATTTTTAAATCTATCTTCCCATCACTTTTGATTTGTGCAAAATCTCGTACTCTTCTCAACAAAGCATTTGCAATACGAGGCGTACCACGGCTACGTTTTGCGATTTCCATAGAGCCTTTTTCATCAATTTCAGTATTCAAAATATTGGAAGAACGTTGGATAATTTTTTGCAAAACTTCTTTAGAATAATATTCTAATCTAAAAGTAATACCAAATCGAGAACGTAAAGGAGCTGTCAATAAACCTGAACGTGTTGTAGCACCAATTAATGTAAAAGGATTCAAACTGATTTGAATACTTCTAGCATTGGGTCCGCTATCAATCATAATATCTATTTTATAATCTTCCATAGCGGAATATAAATATTCTTCAACAGTAGTATTCAAACGATGAATTTCGTCAATAAATAAAACATCGTTAGGTTGTAAATTAGTAAGTAAACCAGCCAAATCGCCAGGTTTTTCTAACACTGGTCCAGAAGTCATTTTTACTTCTACGCCTAATTCATTCGCAATAATATGAGATAAAGTCGTTTTTCCTAAACCTGGAGGTCCATGTAATAAAACATGATCTAATGCTTCATCACGCAATTTTGCAGCCTGAATAAAAACATTCAGATTTTCAATAATTTGAGGTTGTCCAGCAAATTGTTCAATTGCTTGAGGACGTAATACTTTTTCTAATTCCTTTTCAGTTTTAGACAAATAATCGCCACTTGCATCTAAATTTGGATTTTGCATTGGTACAAATATACGCTTTTACTATGGTTCTTAATATTTATTCCTAAAATACAATTTTTCCTTTAAAAACAGTTCACAATTTCAATTAGAATACTAACTTTATTTCCTGAAAGATGATACAAAAAATCAACATTGAAGATTATTTTAATTTAAAAGGCAATATGCCTTTAATAGATATTCGCACACCATCGGAATACCAAAAAGGGCATATTCCAAATGCCATTAATTTACCTATTTTTAGTAATGAAGAAAGGGTAAAAATTGGTACAACTTATAAAAAGATTGGCAGAGAACAAGCCATTTTATTAGGATTTGATGTTGTTGGTACAAAGTGGAGAGGATTTATTGAAGCTTCATTAAAAATTGCACCAAATAAAAAAATTTGTGTGCATTGTTGGCGAGGTGGAATGCGTAGTGGAGCTATGGCGTGGGCTTTAGATTTTTATGGCTTTGAAGTTTATACAATTAATGGTGGCTATAAAAGTTATCGAAATTGGGTATTACAACAATTTGAGAAACCATATCCTATAATGATTTTGGGTGGCAAAACAGGTTCACACAAAACAACGATTTTGAATGAAATACAAATGCTTGGAGAACAAGTAATAGACTTAGAAGGTTTAGCACAACATCAAGGTTCTGCATTTGGTAGCAGAAATATGCTGCAAACTATTTCTCAAGAACAATTTGAAAACAAATTAATGCATCAACTTAGAAAAATGGATTTGTCTAAGAAAATTTGGATAGAAGATGAGAGTGTTGTGATTGGAAATATTGGTATTCCACGATTTTTTTGGTATCAAATGCAAGCGGCAAAGGTTATTAACTTAGAAATTGATTTAGAAACAAGAGTTGCCTTTTTATTAGAAACTTATGGCATTTTGGATAAGGATTTTTTAATTAGTGCCACCGAACATATCCGCAAAAGATTAGGTCCATTACAAACTAAAAATGCAATAGCTGCAATACAAGAAAATCGTATGGAAGATTTTATTAGAACAGTATTGGTTTATTATGACAAAGGGTATTTACGATGTATTCAAAAAAGAAATCCTGAAACTGTGTTTACATTAACTCTTAACTATTCTGATACCAAAACAGTAGCAGAAAAAATCATCGAATTTTCTAAAGATATGAATTAGCTCAATATTAGAAACATATAAAAACAAAATATTAACTATTGCTTATTTTATAATTCTAATAAAATTCTTTATTTTTATAAATTCTAAATAGCCGTTTTTCAAAATATGAAAAAAAAGATAGGATTAATTATTGCAGATGCACAATTATTGGCTCGTGAAGGACTAAAACAAGTACTGAGCGATTTTCCAGAGTTTGTATTATTAGATGTAGTTGATTCTGAAAAAACATTATTAGCGAGTATCAAAAAAAACATGCCAGATGTAATCATTATTGATTACCTACATAACAGTAAATTTAGTGTTGATACGATTAGACAAATCAAACAATACAATAAGAAAATTCAGATTCTAATTATATCTTCAGATAGTTTCAAAGAAAATATTCTGAAAGTAATTGAAGATGGAGCATTAGGTTTTTTGACCAAAGAATGTGATGAAGAGGAAATTCAAGCAGCGATTATTGCGACTGCACATGGTCAAAAATTTATGTGCCATAAAGTAGTTGATATTATTATTGACAACCATATTCACAAAACTGAAGATTGTACGCCGTTTAATATATCTTCAAGAGAATCTGAAATTATAAAACTTACTGCCAAAGGTTGGAACGCAAAAACCATTGCAGATCATTTATTTTTAAGTACACATACGATATATACTCACAAAAAAAATATTATGAAAAAGTTGAAATTAAAATCAACTTCGGAAATCATCGTGTATGCAATTCAAAATAAATTAGTGGAAGAAAGCGAAATCTCCTAAATTAAAATCGAATGAAAAAAAAGGCTTTATATATATGTTTGCTAAGTTTATTAGCAACGTATTCTTGTACAACTTCCTGCAACAAAGAAAATAATTTTTCAGTTTTAGAACCATTTTATTTTTCTGATGATAGCGATTTTGTACACAATAATCAATTTCTATCAGATACTGGAATTTTAGGGAAACAGATATTTTTTGATGCTTCACTTTCTGAGCCCGTTGGTATCAGTTGTGGTACTTGTCATTCTCCATCAGCAGGTTTTGCAGATGGCAGACATACTGCATTTTCAGTTGGTATAGACCCATTAAATCCATCAGATAGAAATACCATTTCGATTGCATATAATATTTTAGCACCAGACAGACACGGTGATTCTATCAGAGGCTTGCCTGAAGATGTGGGTGGTTATTTTTGGGATGGGAGAGCTGAATTTATTGAAGCTCAAGTTACTTCGCCTTTGTTGAATCCAAAGGAAATGAACAATAAAGATATTGGACAAGTTGCTTCTAAAATCAGAAAAGCTCCGTATTTCAATGATTTAAAGAAACTTTTTAAAATTAGCAATACAAAAGATGACCAAATGGTTATGTATGCGACGATGTTGGCCTTAAAATCTTTTCAAACCTCAAAACAAGTCAATCCATATACTTCAAAATTTGATTTTTATTTGCAAGGAAAAGTAAAATTGAGTGATGCCGAAATGCGTGGTTGGAAATTATTTCAAGATACGACAAAAAGCAAATGCTCACTGTGTCATCTTTCAGAAGCAAATAAATTTACAAACACTATCGTTTTTGCAGATTTTTCTTATGATAATATTGGCGTACCAAAACATCCAAGTCAAATACACTTACCATTAGATTCAGGATTTGCTAAAGCGGAATTTGTTGGCAAACCTATTGTTATCAATCCATTAGAAATTGGACGATTTAAAACTGTCTCTTTAAGAAATATCAATAAAACTGCACCATATATGCATAATGGTGTATTTGAAACTTTAGAAGAAGTCTTAGAATTTTACAATACAAGAGAAGTAAATGCTAAATACGTACCAGAATATACGCCTACAATGAATACGGAAGATATGGGTGATTTGAAATTAAGTGATACAGATATTGCAGATATCATTGCTTTCTTAAAAACATTAGACGATGGCTATAGATTAAAGTAAAAAGGGATTAATTTTTCTGTAAACTCGTCTGTATAAGCATTGTTTTCTTGATAAATTATAAGTTCATTTTTTAAAACTTGTATTTCTATATTCTTTACAAAATGAAACATTACTCGGATAGGTTGTTGTCCTATTTTATTTACAACTAGAGTTATTTCTTTTGGATACCATTTATTTTGTAATGCAATTTTTTCAATTTCATTTTTTCTATAAAAAGGCATCAATAAAAACAAACTGGCATCTTCATTAGACAACTGAGAACAACGCAAAAAAAAGTCATTAAAATCAAAATTATCACTATGTCTGGCTAAGATATTTGCTTTGTTTTTTGTGGCAAATTGTTGTTTATAGAACGGAGGATTACAAACTAAAATATCATATTTTTTTTCAGTTTTATAATTGAAAAAATTAACATAAATTCCTTTTATTCTTTCAGAGAAAATAGATTCTGCAAAGTTGTTTATAGCTTGTTCAAAAGCATTTTCTTCTAATTCTACAGCATCGATTTTTACTTGTTCTTCCGATTGTTGTGCTAACATTAAACTTAACAATCCTGTTCCTGTGCCAATATCTACAATATGTTTCGTATGCTTTGGAATATTTATCCAAGCACCAAACAAACAAGCATCAGTGCATACTTTCATGGCACATTTATCTTGATGTACGACGAATTGTTTGAATTTAAAAAATGAATTTGCCAATACGACAAAAGTAATTATTTCGGGTGATATACACTTTCATTATTCGCTAATAATTCATTATAATCCATAGACATAGGTTTGAGTTTATGCTTTACAAACATTTCCATTTGGTCGTCATAATGTTTACTGCCTTTTTTATTGCTTTGCCCATAAGGTTGAATACTTTCTATTTTTACGCCTTCTTTTGTAAACTGTATCAATTCAATATAAGACTCACCAGAAATAGCTTTATACATTCCATTTTTATATTTTGTTAAATCCATCGCCGTAATCACATCAGGCATACCTGAAACAGGCAATGCTTTGATCTCCATCTACTACTTTTTTTGCCTCATCTATAAACTTTCGGATAGAGCATCCTGTTCTTAGTTCGATGTGCTTAGCTACAACTAGTGCCATAAAACATACCAAAATGTGAAGTTTGATAGGTTCTTCTTTAAAATGGAAGATAGGGTAGCTTTGCACCTCGCTGTAGTAGCTATAAATTATAGAGAATTGGAAGATTAAAAATAATCTTGTGCAGATAAATTAGTGTCATATATATTTATCTCTTCCAATATAAAGTATCTTCATCTCAATAAAATCTAAAATGCTATCTCTTATATGAATAGGCAAAACATATTTCTTAAAATAATAAATCTATTTTAGAAAAAGTTCTTTTTATTATTTAGATTAACTTAAGATAACAAAACATTAAATATGTAAGGCTTTTATTTTAATAATTTATTTTTATTATATACATTTGCAATATAACAAGGATTATATGTTATCACATACATACATACATACATATAACATTTATTGTAAGTTTATTTTTATTTATACCTCCTTAATATTTTTAATTACCAAAAGAGAATAAACATAAAATGATAAAATAAAAATAAATTATAACAAATGAGTACTCAAAAAAACTTATACCCGATAGTTACTTTAATAATATTAATATTTTCTTTAAGTTGTGAGAAAGAAACTAACAATATTAACTCAAATTTGAAATTAGCTAAAGAATTTCATATTAAAACTATAAGCAAAGAATTAGCATCATTTTCAAAAGCATTAACACCTATATTTAATAATCAACAAAATTTAAATCTATTAAAAGAAGCAATTTACCTCAAGAAAAGGGATGAAAACATTACAATTAATGATTTAAATAAATCATTAGAATCTTCCTTTAACTTTGAGCAAGAATTATATACTAATTTAACAAAAATAAACAAGATAAGTTTTGAAGACTTCAAAAGGTTAATAGATGAATATGATTTGACAATTTATTGGGAATTTATTGAAAATTGGGATGGTGTTACAATTCCTAAAATAGGTTATCCAATAAATGAGGAAGAAGATGTTAATAATAATTACGATTTATTACATTATAGTGTAAATTTTGATGGAATAGAGAAAATTATTGAGAGAACCTATTTGAAAAATAATCCAGTTCTTATTATACGACCAAATGAGGATTTTGAAAATAACTCTCCATCGTACTATTCTAAAGAACCCTATATTTGGCTTTATGATTTAATGAATAAGAACGATTACAAGAATGCAAAAATAGAACAAGTACCTTTTGATAGATTTAGATTAGAAACCATTAATACCGGAGGCAGTACGTTAGACGGAAGTGGTGGTCCAGAACTTCGATTTTTTAGAAATAGTCCAACTAGTTATACTAATGGTAAATATGGATTTGCAACTATATTAAGTCTAAATCTAACAGCCAGTGCTTCACAAACAACTCAAGATATTGAAGTAAAAAATTATATTAGTAATATCCTGCACGATGACTGGCATATTATAGACTTTCGAAGTCTTATTGGAACTTATGAAGAAGATGGGGGTTTAATTCACAATCAAGTAGTTTCTGGTATTGGAATAGAAGCTAATTTACTAGGTGTTCCTGTCGTAAATATTAGCTTTAACTCTAAAATTTCTCGTAAAGATGATTTATTAGACAAATATGAAATGTATCGAAGTTCTTTTGTTTACAATGTTCAACAAAAAAACAATTGGGGATGGGGATTTAATTATATGGGACTACCTTATAGAAAATCAACTAATAATACAAGCTTAAAAGTAACTTATAAAAACAATTACTAGTATGAAATACATAATTATTTATTTAATAATTTTATTCCTAAATAATAACATTTCTATTGCTCAAGATAGTAACCAATATAAATATAACAATTTGGGTACTAATTTTTATTACAACACAGATAATAACTATTTTTTCTTCAAGCCTGGATTTATCTTAGATGTTTATTATGAACGTGTACTTAATCGTTGGTTTGGATTGCAAACATCATTTGGATACAATAGAGCCAAGACGAAACTAAATGACTGGAAGTATCGTTTTTTTACAGAGGGGATTGCAGATTATCCAAGTCTGAGTTCAAGTATTCTATTAAGTATGAGTGGAAATTTTTATTGTTTGCATAAAATAAATCACAAAATAAAAATTGGATTGGGTATCGAATATAGAAACATTACCGATGTTATTACAACCGGAGCTGTTTATTTGTATCCTGATTCAATTCAAAATAATTATCAAAAGTTATATCCAATTACATCATTTGAACAATATAATGATTTGGGATTCTCAGGGAACTTAAATTATCAATATAAATTTAAAAAAGGAATTGGAATAAGTTCAACTTTTGGATTTAATTATTATTTCTTAAATACCAGTAAACAAGCAAGAACACACAATCGGATTAGTGACAGTCAATTATTGTTAAAGTTTGGTATAGGTGCTTTTTATTCTTTTTAAAGCAAAATTGGAATTTGATTGGGTACAATTTATTATTGTACCCAATCAAAATTCATCCTTCATAAATAATAATAAGAAACTTTTATTTACTCCTAATTCTGCTAAGATTTTCTAAAGTCATTCCAAGATAAGATGCGATAATACCGAGAGGCACTCTTTGAACTAACTCAAATTTGGATTTGTAAAAATAATTATATCGTTCAGCACTTGTATAAAAACGAAGCCTGTGCGTTTGAGAGGCTAATGAATTATAATGGTGTTCAGCCACTAAACGCCCTATTCTTTCTAGTTCTGGATATTTTTTGTACAATAATTGTAAATTATCAAAGCTAATACCTTGCAATACACTATCTTCTAATAATTCAATATTTTCACTGGAGGGTTGTTCTGAAACGAAACTAGCGAAAGATGTTAAAATTTCACCATTTTTAACTATGTCGTTCGTAAACATTTTTTTACCCTCTTCAGAATAAAGATGTGCCAAACCTTTTTCTATATAACATAGATAACTACAAATATTCCCTTTTTTTAAAATGATAGTCTTTTTGGGATAGGTAAATATTTCAATTTGCTCTGTAAATGCGACAGCTGCGTCATCAGAAATTGGACCAAATTGTTTTAATAATCCTATAAATGAATGCGTTGGCAGAGTTTTCATACAATCGAAACTAAATATACTACAAAAGTAATAATATTATAAATGTATAGCTCAAATTTTAGTTTATATTGGCTAGATTAAGAAAAAAAGTAGCGTTCTCTTCTCAAAAAAAAATACGATTCCAAGAATTCTGATAAATTTTGTATCTTCACGAGTTATTTTAAAAATAATTTAATGATTATGGAATTTAGAAAAGAAAGTGATTTATTAGGCGAATTAGAAGTTCCCATCAATGCTTATTATGGTGTACAAACACAACGAGCAATTAATAATTTTAAAATCTCCAATCAATATTTATCAGCTTATCCTGAATTTATTAAAGCATTAGGCTACACAAAAAAAGGAGCAGCACAAACCAATTTTGAACTCGGTGGTTTAGAAGAAAGTATTTACAAAGCAATGATTACTGCTTGCGATGAGGTTATTGCTGGTAAATTTGACCAAGAATTTCCAGTAGATATGATACAAGGTGGAGCAGGAACTTCTATCAATATGAATATCAATGAAGTGGTCGCTAATAGAGCAATAGAAATTTTGGGCCATCAAAAAGGTGAATACCAATATTGTTCTCCTAACGACCATGTCAATCAATCTCAATCTACCAATGATGCGTATCCAACAGCTATTAAAATTGCTTTAATTTTAATGAATGAGCGATTAGTTAAGCAAACTAATTCAATTGTAACAGCATTTAGAGCTAAAGGTGAAGCATTTTCAGATGTTATAAAAATGGGTCGTACGCAATTACAAGATGCAGTTCCTATGACATTAGGACAAGAGTTTGAAGCATTTGCGACTACATTAAAAAATGACATTCCAATTTTAAATCATGCAGCAAATGGTTTGTGTGAGGTCAATATGGGTGCAACTGCAATTGGAACTGGCTTAAATGCACCTAAAGGATATGCTCAAAAATGTGCAGATAATTTAGCTTCTATAACTGGATTCCCTATAGTTCTATCTCGTAATTTAATTGAAGCAACGCCAGATACAAGTGCTTATGTTTCTTATTCTTCAGCATTAAAACGCTTAGCATTGAAACTTTCAATGATTTGTAATGATTTACGTTTGCTTTCATCGGGACCAAGAGCTGGCGTATCTGAAATAAATTTACCACCCATGCAACCTGGTTCTTCTATCATGCCAGGAAAAGTAAATCCAGTAATTCCAGAAGTAGTCAATCAGGTATGTTATAAAGTAATAGGCAATGATTTAGCGGTTTCCTTTGCTGCCGAAGCTGGACAATTGCAGCTAAATGTAATGGAGCCTGTTTTGTGTCATGCCATTATGGAAAGTATTAATTTTTTATGTAATTCATTAGTAGCTCTAGAAGAAAAATGTGTGGTAGGCATTACCGCTAATAAAGAAATTTGCTTTAATAAAGTAAAAAATAGTATCGGAATTGTTACTGCATTAAACCCACATATTGGTTATAAAAATTCTACCAAAATTGCAAAAGAAGCATTAGAATCAGGAAAGAGTGTTTATGATTTAGTATTGGAACATGATTTATTGTCTCAAGATAAACTAGATGAAATTTTAGATCCAAAAAACATGTTAGAATCTCATTAATTTTAGCAAGTATTAAGAAAAAGAGCCAAGATTTTTAAAATTTTGGCTCTTTTTATTTTAGAGATGTATTATAATTACTAAGGAATAACCTCTACGCCATCTACAAAGAAATTTGTTTGGCCTTGCCAAAAAAAGTTTTTTGCTTTTTCCTTATATTGTAATCTTACTTTTTTACCTTGCAATGTATCTAATTTAGTAGCTACATCAGCGTCTTTAACAGAAAACTTCCACATATTATTGGCTATTGTATTGCCTGGAAGTGCATTAATTCCGCCTAAATTTAATTCGCCCTCATACGTCTTAAAAAGATATCCTTCTTGATTAAAAGTAATTAATACACCTGCTCTGCTTCCTGAACTGTAAGTAATATTTGACCAAGCAAAGAATCCTGCAATTCCAATAAATATTATTGCTAATAAGATGAAGAATAATTTTTTAAAGAAACTAACCGTTGCTTTTTTGCCTTTATGGAATATACTTGACTGTGGTTGTAGATTTGGGTCTTGGCTTTCAATTTCTGTACTCATATCATAAATATTCTTATCAAAAATAGTAAAAAAATGATTGATAATATTTGCTTTCAAAAAATAAATTTAAAATACTTACCTTTGGTAAAATAAATTTTTTGAATTATGGGATGTTCAGGTTGTGGTTCTTCTACTCCGAATGGGTGTAAGAACAACGGACATTGTGCGAGTGGTGGTTGTTCAAAACTTGAGGTGTATGATTGGTTGGCAGATATTTCTATAGATAATTTTTCAACGTATAATATATTTGAAATAAGTTTTAAAAACGGCTCGCGCAAGGGTTTTTATAAATTAGAGAAACCATTAGAGGTTTTTGTGGGCGATTATGTAGTCGTTGAAGCCACTCAAGGATATGATATTGGACGTATCAATCTCAAAGGCGAATTGGTTAAACTACAAATGCGTAAAAAGAAAATCAATGAAAAAACTTACGAGTTTAAACAAGTACTAAGAATTGCAAAAGACAGTGAGTTGGAATTGATGGATAAAGTACGTGATTTGGAAAAAGAAACGATGCTTAAAGCCAGAGTACTTGCAAGAAATCTTGGTTTGGATATGAAACTAGGAGCAGTAGAATATCAAGCTGATGGCAAAAAAGCTACTTTTTATTATTTTGCTGATGGCAGAGTCGATTTTAGAGAATTGATAAAAGTATTAGCCAATGAATTTAAGATTAAAATTGAAATGCGACAAGTGGGTGCAAGACAAGAAGCTGCTATCGTTGGTGGTATTGGTTCTTGTGGTCGTGAGTTATGTTGTTCTACTTGGATGACCAGTTTTAAATCTGTGAATACGACAGCGGCAAGGTATCAGAATTTATCTATCAACCAAACTAAATTATCTGGACAATGTGGTCGTCTAAAATGTTGTTTAAACTTTGAATTAGATACTTATTTAGATGCCTTGAGAGATATGCCTCAAAAGGCTGAATTTATTGAAAGTGAAGCCAGTGTAGCTAAATTAATAAAAACAGATATCCTAAAAGGATTAATGACTTATATTGAGAAAGAAACCAATAAAGCCTACACTTTATCTTTTGAGAATGCAAAATCTGTTTTGGAAATGAATAAAGCAGGTAAGAAACCTGTGAACTTAACTGACTTAGCAGAAGTACAAGAAGACCAGACGGATAATGGAGAATTTGTGGAGTTGGTTGGTCAAATTTCTTTATCTTCTTTAGAGCGTAATGATAAAAAAAGAAAACAAAAAGCTAGACAAGATAATAATAAGCAACGCACCAAGCCCAATACAAACGTTTCTAATAAACAAGATGGACAAACGATTGTTAAAAAAGAGGAAGATAAAAAAACGCCTACAGACAACTCAGAACAAAAACCTCAAAAATCTAATAATCGACCTAATCATCATAGACGAAACAAAAAGCCAGGAGATAATAAACAATAAAATTATTTCTGTTTATTTCTGATTTGATAAAAAGAAGTGTTGATTATTTGTCGATAACTAATGCTGGTTAGCAAAAACGAACTGCTTAAAATTTTGTATTTTTGCTATATGTCTGAAAAGATAAAATTATTACCAGATGCTATCGCCAATCAAATTGCTGCGGGAGAAGTGATTCAACGTCCAGCTTCTATCGTAAAGGAATTATTAGAAAATGCTGTTGATGCAGGGGCAAAAAATATCCGACTTATTGTTAAAGATGCTGGACGTTCATTAGTTCAAGTTATTGACGATGGTTGTGGTATGACAGAAATTGATGCGAGGATGTGTTTTGAGCGTCATGCGACTTCTAAAATAAGTAATATAAACGATTTATTTAGCTTACATACAATGGGTTTTCGTGGAGAAGCCATGGCTTCAATCGCAGCTGTGGCTCATGTAGAATTGAAAACTAAAATGCAAGATAAAAACATTGGAACTTGTGTGATTATCGAAGGTTCAAAAATAGTTTTGCAAGAACCATGTGCTACAAATGATGGCACTTCAATTTCAGTAAAAAATATATTTTACAATGTTCCTGCTCGTCGAAATTTTTTGAAATCCAATCAAATTGAGACCAAACATATTATAGATGAGTTTTTGCATGTAGCTTTAGCAAATCCTTCCATATTTTTTTCATTACACAATAATGGTTCTGAAATTTATCATTTAAAACAAGGAAATTTAAGACAACGTATTGTGAGTGTTTTTGGCAAAAACCACAATGACAAATTAGTACCAATAGAAGAAAATACGGAATATGTAAGTGTTTATGGCTTTATAGGAAAGCCTGAATTAGCTAAGAAAACTCGAGGCGAACAATTCTTTTTTGTGAACAATAGGTTTATCCGAAGCAATTTATTTAATCATGCCATACAAAGTGCTTATGAAAATCTAATTCAAGATAAAACATATCCTTTTTATTGTTTATTTATAAATATTTTGCCTTCTGCAATAGATATTAATGTTCACCCAAATAAACAAGAAATAAAATTTGAAGATGAGAAATCTGTTTATGCCTTATTGCGTGCTTCCGCTAAATATGCTTTGGCACAATATAGCATCATGCCCACCTTAGATTTTGAACATCAAGCAAATATAAATTTTCTAACTAATCCTCAAAGCAGTGCTGAAAATGAGTTCAAGACTTTAGGTTCGAGAATGAATAAAGCAGAAATAAATAATCAGCTTCATTCTGAACATTACGAAGTAAGGCATGCTCCTGCGTTTGATAATTGGGAAAAACTCTATCAATTAGACGCTGAAACGGAACAAAAAATCATAACCCTTCAAAGTAAATTAGATTACGAAGATGATGAAGATTTTGAAACTAAAGTGGCATTTAAACCAACTCAAATTCATCAAAAATATATTTTGATGCAAGTGAAAAAGGGTTTTATATTGATTGACCAAAACCGAGCACATCAACGTATTTTATATGAGCAATATTTAGAAAGATTAGAAACAAAAGAAAGTAGTTCACAACAAACTTTATTCCCACGTACTATCAATTTGAGTGCTGGTGATTACCAATATTTGGAAGAAGTATTGCCCGATTTAAGAAAAATTGGTTTAGATATAGAGCCATTTGGGAATAATAGTATTATAGTTCACGGTTTACCACCAGAATTAGCCAATGAAGATGAACATGCTTTAATTGAAAACATCTTACAACAATATAAAGAAAGTTTGCAAACGGATAATTTATCTCAACACCAACAAATTGCAAAATCGGTAGCCTATCACACTGCCATAAAACCATCTACAATACTCGATGAAAAAAGTATGCAAAATATTATAGATAGCTTGTTTGCCTGTAAACAACCTAACATCAATCCAGTTGGATTAAAAACATTTACGACTTACACGATAGAAGACATTCAATTATTATTTGATAAATAAAAAATATTAACAATTCAACAACAAGATTTCGCTTAATTTTGTTTCGATAAAATAGATGAGTTTATGACACAATTTGGACGCTCTGGATTTCTACAAAACCTTACCCCTATTGTAAAAAATATTATCCTAATCAATATCATTGTTTTTGTTATCCAATCTATATTTCCACAGACAACAGATATGCTGGCAATGCATTATCCGAGCAATCCCGCATTTAAACCTTATCAATTATTTACACATTTATTTGCACATGGCGGATTTATGCATATCCTTTTTAATATGTATGCTTTGTTTCTTTTTGGTTCCGTATTAGAAAGAATCATGTCGCCGAAGCGATTTATCCAACTTTATTTTATTTCTGGATTTGGAGCAATAGCCTTTCATTTATTAATCAGTGCAATTATGGCCTATAAAACTGCTGGAACAGTGATGATTACTTATGAAATGGCTGAAATCAATAAAACACTTTCAGAAATTTATTTTCCTGGCTTAGTTGGTGCTTCAGGTGCATTGTATGGATTAATGGCTGCTTTTGGGATTTTATTTCCCAATACGCCTTTGATGTTTATGTTTGTGCCAGTACCTATTAAAGCAAAATATATGATTCCATTAGTCATTTTAATTTATGATATTGGATTTGCTCAATATGGATTGGATAACGTTGCACATTATGCACATATTGGAGGAGCAATTTTTGGAGCTATTGCCACTATTTATTGGAGAAAAACAGACCGAAGTAGTTTTTATTAATCAATATAGTAGAATCAAAATATTTTGATAAAAAGCAGAATTGAACTTTATTTTAGAAAATTTTTCTAATTATAGCTTAATCCAAAATTTACTTTATATTTTTATCGTATGATATTTTCTAAAAGAAACATAATATACTATTTATTATTTACGTTCATCACTTTTGTTTA
>JACJXS010000012.1 GCA_020636545.1 Chitinophagales bacterium
GTAGTTTCTATAATTTCATTTGCTTTAGAAACATCAGCAAACTATCTTGTTATTAATGATACTCCAAACGCTGACAACAAGAAAATCAAACGTGGGAGCATTAGCGTGTTAATACCTTGTATTAAGCTGCTAAAGCGAAAGATCTCTCGCCAATTAAAAAGTTATGTACTTTAGGATTAACGAGTCAATTTGTACAATACTCGACATGCTTACTTAAACGAACATCTGCCGTCAAAACCGAACAGCCCCATAAATCAAAGAACATTTTTGTAAATAAGTACAAAAATTATGCCTATTTGAGTAGGCAAAGATAACTATAAATACTGAATTGTTAGCGTATCTAATTTATAAATACTCAAATTAATTATTATGGATATTTGATTTTATTGTTAGAAGACTGAATGATTTTAGTTTTTACAGAAAATTGTTGAACAAAATTAATGTATGTTTGTTTCTAGTTAGTAAGCACTTTTGAATTATTAATTTGTGCTATAATTCATTAATTTTTTAATCTTAACTTATTATGAGCCATCAAACAGCAAAATCCGTTAATACTATTCAGGTGAACGGAAAAAGTTACAATTATTGTTCTTTAAAAGATTTTCCTACAGGGAATATTGAACAATTACCTTTCAGTATTCGTATTTTATTAGAAAATGTGCTGAGGAATTACGATGGTTTTAGCGTTACTGATGAACATATTCAGACTTTAGCAAATTGGACACCTGAACCAAAAGATAAGGATATTCCATTTATGCCTTCACGAGTTTTAATGCAAGATTTTACTGGTGTTCCTGCTGTAGTTGATATTGCTTCTTTGCGTGCAGAATTTGTAAGACACGGAAAAGATGGACAAAAAATTAACCCTGCAATTCCCGTAGATTTAGTTATAGATCACTCAGTTCAAGTTGATTATTTTGGAACAAATTATGCTTATGAAAAAAATGTTGAAGTTGAATATGAAAGAAATAAAGAACGATATGAACTTTTAAAATGGGCTCAAAATGGAATGAATAATTTTACGGTCGTACCGCCAGGAATGGGTATTTGCCATCAAGTGAATTTAGAATATTTGGCTAAAGGTATTACCAATCGTGATGGTTGGTTATTTCCAGATACATTAGTTGGCACAGATTCTCATACGCCTATGGTCAATGGGATAGGTGTTATTGCATGGGGTGTTGGTGGAATTGAAGCAGAAGCTGCAATGCTCGGACAGCCTATTTTCTTTACCTGTCCCGAAGTCGTAGGATTAAAATTAACAGGAAAAATTCCAAATGAATGCACTGCAACAGATATGGTTTTGTCTATCACAAGAATATTAAGAGATAAAGGTGTTGTTGGCAAATTTGTTGAAGTATTTGGCGATGGCTTGAATAATTTGAGCGTTACTGATAGGGCTACTATTGGAAATATGTCGCCTGAATTTGGGTGTACAGTAACTTATTTTCCTATTGATGATAGAACTTTAGAGTATATGCGAAATACCAATCGTTCTGAAGATCAAATTAATATTGTAGAGACTTATTGCAAGGAGAATTTACTTTGGAGAACTGGTAATGAACAGATTAAATATTCTTCAGTAGTTGAGTTTGATTTGAATAGTTTAGAACCAACAGTTTCAGGTCCTAAACGTCCTCAAGATAAAATATTTGTAAAAGACTTGAAAAATAAATTTGCAGATTTATTACAGCAAGAATATAATAGAACTTACACACAAGTAAATGAACGAAAAGAAGCAGCTTGGTTGGCAGAAGGTGGCTCTGGAACAGAATTTTTATTTGGTAAAGTTCCTCACGACGGACATATCTCAAATGCAGAAATTGTAAAAGAGGATTTGCATACTGTTCGAATTAAAAATAAAAACCAAGAATATAATTTTAGCGATGGAAGTATTGCAATTGCAGCAATTACAAGTTGTACAAATACTTCTAATCCTTCAGTGATGATAGGTGCAGGTTTATTAGCTAGAAATGCAATTGAAAGAGGATTGCGTACTAAATCGTGGGTAAAAACTTCCTTAGCACCAGGTTCAAAAGTGGTTACTCAATATTTACAACGTTCTGGCTTAAATTATGATTTAGATGCACTTCGTTTTCATACTGTTGGGTACGGTTGTACTTCTTGTATTGGAAATTCAGGTCCATTACCACCACATATAGCAGAAGCAATTGAAAAAGGAGAATTGGTAGTTGCATCTGTACTATCAGGAAATAGAAATTTTGAAGCAAGAGTACACCCACAAACAAAAATGAATTTTTTGATGTCGCCAATGTTGGTTGTGGCTTATGCTTTGGTAGGTCGTGTAGATGTTGATTTAATGCATGATGCACTTGGTTTTGACCCGAATGGTGAACCAGTATATTTAAAAGACATTTGGCCAAGTCGTGAGGAGATTCAAAATACAATTAATGACTGTGTTAAGCAAGAAGATTTTAAAGAAGTTTATGATGTGATTTTTGAAGGTTCTGAAGATTGGAAAGATTTAAAAGTAAAATTAGATCAAAATTTTGAATGGAGAAATGATTCTACTTATATTAAAGAATCTCCATTCTTTGAAAATATTAGCAATCAATTACCACCAATCACAGATATTAAATCAGCAAGAGTCTTGTTGTATTTAGGGGATTCTGTTACCACCGATCATATTTCTCCTGCTGGTTCATTTAAGGAAGATACAGCAGCTGGACAATATCTAATTGAAAACGGAGTAGGAAAGGAGGCTTTTAATTCTTATGGTTCTCGAAGAGGTAATCATGAAGTGATGATGCGTGGTACTTTTGCCAATGTACGTATCAAAAATAAAATTATTGATAAAGAAGGTGGTTTTAGTAAATATTTCCCAACTGGAGAAGTAAAAACTGTTTTTGAAACAGCAATGGCTTACCAAAAAGACAAAACGCCATTGATTGTGTTGGCTGGAAAAGAATATGGCTCAGGTTCATCAAGAGATTGGGCAGCAAAAGGTACTGTTTTATTAGGTATTAAAGCAATTATTGCAGAAAGTTTTGAGCGTATTCATAGAAGTAACTTAGTGGGTATGGGCGTTGCTCCATTAGTTTTTATGGAAGGTGCAAATGCACAGTCTTTAGGCTTAGATGGCTCTGAAATTTTTGATATTATTGGTTTGGAAAGTGATTTAGTTCCACATAAAATCTTAGATGTCAAAGCAGTTCATTCATCAGGAAAAGTGATTGATTTTAAAGTAAAAGCAAGATTAGATGCAGATATAGAAATTGAATACTATAAAAATGGAGGTATCTTGCAATATGTTTTGAGAGATTATTTAAAAAAGAATTGAAAATGAAAAGCAGATTAGATTATGGTCAAGTTGCACCAAAAGCAATAAAAGGATTACTAGAAATTGAAAATTATATACATCATTCAAATTTAGAGAAAAGTTTATTTGAATTAGTAAAAACTAGGGCTTCGCAGATTAATGGTTGTGGCTATTGTTTGGATATGCATACTAAAGATGCCAGAAAAGAAGGCGAAACTGAACAACGATTATATGCACTTTCAGCTTGGCGTGAAACACCTTTTTTTACAGTGCGTGAACGAATTGCTTTAGAATGGACAGAAGCATTAACTTTAATTGCTGGTAATCACATTTCAGATGAATTATATGATAAAGTAAGTAAGGAATTTAACGAACAAGATTTAATTGCACTAACAATGACAATAATTGCCATAAATGGCTGGAATCGATTAGCAATACCTTTTAGAACAGTCGCTGGTTCTTATAATCCTTAATCTAAAATTGTGTTTTTAAAAATTATAAAAGCTGTATTTTAAATTGAATCTAAATATAATAATAATTGTAATGTTTTATGAGTTGGAATGAATACTTAATTAAGTTTGAACAAATTTTAAACGATGAGAACTCAACTGCACCATATAACGACCCTGAATATTTTGAATATACAAAATTAAATCATGCTCGTTTGAAAAGATGGTTAAAAACTGCTGTATTAACTGAAGAAACAAAAGCTGTAATTCATGCAATAAAAGAAAAGCAAAATTGGATATTGATAACAGAACCTTGGTGTGGCGATGCTGCTCATATTACACCTATAATTTATTTGATGTCAATTTTAAATGATAATATTCATTTAGAACTCCAATTGCGAGATTCTGATTCTGAAATTGATAATTATCTGACAAATGGAGGCAAATCTATTCCAATTTTTATAGTTAGAGATGCTGAAGGCAAAGATAAATTTCGTTGGGGTCCACGACCTGTCAATGCACAAAATGTATTCAATGAGCAAAAGACAAAAGGCGAGCCATTTGAAAGAATTAAAGAGGCATTGCAACACTTTTATAATAGTGATAAAACTGCTAGCATACAAAAGGAATTAGTTGCTTTGTTGAAGTAGAAAATATTTTCTCTAAGGATAATTATTACACAGAGAATGCTGCATTTTTCTTAGTATTTCTTAATTTAGAACAAAATATTTAATTTTACTTATGGCATATAAAGAACCGATACAAATTGGAGGTTACACAAAAGAAGGATTTGAAAAAGTAAGAGATGTTTTTCAATTTAATTTTTATCATAGAAATGAAGTAGGTGCAAGTTGTTGTGTTTATTTTGAAGGCGAAAAGGTCGTAGATTTGTATGCTGGTTATAAAGATAAAGACAGACGAAAACATTGGGAGGAAAATACGTTGGCTTTATTATTTTCAACAACAAAAGGTATTTCCTCATTAGCTATGGCAATGTTACACAGCCGAGGATTATTAGATTATGATGAAAAAGTAGCTACTTATTGTGCTGAATTTGCTGCTAATGGAAAAGAAAATGTTACAGTTAGACAATTATTTGCTCATCAAGCAGGTGTATTTAGTAATAAAAAGTCTTTTAGTTATGAATTGTTAACTGATGAAAAAGCATTAAGTTCAGCCTTGGCAAAGCAAAAGCCCTATTGGAAAGTGGGCGATAGACAAGGTTATCATGCTTGGACGATTGCTATGTATCAAAATGAATTGATGAAACGTATTGACCCTAAAGGTCGTAATTTGTCTGAATTTGTTTATGAAGAAATTGCTCATTCATTGGGTGTTGAAATGTATATTGGGTTTCCAAAGGAAATCAATATTGAGCGTAAAGCAGATAATATACCATTTAATCCATTAGAGGCAATAACTGGAGGTAATAATAGAGATTTTGGTAAGTTGATAAAAAATATTACTAATCCATTTTCAATGTTTTATAAGTCCTTATTAAATCCGCCTTTTGCCATTAATCTAAACAATTTCAATAAACGAAAATATATTGAAATTCAAAATGGTGCTGCACTGGGATTCTCAAATGCTCGTGGCTTAGCTACAATTTATAATGAATTTGCAACAGGAGGTAAAAAATTAGGTATTCGAAATGAAACTTTAAAGGAATTAGCAAAAACACCGATTGCTCCAAAAATCAGAAGAACTGATTTGGTTTTAGGTGTAAATATTCCATTCTCAGTAGGCTTTGCAAAACCTTCAACTTATCAAAATTTTGGAATCGATTATAAAGCATTCGGTACTTTTGGTGCTGGTGGTTCTGGTGCTTTCGCTGACCCAACGCTTAAAGTTGCTTTTGCTTATGTAATGAATAAAATGGGAACACACATTGCTAATGACCCAAGAGAATTAGCATTAAGACAAGCAACTTATGATTGTGTATTAGCCATAGAACATAATAGAAATCTTAAAAAAGAAGTTTTTGCAACAAAAGTAGAATGATTTTTATAGTATTAAAATAAATAGGAAATAGATGTCTAAATTTTGGTTGATTATATTGTTTTATTTAGTGAATAGCTTGAATATTTATGCCAATTCATTTTCTATTTATGATTTTTATAAAGAAGATAAACGCTTGGATTATATAACGGATTCTGTTTTTAATTCATTAAATAATAAACAAAAAGCAGCACAAATTATCATGTATGCGGTAAGTCCTACAGATAATGTCTATACTTATAATAATTCCAAAAAACTATTAGAAGATACAATAATTAGTAATGTTATTTTTTTGCAAGGTTATATATCAAATATAGCCAATCAAATTCAGGATTATAACGCAATTCAAACAAGTTTTAATAATATTTATGCTTGCGATTGTGAACCTTCATTGTTTAATATGAAGTATTTTGGTTCTCCGAATGTTTTAAAGACCAACAAATTGGATTCTGATAGTTTAGTTTTAGAAGCTGCTAAAACAATTTCATCAGTATTGGACAAAGTTGGTATTCAGATTAATTTTTCACCATTGGCTGATAATTCGTTTAATACTGCAGTAATTAATAATCGCTCATTTGGTAACAATATTGATGATATCATTCATAGAGCAGCACAGTTTATTAATGAATCAAAAACTTATAACATTGCAACGACAATTAAGCATTTTCCTGGACATGGAAATGTATTGGGCGATTCACATAAAAATTTAGTATATATCAATGGACCTTTAAAAGAAGTACCTACTTTTTATCACTTAATCCAAAAGTCTGAACCCGTTTTTACAATGATGGGTCATATAGCGATTAAAGATAATGAACAGTTTAATACAGCTGGATTGCCATCAAGTATTGATAAAAATATTGTTTCTAATTTATTGAAAAATGATTTAGGATTTCGTGGAATTGTTATTACAGATGCAATGAATATGTTGGGCGTTTCTACTATTCCAAATGCCGATTTTAAAGCTTTAGAAGCTGGGAATGATATTGTTTTGATGCCTAAAAATCCGAGATTATTGTCCGAACAGATAGTTGAGGAGTTGGATAAGCAAACAGCATTAGCGTATCAAATAGAAGACTCTGTGAAAAAAATGATTAGATTAAAAATTTGTTTAACAAAATAGATAGTATGTTTTGGGTAAGAACACCAAATATTATACAAAAATCATTTCCAAAGGTAATTTGGGAAATGAATGAAGAGGCTAGAGCGTTAATTAAAATGCCTAGTTGTACTTTTATGGGCAAAAAAATATACCTTACTTTTGATGATGGCCCACACCCAACGATTACGCCTTGGGTTTTGGAACAATTAAAAATACATAATGTAAAAGCAACATTTTTTTGTTTAGGGGAGCATATCGAAAAATATCCTGAAATATTTGAACAGATAAAAACGGAAGGACATACTATCGGAAATCACGGCTATAAACATTATAATGGCTGGAGAATTTCCAGAAAAAACTATCTTGAAAATTATCAAAAAGGGAAAGCTATTAGTGGCAGTAATTTATTTCGTCCTCCTTATGCAAAAGTACGTGCAATGGACAAATTTAATAAAGGAGAAATCGTGATTTGTTCTGTATTGCCACATGATTATCATCCCAAAGTTACACCTGAAAAGTGTTATGAAAACATTCAAAATCATCTTAGAGAAAATGATATTTTAGTTTTGCATGATAATGAAAAAGCATGGACTAAGTTGCAATATATTTTGCAGAAATGTTTATAAAATCAGGTCATATTATTTGATTATTGCTCCAGTTTCTATCTGTAAATTTTCTTTTGGTTTGTATAATAAACACAACCCAATTAACAAAAATGGTATAGCAATAGAGCGGTATCTGACAATTGCTCCAGAATTATTGACGATTAATCCTATTAAAAATAAAATACTCAAGGAAAATAATATGCAGAATAAAGCATAAGGATTTTTGTATAAATTTTTGTAACTTAAAGAGAAAACAGTTGCTAAAATAATAAACAACATTAAGTATGTTTCTAATGATGCAATAAATACCAAAAACAAATTGGATTCATTTGGAAAAGGATGAATAAATGGATTGATAATTGCATCAATAATCACTAAAAAGAAACTCTCAATACTATTGAAATTGGTGATAACATCAAATGTAGTATTGCCAGAAGCTCTTAAAAAATGAGTTCTTCGAACTATGAATTCATTAAATAAACTAAAGTTTGGGATTAGCGTATCAATTAATGCCAAACTAATGATGCATAAGAAAATCATAAGGATTGCATAAAACCGAAACGTTCGTTTTGGGAAGCTGATTTTCTGAGAAAGAATAATTGCAATATACAGAGGAATTAAAAATGCAAGTATATAGATTCTGATACTTCCTAAAATAAATAATCCTAAAATGGTTCGAATAACATGTTTTCTTTCATATTGATAGCTAAAAAGGTTATCGGTATTATATAAACTCATGCCTAATGCAAAAACGACTATGGCTTCTTTATGAACGCCAGATGTCCAAAAAACAATAGAAGGAATCCCAAATAAAATTAATTGTAAAATCCTTTTATTAAAAACTTTGTTTTCAAAAAATAAATATAAATTATAAATACCCATAAATGAAATAAAAGCAAAAATTACAGCATGTACATTGTAAATTCCAAAAGAAAACAATCGAATAATAGCATTTATTCGTACCATCAAATAATTACTATTATCGTACCAAAAATCCATTTTATCTATATATGGAATGAGATTTGAGTCTGGATTTGAATGCCAATTACGCCCAAATGTTAGTTTAAAATAAGTTAGCCAAGATTCTTGAATAGAAGAATAGATAATTTCTGAATTTCTTAAATAATTAAAAGTGTCGTTTCCTGTCAGAATATTCTTATTAAATAAATATCCAAAATAAAAAGCACTTATGCATTTCAATAAAAAGCCCAAAACTAATAAGGGAGAGCCAATTTCAGAACGGTTAAAGTATTTGGATTTGGTAATAATTACACTAAATAATAGTATTAAAAATAATGGGTATAAAGTTTCCAGCAACATAAGTATAATAAACTCTTACGAAATTAATAAAACTGCACTAAATAACAAATATTTTTAGTCTTATAGTGGTTTATTTTGTACTTTTGTAACTTATATCAATTTTATTATGTCTGTTATCGTAAATGAAGAATTAGCCAAAACTTTAGGATTATTACCTGAGGAATTTTTAAAAATCCAAGAGATTTTAGGACGTGTACCCAATTATACAGAATTAAGTATTTATTCTGTGATGTGGAGTGAACATTGTTCCTATAAAAATTCCATAAAATATTTAAAAAAATTACCAAGAAAAGGTAAGGCTTTGTTAGTGGAAGCAGGTGAGGAGAACGCAGGTTTAGTAGATATTGGCAATGGTTGGGCTTGTGCTTTTAAAATTGAATCTCATAATCACCCAAGTGCAGTAGAACCATTTCAAGGTGCAGCAACTGGCGTTGGTGGCATCTCTCGAGATATTTTTACTATGGGAGCTAGGCCGATTGCTTCTCTAAATTCATTGCGTTTTGGATTGATTGATAATAAACGCACACAACATTTATTAAAAGGTGTTGTAAAAGGTATAGGACATTATGGAAATTGTTTTGGTGTTCCTACTGTTGCAGGGGAAGTTTATTTTGATGATTGTTATCAAGTAAATCCATTGGTAAATGCAATGAGTGTTGGAATTGTAAAAATTGGAGATACCATTTCTGCTACTTCTTATGGAAAAGGAAATCCTGTATATATTGTTGGTTCTGCAACTGGAAAAGATGGTATTCATGGAGCAACATTTGCCTCAGAAGATTTAGGCGAAGATGCTGAAGATAAGATTCCTTCTGTACAAGTGGGCGACCCATTTGTAGAGAAATTATTGTTGGAAGCAACATTAGAAGTTATCAAAACGGGTGCTGTTATTGGTATGCAAGATATGGGAGCAGCTGGTATAACTTGTTCAACTTCTGAAATGAGTGCAAAAGGCGAACATGGTATGAAAATTTGGTTGGATAAGGTTCCAACACGTCAAAAAAATATGTTGCCTTTCGAAATCTTATTGTCTGAATCGCAAGAACGAATGTTGATTGTTGTTGAAAAAGGCAAAGAAGCATTAGTTGAAGCAGTTTTTGACAAATGGGATTTGAATTGTGCGGTTATTGGCGAAGTTACTGAAGGTAATACTTTAGAATATTATATGAATGGGGAATTGGTGGCTGAAGTGCCTGCTGATACATTAGTTTTAGGTGGTGGAGCTCCAGTGTATGATAGAGCATTTTCAAAACCTAAATATCATGAAGAACGTGATAAATATGCTATTGAGCAAATTTCAGAACCTAGCTTAAATGAATTAAAAGAAATATCCAAAGCGGTGGTTGCTTACCCAAATATAGCTTCAAAAAGATATATTTATAAGCAATACGATTCGATGGTGGGTGTAAATAATATTGGAATTAATGAACCGAGTGATGCCAATATTATTCGTTTAAAAGAAAGTAACAAAGGCTTGGTCGTTACTGTGGATTGTAATAGTCGTTATGTACATGCCGATGCAGAAGTTGGCGGTGCTATTGCTGTTGCTGAAGCAGCAAGAAATATTACTTGTAGCGGAGGAAAACCTGTTGCAATTACCAATTGTTTGAATTTTGGTAATCCTTACGACCCAGAGGTTTATTGGAATTTCGTACATGCTTTAAAAGGTATGTCAGCAAGTTGTATCAAGTTTGATACACCAGTAACTGGAGGAAATGTATCTTTCTATAATCAATCACCGAATAGAGCTGTCAATCCAACACCAACTATTGGAATGTTAGGTGTGATAGAAGATGTAAAAGATAAGATGACGTTAGATTTTAAAAATGAAAATGATTTAATTTATCAGATTGGAGCTTCTAAAAATGATATTTCATCTTCTGAATATTTATTCAATTACCATAAAGTAGAATTGTCGCCAGCTCCTTATTTTAATTTAGATGAAGAATTTGCAATGCAAAATGCTATTGCTGATTTAATTGAAAATAAATTAGTTCAATCTGTTCATGATATTAGTGAAGGTGGTTTGTTTATTGCAATTATGGAAAGTGCAATGCCAAGGAATTATGGGTTTGAAATAAATACAAGTCCTTCAATTCGCAAAGATGCATTTTTATTTGGCGAAGCTCAAGGACGTGCAATTGCATCAGTAACAGCTGAACAAAAAGCAGCATTTGAACTATTACTTACTCAAAAACAAATTCCTTTTGAATTGGTAGGACAAGTGAAAAATAAAGCAGTTGTGGTTGATGGTTTAGATTTTGGAAATATAGAAGAATATAAAGATTTATACGACACTTCTATCGAAAAATATATGGAAGCTTAATTTTTATTAGCCGCTTTTGATAACAAATCTATGTATTGTTTTGCAATTCCTTGCCAAGAAAATTGTGCTTGTAATTGCTCCATATAATCTGTTGGATATGTATAGTTTTTTGTAAATTTTTGATGATAGAAATCTGCAATTTTGGTTGCAATTATTGATGCCCTTTGTTCTTTAACGATATTGCCATTGATGTTTTCAAGAATTAATTTATCGTTGCCACTAACATTTGTTACCACCACATATACACCGAAAGTGAGTGCTTCTAAAATAGCCAAAGCCATTCCTTCACTTTTTGAGGAAGATACTAATAAATCAGTATTTTTTAGAGCATTTATAACATCATTGTGATTTACTTTTCCTTTAAAATAAATCTGTTCAATTTTATTTTTTTGAACGTATAATTCCATATCTTTTCTTAATTCGCCATCGCCATAAATTTCTACACGAAAAGGTATATTCAAATCTCTTAATTGTCGGATACTTTCTAAAAATAATAGAGGATTTTTTTGTTCCACTAATCTGCCAATGAAAATAATATTTAAAATATGTCCACTAAATTGTTTATTAAAATCATGAATCTTTAAACCATTATTGAGTATGATATTTTTAGATTTATTGCTAGGTACTAAATTGTCAGCCATTGTTTTTAATTCATCAGAAAGAATAATATTGTAAGCTGATTGTGTACAAATTTTCTTTATCCAAAAGTAGGAGAGTGTGTGCCATAAAAACATTTGCTTTGGAAATGCCCAAGGAATATCATGCCCATGCGATAAAATAATATAAGGTAAATTGAATTTTTGTTTTAAAAACAAAGCAACATCACCGCCAGGAAGTGTAAAATTAGCGAAACATACATCAAATTTTCCTCGAATATCATTCTGATTAAAATACTGTTTACTTTTCTTAATCCAATCATACATTTCTAATGGATTCGACTGAAAAGTACTTTTTCGCTTAGATTTTAAACGGATAATTTCAAAGTTATTATGCTTGTAATTTTCAGTTTCTCCTTCAAACCAAGTTGTTAGAATAGTAATTTGATGTCCTAGTTTTATAAACTCTTCAGCCAAATGCTTTGTTACAATGCCTGCACCACCACCAATTGGTGGATATTCATAGTTTAAAATGAGTATTCTAAGCATTTTAAGTTTTGCTAAAAATAATAAATTTAAGTGGATAAACTATTTCCAAAATAGGATTAAAATTTATATAATTATATTTCAATTTATTTTATCTTTATCAGTATAGAATTATATGAAAATTAATTTACGACTTCTTTTGTGGATAGTGTTTTTTTCTTTTTTCTCTTGTAAAAAGGCTGAACAAAAATTAATTGATGATGGTTTTATTACTTATACAATTCCCCAAGGCGGACACTATTCAGATAATAGTAAATTGGTAATGCTTTCAGCTATTTCAGAACTGAAATTTACTGTCGTATTTGATGGTTCAGCAAAATATATATCTGCACTTCCAGAAAATCAATTAGATATTAATAAGTTATATGGATTTTCGGATAATAATACACAACATCACGAAAATAGTGCTCGTATTGGATGGCGTTGGAATGAGGATGAATTACAATTATTTGCTTACATTTATAATAATTCAGTTCGTAGTTTCCAATATATTAAATCTGTTTCTCTGAATGATGAAATAAATTGTTCTATTAAAATAGAAGCTAATAAATATGTTTTTACAGTAGATGGCACTACTATCGAAATGCCTAGATTTTCAACATCGCCCAATGGTTATAAATTATATCCTTATTTCGGAGGAGATGAAGTTGCTCCACATAAAATATTAATACGAATCAAAGAAATAAAATAGTTTAGTCCAATGCTTGGTTTAAAAAGCGAATAAAAGGAATGGATTGTTTGGATAATTCCACTAAATATTGATTAAAATTTGGACTACAAATCATTTTATCTTCGATTCTGGTTCCAATAATGAAGTTTTTCAATTTTAAATATTCAATAGCTTCGTTGTTTTCATCATAACCTTTTGGAGCTTTTTTTAGTTTATTTTCGATATTTAAAGTGCCGAATGTTTTTTGAAATTTTTGGTTTTCTACAATGGTTTTAAATTCCTTGAAATTATAATCTATTTCTTGTCTTATTTTTGCCAATTCTAATGGTTCAGTTTCATATATTCCAGCTCCAAAAAAGCAATTATTCGGTTCAAGATGTAGGTAATAGCCACCATAATTACTTTTCTTGCCACCTTTTGAAATATATGCTCCAAAATTTGTTTTATAAGGTTGTTTGTTTTTAGAAAAACGAATATCTCTATTGATTCGGAATATACAATTCTTTGCTTCTATATTTTCAATTTCAGTATCAAAATGACTTAATTCATTAATCCATTGTTGAATAAATTCTATAAATTCAGTTCTGTAATTTTGGTATATTTTTCGATTAATATCAAACCATTCTTTATTGTTATTCTTTGATAACTGTTCCAAAAAAAGTAAGCTATCTTTGCTAATCATGTGTTTTTAATGCAGTTTCTGTTTCAACAATTTGTGCTAATGTACTTTGTTTTAGCAACTCTACAGTTTCATTTCTTATGGATAAAAAAGTATGGCGAATTCCACAAGTTACTTCATCTTCACACTCATCACATTTTTCATAATATTTGTGTGTAACACAAGGTAACATTCCAATTGCACCATCAAATAAACGAATGACTTCTGCTAAGTTAATATCAGCAGGTTCTTTTAAAAGATAGTAACCGCCGCCTTTTCCTTTCTTAGAATTAACTAAGCCAGCATTTTTCATATCTAATAAAATGGCTTCTAAAAACTTTTTAGGAATGTGCTGTTTCTCTGAAATATCACTAATTAAGACAGGTTGTTTTGGTGGTTCTTTGGCTAAGTGTACTAGGGCATTTATGGCATATTTTGTCTTCTTTGACAACATCGATAAAAGTTTTAGCTAAAATAATAAAATATCTTATAAAATCCTAAATATAATTTAGAGCTTATCTGTTTGTTTTTGTTTGAAAATCTAGTTACCTTAGAATTACATTTTACAAATATTATAGCATGAGAGAGCAACATACACCATACTCCAATTTTTATCAAGCAATACCAAAATTGGAAAATGAATATACAAACGATGAATTTTTACAAGATTATTTAGCAACTAATCTTCCGAAAGATATACTAAAATCTATACAACCAGATTTGGAACAATTTGGACAGCGTGTTGCTACAGAATTAGTGGAGTATGCAAATGCTTGTGAAAATAATCCGCCTAAACTAATATCCTTTAATGCGTATGGCGATAGAGTAGATGAAATTAAAGTAGCACCTGAATGGCAAAAATTAGAAGATATTGCAGCCGAAGAAGGTTTAGTCGCAATTGGTTATGAACGAAAATTTGGTATTTATTCAAGATTGTATCAATTTGTAAAACTCTATTTATATACACCATCATCAGCAATTTATACTTGTCCACTTGCCATGACAGATGGTGCTGCAAGATTGATTGAATTTTATGGTGATGATTTTCTAAAAGATAAACCATTTAAAGGAATTATTTCTAGAAATCCAAAAGATTTTTTAACTAGTGGACAATGGATGACCGAACGAACTGGTGGCTCTGATGTTGCTCGTTCTATGACGATTGCTCATAAAGCCGATGATGGCTATGAACTTAAAGGACATAAATGGTTTACTTCTGCAATTACTGCGGATATGGCTTTTACATTAGCATCTACCGAACAACCGCAAGATGGCAAACGTGCACCACTTTCTCTATTTTATTTGCCGATTAGAAATGAAGATGGCAGTTTAAATGGTATTGAAGTTGAAGCACTGAAAGATAAATTAGGAACAAAAGCATTGCCTACAGCTCAATTGGTTCTAACTGGTGCAAAAGCTAGAATGGTGGGCGAACAAGGCAAAGGTGTAAGAACGATTTCTACTTTATTTAATGTTACAAGAATTTACAACACAGTATCTGCAGTTTCATATATGCGTCGAGCATTCGCACTTTCTGAAGCTTATGGATATATTCGAGAAGCTTTTGGAAAAAAAATCAACCAACATATTTTATTTAAAAAGAGTTTAATGGATTTAGAAATTGCTTATCAAAGTAATACTTTGTTGGCATTATTCTTAACACAATTATTAGGGAAAGAAGATTGTAAAGCGGCTACTGAAAATGAAGAAGCAGTTTTGCGTGTACTTACACCAATTGCAAAATTATATACAGCAAAAGCTTCAATTGCGGCAGCTTCAGAACATGTGGAAATGTTTGGTGGTTTGGGTTATTTGGAAGATACAAATATTCCTGTAATGCTCAGAAATGTACAAACTTTAAGTATATGGGAGGGAACAACAAATGTGCTTTCCTTAGATATGTTGCGAGCAATGGAGAAAGAAAATGGTCTATTGGCATTTAGAACATTCGCAACAGAATTGTTAGATTCAATTAAGCACGAAGATTTGATGGAATATAAACAGATTATTTCTGAGAAATTAAATGTTTTATTGCATTTTACGAAAAGTCTTACGGATAAAAATGCATTAGAAGGTTGTGCAAGAGATATAGCATTTTATATCGGTGATTTAACTATCGGTTTGTTATGGCTGGAATTTATTCAAAAATGTCCAAAAGAAAAGTATTTGAAAGCTATTAAATATTGGACATCATTTAAGATGAATGAAAAAAGTTTAGAATTATATCAAATCTTATTAGCTGAAAATAAAGAGCAATTGGTGTAATTGTAACTATTATATAGCTGCAATATTCGAAACAAATGGATACTTTTTTATACGAAATAAGTATCTTTAGAAAATGCAGCACAATAAGTTTTTATCAGAACAAGAATTAGCCAAAGATTTTGTACAAAATACTTTTGTAAATGTATTTGTAACTGGAAAAGCTGGTACAGGAAAGACTACTTTTTTAAAATCTATTCAAGAAACCACTCAAAAGAAAATGGCTGTTGCGGCTCCAACTGGTGTGGCTGCAATAAATGCTGGAGGCGTAACTTTACATTCTTTATTTCAATTGCCAATAGGTGCTTTTTTGCCTACTAAAAAACATTTTTCTGAAATTGCTACCAATATTAATTCGCTGTTTTCTAACCTGAAAATGGGCAAGGCAAAATTGGATCTGATTAATGAATTGGAACTTTTGGTAATAGATGAAGTAAGTATGTTGCGTTGTGATACATTGGATTGTATTGATATTATTCTCAAAACGATTAGGAAAAACCAACAAGAAGCTTTTGGTGGTGTACAAGTTTTATTTATTGGAGATATGTTTCAATTGCCACCAGTTATTAAAGATGAAGAGTGGAATTTATTGAGTCAATTTTATAATACGCCATTTTTCTTTTCAGCTCAAGTGATGCAAGAATGTCATTATGTTCATATTGAATTTACAGAAATATTTAGACAAACAGATAATCATTTTATTCGTTTATTGAATAATGTACGAAATAATGAGATGGAAGAGGAGGATTTTATTAAACTAAATGAACGTTTTCAACCTGATGTGATAGAAGAGTTGGATAATTTTATTACTCTAACAACACATAATTGGAAAGCTGATAAAATTAATCAAAATCAGTTGGCAAAATTAGATGGCGATATTTTTACTTTTAATGGGAGTTTAGAAGGCGATTTTAATGACAAAGCACTGCCAACGGAGATGGAATTAAATTTAAAAGTTGGAGCTCAAGTAATGTTTGTTAAAAATGATATTAAACCAGAGAAAAAATACTACAACGGAAAATTAGCTCAAATCATAAAAATTTCGAAGGAAGATATTGTTGTATCGTTTTTTGACGATAAAGAAGAATATACTTTAGAAAAAGCAAAATGGGATAATGTTCGATATGAATACAATGCGGAAGATGATAAAATAAATGAAAAAATTATTGGAAGTTTTTCTCAATTTCCAATTCGATTGGCTTGGGCTGTAACTATTCATAAAAGTCAAGGTTTAACTTTTGATAGAGCTGTAATTGATGCAGGACAATCGTTTGCTGCTGGACAAGTGTATGTGGCACTAAGCCGTTGTCGAAGTTTAGAAGGTGTTTTTTTACTTACAAAAATTGCTCCAAATGCAATAAAATCCGATGAAAGAATAGTCGTTTTTACTCAAGATTCAGTGTCAAAAATTTCTAAATTAGTAGATGAATTAGATTTTCATAAGTTTGAATTTGCAAAAGCTGAAATTTATAAATGCTTTAGTTGGGATAAGTATTTAGAAATTATTGAAGATTATCGTCTTTTTGCGATTGAAAAAAAGTTGCCTGAAAAGGAAGTTATCTTGGAAAAAATAGCTGCTGTCAAAGTAACCGTCTCAGAAATTAATACTATTTCAGTTAAATTTAATAAATGGTTGGAACAAAATTTTGCTTTGGATACGCAAGCCACATTAAATGCAGTGATTAAAGAAAAATTAGAAAAATCTATAGTTTACTTTGGACAAATTATTGCACAAAATATTCTTTCAGTTTTAGACACTATAATTGACGAGTTGAAGGTAAAAAAGAATGTTAAAGGCTTTGTAAAAGCAACAGAAAGTGTACACAAAACGTTCCTTACAAAACTTCATGAAATTGAAGGGTTTAGATTTTTAGATGAAAGATTGTATCAAGAGGAATCACACTATACTCGACAATATAATGAATCATCTAGCAATAAATTAGATACCAAAGAAGTTAGTTTGATGATGTACAAATCCGATAAAACCATTGATGAAATTGCAAAGTTAAGGGATTTAACAACAACAACGATTGAAGGACATTTAGCACACTTCATACAACTAGGCAAATTGTCTGTTTATGATTTTATTGAAAAATCAGATTTTGAAACTATCAAAAGTGCTACTCAAGAATTAGGCACACAACAACTTAAACCATTGAAAGATTTCTTTGAAGATAAGTTTACTTATGGTCAATTAAAAATGGCAGTTGCTGGATTGAATAGGTAGATGAAACGAAATGCTTATGCAATTGTTACATCATTATTCAAATAAACATCTTGAATTGCATTTAATAATTCTACTCCAATTTTCATATCTTTTTGGAAAGCTTTTCTGCCAGAAATTAAGCCCATTCCACCTGCTCGTTTATTTACAATTGCTGTTTCTACTGCTTCTGCAAGGTCAGTTTGTCCTTTACTTTCACCACCAGAATTAATTAATCCAGCTCTGCCCATATAACAATTGGCTACTTGGTAACGGGTTAAATCAATAGGATGGTCAGTTGTCAATGATTCATAAACTTTTTTGTGGGTCTTTCCAAAGTTTATTGCCGTATATCCACCATTATTGGTTGGTAGTTTTTGTTTAATGATATCAGCTTGGATGGTAACGCCCAAATGATTGGCTTGAGCAGTTAAGTCCGCAGCCGTATGATAATCAACTCCATCTTTTTTGAAGCCATTATTTCTTAAATAACACCATAAAATAGTAGTCATACCCAATTGGTGAGCATATTCAAAGGCTTTTGCCACTTCAACAATTTGTCTGTTGCTTTCTTCAGAACCAAAATATATAGTTGCACCAACAGCAACAGCACCCATATTCCAAGCATCTTTAATTGTTCCAAACATAATTTGGTCGAAAGTATTTGGATAAGATATAAATTCGTTGTGGTTGATTTTTACTATAAATGGAATTCTATGTGCATATTTTCTAGCCACACTACCCAAAACACCATAAGTTGAAGCGACAGCATTACAACCACCTTCAATTGCTAATTTTACGATATTTTCAGGGTCAAAATAAATAGGATTTGGAGCAAAACTTGCACCAGCACTATGTTCTATACCTTGATCAACTGGCAAAATAGAAACATATCCAGTATTTGCTAATCTACCTGTTCCATAAATTTGTTGCAAACTTCTTAAAGTTTGCGGGTTTCTATTGCTTTGCATAAAAATATCATCAACAAAAGTTGGAGAAGGCAAATGTAAACTTTCTTTGGAGATAGTTTTGGATTGATGTTCTAATAAAAATCTAGCTTGTTCTTCGCCTAAAAGTGTAGTAATTTGTTGAATAGTCATGTTACTTATTTTGTTATGCAAAGATAAGGATACTTTTAATTGTTTTATTGGAATTGCTCAATAAAATAAATAACAAATCAATTTTTAATGTGGAAAGTAGCTTTAACCTAAAAAATAATACCAGCCAGCCAATGAAGGTATTGATAAAATAATACCAAGTGTAGGCAAAACACCTGCTAATTCTTCATCTAATCCATATTCTGATGCAATGATAGATGAAGTAATCATTGGAGGCATCGCAGTTTCCATCACTGCAATTTTATTAATATACGTATCTTGACCTAAAATTACAAAGTAGATTAGATAAATCAATAAAGGTGCTAATATCAATTTGTAACTAACTCCAATTGCAAAGTTTCGCCAAGGTGTATTTTTAAATTCTAACTTAAATTGCAAACCTAATGATAACATTGCCAAAGGAATCATAATACTTCCAATCGCTTCTAATATTTGATTGATAGATACGTTAAAAAAGTTCTTTGGGATTATTAATGCAATTAAGAAACAAAGAAACGGCGGAAATGTAAATAGTTTTCTGAAAATTGTTTGAATATTAAAAATACCAGTACTTGCATACGAAGCAACTAATATTCCTAATGATGACATTACTAAAAAACTGCCTGGTTGGTCTAAGAAAATAGCATACTGCAAACTATCTGAGCCATATAATTGTGTTAATACAGGAAAGCCAACAAAGGAAGTATTGCCCAAGCCACAACTGAGTACTAAACAAGCAATAGTTGCCTTGCTGAGTTTAAGGTATTTTCCTATTAAATAGAAAAAAAGAATGGCAACAAAAAATATTATCCAAACAGATAAAATAGGTAAAATAACTTGCTTATCAATATGTAATTGTGGAATTTTAGTTAATGCAATTGCAGGCAAAGGAATATAAATGATAAATCGATTGATTTTTTTGAAAAAATTATTTGGAACAACTTTATAAGCTTGTCCAATAATTCCAACAAAAAATAAAATAACTAGAAATGCAATATACATAGTTTGTCAAAGCTAGAAATCTTTTTGTATTTTACAGATTATGAATTTTTTAATTTTATTGAAAATCAATCGTATTTTTGAATATGCTAAAAAATATTATTACTAGCTTTTATTTAATCCTTGTTTTATTTGCATGTACTCGATTGAAACCAATTGACACATCGATTAAAAATATTTCAGATACAACAATCGTAGATAAAAATAATTTTGTACCACCTTTAAAATTGCCATTTTTATTGGCAGCAAGTTTTGGAGAACCTCGTCCTAATCATTTTCATACTGGGATTGATATAAAAACAAATCAAAAAGAAGGTTATCCAGTATTTGTAATTGATGATGGTTTGGTTGTTCGGATAAAAATATCACCTTATGGATATGGGAAAGCTTTGTATGTGCAACATAATAATGGTTTGACTAGTGTTTATGCTCATCTTCAAAAATTTAATGAAGAGATAGAAAAATATATAAACAGCCAACAATATAAAATGCAAATCAATGAATTAGATTTGGTTTTGCCTGATACTTTATTTGCTTTCAAAAAAGGTGTCATTATTGCCTATTCTGGAAATACTGGCGGTAGTTCCGCACCGCATTTGCATTTTGAAATTAGAGATACAAAAACTGAATATCCTTTGAGTCCATTGGATTTTTATCCTAAAAACAGCTTTGTAGATACTATTTCACCACAAATTAATAATGTATTTATTAAAGAATATGATGGATTTAAAGGTATTTTGGTTAATGAACAAGTTATTAAAATTGACAGTAAAAAGAAGGATACATTGATAGTGAAAATAGCTCAGCCATTTTTTACTTTTTCGTTAGAAGGTTTTGATAAATATGATACATCAAAAACAAAAAATGGAATAGATAAAATAGTAGTATTTCAAGATAATAAGCAACTCTTCACTTATGAAATTAAAAACTTAGATTTTGCGAAAGCTAGAATGTGTAATGTTTTTTTTGATTATTCATTATATCGAAAAAATAAAACCTATACCTACAATTGCTTTCAGGAAGAAGGCAATACTTATCCGATTTATCCAACTAAAAATATAGAAAAATATGCTTTACATTTAGAGGATACATTATTGTTTAAAGTTGATTGCTATGATTATAAAAATAATTGTACTGAAATTTGGCTTAAAACAATTTACGAACCTAAAGTATTTTTTATTCATGAACAATATGAAAATGCAAAACCTATAATTTTTGGTAAAGCGGATAGTATTTTTATAAATAATTTTAAATTAAAATGGCAAGCCAATAGTTTTTATCAAAATGGTCTATTAGAATATAAAAAAGTAGGAGAGCAGTACCAAATTTCAAATTTCAGAAATTCTACGCCATTACAAAGTGCAGCTACAATACAATTAAAGCTGTCATCTAATTACAAAAAGGATAAATTAAATATGGTTTTGATAAATGAAAGTAAGGATACAATTTATCTGAAATCAAAAATTGAAGATGATAATATTTACGCAGATACTCGAGAATTGGGTACTTTTTATTTAGATTATGATACAATAGCTCCAATAATTAGCAATATTCATGTAGATACTATCCATAAAAAAATTACAGCTAAAATTGTTGATAGTCAAACAGGCATTCAAAGTTATAGTATGTATATAAATTCAATTTGGGTACCTGTTTATTATGATGCAAAAGAGCATATTATTGAGTATAAATTTGACTCAAATTTTCCAAAAGGGATTAATGAAATAAAAATAGCGGTAAGTGATAATAATGGGAATGTAACAAGTTTAATAATGCAATGATTTAAAATAAGTATTGCAATATTTAACAAATAAAAAAAATCTTTCTATTTATTTTTGTGGCAATTATAAATGATGGATAATTTAATGAATCACCCTGGCGTAATTGCAGGTTTTGCAGTTATTGTAGTAGCAATGTTAGTTTTGGATTTAGGTATTTTTAATAAGAAAAGCCATGAAATTAAAAATAAAGAAGCAATAGGCTGGTCCGTATTATGGATTTCATTATCTATGATATTTAGCGGTGTGATTTATCATTTTATGGGTGTGGAGAAATTTGCACAATTTCAGTCTGCTTATTGGATAGAAAAAGCACTTTCGGTTGATAATTTATTTGTTTTCATTTTAGTATTTCAATTTTATAAAGTAAAGAAAGAATATCAACATAAGGTATTGTTTTGGGGCATCATTGGAGCATTAATTATGCGAGCTATTTTTATATTTGCTGGTGTAGGTTTAATAAAGCTTACCTATTTGCCACCTTTTGAATTGTTTGGTGCAAAATTTATGCTTTCTCATGCAAGTGATGTAGTTCCTAACTATGATTTGAAGGAATTTTATAGACCTAATGTTGTCTTGTCAATATTCGGATTTTTCTTGATTTATGCAGGTATAACATCTTGGTTTGCAAATGATAATGAAGACGCTGAAAAAGATTTCAGTAGTAATCTTGGAGCTAAATTTGTGAATCGTTTTTATAAAGTTAAAAAGCAATATTTTGGAGATAAATTTTTTGTAGTTGAAGATGGTATTCGTTATGCAACTTTATTGTTTGTTGTTTTAGCCGTTATTGAGTTTACAGATTTAATTTTCGCAGTAGATTCTATTCCAGCAATTTTTGCGATAGCACCTGATGACCCAATGATTCTTTATACATCAAATATATTTGCCATTTTAGGTTTAAGATCATTATACTTTTTATTGGCTAACTTTATGTATATGTTTAGTAAGTTAAAATATGGTTTAGCTATAATTTTGACCTTTATAGGATTTAAAATGGTATTTGCTCCATTTTTACATGTTCCTTCCGTTGTTTCTTTAGGAATTGTTGGAGGTATTTTGATATTATCAGTAGCTGTTTCTTTATTATTTCCTGAAAAGAAACCTAATAGCATCTAATTCAGTGAAGGATGAGTTGGAAACTCAGCAATTAGTTTATTTTCACCACCCATTTCGTGTAGAATTTCTTTCCACATATACTTATTCGCTTTGAAAATGTCTTTGTAATTATTACAAATTATCCAGCTATTTTCTTTAATTTCTTCTTTCAGTTGTTCATATTCCCAACCAGCATAGCCACTGAAAAATAAGATATTTTGAGGTAGTACTTTTTTAGCTTTTACATTTTCTTTGAGTTCCTCAAAATTGCCATTCCAATAGACATTCGGAATTATTTCAAATCCTTCAGAAATTAAATCTGGATAGGCATGTAAAAAATTTAATCTTTCAGGGTCAATAGGTCCGCCATAATTCATAAAAGCACTGATGTGCGGGAAGTTTCCAATCATTTGATTGACGGTAAAAATAGTTGGACGATTTAAAATTAATCCTAATGTTCCATCTTTTTCATGTTCAGTAATTAGTATCACCGTCCTTTTGAAATTTGGGTCTTCCATAAAAGGTTCAGATAGTAACAGAGAGCCTTTTTTTATTTCAGAAAAATTGTTTGCCATAATAATATGAATATAAGCATTCTTTTGGAATAAAAAAAGTGTAGCCAACGACTACACTTTTATATTCTAAAAAAAACAAGAAAATTATTCAGTCATTGTTTTAGGTTGTTTTTCTTCTTTTACTTTTGGAGCTTTTTCTTCCTTAACTTTAGCTGGTTTTTCCTCTTTTACTTTAGGTGCTTTCTCTTCTTTTACCTTAACAGCTTTTTCTTCTTTTACTTTAGCAGGTTTTTCAGCTTTTACCTTCTTTTCTTTAGCTACTTTTTCTTTTGTTGTCTTTTCTTTTTTAGGAAATTCTTTTCCAAATTTATAAGCATAACCCACTTGGATTAATGTTCTAGAATTAGTGATATTTGTTTTGTCATCTAAGTTTGCATAAGCTTCTCTAAGAACTTTTGTCAAACCCCAATCATAAGTAGCATCAAAGGTTACAGCATGTCTTTTGTTTTTACTGAAAGCATATTCAAATCCAGCACCAAAACGAACACCAAAATCTAATCTAGAATATTCTTTTTTGAAATCTGCATCATAATGAATTTCGCTTACTTTATCTTGGTCTAAATATTTAATTTCTCCAACTCTACCATAAATTGGTACTGCTACGTAACCACCTATTGTTCCAAATACTTTCAATCTTTCATTTGACCAACCAATATGACCAACTAAAGGAAGCGTAACATAATTAAATTTATGCTCTTTTACATCTTTTCTAAATTGACCATAAAAATTCTTTTGCCAAGTAGAAGTATTGCCACCCATATTAAATTCGGCTCCTGTTTCTAATCCAATATATTTGTTAAACCAAATTCTACCAGTAATAGCACCAGATAAACCAACTCTAGAAGAATATTGTCCACCTAAACTAGATTTTTTTGAACCTTCTAAATTGAAATTCTTAAATCTGCCAAATGCTAAGCCTCCTTTAAAGCCTATGCTGTAGTTAACTTTTGCACTTGCTTCCGCAAAAACAAACAATAATGCAAATACATAGAGAAATCGTTTCATGAGATGTTGTCTTATATTGTTGTAAAAATACAAAAAAAAACAAATTAAGCAACTTTAACTAAAAAATATTTAAAAAATTATTTTAATTGTGTGTGATTCAAATAAGGAATTTTAAATCAATGTTTTCTTATTTTTGATGTTTAGCGAATTATTTATTGCATTATGGTTGTAATTTGGCCCTTCTTTATAAAATATTTTACTTCAAAAGATACAATAGGTGTTACTATTTTTCCATTTATCATTTTGAAATCTAAATTAGATAAGCAAATTGAAACTTTAGTTTTTCACGAAAGAATTCATATTCGTCAGCAATTGGAAATGTTAATCCTATTGTTTTATATTTGGTATTTAGTTGAGTTCTTAATAAAATGGTTACAATATAAAGATTCTAAACTAGCTTACCGAAATATTTCTTTTGAGCGTGAAGCTTATGGAAATGAAAATAACTTTAATTATCTTCGAAAAAGAAATTTTTGGAATTTTATACATTACCTTTAACCAATAAATCAAAAATTAAAATTCAATGAATAAGATTAATATTTTTATTGTAGATGATCATCAAATATTTTTAGACGGCATCAGTTCATTATTAGAAGAAGAGGAGCAAATCCAAATTTTAGGCACTGCACATAATGGCAAAGTGGCTATTGATAAAATTGCTGCACTTAGTAGTGAAGTAAATGTTGTTTTGATGGATATTAATATGCCTGAAATGGATGGTATCGAAGCAACTAAACAATTAAAATCTCTTTACCCTAATATCAAAATATTAATGCTGACCATGCACAGCGAACCTAGATTTATAAAAGAATGTATTGAAATTGGTGCAAAAGGTTATGTGCTTAAAAATATTTCAAAAGATGATTTACTCAAAGCCATAGATCACGTTAATGATAATAAAGCGTTTTTGGATAGTGCTGCTCAAGAACAATTAATCAATGCAGTTACTTCATCTGATGATGATTTTGATTCTAAAGCTTACGACCAATTAACGGCACAAATTACAACCAGAGAATTGGAAATATTACAACATATCGCATTAGGTTTGACGAGTCAAGATATTGCAAATAAATTGTTTATCAGTAAAAATACAGTAGAGACGCATCGTAAAAATATGCTTTCTAAATTGAATGTCAATAATACAGCAGCATTATTGAAAATTGCCTATAAAAAAGGATTGGTTTAGTTTGTTACATTCCGTAATTATAAAATAATAAAATCGTTTAGGTTTTAGTTTTTCTTTATTTGATATTTGATAAAATGAAGCAAATTAAAATAGATACTTTTTTGTTACTAACTTTCGTAACAATTTTAATTTCGTATTGCTTTCCTCAACTTGGGAATAAAGCCTATAAAGGAATTTTAGATAATATTATAAGCATTGGGATTGCCTTTATCTTTTTCTTTTATGGATTGAAATTAAGTATAGAGAAGATAAAGACAGGGTTAAAGAATTTGAAATTACATTTCGTTATTCAAATAACGACTTTTGTATTTTTTCCATTGATAATTATTTTGTTTTATCCATACTTTAAAGGAGAAAATTACTTTTATACATGGCTTTCATTTTTGTTTTTAGCTGCATTGCCCTCAACGGTCTCAACTTCAGTTGTGATGGTTTCTATCGCAAAAGGAAATTTACCAGCTGCTATTTTTAACGCAAGCATCTCTGGATTAATTGGAGTTTTCATAACGCCAATTTGGATGGGCTTTTTTATCTTGAATAGTGATGTTGATTATAATTTGAGCCATATTTATTTAAAATTAATAATAGAGATTTTAATACCTGTTGTTTTAGGTTTGTCTTTGCAAAGATATTTTGGGGACTATGTGTTAAAATACGTTCAAATATTGAATAAATTTGACAAGTCGGTTATTCTATTAATTATTTATAAAAGCTTTGCAGAATCATTTGAACAGAAAATTTTCAGTGAAGTTGGAACGGCGTATCTGTTTTTGGTCACATTCCTTTGTTTTTTGCTATTTTATTTAGTTTATTTTTTTACAGGTTGGGTAGCTAGATTTTTAAATTTCAATAGGGAAGATACTATTACAGCTCAATTTTGTGGTACAAAAAAATCATTAGTGCATGGTACAGTTTTTTCTAAAATACTTATTCCTGCAACTATTCCTATGGGTATTATATTATTGCCAATAATGATATTTCACGCCTTCCAGATTTTTGTTATAACTTTTATTGCCGAAAGAAAATTTAAAGAAATACTATAAAGGTTATTTTGCAACGGTATAAAGACAACTATCCCAATTTAGCTAAACTTTCTTTAAAAGCAAGAAGTTTAGTTTGACCATCTTTTAGCTTTTGCCTTTCTATTTCTACAATTTCAGGTTTGGCATTTTGTACAAATCTTTCATTATTTAGCTTTTTTTCAATAGATGCGATAAAGCCTTTATAATATATAATTTCTTTTTCCAGCTTTTCTTTTTCTTCATCGGTATTGATTTTTATACCAGTTATGATAAAAACTTTATCCTTGTCCACTAAATTAGTAATTGCATTTTCTATATTAGTATCAGTATAATTAATTGGATTTATATTGCTAATCTTTAATAATATATCATTGCATACTTCATAAAATACTTTATTGTTTGTTTGTACATAAACATCTAATGTTTGTTTAGGCGAAAGTCCATTTCTATTTCTTACATCTCGTACATTAGCAATAAAAGTTTTCATTTTCTCGCCAGTTGCAATTTTGCTTACATCAAAATTTCTTTCTTTTGGATATTGGGCAACAATGATATCATTTGTTCTATTTTCATCTAGTAGATGATATATTTCTTCTGTGATAAAAGGCATAAAAGGATGGATAAGTTTCAGTATATCTTCAAAATAGCCAACTGTTTTTTGATAACTTTCAGTATCAATTTTTTCACCAAATGGTGGTTTTACATATTCTAAATACCAAGAACAGAAATCGTCCCAAATAAATGTATAAAGTGTAGTCAATACTTCTGATAATCGGTATTGATTGTATAATTCATTTGTTGTTTTGATGGTTTGTGCCAATTTATTCTCAAACCATTCAAATGCTGTTGTTAAATCGATTTTTGATGACGAATTTTCATCAATTTCCCAATTTTTTATCAAACGTAGTGCATTCCAAATTTTATTGGTAAAGTTTCTACCTTGTTCACAAAGTTTTTCATCAAATGGTAAGTCGTTGCCAGCAGGAGAGGAGAATAGCATTCCTGTTCTAACACCATCAGCACCATATTTTTCAATTAAGTCAATTGGGTCTGGTGAATTGCCCAATGATTTTGACATCTTTCGTCCTTGTTTGTCTCGTACAATTCCAGTTAAATACACATTTGAAAAAGGCTTTTCATTTCTATATTCGTATCCAGCAATAATCATTCTTGCCACCCAAAAGAATAAAATCTCAGGAGCTGTAACTAAATCATTGGTAGGATAATAATAATTAATGTCTTTTCCTTCTGGATTTTTAAAGCCATCAAAAACAGAAATTGGCCATAACCAAGAAGAAAACCAAGTATCTAAAACATCTTCATCTTGAGTGAGTTGTGTTTGCTCGTTAAATAATTCTTTAAATTTAATTTTGTAAATTTCTATGGCTTCATTTTGTGTTTTCGCTACCACAAAATTTCCTTTTGTATCATGCCAAGCTGGAATTTGATGCCCCCACCACAATTGTCTAGAAATACACCAATCGTGGACATTTTCCATCCAATGTTTATAGGTATTTTTAAACTTTTCAGGCGTTAATTGGATATTATTATTCAATACATTTTCTAATGCTGGTTTAGATATTTTATCCATTTTCAAAAACCATTGCAATGATAATTTTGGTTCTATTACAGCATCTGTTCTTTCTGAATAGCCAACTTTATTTTTTATGTCTTCAACTTTTTCTAATAAGTTAGCAGCTTCTAATTCAATGGCGACTTTTTTTCTTACTGCAAATCTATCTTCGCCAATATAAAATTGTGCTTTCTCATTTAAAGTACCGTCATCATTCAATATATCTATAGATTCTAGTTGATGTTTTATTCCTAAATTATAGTCGTTAATGTCGTGTGCAGGTGTAACTTTCAGTGTTCCAGTACCAAATTCAATATCAATATAATCATCAAAAATTATAGGTACACTTCTCTTAATGATTGGCACGATTGCTCTTTTTCCTTTTAAATGTTTATATCTTTCGTCGTCGGGATGCACACAAACGCCCGTATCACCAAAAATAGTTTCTGGTCGTGTTGTGGCTACAGTAATATATTGGTCGCTTATTTGTCCGTTTTCTTCAATTAAATATTTGATATAATATAATTTGGAATTTACTTCTTTATGTATAACTTCCTCATCTGAAACAGCAGTTTTTCCTTTCGGATCCCAATTGACCATTCTTACGCCACGATATATTTGACCTTTGTTGTACAAATCTATAAATACATCAATAACTGCTTCAGAAAGGCTTTCGTCCATTGTGAATTTTGTTCTTTGCCAATCACAAGAAGCACCTAATTTTTCTAATTGTTTTAAAATGATGCCACCATATTTTTCTTTCCATTCCCAAGCATGTTTTAAAAATTCAGTCCGTGTCATGTCTTTTTTTTCTATGCCTTGTTCTTTTAGAAGTGCAACGACTTTTGATTCAGTTGCAATTGAGGCGTGGTCTGTACCTGGAACCCAACACGCATTCTTTCCTTGCATTCGAGCTTTTCGTATTAATACATCTTGTATGGTATTATTTAGCATGTGTCCCATGTGCAATACACCTGTAACATTTGGTGGTGGAATAACGATTGTATAGGGTTCTCTTTCGTCTGGTTCAGAATGAAAATAGTTTTTATTCTGCCAATGTTGATACCATTTTTGTTCAATTTCTGATGGATTGATATTTTTAGCTAATTCCATATTTTTTAGTACTTATACAATTTTTTAAAGAATCACGAAGATACGAAACAATGAAATAATTTAGTAATGAAATAATCTGATTGTGAATGGGTAGTTAATATTTTCTATTTGCTGATTTTATTAGCTTTTTAAAATTCGCCAATTATTTGGTAAGTAATTATTAATTCTGTCTTGTAAAATTTTTACCCAACCCAAATGATGTTTGTTGTAAGAAAATAAAGCCCAACCTGAAATATTTAAAGTGTTGATTGTCTCTTTTTGAATATTTTGTTTTCTTAAAAATTGTAAGGCAGTAGGCTTATTAATTTCTATAGTTGATAAATCAGGATGTATATAATTGGACAATGCTAAGTTGTGCGCAGGTATAAAAATATCTTTTTTTAACTCACCAATTTCAATACCAAAATAGGTAATATATAAATGTGTTTGGATAATATTTAATGTTGAAACAAAGGTTTTTGGAAAGCCAAAAATATTGTTTTTGAAGGTAAAGTATTTAAAAGTGGATGAGTTTTTTATCCATTTTTCAGCCTCTTTGAATTGTATATCAAAGATTTGATTTTTTCTACTAAAATCATAGTAATTACTAGGTATATTTTGTGTTGTACTTATTTTTTTTAAACATGCAATAAAAAAACCGGAACCTTTAGTTTTTTCAAATGTAAAATAATAAGTATGTGGAATTTTGCCTATTGTAATTTCAGGAAATTGAGCAATATCAATTGGTACAATTTCAAAGCCATTGTCTAATAAATACTGTACTTGGTCTTCATTTTCACAAGTTTGAAAAGTACAAGTTGAGTAAATTAAATAGCCATTTTGTTTTATAGTGTTTTTAAGATTATCAATGATTTCCTTTTGACGGATTGCACACTTTTCAATATTTTCAGGTGTAAATTCTACCGCTAATTCTGGCTTTTTTCTTAATAAACCTTCGCCACTACAAGGTGCATCTAAAACAACTAAATCAAAATAATTATATAGACTTTTAAAATCTTTAGTATCGTTTTGTGTTACAATAATATTTGGATTTCCCCAACGTATTAAATTCTCTCTTAAAATACTGTTGCGTTTGGGCAATATTTCATTTGCAATTAGAAGTGAATCCTTACTTATTTTATCTAAAATATGTGTTGATTTTCCACCTGGTGCAGCACAAGCATCTAGCACTATTTGAACATTTTTCTGAACTTGAATTTGTTCTAAAATATAACCTAAAAACATAGAATTGCTTTCTTGAACATAATATGCACCAGCATGCCAATCTGGATCAAGAATAAATTCTTTTTGTTCTATAAAAATTGCAGCCTTTTCCCAAGGAACAATATCTCCAATTGGAAAAGTAGATTTATTTGGGTTATAACGAATACTATAAGAAACAGAATCCAAAATTATATTTTGGACAAAAATAATGATTTTCTAATTAGTTGTTTCACGAGATGGCGTATCATCTCTGTTTTCTTCAGTTTTGTTATTGGATGATTTGTCCTTCTTTGGTTTATCTTCTTTGATTTTACCAGCTTTAGCCATTTTGCCAAAACTAATATTCATATAGAAATCTAATTTGCTCGTAGGTTTTTTGATGAATGAAGTAATGACATTACTTGAACCTAAGGTTACTTGACCAATTCTAAAAGCTAATCCAGCATTAAATCCAGAATATTTATTCCAAGTTACAGGTAAATAAGCGGAGAAGATTCTAGTTTCAAATCTTGGCGTAATAGTAATGTTTGTAGGCATATTTGCTTTTGGTTCCCCTTTTTTAAAGTCATAAGGATTAAATTGAAAATTTGCATTGGCATAAAACATCTTTGCGATTCTGACATCTACGAAAGTGTTTAAGGTCATTGGTAATTTCATTTTCTTTTTACCAGTTGGAATTGTTTTAGTACCTAATGAGTCTAATAACATATCAAATTCAATTGTGCTTCCATCAGCATTTAAAATATGACTTGCAGGAATATTAGTATTATTACCGATAAATGTTCGACTATTTTTACCTAAATTATAAGAATTAAATCCAATATCATTAACCGAAAATCCAGCTAATAATAGAGGTTCATCTGTTTCTTTTCGTTTTAATTCATAAATTAAACCAACATCGAATCCAACACCATCAATGCCAAATTTATATTTGAAACCATCATCCATTCTGTCGCTTACTAAAAAGTCAAATTGTGAATTTTTTACATTTACAAAACTATCCATTCCAGAATGAACGATATTGAAATCAACATTATGAGCTTCAACTTGAGCATTGAATATATTAGTAATTATTTTTCCAGTTACGCCAACATGTAATGCATGTCTTGCTTTAATATTGATAGTTCTTGAATAACCTGCATAAATTTCATGATAAACGTTTGCTCCACCTGTGAGTTTGTCATCTTTAAAATGTGGAGCCCATTCAAAAATATCTTTGAAATTATGGTACATGGATTGTCCCAAATCTTCATTTAAGTCATTAATAGTTGCAACGCCACGACCTCTAACACCTATTGATATTGCATTGTTTTTCTTTATTTTAATCATAAAAGCCGGTCCGTTAAATCCTAAGCCAACGTGAGCGTCTTTGGATTTTCCATCAAGTATTTCTCCAATATTTACATCTTTATCAAAATTTGAGGCAATACCTTTAAAAGATTGGATTCCTAGGTAATTATTTCCTGCATTAATATTAATTCCAAATAGATTTACTTGCCATTTCATACTAGATGCTGCAGGCATTGCAGGGTTTAGGCTATTGGTTAAGATGGCATCTTTTGTGGTATAGTGGGCACCTAAAAATGCTTGAGCATTAATATTATAGACAACAATAATAAATAGAAGTGCCGAAAGTATCTTTTTCATAATATTTAATTTTTGTTAAATATATTAAGAAATTTGAACTCACGCAACTATTTTTTTTCTATTTACGATTTTAATAATGCTCGAATTTTATCTTTTACTTTTTCCGAAGTGGGTTCTGTTGTTGGAATATAGTAGTCAATGACTTCTCCATTTTTATTGATTAAATATTTTTGGAAATTCCATTTAGGATGTGTTAATAAATTTGGACCAGGAGCGTTATTACCTAAAAACTTAAATAGTTCATGTTGATTTGCTCCTTTTTTTACATGAATCTTTTCCATAATTGGAAAGCTAACGCCATAATTTAGTTGGCAAAATTGCTCAGCATCTTCAGCAGAATTGGGTTCTTGTCCTGCAAAATCATTAGAAGGAAAACCTAATATTTCAAAACCTTGGTCTTTGAATTCTTGGTACAATTGTTCTAATTGCTCAAATTGAGGTGTTAGTCCACATTTGGAAGCAGTATTTACAATCATTAATACTTTTCCTTGGTAATCACTCAGACTTATCTCGTTTTGATTTGCCTTTTTTACTTTGAATGTTGAGATTGAATTTTTCATTTTGTATAATATATTTTGTGCCGTTTCTTTGATAAGTTTCATCTAATCGAATGACATAGTTTTCCAACTCAGCATCTGTACCTTTGGGATCATAAGTTGCTTTTAAATTTAAGTCAAAAAATTTAGAACCAAAATTCCACCAAAAAGTTTTAAATCCACCACGATATTCTTTTAATAAATCAAATACAGTTACACCAGTTTCACGATAGACTAATTTAATTAGAAATTTACCTTGCGTTCTCGTCATATTTTTGAGCTCTTTTTCGTAGGCATCTCTCAATAAATTTTCAGCATTATTTAAAAATTTTTGTCGCTCTTTTTTAGACATGTTTTTTAATTGCTCATCAATAACTTGACTAAGTCTAGCGATTCTTAAAGCATAAGGATAAACTTTCTTTAAATAGGTTTGGTCTCGATATGAAATTGTAACAGGTTTTAATTTAGAAGCGGCAACTATGATTGGTTCTAATATAACTTCTTCTACCAAAGTGTCTCCACCAATAACAATTGAAGGAAGAATTATGGTATCCATTTTTTGAGCCTTAACACAAAAACATAGAAGCGTGAAAGATAGAAATGAGATTAGTTGTTTCATAATTTATTGTATTCCAAAATTATGCCATAAAATTTAATGTAAAATAATGTTTTAAAATAAAAAATGTTAATTAAAAACTTCGCAAAACTAAATGTTCAATCAGCTTATTAAGAATGGCTTTTTTCTCCTTATCTATATTGATTTTATTGAGGTAAGCAATAGACTGTTCTATGTAGGAATCTCTAATTTTTGTTCCGTATTCTTTAATTTGATAGGTATTGAAAATAGCTAATATCGTTTTAAGTTTTTTTTCGGAATGTTCTATTGTTAAAGCTTTTTTTAATTGATTGTCATTTCTAATTTCTGCAATTTTAATAGCTTCTAATAGTAATAAAGTTTTTTTATTCTGAAGAATGTCGCCACCAAGTTGTTTACCGACTTGTTCAGGCTTTCCAAAGCAATCTAAAATATCATCTTGAATTTGAAAAGCAATACCAAGATTTAAACCATATTGATAAATAGTATCTGCATCTTTCTCATTTGCACCTCCAATGATAGCACCAATTTGCATACTTGCAGCCAGCAAAACTGCTGTTTTCAGTTTAATCATTTCCAAATAATCTTGATGTTGTACATTCACATGTTGCTCAAAATTGATATCCATTTGTTGTCCTTCACAAACTTCAATTGCTGTTTTTGTAAATATATCAAATATCTGTTTGAAATACTTTTTATCAATATTTGACAGACATTGATATGCTTGAATCATTAATACGTCGCCACTTAAAATACCAGTAGTTAAGTTATATTTTTCATGTACCGTTGGAAAACCACGTCGCAAAGGAGCATTGTCCATAATGTCATCATGAATTAAAGTAAAATTGTGAAAATATTCTGTTGCTAAAGCGGCATCCAATGCATTTTCGTATTTGCCACCAAATAATTCTGTGCATAAAAGTAGGAGTGTAGGTCGTAATCTTTTACCTCCAATTTGTAAGAAATAATTATTAGGTTCATATAATTCACTAGGTGTTTGAATGAATTTATTTTGATTGAGATAGTCTAAAAAAAAAGTCCTTAATTCTTCAATTGAATGCATAGCCAAAAATACATTTTTAATTTTGAATTCTAAGAGCTTGTTACTTATTTATGAATTTAATTATATTCGTTAAAGTTCTCCATAAAAATTATTATCATTGCAATATGCAAGATAATTCTAAAGTCATTGATGAGCTTATTGATAAACGACGCTCTGTAAGGATTTATGATGATAGTGAACCATTAAATGATGTTGTTGTAAGAAAATGTATGGAAAGGGCGACTTTAGCACCAAGCTCCGATAATTTACAATTGTGGGAATTTTATAGGGTAAAATCTAAAAATAAATTACAAGAACTGGCAAAATATTGCTATGGACAAAAGGCTGCATCAACAGCTCAGGAATTGGTGGTTTTTGTAACAAGAACAGATAAATGGCAGGAACGTGCAGAATTTAATTTAGAGGAAATCAAAAAAGGTTTTCCTAAAGAAATTACGAATAAAGAGCAAAAAGTAATTGATTACTATGAAAAATCAATTGCTCAATTGTATTCTGGTAACGAAGCTAAAGCTGAAATTAGAATTATTGCTCATAAAAGCTGTGCATTAGCTGCTCAAATGTTTATGTTGTCTATTGCAGCCGAAGGCTTTGATACATGCCCGATGGAAGGTTTTCAAGAAGAATTAGTAAAGCAATTTTTAAATTTACCAGATATTGCTGAAATTTGTATGGTAATTTCAGTAGGAAAAGCCAAGCCAGAGGGGATTTATAATAGAAGAATTCGAGTTCCAAATGATGCTGTTATTTTTGAAATATAGTTCAGTATAATTTACGATTCTATTTCATAATTTACTTCACCTAATATTTCCTTATTTTCTGAATATTTTCGTTCTGTAAAAGATACTTTTCCATTTTTATCTTTTAAAATAATTGTAGAACATCGTGTGCCATAAAATGGTGTATGGATAAAAATTGAAGACATCGCTTTTTCTAGTTCTAATGATAAACCTGTTGATGGTAAGTCTTCAGGATTTGCTTTGTCTTCATTGCATAATAAATCAAATAAAAAATCTTTTTCTAAATGATTATTTTGAATGGCATTTTCTAAATCGCTTTTGATTCTATCTACTTTTTTCCAAGGCGTATCTAATAAAGCATTACTCAATCCATGAATACCATTGGAAACTGACTGAATGGTATTGGAAATATTAGAATAATAGGTTATTTCTTTGCCATCAAAAAGCAATAAATTAAAATCATTGTACAAGGCTGCATCTTTTTGAATATTACTTAAATAATTTTCAGAAGAACTGTTAGTATTTATAAAATCCAATACTAAACCACCACGAGATGGTGGGTTTTCTTTTAAGTTGTGTAAATTCCGATAATTAGTGAGTGCTGCCCAACGTTTATTTTTGTTTATGCCAATCCAAGTTCCACCAGCTTTTAAATCCTTGCCAGCAAGAATATCAGCAAAACCTTCAGCTTCCCAAAATTGTGCAGAACGAGTTGGTCGATTATAAAATTCATCTCTGTTGGCAATTAGTATCAACGGATAATCAGGATGAACATTAATAGCAAACGCAATGAGGCACATTTTGAAAATTTATGAATTAAAGATACTATTTTGTTTGATTTAAGGAGTTTTTCTTGAATAATCGTTGGTTTATAATGTTTTCTTAATTTAAGGTAATAAATATAATGTTTCACTTTTACAAAAAAAAGAACTACCTTTGCATCTCAAAATTAATTTATTTATGAACAATTACGAAACGGTTTTTATTACAACGCCCGTACTATCTAAAGATGAGTACACAAGAACCGTAAAGAAGTACACCGACTTCATTGAAAAAAACGGCGGCGAAGTAATAAGCAAAGAAGATTGGGGTTTAAAGCAATTGGCTTATCCTATTCAAAAGAAAACAACAGGTTATTATACCTTGTTAGATTTTAAATTAGATCCACTTTTAGTGAAAAAATTTGAAATTGAATTTAGAAGAGATGAAAACGTGATGCGTTTTTTAACGACTAAATTAGACAAACATGCTTTGGCTTATTCAGTACAAAGAAGAGAGAAATTAAATGGTAAAACACAAAAAACGGAGGCTTAATTATGGCAACGCAAGACGAAATTAAATTCTTAAACGCTCCAAAATTAGGTGAGCAAAAGAAAAAATACTGCCGTTTTAAGAAAATGGGAATCAAATATATTGATTACAAAGACCCAGATTTCTTATTAAGATTTGTGAACGAGCAAGGAAAATTATTACCAAGAAGAATCACGGGCAACTCTTTGAAATATCAAAGAAAAGTTTCTCAAGCTGTTAAAAAAGCAAGACACTTAGCGTTATTACCGTATGTTACTGACTTATTAAAATAGAAATACACCATGGAAATTATATTATTAGAAAATGTAAAGAACTTGGGACTAAAATATGATGTAGTTACAGTAAAACCTGGCTATGGTCGTAATTTTTTAATTCCAAAAGGATTAGCAAAAATTGCTAATGCTTCTAACAAAAAACACTTAGAAGAAATTGTAAAGCAACAATCTGCAAAAATTGCTAAATTAACAGAAGAAATGAAGCAATTTGCTGAGAAATTGAGCCAATCTAAAATTATTGTAGGTTCAAAAGTGGGAACAACTGGAAAATTATTTGGAAGTGTAACCAATATCCAATTAGCAGATGCTTTGAAAAAACAATTTGATTTAGATGTGGATAGAAAGAAAATCCATATTCAAGGAGAGGTAAAAGAAGTAGGTACTTATAAAGCTGTTGTTGGCTTATATAAAGAGATTACTGCAGAAGTACAATTTGATGTAGTAGCAGAATAATTTTATTATTCTTGTTGTAAAAAATACCACAGCTTAGGCTGTGGTTTTTTTATGTCAATACTTCATATATATTTGCTTATTAGGTTTAGCTTTTAAAGAATCAAGACTATTTTGAGTATTAAGTAGAAAGTATTGAGTAGTGAGAGATTAGAGTCAAGATTATTAGAGCCAAGAGCCAAGACTTTTTTTTGAGTAATAAGTAGAAAGTATTTGGTAGTTAGATGAGTAGAAAGTATTTAGTATTAAGTAGTGAGAATTTAATTACTTCATTACTACATTATTTCATTACTACATTATAAAAATCCTGTCTATCATTTAATCATAAAAATCATAGTTCAGACAATTTGAGAAGTGAGATTATGAATTTTTCTCATTAGTTGTTTTTGGAAATCACTATTTGCAATCTTAGTAAATAAATTTTAGGAAAAGTAAACTTAAATTAAGCATCTAATTCTCCAGCAATTACATTCATGCTACTCATTGTAATAATGGCATCACTTAACATACTGCCTTTAATCATGTGTGGATAGGCTTGATAATAAATAAAACCTGGTCTTCGGATATGAAAACGAAAAGGCGTTCTTCCTCCATCTGAAATGATATAGTAACCTAATTCGCCATTTCCACCTTCAACAGCATGATAAACTTCTCCAACAGGCAATTCTGTTTCGCCCATAATCACTTTGAAATGATAAATTAAGGCTTCCATTTTGCTATATACATCAACTTTAGGAGGTAAATAAAAATAAGGCAAATCTGCATGGAATGCACCATCAGGTAATTTTGCAATGGCTTGTTCAATGATTCTTAAACTTTGCCACATTTCTTCAATTCGAACGGTATATCTATCAAAAGTATCGCCAGCCGTTCCAACAGGAATGTCAAATTCAAAATCTTCATAAGAAGAATAAGGATTCATTACTCTAACATCATAATCAACACCCGCAGCTCTTAAATTTGGCCCTGTAAATCCATAGCTTAATGCATCTTCAGCTGAAATACTTCCAACGCCGATGATTCTATCCATGAAAATACGGTTTCTGTCCAACAATTTTTGAAACTCTTTTAGCTTAACTGGAAACTCTTTTAAAAACAGATTTAAATGTCCCCAAGTAGATTCAGAAAAATCTCTTTCTAAACCACCAATTCTTCCAATATTTGTAGTTAATCTAGCACCACAAATTGATTCAAATATATCATAAATTTTTTCTCTCGATTGGTATAGATGTAAGAAACCAGATAATGCACCACTATCAACACCAATAACGGTATCGCAAATAATATGATCGGCAATTCGTGATAATTCCATAATGATTACCCTTAAATATTGAGCACGTTTTGGAATTTCTGCACCAATTAACTTTTCTACAGTCATAAACCAGCCCATATTATTAATAGGAGCGGAGCAATAGTTCAATCGGTCTGTTAAAACATTAATTTGATTATATGGACGACGTTCGCCTAATTTTTCAAAAGCACGATGAATATACCCAACAGTTTGAACAGAATCCACAATAGTTTCACCATCCATAGTGAGCACATTTTGAAAAATGCCGTGTGTTGCAGGATGCGTTGGTCCTAAGTTTAACGTAGTATAGTGCTTTTCTTCGATGTCTTCTACTTGTTTCATTGTAATAAATTATCTGCCAAACATTTTATCATCTTTATCATCACGTCGTAAATCTTCCAAAGGATATTCTTTTCTCAAAGGATGATAGTTCATCTCGTCCATGTTGAGTATGCGTGTCAAATTTGGATGCCCTTCGAAAATAAATCCAAAGAAATCATATTCTTGACGCTCCATCCAATTGGCTGTTTTCCATAAATCAGTAACTGTTGGTACATGCAAATCTGATTTAGGCATAAAAGTTTTCAATCGAATACGGATATTTTTAGGCATATTGTGCAATTGATACATCATACAAAATTCAGATTCTTGAGGGTTGTCAGGATAATGTATGCCACACATTGTTGTAAGAAAATGGAAGTTTAATTCTTCATCTATTTTTAATTCTGTAAGTACTTCTTTAATGTGATTTTTATCAATTATAAAAATAGGAAAATCGTATTGTTGCTCAAAACCAACAACAGCTTCTGGAAATTTTTCTTTTAATTTTTGTAAGATTAATTCAGTCATGCACACTAATTTTATTCAATTCCGTATCTTGATAGCATTTGTTTATATTCTAGAGAATCTCTTCTTCTTATAGATTCAGATTCAGCGAGTTTTTGTATTTGCATAATACCGTCTAAAACTTGTTCTGGACGAGGTGCGCAACCTGGTACATAAACATCAACAGGAATAATTCTATCTATTCCTTGCAATACGCTATAAGTATCAAAAATGCCACCACTGCTGGCACAAGCACCCATACAAAGCACCCATTTTGGTTCAGCCATTTGTTCGTACACTTGACGTAATACTGGTGCTAATTTTTTAGAAATTGTACCCATTACCATCAATAAATCTGCTTGTCTTGGAGAGAAACTTAAACGCTCAGCTCCAAATCTTGCAAAGTCATAAGTGGCACTCATGGTGGACATGAATTCTATACCACAACAAGAAGTGGCAAAAGGTAATGGCCAAAGTGAGTTTTTACGTGCCAAACCAACTACTTTATCTAAAGAAGTAGCAAAAAAACCTTCTCCTCCATAACCAGCAGGTTCGTATGCTGGACTAATATCTACAGGAATTGTACTCATATATCTAATACAAAATTATAATCTTAATTGTTTTGTTTTATTCCCATTTCAAAGCACCTTTTTTTATAATATAGAAGAAGCCGATTAAAAAGAATCCAATGAAAGCAAACATTTCCAATAATCCAGCAAGTCCTAATTGTTTAAAATTTACAGCCCAAGGATACATGAAAATAACTTCCACATCAAACAATACAAATAAGATAGCGACTAAAAAATATTTTATTGAAAATGGTAATCTGGCATTGCCTTGCGATTCAATACCACATTCAAAAGTTTCTAATTTTATTTTTGATTTTCTTTTCGGACCTAATAAGTGGGTAACCACCATTGTAAAAACCACAAAACCTGCAGCAACTACAAACATAAACAGAATAGGCAAATACTCAATCATTTCCTAAATTTTATGCAAATATACGCATTATAACTTCAAAAGTAGCAAAAAGACTTTAAACAAATGTTGGCTTTTGAATAATTTTATATTCTACGAAATTGAATGGAAAAAGAAAATTGAAGTGGAAATATTTATAAAAAGTGGGGACATCGATGGGGCTCGAACCCACGACCCTCGGAACCACAATCCGATGCTCTGACCAACTGAGCTACGATGTCCGTTTGAGGGTGCAAATATAGTATATTTTTTTAATAGTGTAGTAGTTTTTAGTTTAAATATTTGTTGTCTGATAAAATTATGGATTTTTTTTAGTTGTAAATGGTACGTAAATACAATTTATACTTCAAGAATTGTAATTTTATTTCAATCTAAAATCAATAGTCTTTCTTTCGATATCGACATTTTCTAAGATTACTTCAATAGATTCGCCTAATTGATAAATGTTTCCTGTTCGTTTTCCAATAAATTGTATATTTTTTTCATCATACAAGTAGGTATCATCTGTAAGGTATTCGGCTCTCAATAAACCTTCGCAATTATAATCAGGTAATTCGACATAGATTCCCCAGTTTTTTACTCCAGAAATTACGCCTTGGAATGACTCACCAATTCTATCTAACATAAATTCTGCCATTTTGTATTTTACTGATGTTCGTTCAGCTTCAGCAGCTGCTTTTTCTCTTTCAGAACTGTGGCCACATTTTTGTTCCAATTCATTAAGTGCTGGCATTTTTTTACCATCTAATACTATTTGCAATAATCTATGCACCATAATATCTGGATAACGACGAATGGGAGAGGTAAAATGCGTATAATATTCAAATCCTAAACCATAATGTCCAATATTTTTAGTGGTATAAATTGCTTTGGCCATACTTCGTATGGCTAAAGACTCTAATAAATTTTGTTCAGGTTTGCCATGAATTTTTTCCATTAGCGTATTGAGTGTTTGTGTAATTTTTTTAGGATTATCAAAGTTGGCTTTGTATCCAAATTTAGCAGCAAAAAGTGCAAAATCTTGTAGTTTTTCTATATTGGGTAAATCATGTACTCTATATACCATAGGTGTTTTGCCACTAGCATTTTTCTCTTTGCCCACATAGTAGGCAACATAACGGTTGGCTAAAAGCATAAATTCTTCAATCAGCATGTGTGCAGCTTTTCGTTCTTTGATAATGATGCCGATTGGTTTGCCAGTTTCATCTAATTGAAATTTTGGTTCAGGTGCATCAAAATCTAAAGAGCCATTTTTAAAACGTATTTTTCTAAGTTGAGTTGCTATTTTATTGAGTGTGTTTATTTCAAAATTAAGTATATCGTCTTTGCCCTCAATAATTTCTTGAGCTTGATTATAAGTCAATCTTCTATCTGAAAATATTACTGTTCTACCAAACCAAATATCTAATACTTTAGCATTTTTATCAATAATAAATACTGCTGAAAAACAGAGTTTTTCTTCATTTGGTCTGAGCGAACAAATAATATTGGAAATATTTTCTGGCAACATAGGTGCGACTCTATCTACTAAATATACAGAAGTTGCACGTTTATAGGCTTCTTTATCTAAAGCCGTATTTTCTTGTACATAATGACTCACATCGGCAATGTGAATGCCTATTTGAAATGTATCATCTGTAACTTTTTGGAATGAAATAGCATCGTCAAAGTCTTTAGCATCATCAGGGTCAATTGTTAGTGTAGTAACATTTCTAAAGTCTTTTCGTTTTTTGATTTCTGAGTTTGAAATTTTTGTAGGAATAGCCTCTGCTTCTTCTAATACCTCGGTTGGGAATGAAGTAAAAAATCCATTTTCAACTAAAATAGATTTCATTTCGATATCATTGCTTCCAGCTTGTCCTAATATTTCACTGATTTTTCCAATAGGGTTTTTGTCTTTCTTTTTCCATTCAATAAATTCAATCACCACTTTGTCGCCATGCTTTACGTTGTTTTCATATTTTTCTGGAATAAAAAAATCATTTTTGATAGATACATTATCTGCTTTTACAAAACAATATTTACTTTGCTTATCAGCAACACCAATAAAAATACTGCGTTTACGCTCAATAATTTCAGTAATAATACCTACTTTCCGATTTGACCTTGGATTGTGAATACGTTTTACTTTTACAGTATCGCCATCAAAAGCACCGTGTACATTTTTTCTATGTATAAAAATATCATTTTCTATATTTTCAATAATAACATAAGCATCGCCAGTTCGGGCAATATCAATTGTCCCTATAAGTTCGTTACCAACTAAGAGAGGCTCTTTATGTGCGACTTTTGTTTTTTTTATGTTAGAATCTTTGGTAGTTTGGTGTTTTCTTTTTGGCGTTTTCTTCATTTTATTTGGATTTGAATATTGTATTGGTTCATTAAGTTTTGTTACATACAAAATTAATGCCTAAGTTATTTTTTGTTTTTTAAGATGATGCAAATAGACTAAATTTAAGTTGGTATTTTATAGATTTGGTAGGCAGGTTTAAATTCTTTATAATAGAAAAATAATGATACAAATACAGATATTATAAATTGTAAAAATACAAAAATATATGCATTTTTATAGAACTGATTGATTCCAAACCAATTTTGTGTTGTGAAGATGAAGTAAGTAGCAAAAATTAATCGAAGTATTTCCGTATAAATTCCATAGCTTTTTTTATCCATAATTGCAGTTATAGAAAAAATGGAAAACAATAAAAACAAACCGTATAAGATAAAATGATTTGATTTTGAAAGATTAGGTAGATTATAAAATAGAAATGCCATCAATAAAAACGATAGAATAAGTTGAACCAAACTCCAAAATTTAAAACTATTTGAATACGTTGGATTGTATTTGATGAAATTATAAACATTATCATCGGTAATTGATTCGATTGGGTATTTTTGAGCAACATCTTTGGGTCGCCAGCCTGTTGGTTTTATCCAAATTAATAGTTTATCTTTCCAGTTCTTTGTTCGAAAAGCATCTTTTACAATAGACCATAAGTGCTGAAAGTTAATAATAAATGGATTCCAAGTTTTTGGTTGATGTCGAATGCCATAAATACATTTTTCAGTGTCAAGTTCAGCTTGAAATGTACCAAATAATTTATCCCAAATAATAAAAATCTGGCTGTAATTCTTGTCCATATATATTTTATTCATAGAATGATGTACTCTATGATGAGATGGTGTTACAAGAAAATATTCCAAGAAACCCATTTTATTAATTAGGTTAGTATGGTACCAAAATTGTAAAAATAAATGTAAGGGAGCAACAATTACTATAACATCTTTTGGAATTCCTAATATTGATAATGCAATACCTGTAATTAAAATACTCAAAATATTAGTTATTGTTGCAAATTGTTGGCGTAAAGCACAAGGTAAATTAAAGTATTCGCTACTGTGATGAACTACATGAATATTCCAAAAATAATTTACTTCATGAGAAATACGATGATACCAATACCCACCAAAATCCAGAATAATAAAAGTAATAATATACATCCAGATGTTTGGTTTGCCCCAACTAAAAAGTGCTAAATTTTGCAAAAGATAATCATACGAAATCACAACTATAGTCAGACCCAAAACATCTTTCAATGTATTAGTCATACCCGAATATAAGCTTGCAATAGCATCCATATAATTATAGTCTATTTTTTTTAGTTGATATATCAATAATTCTATTAATATACAAACTATAAAAACAGGCATCGCAATTAATAAAATTAAACCGTAGGTATCCATAGTGAAATATATTTTGGGATATCTAAGTTACAATAATTTTGTTAAAATTTTTATAATTAAATTGATTTTCTTATTATTGTGTTCTAGAATATGAGTTGGCAAAAAACAATTGCAAAGCAAACAGAAATAACTGGTATCGGATTACATACTGGAAAACAGTGTAAGGTAATAATGCTTCCAGCTTTGCCTAATGAAGGTTTGGTATTACTTAAAAACAATCAAAAATATCCTATTTCTTTAAATAATGTCGTAGATACTACTCGTTCAACAAATATTAAGATTGATGATGAGGTTATCTATACAGTAGAACATTTATTGTCTGCTGTTGTTGGCTTACAAATAGATAATTTGATTTTGGAAATTGAAGGCGGAGAGGTACCTATTTTAGACGGAAGTGCAAAGTATTTTGTGGATAAAATTAGAGAAGTTGGCATAAAAGAGGAAGCTATTCATAAATCAAAATTTATAGTTCAAAAAAATATTGAATGGAAAGATCATGAGACAAATGCAGAATATTTATTAATTCCATCTTCAAGTTTCTCTATTACTTGTATGATAGATTACCATTCTAAAAGTTTAGGTAAGCAATATGCTAGTTTAGAAAGATGGGCAGACTATATTACAGAGATTGCCCCAGCAAAAACCTTTTGTTTTTTACATGAAATTGAAATGTTGTATAAACATGGATTAATTAAAGGGGGAAATTTGAATAATGCTTTGGTTTTTTCAGAATTTAATATCGAACCTGAAAAAGCTAAATGGCTGACTGAAACTTTTAATCAACCAATTTTTTCAATTCCAGAAAAAGGTGTTCTAAATCCAATATACCAAACTTTTGACAACGAAGCAGCAAGACATAAAATATTAGATTTAATAGGCGATTTGTCTTTATTGGGAATAGCTTTGCAAGGAAGATTAATCGTCATGAAACCAGGGCATACTTCCAATATTAGATTTTCTAAATATCTAAAAGAATATATAGGAGCAAAAATTTTATAACGTTATTTAGTTGTAAAAATACCGAGCCAAGTTGCTGCAATACCCAATAAAATACTTGCACTAGTATAAATAAATGCAGTCAGTAATTGTCCTGTTTGGATGAGTTTTAAATTCTCTAAAGAGAAAGTAGAAAACGTTGTAAATCCGCCACAAAATCCAATAATTAATAAGAAACCTAAGTTTTCATTAGTCAAAGGATGCTTGCCATAATTTCCAATAAATAATCCAATTAAAAAACAACCAATGATGTTAATGATAAATGTTCCCAATGGAAAAATGCCGATTGCATACTTAGAAAAAATTAAGGAGATAATATATCTTAAAATACTACCAATTCCACCACCAATTCCAACTAAAATAATTGATTTAAACATATAGTTTTGAAAATTTATGGAACTGGGTCGTAACCACTTCCGCCCCACGGATGACAAGATAAGATACGTTTTATAGCCAACCAGCCACCTTTAAATAGGCCATATTTTTGCAAAGCATCTAAAGTATATTTTGAACAAGTTGGTTGATATCGACACTTTCCATAGCCCATCATAGGAGAGAGCGTTATTCTATAAAATAAAACAATTAGAATAAATGGATAAGTAATGATTTTAATAAAAATATTCAAGATGAAATTTTCTACGAAATTAGTATTTATTCAATGATTTTCAAAACGGTTCTTCTGTTTTTGGCTTTGTTCTCTTCAGAAGTATTTGGAACTACAGGTTGCGTATCGGCGTAGCCTTTTGCAATTATTCTTGAAGATGTTATTCCTTTTTTGACCAAATAATCGACCACATTTTGAGCTCTTTTTTGAGATAAAGTTTGATTGTAAGTTTTTTCGCCAACATTATCAGTATGTCCTCCAATTTCCACTTTTATTTGTTGATTTTTTGTAAGGAACTCAAACAACTTATCTAATTCTGTATAAGATTTTGGATTGATTGTGGCACTGTTAGATTCATAAAAAATATTGTTTAACACAACCTGACTGTTTTTTTCAATTGCTTGTAAATATATATCTAAAGTATAAGGTTGAAAAATTGTACCTTCTTTAAATGAAAAATTCTCAGTTTGCAATAAATAACCATCTTTTTGTACAATTAGAGCATAATCTCGATTGGCAGTTAAGCAAACAGTAAAATTACCCTCACTATTTGTGTTTCCTTTAATTATAACTTCATTTGTATTTATATCAATTATTGAATATTGACTGTATAATGGATTTTTATTTAAAGCATTTTTTACAAATACTTTCACATAAGTAGTCGCTTGTGGTTTAAAAGCTTGTGGTAAATCGAACTCATAAATATCTAATTTTCCAAAACCTTCAGCTCGATTACTTGCAAAATATGCTTTACTGCCATCAGTTGATACAAATAAGCCCATTTCATCTTTTTCAGTATTGATGGGATAACCTAAATTTACGGGTTTGCTCCAAACGCCATTTTCCAATTTGGACATGAAAATATCATTCATACCCATTCCAACATGTCCGTTTGAAATAAAATAAAGTGTTTTTCCATCAGGATGAATAAAAGGCGTTTGCTCATCATAAGGTGTATTGATTTGGTCGCCTAAGTTTTTTGGTTCACTCCATTTTAATTGATCATCTAAATAAGAAACCCAAATATCTTTTCCACCAACGCCATTTTGTCGGTCGCTACTGAAATATAAAGCTCTGCCATCTGCAGCGTAAGATGGTTGTGCATCCCAAAAACTTGTGTTTATCGGTTTATTGATTCCATTAGCTTGCATCCAATTTTTGCCATCGAAATAGGTATAAAAAATATCACAACTACCAAAAACATTTGGACGATTGCAGGTTGTAAAAAATAGCAAATTGCCATTTGCTGAAATACTTTGCGAACCTTCATTGTAATTCGGTGTATTTACTTTATCGTCTAGCAATTGAGCTTTAGTCCAAGTATTATTAATTTTATCCGAATAGTATATGTCTTCTTGTCCATTAATTTTTCGAGTAAAGAATAATTGTTTAGCATCTGGTGTGAGTACAGGAAAATAATCATCAAATGCAGAATTGATACTTTCGCCAATATTAGTAGGATGAAAATTTACTGGATTAGCAATGGCTTGTTTTGAAAAGTTGGCTGTCGCAATCAATCTATTAGCTTTTTGAATTCCATATTCTGTTTTTTTATTTTGATTGAGATACATTTGAGCATTGATAATACATTTCTCAAAATTTTTATCTAATAAATAAGCATCAGCAAGAAGCCAATACATTTTAGTTTGGTATATACTTGGATAGATTGTTTTGATATTCTCCTTAGCATTTTCAAGAATGGCAATACAATCCGTATATTTTTTAGTACTAAAATAAATTTCTCCCAAAAATATTTTAGCATCTAAGTAATCTGGATAAATTTGAATGGCCTTTTTGAGTTCCTCAATAGCTTCTGTAAATTGAGCCGTTTGTCCATATTCAATAGCTGAATTGTAATATTTTAATGCTTTGTCAGGCGTTTGAGCGAAGCTTATAAAATGATATATCGAAAAAAATAAAATGAATAATATTCTCACGAATATAAAAGTACAAACAAAGTGCCAATTCTTATTATTTTAGCAAAAATATAATTTATTATTTTACATCACAATCGCAAATTGCTCTGCTTTTAAGTATTTGCATTTGGCTAGAAGGAGTAAAATATATTCAGCATCTGATACTGCAATATTTCTTGCAAATACAACATGTTTTTTGGGTGTGTCAAATTTTAAAACCGTACGTTGATTTTCCACCCAAGTCCCATTTCTATTTATTTTAAATGTTTCTTTGTCAATTCTAATTTTAGAAACTTCATTTATATTATAAATGTTTCGGCGAAAGAAAAATATCAAAGGCTTTTCTGTGATGAAATAATCTTTATTTACAACTATCCTTTCACGTCCAAAAAATATCCACATAAAGAAGGAAACACCTGCCAATCCAATACCATTCCAAACTAAAAAACCAAAAAATAAAAATAATTTATAATAGAAGTTATGGAGCTTTAAAAATAAGTCAATGAGCATGAAAAGTCCCAGACACCAAAAGAAAGTAGTAAGAATAAGTATAGAAATATAAACCAAATTTCTATTCATCGGAATTCTAATACGCATTGAATTTTTAGTATTGGTAATTGAAACTCGACCTTTATATGTATAGTCCTTTAAATTCATCTCCTAATGTGTAAAAATACGAACCTAAATTTATATATTAGCGACTTAATTAAAATTAATTACAATAATGACGAAATTACAATTTCCTGAGAATTTTATATGGGGTTCATCGACAGCAGCTTATCAAATTGAAAAAGCAGGCGAGCATGATTGGAAGGGTTTTAAAAGTGTTGATGGTAGCATTTTTGATAACTGTAGTATGCACGATTCTCATAGAGAAGAAGACTTAGAATTAATTTGTCAAGTGAGTAATGGTTATAGAATGAGCCATGATTGGAGTAAATTACAAAAAGCACCTTTTGCAGAATTTGATAAAGTAGAAGTTGAAAAGTATTTGGTTTTTATGCAAGAATTGAAAAATAGAGGTATGCATATCATGTTGGTTTTACATCATTTTACGCATCCTAAATGGTTTGTAGAAACTGGCAGTTGGGAAAAAGGTGATAATTATAAAATGTGGGTAGATTTTGCTAAAAAATCTGTTGATACGTTTGGTCATTTAGTAGATACTTGGAATACATTTAATGAACCGAATGTATATGTAAGTAATGGTTATATACTGGGACAATTTCCACCTTTTTATAAAGGACAATTGTTCAAAGCTAGACGTGTGTTGAAAGCTATGGAAAAAGCACATAATGAAGTTTATGATTATATACACAAAAAAATCCCGAATGCTCAAGTTGGCATTTCACATAATACTGTAAAATTTGTTGGTGAAGTTTTTCCAGGTCATCTTTTAGCTAAATTATTTGATTGGTGGTTTATGGATTATTGTCATAAGCATTTCCAAAAAGTAGATTTTCAAGGATTGAGCTATTATGCAAAAATGCCATTTAGACCTTTGCCAATTGATAATATCAATAATCCAGGCGTATTAGCTAAATTAGGAAGACGCCACGATATGATGTGGGAATATGACCCAAAAGGATTTTATGAAGTTTTTCATCGATATTATAAACAGAATGGCAGACCGATTATTATTACAGAAAGTGGTGTTTGTACAGAAGACCCGCAATTTAGAATTGAAAGTATAAAAGAATATTTATCGTGGGTGCATCAAGCACAACAAGATGGTATTAAAATAAAAGGTTATTTCCATTGGAGTACTATTGATAATCACGAATGGAATATTGGTTTAAAATATAGATTTGGCTTAGTCCGTGTAAATTTTGAAACTGGAGAAAGAACAATGACAGATGCTGGTCGATTTATGAAAAAAGTAGCGACTGAAAATGCTGTGGAAGTTTAAAATTTATATATAAATATTTGTAATTTATTTTATATTTTCTAAAAAATTTAGAATTACAAATTAAAATTGCTTTACTTTGTGCCAAATTTTCTGTTTTTCTTCTGCTTTTTTGAAGATAGGAGACAAATTTTTATTAAAATTGGATTTGGATTATGACGAAAAACTTGCTAATTGTTGAGTCGCCAGCGAAAGCTAAAACGATAGAAAAAATCTTAGGAAAAGATTTTACCGTAAAATCGTGTTTTGGACATATCAGAGATTTGGCAAAAAAAGATATGGGGATTGATATTGCCAATAATTTTCAACCTCATTATGTTATTTCAGAAGACAAAGAAAAGGTAGTCAAAGAATTACAGAAATTAGCAAAAGGTTCAGAAGTATGGTTGGCAACAGATGAGGATCGTGAAGGAGAAGCTATTTCTTGGCATTTATGCGAAGTACTGAATTTGGATAAAGATACCACAAAGCGTATTGTTTTTAATGAAATTACAGCACCAGCAATTAAAAAAGCAGTTGAAAATCCTCGTACTTTAGATACTAATTTATTTTATGCCCAACAGGCAAGACGTGTATTAGATAGAGTAGTAGGTTTTGAATTATCACCAGTTTTATGGAAAAAATTAGGAAGAAGAACTTTATCTGCAGGACGTGTACAATCTGTTGCGGTTAGGTTAGTTGTAGAAAGAGAAAGAGAAATTAATAAATTTGAAACTGAATCTTTTTATAAGGTAGTTGCTTATTTTATTTCTGATAAAAAAGTTTTTAAAGCAGAATTGTCAGAAAAATATAGTAAAATTAAAAGTGCAGAGCAGTTTTTGGAAGATTGTAAGCAAGCAATTTTTACTGTAAAAGATATACAAACAAAACCAACACAAAAAGGACCAGCTGCACCATTTACAACATCTACGTTACAACAAGAAGCCTCAAGAAAGTTAGGTTTTTCTGTATCAAGAACCATGCAGGTAGCCCAAAAACTCTATGAAGCTGGAAAGATTACTTATATGAGAACCGATTCTCCAAGTTTGTCAGATTTAGCTTTGAACTCTATTCAAGTCTATATTAATAAAGAATTTGGGAAAGATTATTCTAACAGAAAACAATACGCAACCAAAAATGCCTCTGCACAAGAAGCACACGAAGCAATTAGACCAACTTATATTGAAAATACTTCCGAAGGCAGTAATCGTGATGAGGAAAAACTATACCAATTGATATGGAAAAGAACAATTGCTTCGCAAATGAGTAATGCCCGTTTGGAGAAAACAATTGCCAAAATTGATATATCTAATAGAAAAGAATTGTTTGTTGCTGAAGGCGAAGTGTTGAAATTTGAGGGATTTTTAAAAGTATATATTGAAAGTACAGATGATGAAGAAGAGGATGAAGCAGGTATGCTTCCTGCATTGAATGTCAATCAAATATTAGATTATACTAAAATAGAAGCTAGAGAGCGTTTTTCACAAGCTCCAGCAAGATTTACTGAGGCTAGTTTAATTAAAAAACTTGAAGAATTAGGTATTGGTCGCCCTTCCACTTATGCACCTACAATTTCTACAATTCAAAATCGTGAATATGTAATTCGTGGAGAACAAGAAGGACAACCACGAGCTTATCAAAAATTGGAATTATCTAAAGGCAATATAATAAAAGAAACGCTTTCTGAAAATGTTGGTGCTCAAAAAGGAAAGCTTATTCCAACAGATATCGGAATTTTGGTAACGGATTATTTGTTAGAAAATTTTCCAAAAATTATGGATTATTCATTTACTGCCGATATGGAAAAGGATTTTGACTTAATAGCAGAAGGCAATAAAGAATGGAGTAAAATTATCCAACAGTTTTATAAACCTTTCCATAATGATATTGAAGCTTCAGCAGAAAGTACCACTTTCGTAACAGGTGAGCGTGAATTGGGTGTAGAACCAGAATCTAATAAGTTAATTACTGCAAGATTAGGAAGATTTGGACCTATGGTTCAAATAGGAAGTGCTGATGATGAAGAAAAGCCAAGGTATGCCAAATTAAAACCAGGTCAAAGTATTGAAACTATTAGCTTAGATGAGGCATTGGATTTATTTAAGTTACCTTTAACTTTAGGAATTTATGAAGAACAAGAAATTTCAGTAAATAATGGTCGATTTGGTCCTTATGTAAAATTTGGAGAACAATTTGTTTCCTTACCCAAAGGAGAAGACCCAATTAATGTAAGTTTAGAAAGAGCAATTGAAATTATCAAAAATAAGCAAGTAGAAGACGCTCCAATTGCATATTATGATAATAAACCAATAACGAAAGGAAAAGGTCGTTTTGGTCCATTTATTAAATGGAATGACATGTATATCAATATTCCGAGAGCTTATAATTTTGATTCTATCAATGAAAAAGAATGTGAAGAATTAATTCTTAAGAAAATAGATAAAGAAGCCAATCGTTATATTTTAGAATTTCCAGAAGAAAAAATTACTGTTGAAAATGGGAGATGGGGACCATTTTTACGCTTTAATAAAAAGATGCTAAAATTGACTGGTAAAAAATATACCTCAGAAGAGGCTGCGAACTTGTCATTAGAAGAATTAAAGAAAATGATAGAAGCACAAGTGCCTGGAGCATTTGATAAGAAACCTAAAAAAGCACCTGCTAAAAAAGCAGCAACAAAGAAAAAATAGTAAATACTATTTTTCATAATGAATATTCATTTGTCAATATTCTTATAATTCATTTAATCTAAATGAATTGAACAAAATGTTTTACATTTATATAGTCTTTTGATTTTATTAGCTTTTGGACTATAAAAAACTGACTATGTTTGAAAATAAAATATTGCGTAAGATTAAATCTTTGAATCCTGAAAAGGATCATTGGGAAATTGTACGATTAGCTTTGTTTTATGAATTTCCTTGGGATGCTCAAAGAGCATTAGAATTAGCTTTGTATAAAACGTATGCTGTTCCATCAATATCTAAAATTTTACATCAAACCAGAGAGTTGGAAAATAATACTGCAAAACGATATGATGATACAGATATTTTATTGAGCTTGATTGTTGAACATGGTTTAAAGGACAATAAAGGAAAAGAGGCTTTAGAGCGAATGAATTGGATTCATGCCCAATTTAAAATTTCCAATGACGATTATATATATGTTCTTACAACTTTTGTTTTTGATAGTAAACGTTGGATAAATGAATTTGCTTATCGCAAATTATCACGAAATGAAGAATTAGCTCTCTATTATGTTTGGTTAGAAATTGGTGCAGCAATGGGCATCAAAGATATTCCAAATACTTACGAAAAATTAGAGCAGTTTCATATTGATTATGAACGAACAAATTTTAAATATACAGAGAATAATGTGCTTTTGGCAAATGCTACTGAAAATATGTTTTTAAGTTGGTATGTTCCAGAAAGTCTTTTTGAAACTTTTCGACCATTTTTGCATGCATTGATGGAGCCACATTTGCTTCAAGCTTTCAATCGTACTGAACCTCCTAAACAGATTAAAGATTTTGTTAGAAAAGCATTGAGAACAAGAAGTTTTTTGGAAAGTTTAATTCCTAATAGACAGCCTTTTTATAGAAGTACAATGGCAAAATGGCATCATTATAAAGATGGATATAAAATGGAAGAGATTGGACCAGAAAAAATTATTTCAAAATGTCCATTCCCTCATCATCTTTCAAAAGAAAAGTAAATAATTTTTTTTATTTATCAATGTTATATGTTAGATTAGCATTTAATAAAAAAAATATTGATGCGTAGTGTACAGAGTTTAGTAGCCCAAGGAATCATCAGAGCGTTTAGAGAAGTTCTATTTATTCATAAAACAGAAACCAATACTCATAGAATCAATTTTGAACGAGTTTCTAATATTATTAAGTTTCCTAGATTTGTAAAAATGGAAGAAACTACCTATTTGGGTTTGGATATCGCATGGTTTATTCCTAAAAAATTAGATAAAAAGCGAATTGTTTTATATTTACACGGAGGAGGATATTGTGTTGGTTCGTATCATTCACATCGAGCTTTGATTGCAAGAATTGCTAGAGAAACACAATATAAAACTATAGCTATAAATTACAGAATGGCACCAGAAAATCCTTTTCCTGCTGCTGTAGAAGATGCAGTTGCCATTTATAAACAATTATTAGCTGATGGTTATCAAGAAATCATTGTAAGTGGCGATTCTGCTGGAGGTGGATTGTCTTTAGTACTTACTTATCAAATTAAGAAATTAGGTTTACAGCTTCCAAAAGGATTGATATTACTTTCTCCTTGGACAGATTTAACCATGAGTGGCGAAAGTATTCAAACGAAAGTTCAAGATGATGCCTTAATTGCACCAAATTTGATTGAATTGTTTGCCAATAAATATATTGGTGAGGATAGTGCAACTAATCCATTAATATCACCTTTGTTTTTAGAGTTTGAGAATTTTCCACCTACTTTAATTCAAGTAGGAAGTTTTGAAGTATTATTAGATGATTCCACTCGATTAGCTAAAAAAATGCATGATGCTGGAGTACAGGTTGATTTTGAAATCTATGAAAAACAAATGCATGTTTTTCAGTTCTTGGCGGGTATTGTTCCTGAAGCCAATAGAGCTATTGAGAAAATGGGAAAATTCACAAAAATTCTTTAGTTTAATTTATTTGTTAATTAATATATTATTATGTCATTAGAAGATTTTAAAAAGAAAAAGCCGTATTACCAAAGAAGTTGGACACAAGTAAATGCATCAAATTCTTGGAGTATGTTCCGAATTATGAGCGAGTTTGTTGATGCTTATGAGAAAATGGATAAGATAGGCCCGTGTATTTCAATATTTGGTTCTGCACGTACCAAACCTGATAATATATTTTATCAAAAATCAATAACTATTGCGGAAAGGTTAGTAGAAGAGGGTTATGGTGTGATAACTGGCGGTGGACCTGGAATTATGGAAGCTGGAAATAAAGGAGCTAGAAACAAAGAAGGAAAATCAGTAGGATTAAATATTGAATTACCACATGAACAAGGACACAATGAGTACATAGATTTTGATAAAATTATAACGCATCATTATTTCTTTGTAAGAAAAGTTGTGTTTGTAAAGTATGCTCAAGGTTTCGTGTATTTGCCAGGTGGCTTTGGTACTTTAGATGAATTATTTGAAGTATTAACTTTAGTACAAACTAAAAAAATTGATAGAGTCCCAATCGTTCTTTTTGGTTCTGATTATTGGGGCGGATTATTAGAATGGATAAAACATACACTTTTAGAACAATATCAAAATATCAATAAAGAGGATTTGAATTTATTTTTACTTACAGATGATGTTGAAGAAGCCATTCACTATATCAATAATTTCTACGATACTGACCATAGTAGAGATTTGAAACCAAATTTCTCTTAGACATTTTCTTTATGAATTGAAGCTTAAAGACAACTGTAATTTACGTTAGATTACCGTAAATTACAGTTGTACTTTTAGAAAAACTCTTATCTATTTTCCTTTTTTTTATAGACAGAATCAATATACCACATTTCATTTTTATAAATAAAATCAACAATTGCTTGCTTTGTAGCTTCATCATATTTGGAAAAAATATTGTAACCTCTTTCCAATAAACTTCTACCTAATTTTATACCTTCTACTTCTTTTTGAGGGAAAATATGTGGTTTGCTTTCCATTGTGTGTGTAACATGATCTAAAATATCTAAAGTTTTCTTTAATAAAGTAGTATTTACCATCGCACCAAACAAACTCTTTACATCTTTAATAAAATTTTCAATTTTAACTCTATCTAATTGATACATGGCATCTTCATAATCTTCATCAGACATTGGTGGTTTCATGCCATTTTTATTAGCAATTTCTGTCATAGCAGCTTCAAAGTCTTTGGCTCCCATAAATGAATCTAAAGAGTCCATTCCAGCTTTTAAAGCAGACATAAAATGCCTACCAAACTTAAAAATAGCTCTTGCCATATCTCCAAATAAATTCCAAATTTTACGTGGCTGTTTTACATAAGCTGCCAAATCTCGAAAGGCATCTTCAAGTTCTTTCCTTTCTTGTGCAGGCGGATATATTGTCGTTAAAAAATAATTTTTTACCTCTGCAACAACTTCTTCTGTTATGGAGTCTGATAGTTCAAATCTGTTTTTTAAATCAGCATATTCATATCTTTTGAGAATCATTTCACGAAACTTTTCTATAATATGATAATCTTGTGTTGTTTCTGACATATTATGTGAATTAGATTTGACTAATTTAATGTTTTTAATCTATATTAGGTTATTATATCTAATTATAGTTCCATTATTTAGCAAAAGTGAATTGAATAAAAGTATAATTGAGTTTTGAATGGTTAATTTAGAAAAATCCTATCTCATATCACTTTTAAAGGATAATAAATATTCTATTAAGCTTTGTCAATCTCTTCGTGGTATTGCTTAGGAATCCATTTTTTCCATTCAGGGTGTTTTTGTATAAAATTTATAACCATTGGGCATATTGGTATAAATTGCCGTTTTTCAGCATTTAGGTATATAAGTACCTTCTCAATTAATGAACTTGCAACACCTCTGCCTCCAATTTCTTTTGGACTAATTGTGTGTGTTAAACTATAAATTCCATTGTGAATTTCAAATTCAATATAAGCCATATAACCATCAACCATCATTTCAAATCGATTTTCAGCATGGTTTATATTTATTGGTGTGTAAATAAATTCTTCTTTCATAAAAAATTAAATTGTCATTGAAAATATTCTTGCTTCTGGCTGTTTGCGTATCATTCTTAAATCAAATGCCATTGCAACGTTTCTCGAAAATGCTCTTCCTTTTTCGGTAATTTTTACTGTTTTTGTACTAATTTCAACCAAGCCATCTTTCTGCATTTCTTTTAATTTATCTAAAACTTCAGGCAGTTCAGGAAAGCTATTTTTATTATTAAAATTAGTCTCTAATTGACACATTAAATTCAAAATATGTTTTCTGATAATTAAATCTTCTTCAGTTAAAATATGCCCATGGTTTACTGGAATTTGACCACTTTCAACTATTGCTTGGTAATCTTCAACCGTTTTATTGTTTTGGGCAAATCCATACCAAGAATCTGAAATGGCACTCATACCTAAGCCAATCATTAACTGTGTTTTTCCAGAGGAATAACCCATGAAATTACGGTGTAATTTATTTTGTATTAATGATTGATATAAATCATCATGTTCTAATGCAAAATGATCCATTCCAATTTCGATATAGCCTAAATCTTGTAATAATTGTTTGCCGTTTTCATACAATTTTCGTTTGGTTTCGCCACTTGGTAAGTCATTTTCATCATACCCACGTTGCCCAACACCTTTTACCCAAGGTACGTGTGCATACGAATAGAAAGCAAGTCTGTCTGGTTTTAGCTCCAAAGTTTTCAGAATGGTTGCTTCAACCGATTCCCAAGTTTGGTGTGGCAAACCAAAAACCAAATCGTGCGATATACTTTTATAACCAATTGCTCTAGCCCAATCAGTTACTTTTTGTACATTTTCAAAAGGTTGAATTCTATTAATGGCTTTTTGCACTTTTAAATCATAGTCTTGAACACCAAAACTACAACGTCTAAATCCTAAATTATATAATACTTCCAAATGTTTTTTAGTTGTATTGTTAGGATGTCCCTCAAATGAAAATTCAGGATTTTCAGCAATCTCCACAGTAGAAAATAAGCTATCTAATAAAATTTTCAAGTTTTCTGGTGAAAAAAATGTTGGAGTTCCTCCGCCCAAATGCAATTCTTTGAGTTTGGGTGTTGTTTTTTTATTTTTATTAAATAGTTGTAAATAAAGTTCCCATTCTTTTATAACACTTTCCAAATAAGGTGTTTCCACTTCGTGTCTTTTTGTGATTCGTTTATGGCAAGCACAAAAGGTACATAATTGCTCACAAAATGGAAGGTGCATGTAAATTGAAATACCTTCAGAATCATTACTTTCTTCATAAGATTTTAAAACTGAAATTTCCCAATTATTAAACGAAAAAGTATTGTTATCCCAATAAGGAACAGTTGGATAAGATGTATATCGTGGCCCAGGTATATTGTATTTATCAATTAAATTACTCATAACTATAATAGCTAACAAAATTACTAATTTTAGATGAGATACTTCTTATTTGTTGTTAAATAGGATATTTTGGACATATAAGATGTCGTATATTTATTTTTTTGTATCCTAATATCTTTATTTTACTTTATTAATGATTGATTTTCTTTGTTTTTATCCATAAAAGTGAAACTGTAGCAATTGACAATATAAAAATAATTACAAATAAAATAATAGCTGTGCTGCCTTGAAAACTTCCAATAAATGCAGCTACAATTGCACCAATTCCCATTCTAAATGAACCACCTAATGCTGAAGCTATTCCAATATTATTTGTAAATGGTGCAAGTGAACCAGCAGTTGCATTGGGATTAATAAACCCAATTAGTACTAGAATAAAAAATATACCACTAGTTAATATTTTATAAGGAATTTGAGGATTAATATAATAAGTAATTGTGGCTGCTAATGCAATTGATGCTAATATTACAGAGGCTACTTTTGCAATTTTGATATAGGGAATGTATTTCGTTAAAACGCCATTACAATAACTGCCAGCTATAAAGCCTGCAGCATTTACAGCAAATAAGATTGAAAATGTAGTATTGTCCAATTTATATAAGGTCATAAATAAAAATGGAGCTGAAGATATATAAGCAAATAGAATAGACATTACAATGCTACTTGCTAAGGTATATTTTAAAAATATAGGATTTTTTAGCACTTCAAGATAGTCTTTTGAAATCTTTATAAATTTTAATTTGTTAGAATGCTTATAAATACTAGTTTCAGGTAAAAAAAAGAAAATTAAAAGAATTACCGAAAGTGAGAAAATAAATAAGAAATAAAAAATATAATGCCACGTAAAGTGTGCTACAAAAAAGCTACCTAAACTTGGAGCAATTAGCGGAGCCAATCCCATTATTAATATAATATAAGAAAATGCTTTTGCTCTTTCATTTTTTTCATAAACATCACTAATAATTGCATTAGATGCGACCATGCCAACACAACCGCCTAGAGCTTGCAATAATCGCATGGCTATTAAAAACTCAATACTGCTTGCTAAAGCACAACCTAATGAAGCTAACATGTATATAGATAAACCGACTAATAATGGTATTTTTCGACCATATTTATCAACGATTGGACCATATAGTAATTGACCAACAGCTATGCCAGAAAAATAGGAGGTAAGTGTGAATGCAACTGCTTTTTCATGGACATTAAATTCTTCAGCTATTTGTTGAAAACCTGGAAGATACATATCAATCGAGAAAGGTCCAAGTGCAGCCAAAATACCTAATAGTATAATTAGAAACTTTCTGTTAATTACTGATTGAGTCATAAAAATAGACCATAAAGTTAGTTAATCTTTAATATAAATTAGAAGCTTATCTGTAAGCCTAAAAGTGTATTGGACTACTTTTGAAAATTCTAAATACTTTTGAAGGTAGAATTTTATTAGCTTTTAATAGTTTAAAAAGAAATAGTAATGTAATTCAAATTATTCATTTTCTGATTTAATAATGAACAAACTACATTATTAATTCAGAAATTGAATAAAACTTTTGTTCTGTTTCGGTATTAAATTGAACTATCTCCAAGTACTTTTCAGTAATTGACCAAATTGTTTAGTTTTTCCTAAACCTTCATGAAATCCAACGACACCATTGTTGCTATAAGCCTCAATACCATTAATGAAAACATGTTTAACAACCTTTCCACTACGTTTTACCAATCTGTATGCACCATCTAAAGCTGGATGGAAATCTTCAATTGGACTAGAATTTATATCTGAATCTAATTTACTAGGATCGATAATAACCACATCTGCACGTTTTCCAACTGAAATATCGCCAGCATCAATGCCTAAAAAGTCTGCAGCTTCTTTTGTTAATCTATAAATAGCTCTTTCAATGCTCATTACTTCAGGATGTTTCTGTACCGATTTTAGCATTTGCAAACTGCCATCATGGAAAGCCATATTTACATTGTGTGCACCGCTATCATTGAATCCTGGCATACAATGTTCACTATTTAATAAATCTAAACGGATTTTTTCTCTATGATTAGAAGTATCACATTTCCATCTTAATTTAGTATCATATTCAGCTAATAAATCCATAAAATGATTCACAGGATCTTTACCTGCTTCAATAGCGATTTGTTCAAAATTTTTGCCAATCAAAGATTGGTCTGGCGCATTCACGACCCACATTTCTTTCAAAGCTCTAGGGAAAACAGAGGTGGCTTTATGGTTCCATTCTTTTGTAAAAGTCTTTCTGAAAATAGGATCTAAAAACATTGTTTTTCGTTCAGCTTCTGAACTGCTTATTGCCTTAATCATAGATGGAAACTCTTCAAATAAAGGTGTTATTGGACCATCTCCATAGTTTAAAAATGGCTCTGCTAAGGTTTGGAATTTCATATTAGCACGCATTACATTATTGCTTAACGCACCATAAAATTTCAATACTTTATAAATGTTTTCATTCGATTTTAAATCTAATGCAGCAACGATTGATGTTTTTAAGCTTGGTTTAAAAAATCCACCGTGAGATAATCTCAAAATAGTAGCAAACGATGTTTTATCAACTGCGTTTGGTGTTATTTGTAATACTCTGTTGTGGTTTCTTAAAACGTGTGCCAATCTTCTATATTCAGATTTTGCAGCTCTTTGAGAAGGTACAGAAATACCTAAATACTTTTTCTCATATTCGCCAGCCCAACGATGAAATGGTAACATATCAATTGACATACCTAAATAACCAGCTTGCATGGCTTCAGCTACAATGCCTTCCATTTTGGAAAGCTCAGCATCTGTTGCTTTTGGTCGCATAAATGCACCATCTAAACCCATTGCATCAATTCGGATATTGGAGTGCCCAATAAAACTTGCTACATTTGGACCTATAGGCAAACTTTCTAAATGTTCATAATATTCTCGAACATTAGACCATTTAATATTACCTATAATCCATTTGCTTAATACTTTAGCAGGAATGTTTTCTACTCTTGCAAATAAATCTACAATCTCTTTGTCTTTTCCCAAAGCAGCAGAAAGTGAACAGTTACCAATAATGACAGTGGTTACACCGTGTCTTACTGATTCATCTAAAGACGGCAGTACTTCTAATTCTGCATCATAATGTGTATGAATATCAATAAAACCAGGACAAACCCAATGTCCATCTGCATCAACTTCTTTTGCACCTTCAATATTTGGTGCATTTTCCATAACAGCATCAATTTTATTATCTTTGATAATGATGTCTTTTTTTACTCCTTTTGCACCAGTTCCGTCAAAATAAATTCCGTTTCTTATGATTGTAGTTTGCATATTTTAAAAATGTGTCTAAAAATAAGCATTTATTTTGATATTAATTTTTGAAAAAAGTCAAAAAATTATCTAGCATATAACATATCTTTTTTTATATGAATATGATTATCTTTACAACATGTCTGATTATTTATTTTCTTATGGCACTTTGAGAATGGAACAAAGCCATCCAATGGCTGGTTATTTAGCAAAAAATAGTGTTTTAGTTGGTCTTGGAGAGCTTAAAAATGCTGAATTGTTTAAGATTGATTGGTATCCTGCATTAATTAAAACTAACAATAGTGAAGACATCGTTTATGGTGATGTTTTTAATGTAAATAGCGATGATGTTCTTTTGAAAATTGATGAATATGAAGGTATTGGAATTGGAAATCCTCCTTATGAATATCGAAGAGAAAAAGTAAAAATTAGAACCGAATTAAATGAAATAGAAGCGTGGGTGTATTTTTATAATTTTGATTTGCCTAATGGTGCTGAAAAAGTACTTTCAGGTGATTTTTTGAATCCTTAAAATTTATTCTACTGAAAATTCAATCTGCTTTTGAGCTAAAAAGTTAATTAAAGTATCTTCAAGTTCTTTAGTAATCTGAACATTAAACTGAATATTACTTTTAGTAAAAGTCTTAGTATAGGTATATTGTTTTTTGTTTAGATAATCAAAGACTTGATTAGTCAGCTCAAAAGCAACTTCAAAGTTAAAAGTACTTATGATTTCTCTTTCATCTATAGTCGTCGCTGCTAGGGTTTCTTTTGCACATAGTTTATAAGCATCAATTAATCCAGAAACGCCTAATTTTGTGCCACCAAAATATCGAACTACAATTACCAAACAATTGGTTAAGCCTAAACTATTGATTTGATTTAAAATAGGTTTTCCAGCTGTACCGTTGGGTTCGCCATCATCATTTGCTCTATAATTATTATTATCAAAGCCTAATTTATAAGCATAACAATGATGCGTTGCTTTTGGATGTTGAGCCTTGATGGCTTCTATCTTTTCCTTGGCTTCTAATTCAGAATAAATAGGGTAGGCGTATCCAATAAATTTAGATTGTTTATCTTTGATGATAACGGATTCTATACTATGAATGGTATTAAATTTCATCGAAAATATCTGCATTTAAAACACCACCTGTATGAACGCCAATAATTGTAGAATTGGGTGGAAAATAATCTTGCTCTATTAAATTAAAAATAGCATAAAATAACTTTGCAGTATAAACATAGTCCAATTTTATTTGAAACATTCTATAGAAATACTTAATAAAATCAAGAAGTTCAGTGTTGGTTTTTGCATATCCTCCAAAATTAAACTGATGCAACATTGTAAAAGGTTTGTTTGTGAAATGACGTGTCGATTGTTCAATGTCAAAATTGTTACCAATCACAGAAATACCTATCGCTTTTTGATTTTCATGTACTGCATTTGCAATTCCAGCGAGAGTAGTTCCAGTTCCACAATCTGTTAGAATATAATCGAAATTTAGGTCAATTTCGTGAACGATATCCTCACACCCTTTTGCACCTTCCATGTTTGCACCACCTTCTGGAATGAAAAAAATATCTTGATTGGGAATATCCAATTTGTTAGACAATAATTCTAAGAAATCATCATCATATCTTTTTGCGTAAAAATGTCTATCTATAAATTCTAAATGCATATTTTGTTGATGAGCATACGCTAAATTTTTATTAGAATGTATATTTAATTCATCGCCTCGAATAATACCAATACAAGGAATTTTTTTCCAATTTGAAACAGCAGCGGTCGCCATAATATGATTGGAAAAAGCACCACCAACGGTTACTAATATTTTTTTATTTTGTTGTTGAAAGGCTTCTATATTGTATTTTAATTTTCGCCACTTGTTGCCTGAAATATGTGAATGAATTAAATCATCTCGTTTGATATACAATGTGATATTGTTTTTAAAAGGTAGTAATATCCTTTCTAATGGAGAAGGAATTAGAAGCATTATAGAAGAAAATTGGTGACCGCGGAAGGATTCGAACCCTCAACCCTCAGAGCCGAAATCTGATATTCTATCCAGTTGAACTACGCAGCCTTTTTACAATTTATTGATATTGTAATTAGTGTGTAAAGATACAAAAACTCATTTAATATTCCTACATTTATACTATGGAAACGATTAGAAAATGTAAGGATACAGCTAATGTACAAACGGAATTAATTATGCCCGGACATACCAATCCTATTGGGAATTTGATGGGTGGAAACCTGTTGTGTTGGATGGATGTTTGCTCTGGAATTAGTGCAATTAAAATGTCTAGACATATTGCGGTTACTGCCTCTTTAGATGATGTGTCTTTTAAATTGCCAATTAAAGTTGGCGATATTGTAATTCTACGCTCTTTTGTTACTCGCTCTTTCAATACATCAATGGAAGTAATTTGTGAGGTGTTTATTAAAAATATTAGAAACAACGAAGAACTAAAATCGCATGAAGCTTATTTTACATTTGTTGCTTTAAATGATGATGGAACGCCTGTAAAAGTAGAGCAAGTTGAGCCAGAAACGGAACGCGAAAAAGAATTGTATGAAAATGCTTTAGAACGTAGAGAATTGCGTTTGGTGAGAGCTGGAAAAATGAAAATGGTAGATACTGTTGTACTAAAAAATAAATTAGTTTAAAATGAATTTGACTTTAGCCGAAAGAATGCGTCCAAAGCAGATTGAAGACCTGATTGGTCAGCAGCATTTATTAGGTAAAGGCAAGCCATTTAGAAAACTAATTGAAAATGGGGCTTTATATTCGCTTATACTTTGGGGACCTCCTGGTGTAGGCAAAACGACCTTAGCAAGACTATTGGCAGAAAATGCAAAATTGCCCTTTGAACAATTAAGTGCTATTGCTGCTGGTGTTAAAGAATTAAGAGCAATTATTGACGAAGCAAGAACCTTTGGCACAAAAGTTTTATTTATTGATGAAATTCATCGATTTAATAAATCACAACAAGATGCCTTATTGGGTGCAGTAGAAAATGGCACCATTATATTAATTGGAGCAACGACAGAAAATCCTTCATTTGAAGTAAATGCAGCTTTGTTGTCCAGATGTCAAGTGTATATTTTAAACTCATTAGAAGCAGACGAATTAAAGCATTTAGTAGATAAAGCTCTAAAAGAAGATGCCAATTTGGTAGCTAAAAATATTCAAGTAGCTGAATATGAAGCTTTGATTTATTTTTCAGGTGGTGATGCTCGGAAATTGTTGAATGTCTTAGAAATTGTAGCAGATAATTTAGAGATAAACACTATTCAAAATGCAACTGTTGAGGCCATTATTCAAGCACAAATTGCTCGATATGATAAAAAAGGGGAGCAACATTATGATATTATTTCAGCATTTATAAAATCCATGCGAGGAAGTGATGTCAATGCTGCTGTATATTGGTTGGCACGAATGATTGTTGCTGGCGAAGATCCTAAATTTATTGCTAGACGAATGCTTATTTTTGCATCTGAAGATATTGGAAATGCCAATCCCAATGCATTATTATTAGCCAACGCTACATTTGATGCTGTTTCAAAAATTGGCTCTCCTGAATCTCGAATTATTTTAAGTCAGTGTGTTGTCTATTTGGCAACTTCTGTAAAAAGCAATGCTAGTTATTTAGCCATCAATGATGCAATTGCTTTAGCTGAAAAAACTAATCATTTATCTGTGCCATTGCATCTAAGAAATGCCCCAACAAAGTTGATGGAAAATTTGAATTATGGCAAGGGCTATAAATATGCCCATCAGTATGAAAATAATTTTATAGATTTAGAGTTTTTGCCAGAACAAATTTCCAATACTAAATTTTATGAACCAGGAATTAATGCTAAAGAAAATGAATTAAGGCGATTCCTAAAGGAAAGGTGGAAAGAAAAATATGGTTATTAGCAAGGCTTTATTTACTCTCAGGTATTTTCAACTTTTGCCTAAAATTCTTTCACCTTTGTTGGTTTGCAACCAACAATACCAATGTCTTTGCTGACAGGTAATAACACCTATCTGGAGCAGAGATAACATCAGTCTGGCAGTGAACCTATTAGCTAAGATTTGCTTTATTCATTGCCAACAAGGGTACATTCAGCTTGTAAGTTAAATACTCTGTTTTGCTTCCTAAAAATAATGATTGGAAAATATTTCTATCTTCAGCAAACATCGCTAGAATAATGTTTTGTTGAGCCTCGGCATATTCACGAATCGCATTTGCTAGCGTATTATCCAAATCAAAAGTTTCTTGTTGTAATTGTATGTTTTGATAATTATTTTCAGAAATTACCTTTTTGAAATTTTCTGAAATATTTTCAGCACTTTCAGTTTCGTATCTTAAATGTAAAGTTTCAATTGGGATATTTTTTAATTGCTCCGATACTTTATTTAAGAGCTTCAATTCTGCATTCAAATTATTGAAATCAGAAGCATATACAATTTTTTGAAGCGGTGTAAATGAAAAATCACCAGGAATTGCCAAAACTGGTACTTTAGAATGTGCAATAGTATGTGCTGTATTGCTACCAAATAATACTTTTGTAATCAATGAAGCACCATGTGTTCCCATAACAACAAAATTTGCTCCCAATAAATCAATACTTTCAAGGATTAAATCCTTTACATTTCCATTTTTGAAAACAGTAGAAATATTTGTTGAACTACAATTTTCTTTAATGATAGCATTTGTTTTTTCTTGTATCATCTTAACAACATTGTCAAATAATTCTTCGATTGGCCAACCTGCCTCATAGTTGCTAATGCCTCCATCATAAATATTTAAAACTATAAGATTAGCATCAATACTTTTAGCTAAATTATCTGCATATTTCAAAGCATTAATCGCATTGGGCGAGAAGTCTAAAGGAACTAAGATATTACTCATAATAAAAATTTTTGTGTGTTATAATATGAACAATTAAATATAACAAATGTTTTGCTAAATTTTAGGAAAAATTACTACTTACCACCAATTCTTTTGTTCCTCCAGAATAATTGTAAAATCCTTTTCCAGTTTTTATACCTAAATGTTTTGCTGTTACCATATTGACCAAAAGTGGGCAAGGTGCATATTTTGGCAAACCAAATCCTTCATATAAAACATTTAAGATAGATAAACAAACATCTAATCCTATGAAATCTGCTAATTGTAATGGACCCATTGGATGTGCCATACCTAATTTCATAATTTGGTCGATTTCAGCCACGCCAGAAACGCCTTCATTTAAAGTATAAATAGCTTCATTTATCATTGGCATTAAAATTCTATTCGCAACAAATCCAGGGAAATCATTTGCTTCGATAGGTGTTTTTTGTAGTTGTTTTGTAAGCGTAACAATTGTTTCAGTTGTTGCTTTGTCTGTTGAATATCCTTTAATAATCTCTACTAATTTCATAACAGGTACTGGATTCATAAAATGCATACCTATTACTTTTTCTGGTCTATTGGTACAAGCTGCGATTCTAGTAATTGAAATAGATGATGTATTGCTTGCTAAAATTGTTTCAGGCTTGCAAATGGTATCTAATTGTTGAAATATTTTCTCTTTAATATTAAAATTTTCTGAAGCAGCTTCAATTACAATATCGCTATTTTCAGCTGTTTTTAAATCTGTATTTTTAGTAATATTGGCAAGTGTTAAATTCTTAGTTTCTTCTGTAATACTTCCTTTTTGTAATTGTCTGTCTAAGTTTTTTGTAATGGTTGTGATAGCTTTATCTAAAGCTGTTTCACTCACATCAACTAAATTTACTTTGTATCCAAATTGTGCACAAACGTGTGCGATTCCATTGCCCATTGTACCTGCACCAATCACCGTAATCTGTTCTATTTTCATGCTAAAATTTATTTTTGTTAAAGTTACAAATATTATACAGATAATTAATTTAAAAACACTAAAATTGAACGATAAAAATCTTATCTTACCAAATGAATAATTATTTTTTCATTTAAAAGTAAGATGAATTTTAAGTTTAGACATTTTTCGTTGATTTATTTTAAAGAGGATAAGCAAATAAATATCCAAAGTCAAGATTTTTCTAAATTTGTGCATGAGGATTTTGTTTTGAAATTTTTATTAGAAGCAGATGAAGATAAAAATTCCACTATTTATATTGTTGAGTTGATGCCCAAATACCCTATTCAATTGGTCCATTTTTCGATAGATATTGATACTGATTATTCAAATACTTTTGGTGTTTTTGCCAATGGATTTCAATCTTGGACTGAAAGTAGAGTGTATTATAAAGATGATGTTATCAAGCCAGCAAAGAAGTTTATAAAAGGATTAGCTTATACTTATGGCGATTATAATTTTGTCAATTATAAAAAACATCAAGGTTGTATTCATTCTTGGAATTATACTTATATCAAACAAGAGAAATATAAAATTAATCTCTTAGCATCTTTAAATGAATCGAGTGCATACACATTATTTGAACATGATATGCAAAATAACTCACTACACATTTCCAAAGAAATTGAAGATAAGCAAATAGATGAAAAATTTGAACTGCTCCATTTTGTGCATATTGAAGATAGAGAAGATTTTGCATTTCAGAATTTTGCCTTTATTAAATCTTTTAAACCTCTGAAAGTTCAGCCTAGTATTGGTTGGACAAGTTGGTATAATTATTATACAAAAATAGATGAGAAAATCATCTTAGATAACCTAGAAAATTTCACTCAGAATAATATTCCAATTTCTATTTTTCAGATAGATGATGGTTGGCAAAAAGCGGTTGGTGATTGGTTGAATATACAACCAAAATTTAAAAATGGTATGCAGTTTATTTCGGATAAAATTAAATCTAAAAATATTACTGCAGGATTGTGGTTAGCACCTTTTGCATGCGAAAAAAACTCCTTTATTTATAGAGAAAAACAAGATTGGATTTTAAAAGATAAAACAGGAAAATTAGTAAAGATTGGTTATAATCCAATGTGGAGTGGTTGGTTTTATGCTTTGGATTTTTTTAATGAAGAGTTGAGAAGTTATTTGAGGAAAGTTTTTGATACTGTTTTAAATGAATGGCATTTTGACTTAGTAAAATTGGATTTTCTGTATGGAACCGCAAGTATTCCACAACATGGAAAAAGTAGAGGAGAAGTCATGCATTTAGTTATGAATTTTTTGCGTGAATGTGTAGGTGATAAAAAAATATTAGGATGTGGTGTTCCATTGTCTGCGGCTCAAGATACAACGGATTTTTGTAGAATTGGACCAGATATTCATTTGTCGTGGGAGTTTAAGTTATTGAAAATGTTGAATGCTCGAGAGAGATTGAGTACTTATAGTGCTATTCATAATACAATTTCAAGAAGGCATTTAAACAAGCTCGGTTTTATCAATGATCCTGATGTTTTTATGTTGAGAAAAGAAAAAAATAATTTAAGTTTTCAAGAGCAATATAGCTTGTTATTAGCCAATTTATTGTTTGGTGATTTGCTTTTTACTTCTGATGATATTTCAAAATACAACACAGAAACACTGTTTTTATATAAGTCAATTTTTCCTTTGGTAGAGAAAGAAAGTGTATTGGTGCAACAAGAAAAAGAATTTTATCAAATTCATTTTAATATAGACGATAAATATTATTTAGCATTAATCAATACTTCCAATCACGATAAGATTTATAAGTTGCCAAATGGTAGTTTTTTTGATAATGTTACACAAAATACATTGAAAGGCAATAAGAGTATAACGATACCTAAGCATGGCTCAAAATGTTTGTTCAGAATTAATGCTACACCATTTACTTTGGTAGGTTCAAAAGGTCATTTTTTCTGCGGTGTAGAGGTAAATAATATTTTTATAAGCGGTGGGATTTTGGAAATAGAGTGGAATAATAAATTAGTCAATAAGCCTATCGTTTATTATAGAATTCCTATAAGTTATGAAGTTTCATTATCAGAAAATACACATTTAGAAAGTCGCACAGAAGATGCCGATTTTGCAATTATAGCATTAAGTCCGAAGTAATTAAATTAGAGTTTTGTTGCTCACTAATATACCATCTTCATCAACATATACAAATTGGTCATTGATGAAATTGACATTCGCAAAATTGACCGTAATATTAGGAGTTCCAGTATTTCTCTTTACAGTTTTTGTAGGATTCGTTGCTAAGGCTCTGATGCCAATCTCCATTTCATTAATAGGTGCAGCATCACGAATACAACCATAAACAATAATACCTTCCCAATTATTTTTAATTGCAGCCAAAGCAATATTATCGCCCACTAATGCACAACGCAATGAACCCCCTCCATCAATGACTAAAACTTTTCCAGTTCCATCTTCTTTTCTTAAAATATCGCCGACTAATGTATTGTCTTCATGACATTTTAAAGTAAAAATTTTACCCTTAAATTGTTTTTTATTTCCATAAGATTGAAATAATGGCAACGCAACTTGAATGTTTGGATTGTTTTCGTTGGCATCGTATAAATCAGCAGTAGCAAAACTCATTATCTTTTTTTTGTAAAAATAAAATAGAAAATTGAATTTTAAAAGCTTATCTAAAGTAAAATAAGTTTTGAAGTCGTGTTTTTTTGATTGTATTTTTCTTAAATTTATGCAGAAAATTGGTTTATGCAAAGTATTGATATTACACAAAAGTTTAATGCACCTCAACAAGAAATATTTAATTTCTTGAGTAATCACAATAATTTGAAGTCAATATTTATGATTGATGTGAAAAGAATTAAAGATGCTGAAGGTGATAATAAAAATGGATTAGGTTCTGTCAGAAGTTTAGGAATTGGTGTCGGTTTAATTGAAGAAACTGTTACTGTTTTTGAAGCACCGAATTTGATAGAATATAAAATTTCTAATAATATTCCTGTAAATTATCATTTAGGAAGATTGGAATTTTCTTCTGAAAATAATCAAACAGTTTTACATTATACCATAGATTTAGAAAGTAAGTTTGCTTTTGCTGATCCAATTTTGAAATTTATATTAGAAACATCTATAAGAAATGGATTATCAAAATTAGCTTCAAAATATAAATAATGCTTGAATTATTAAGTAAAAAAGATGTTCAAACAATACGTATTTTACAAGATTTTAATGTAAGTACAGAACGTGTCTTTTCTTTTTTTAGCGACCATAATCGACTTTCTGAAATATATCCAGCTTTTATTCATCGAATTATAGATGCACCCAATCCTTTTAATTGCAATGATGTAGGCTCGTCAAGAATTATCATTGGTTTTCCTGTTATTTTACAAGAAACGATTACTGCATATATTGAAAATAAATACATAGAATATAAAATTAGTTCTGTGAGTCCACTTAAAACTCACATTGGCAAAATGAATTTTATTCCGTTGAGTGAAAATCAATCTCGATTAGAATATGTAATTGAGTTTGAACCTTTGGTACCGTTTACTGGATTTTTGTTATTGCAATTAAATACTAAAATTGTTCAAGATGCTTTGGGCGTTTTGGTGCGCAGATTTAAGGAAAATCCAAATTATTAATTTTTTTGTTTGCACTGTATTTTTGTTTATTTTTAACGAAGTAATTTAATCGATATATGGAAAATAAAGTTGCGATAGTTAGTGGAGCAAATGGAAATTTAGGGAGAGCTGTTGTGCAATATTTTTTAGCTCAAAAATGGCTGGTAATTGGAATGGAACATCGATTGTGCAGCTCAATTATAGAAGAAAATTATCAAGAAATTGAAGTTAATCTTTTAGATGAAAATGCTACTTATAATTGTGTAAATAAAATTTTTACAGATTATGGTAGAATAGATGCATTAGTTCATACTGTTGGAGGATTTGCAATGGGAAATATTGCGGATACTTCAACTCAAGATATTTTCAAGCAATACCAATTAAATTTTGAAACGACTTATAATTTAGTTCGACCGATTTTGGACAAAATGCAAAATCAAAAAAATGGTGATTTGTTTTTTATTGGTTCTTTGGCTGGAAAAGACACATCAAAAGGCAAAGGCGTTACCGCATACAGTTTATCAAAATCACTTTTATTTCAATTAGCAAAGTTAATTGAGGCAGAGTCGATAGGTACTGCAATACAAACACATGTTGTGGTTCCAAGTATAATAGATACACCACAAAATCGTGCCGCAATGCCTAATGCTGATTTTTCAAAATGGGAAAAACCTGAGTTAATTGCTAAAGTAATTGGACAATATTTTGGAAAAGAAAAACAAGTTATTATTATCCAAGACGAAATGTAAATTCATCGATATTTTTTTATGGTTCAAATAGGTTGCTTTCGGTATAAACCACCTTATCGCCAATAATTCTGGCAGGCTGCGTGTAACAATGTTCTTGAGCTTTACCTATATTCATTATGTGGTAAACTTTCCATTTTTTAGCTTTTAAATAATCGGACACCATAGAGCGATGACATTGCCACCAGACAGCTTCAGCACACATGTAACAAGTTCTTTGTTTTAAAGCAATTTGCTCAAGTTCTTTGATTGCATTTTCAAAAGCATCTGTCTCCATATAATCTGCATATCCACGAAATGCATCATTACGCCAACTTGTATTAGGAGAATCTTTGTTTACTTTTCTTCTGCCACCTAAATTTGGAAAATGCTTATATAAAATATTATTTTTAGGCAATTCAATTTCTAAATTTTCTTTATCAAATTGAGGATACTTTCTTGAGCCAGGCAAACTTCTGATATCTGCAATTAATTCAATATTAAAAGACTTTAGCATCAAAATAAATTCATTAAAGCTATGTGTAGAATGTCCTATCGTGTAGATGATTTTTTCTGATTACTTTATCATTTTTTTTTGAAATAGTTTAATCTAAAAAACGAGAACGTATTTCAGGCGTAGGTAACATACAAGCATCTTGCTTTCCAAACCATTTGTATCTATTTTTTGCAATGATATCGTAAAAAAAATTTCTAATAAAGGTTGGTATTATTATAAAAATATACAGCCAATTTAGTGGAAAAGATAAGTAAGTTGCAATTCTTAAAGCAGCACTTGATTTTACATAAGCTTTTTTGTTTTTAATAAAAACAATACTATCGGTGTCCTCTGGAATATGATAAGTTGTCCTAAGTTTTTGTCCAATTTCAGATTGTAATGAAGCAAATTTTAGTCTTTTAGTTTTATCATATTTTATAATAAATTTTACTGAGCCTTGGCAGAAATTGCAAATTCCATCAAATAGAATAATTTCATTCAAATCAATCATAATATCTTATTTTAAACTATCTAAAGCCAGTTGATAACTTTTAAAACCAAAGCCAACAATAATACCTTTGGCAACTGGCGAAATATAAGAATGATGTCTAAATGGTTCCCGTGCAAAAGTATTGCTAATATGCACCTCAATAACTGGTGTTGAAATTGATTTTATAGCATCTGCAATTGCAATAGAAGTGTGCGTATAAGCACCAGCATTTAAAACAATACCATCAAAATTAAAACCTATTTCGTGTATTTTATTAATTAATTCGCCTTCTATATTAGATTGATAATAGCTCAATTCTATTGTTGGATTATCAATTTGTAATTGATTAAAAATATCTTGAAAGGTTTGACTGCCATAGATTTCTGGTTCTCGTTTTCCTAATAAATTTAGATTTGGACCATTTATAATGATGATTTTTTTCATATTAAAAGCTAAATATTATTTTCCTAAAAGTGTTTTTTTAATTTTGGGGTCTTTGGGTTTTTTTCCTAAATATAAATCAAATATTGCTTCTGCAAGAATTTGCCCTTCTACATCAGTTTTTCCCAATAAACTATCGTTTTTATAATAATAAAATGTTTTATCACTATCATAGAAATTATCAATAGTATCTTTATAACCAGTATTTGTTTTTTCTATAATTTCTTTGATGTTTTCTAATAAAGGTTGAATTTTTTTATAATCCGACGATGACATAGAATCTTTTAATCCATTGCCTATGTTTTGACTAACAGCCGATGGCGTTGCCAAAGGTGTTGTAATTATCATTCTTAAACATCTTGGAATTGAAGAGTGGATAGCATCTTCTTCATTTTGGATAGGTTTTTCACAATATAATGCAATAATATATGTGTTAATAAAGAACTTTGATCGCATAGCTGCTCCATTTAAACAAAGTTTCTTGTTATTTATACAAATTTCATCAGGGATTTCAAAATTAGCAATTTTCATTTTTCTAAATTATTGTTGATTAAAACAAGTTCGACATCTTGGTTCATAACTTTCTTTTTCACCTAAAAGTACTATTTTTTCGTTACTTATTAAGCGATAGGAAAAATTTGCCAAATTGCCGCATTGAACACATATTGCATGAACTTTGGTAACATATTCAGCAATTGCCATTAATTGTGGCATACAGCCAAAAGGTTTGCCTAAAAAATCTTTATCTAATCCTGCAACAATCACTCGAATACCTTTGTTTGCTAATTGTGAGCAAACTTCTGGTAAACCATCATCAAAAAATTGAGCTTCATCAATACCAACAACATCAACTTGATGACTTAATAATAATATGTTTTGAGAACTACTAACAGGTGTCGATTGAATTGAATTGGCGTCATGAGAAACAACAGCAGTTTCGTCGTAACGAGTATCTATCATTGGTTTGAAAATTTCAGTTTTCAGATTAGCAATATTTGCTCGCTTTATTCTACGTAAAAGCTCTTCAGTCTTGCCGGAAAACATAGACCCACAAACGACTTCAATCCATCCGTTTTTAGAGTTATTCACATTTTGTTCTAAAAACATAATTTATTTTGTTTTAATTTTGTAGAAATTGAACCCAAAATACAAAATATCATGGAAATACGTAGTTCGTTGAAAAAAATAGATAGTTATTTAAAAATTGTTTCGGACTTAAATAAGGCAATATTAGATGAAGGCACAATGGCTCCGGAAGAATTGCAAATAATGAAGAAGTATTTATATGTATGTGCAGAACGAATTGAAGATATACAAATTAAATTTGGCTTAGCAACAACAGAAACAAAAAAAGGAATTTTAGATAATTTAAAGCAAAATGAAGAAGAGGCAGAAGTTACATTAACCGAGTTTGCAGAAGTTGAATCTGTGGGTAATCAAAAAAATGAAGAATTTGATATTTTGAAAGAAAAAGAGCAGTCTGATGAAAGTTCACTAAATGTTTTTGAAAGTTTTGTGGAGGCAAATAATAATGAATTAAATTTTGTTGAAGCGAAGCATGATGTAGTAGAAAATATATCGACGGAACAAAATATTATTTCTGAGGAAAGAATTTTAGTCGAACCTGTTGTGTTTTTAAGTGCAGATTTGCCGTCAATTAGATATAATACTTTAATAGATTTTGACGAATATCATCAACATATTTTTGATGAAAAACCTGAAGTTAAAAGTGCTGTTAATACAATGGGAGAGATACAAAATAATTCAAATGTTTTAGTGGCTGATGATGTTGAAGTGGAAAAGGATAAAATTGAATTTAATTTAAACACTAAAATAAAAGAGCCTATTAATTTGGTGTCTGAGGAAAAAGAAGAAACTCAAATTCTTGACGATTCAAAGCGTACTTTAGTTGCAGAGAATATTGAAAAAGTAGAAGAAAAAATTGAATTTAAAGCTAATGAAGAAATAAAAGAGCCTATTAATTTGGTGTCTGAGGAAAAAGAAGAAACTCAAATTCTTGATGATTCAAAGCGTACTTTAGTTGCAGAGAATATTGAAAAAGTAGAAGAGAAAATTGAATTTAATTTAAATACAGAAATAAAAGAACCTATTCAGTTGGTGTCTGAGGAACAAGTAATAAAACCAAATATTTCTACTGAAATTGAAGAAAAACAAATATTGGTTTTAGATGAGATTGAAAAAGATAAAATATTAGTGGATTTTGAAAAAAAATCTGAAAGTGAGGAAACTAAAGAGCATGTTAATTTAGTAGATACAAATCCGGAACAAAATGATATTGCAAACGAAGGTTCTACTTTTACTAGAGGTCTAGAATATGAAAGTATTGTAAATAGAAAATCATTAAGTGAACAAATTGCTTTAAATGATAAGTTTATTTTTGTGCGTGAATTATTTGCTAGTCAATTTTCAGAATATGAAAGTTCGATAAAAGAAATTGATGTTTTTGAAAATTATCAAGATGCTTTAGATTTTTGTACGAATGTATTATCAGTAAAGTATAATTGGGAAGCTAAGAAAAATATTTCAGAGCGATTTCTTAATATTTTGAATAAAAAATATAATTTATAAATCAGAAAGAATAGTTTCTGTTATAAACTGAGCCGTATTTTGATGTAAATTGAAAAAGTTATTCCATTTTTCTTTGTTAACATTCATAAAATTGGGCGAGTTATAAGCTTTACTAATTATGAATTCTAAACTACCTAAATTTTCTATTTTGTGAATTAGTTGAGTTTCATCAGCTAATGAATTTAGGTAATTTCTATTAATTTTATTGCCAGTTAGGATAATGTTATTATAAATAGCAGCCTCAAAGATATTGTGTAATTTATTATAAAAACCACCACCAATAAAGGCAATTTGAGTATAAGGATAAATATGCTTTAGAATGCCCATTTTGTCGATGAATAAAATATTAGATTCAATAATTAAGTCAGAATATTTGGAAATTTTTCCTTTAAAAAATGATTGATATTGGTCGAATGTTTGATGGTTTATTTCGTGTGGACAAAGAATAATTTTTAAGTTTGTATGTTTATTATATAATGAAGAGATGAGTTTTACTTCTTCTATATAACAGCTTCCTAAAATGATAGTAAAATGATTTGAAGTAAATTCTTGAATGATAGGAAGATTGATTTTTTCAGTATTTTTTACGCTTTCAATTTGTAAGGAGCCATTTTTTATATAGAATGTTTTTTTGATAAATTGTTGGAAATAATTGAGGTATTGCTGATAAACAAAGGCGTGTTTTTTTTGTTCTACTTCAACTTGATAAATTGGAATTTTTTTTAAATAAGTTTGTTGTACTAAATTTAACCAACGTTCGTTTTTTACAATAATCAAACATTTAGGTTGCATATTTTCTAAAATAAAATTTACATTTTTCTTATAATCTTTAGGATAAAGAAAGAAATAATCGATAGTTTCATCTGGAGAATAAAAACTTATACCTGATGTAGAGAAAAAGGAAACTACTATTTTTTGTAAGTGTTGTGTTGATTTAATTTGTTTGATGATTGGAATCGCCATTTCAAACTCGCCAACAGAAGCAACATGAAACCAAATAATGTCTTTTGAATTAGCTTTATTTAAAGCTGATTTCCAATCCTTTTGTAAACGAAACCAAAGTGCTATTTTTTGATTGAAAATAGCAAAAATCCTCATTGAGAAATAAATGAGATGTATAATTATTTGGTATATATAAGTAATCAAAAGTATAATTAGATTATAAAGTCCAATAAAAATAGTAGAATTATACTAATTAACAATTTTATGTATAAAAAATAAGCCTAAATATTTTTATATTTGTACTGATTAATAGATTATGAGCAAAGTATTTAGTAGATTAAAAAATAAAGAAACAAAACTTGCAGTAATAGGTTTGGGTTATGTTGGATTACCCATTGCTTTAGAATTTGCAAATAAATTTTCAGTAATTGGTTTTGATATCAACGAGAAAAGGGTAGAATTAATGAAACATAAAATCGACCCAAGTAATGAACTACCATCGTCAGCATTCGATAATAAGGATATTTTATTTTCTTCAAATATTGAAGATTTAAAAGCTGCAACTTTTTATATAGTTGCGGTTCCTACACCTGTTGATCAATATAGAACGCCTGATTTAAAACCATTAATTGGAGCATCTACAACTGTTGGAAAAGTTATTAATAAAGGAGATTATGTAGTTTTTGAATCAACGGTTTATCCAGGTTGCACAGAAGATGATTGTGTGCCAATTATTGAAAAATTATCGGGTTTAAAAGCAGTTGAAGATTTTAAAGTAGGTTATTCTCCAGAAAGAATTAATCCGGGAGATACAGAACATACATTGACTAAAATATTGAAAATTGTTTCAGGTTGCGATGCAGAATCTCTTGATGTTATTGCCAAAGTTTATGAATCTATTATTGAGCCAGGTGTTCATAGAGCATCAAGCATTAAAGTTGCTGAAGCTGCCAAAGTGATTGAAAATACACAACGTGATTTGAATATTGCTTTAATGAACGAACTTTCTCAAGTATTTAGTAAAATGAATATAAATACTTATGAAGTTTTAGAAGCCGCTGGCACAAAATGGAATTTTCTAAGGTTTCAACCAGGCTTAGTTGGTGGACATTGTATTGGTGTGGATCCATATTATTTAACTTATAAATCAATGGCATTAGGCTATGAGCCTAAAATTATATTAAGTGGCAGAAATATAAATGATGGAATGCCTCAATATATCGCAAAGAAAATTATCAAAAACTGGTTGAAAATTGACAAAAATCCAACAGAATGTAGGGTTTTGATAATGGGTGCAACGTTTAAAGAAAACGTAACAGATATAAGAAATTCAAAAATATTTGATTTATATAATGAACTGGTAGATTACAATGCCAAAGTAGATATTATTGACCCAAATGCTGATGCTGAGGAAGTATTGCATGAATATGAGGTTCAGCTACATGCTCAACCTTCAGGAAAATATGATGCAATTATTGTTTCTGTTGCTCATGATGAATATAAATTATTAAATGAAGATTATTTTGTAAGTTTATCCAATTCAGATTGTATATTATTAGACTTGAAGAATATTTATAAAGGAACTTTTAAAAACCTAAATTATTGGACATTATAATGAAAAAGACAATTTTAATTACTGGTGGTGCCGGATTTATTGGGTCTCATGTAGTAAGGTTATTTGTAAATAAATATCCTGATTATCAAATTCTAAATTTAGATAATCTGACTTATGCAGGAAATCTAGAAAACTTAAAAGATATTGAAAATAAACCTAACTATAGCTTCATTAAAGCAGATATTGTTGATGCTGATAAAATGAATGAAATTTTTACAAACTATCCAATTGATAGTGTTATTCATTTAGCAGCTGAATCACATGTAGATAGATCAATTTCCAATCCTTTAGATTTTATAATGACCAATGTTGTTGGAACAGTGAATTTATTAAATGCTGCAAAAACTGCATGGAAAGATAATTTTAATGATAAACTTTTTTATCATGTTTCAACAGATGAAGTGTATGGTTCTCTTGGAGAAACTGGGTTGTTTTTAGAAACGACGCCTTATGATCCACGCTCTCCGTATTCTGCATCAAAAGCAAGTTCTGACCAATTTGTACGTGCGTATGAAAATACTTACGGTTTGCCAATAGTGATTTCAAATTGTTCCAATAATTATGGAGCTAATCAATTTCCTGAAAAATTGATACCACTTTTTATCAATAATATTAAAAATAAAAAGCCACTTCCAATTTATGGTGATGGAAAATATACAAGAGATTGGCTTTGGGTAGAAGATCATGCAAAAGCGATTGATTTGATTTTTCATAGAGGGAAATTGGGAGAAACCTATAATATTGGTGGATTTAATGAATGGCAAAATATTGATTTAATAAAAGCACTTTGCAAATTAATGGACGATAAATTAAATCAACCTCAAGGCACTTCTGAAACTTTAATTACCTATATAAAAGATAGACCAGGACACGATAAAAGGTATGCTATTGATGCTACCAAACTTAATCAAGAGTTGGGATGGTCGCCTTCCTTACAATTTGAAGAAGGTTTGAGTAAAACAATAGATTGGTATTTGTCCAATGAAGAATGGTTGAATAATGTTACTTCAGGAAACTATCAAAACTATTATATAACCCAATACGAAACAATATAGTATGGATTTTTTGAAAAAAAGCTACCTTTTTGCTGTGCTGGTACTTGTTTTAAATTTTACTACAAATGCCCAAATTATCTCATTCACACCACCACCTGAAGATGACAAACCTAGTGTCCAAGATATTATCAAACAAATAGAAGATACATTAAATATCAGACAAGGTAAAGTGAAAATGGAAGACACACGTCTTGCAGAAGATAAACTAAAACAAATAGCACCCACACCAAATATGATAGGTGTTGATAAAAATGCACCTGACAAATTATTAAATGAAGCACAAAAAGCAACAGAAACCGTTGAGAAATTAACAGAAACGGCAACATTAGAATTAAGAGAAGGTTTGGATACCGTCGATATTTTTGGATTTGAATTCTTTAGAAAAAAAGAAATAAAACTTTTTAATAATGCAGTAGATATAAAACCTCCTTTAAACTATGTTCTAGGAGTTGGAGACCAGATTGTGGTATCAATATGGGGATACGCAGATTATAACCGATTATTTTATATTGATAAAGATGGTTATATCCAACAAGAAAATATAGGTAGAGTATATTTAAAAGGCTTGACTTTGGAACAAGCAAAAGAGTTATTAAAAACACGATTCTCTAATGCTTATATGATTGACAAATCTAATTTTGATGTATCTATAAATTATTCTAGAGTAATTACAATCAATGTAGTTGGTGATGTTGAAAATCCTGGTTCATATACATTTCCAGCAATCAATACAGCCTATAATATTTTAACTTATGTGGGTGGTCCGTCAAAATCAGGTTCGCTTAGAGATATTCAAATTAAAAGAGATGGTAAGATTTATCAAAGATTTGATTTATATAAATTTTTGTTTGAGCCAGAAAAACAAGGAGATATCTTCTTAAACAATAATGATTACATCTATGTGCCGCTCCAAAAAAACATTGTAAAAATTGTAGGAGAAATTAATAAGCCGGGGAAATATGAGTTGTTAGCTGGAGAAACTTTTACTAATTTATTAGGTTTTTGTGGTGGTTTCAAGCCTAATGCTTTTAAAACAGTTGTTCAAGTAAAAAGATATTTAGAAAATTCTACGGTTATTTTAGATTTCAATCTAGATAGCTTAAAAGCTCTTGGAAAACAATTGGAGTTGTTCAATGGAGATGAAGTACTTATCCGAGCAATTCCTGAGCCATTAAAAAACTTTGTTGAAATCAAAGGCTCTGTGATGTTACCAGGGAAATACGAATTAGTAAATGGATTCAAAGTAAAAGATATCATCTTAAAAGCACAGGGATTAAAAGATGATATTTACATGGATGAAGCCTATTTGGTTAGAACAAATATTGATGATGGTCGGAAAAATATTTTTAAAATCAATTTAAACAAAGTTATGAATGAACCTAGTTCTCCAGACAATATGGTTCTTCAAATTAGAGATGAAATTGAAACTTATTCTAAAACTTATTTCTTAGATACTTTTAGTATTTCAATAACTGGAGAAGTTAGAATGCCAAGAAAGTTTTCTCTTGAAAAAGAGATGACTCTGAGAGATGCTGTTATGATGAGTGGTGGTTTTACAGATTTTGCTTTTTTAGATAAGATTATAATTTATCGTGTAAATGAATATTTAGCAGATGAAATGCTTTCTTTAAAAATTGATACAACGAATAATTATGCTTCACTAGATTCAATAAAACTCCAAAAAAGAGATAGAATTATTGTAAAAAAAGATTTGTCTAAATTAGATAAGTACAATGTTGAAGTCAATGGAATGGTAAGAAAACCTGGTGTATTTTCATATCACGAAAATATGACCTTGGCTGATGCAATTATCTTAGCTGATGGATTTAAAATGGAAGCCGCATCTAATCGTATAGAAATTGCTAGAGTTGCAAATTTTGATAAAGCGATAGCACAATCTGTTCCAACTCAGATGTCAATATTGAGTTTTAGTATTGGTAAAAATATTGGAACAGATGAACTGGCAAATTCTACACTACTTCAACCATACGATCAAATATTTGTTAGACCAACACCTGAATTTGAATTCCAAACTAAGGTTTCTGTTTTAGGTGAAGTGATGTATCCAGGAGATTATGTGTTGGTTTCTAAAGATGAGAAACTCACATCTTTAATTGATAGAGCGGGAGGTTTAACTAGATTTGCTTATCCTAAAGGAGCTAGATTATTCAGGAAAACTGATGGTATTGGATACGTTTTAATGGATTTGGATAAAGCAATCAAACGTAAAAATTCTAAATTTAATTATATTTTGAATAAAGGAGATTCCATTGTAATTCCAACTGAAAAAGATTTAGTAGTGTTGCAAGGAGAATTTAATTATCCAACAAAAAAGAAACCTGAAAGCTTATATATGCCTTTTGCATCAGGTAAAAATTTTAGATATTATATAAAAACTTATGGAGCAGGATTTGGTAAAGATGCTAAACGTTTAAAAACTTACGTTACTGCACCAAATGGAAGAGTACAAAAAGGAAGAAAAGCATCTATAGAAAAAGGCTCAATTATAACAATCCCACCTAAGGATAAAAAAGAGAAGAAAAAGAAAGAAAAGGATGAGCCAGGTTCTGAAGCAAGATATAATGCTATGAAAACCATTAATATTATGATAGGTACCATTGCTTCTGCAGTAACAACAACAGTATTATTAATGTCTTTAATTAAGAAATAGTTGAAAGATAATGATGAAATAAAAAACCTTGTAAAAGAGGAAGAAAGTTCTTTAACTCAAATTCTTGATTTTGGGAATAAGTTTTTTTTTATTATTAAAAGATATTTTATACTTCTTTGTATTCCTTTGTTTTTAGCAGTTTTGTATTCTTATAAAAAATCTCAGCAATTATCTACTGAGTATTCTGCTACAATTTCATTTTCTTTATCTGAAGATAGACCCCAAATTTCTTATGGTTCTGCGACAATTACTCAACAAGGTTTTTCATTTAGTAGTCCAAATAAATTAAGAGAATATTCTTTTACCGAAAGAGTAGGTTCTAAGTTATTATTTAAAGAGTATTATTATAATGGACAAGAAGATTATTTGATTAACCATTATCTGAAAACCTTTGTAGGTTACAAAGAAAGTTATTTTAAATCTTTTACTGATGTAGCTTCGCTAAATACGCAAGAATATAGTGTTTTTAAACGTGTCATAGCTGCAATTAAAGAATCTGTATCCATTGAAAATAACATCAATGCAGAAATTTATTATATTACTGTAAAAACTATAGATGAAAATTTTACACTATTACTTTGTGAAGCTTTTTATGAAAATTTAATAGATTATTATATTGAACGTTCTACCAAAAAAGAATCATCAGCAGTTCAGTTTTTACAAAAAAGAGTTGACCAATTAAGAGTAGATTTAGAAAAATCTGAATTTAATTTGGCTGAATATAAAGATAGAGCCAATAATTTGGTTACTTATAAAGCCGAGTTAGAAGAAATTAAATACAATCGTTCAAAATTGTTATTGGAAAATGATTTCATGGAATCATCAGTAAAATTAGAAATGGCAAAAACGAATTTGACGGCAATTACACCTTTATTTCAAGTAATTGATGCACCTCATCTTCCCTTAAAATCAACACCTAAATCAACATTATCAATTTATGCATTATATATAGCTATTGCTATCGTTGCAAATATTTTAGCAATAGCTTTTCTATTCTTTAAATATTACTATTGGCAAGATCTTAAACTAAAAATAATAAAAGCAAGAAATAAAAATGAAAGTATCTCCAACTAATATTCCTGATTTATTAATTATTGAACCTGCAATATTTGAAGATGAACGTGGATTTTTCTATGAAAGCTATAATCAACAAAAATTTTTAGAAAATGGATTAAATTTTGATTTTGTACAGGATAATCATTCAAAATCTACTTTTGGAGTTTTAAGGGGATTGCATTTTCAAACGGGAATACATGCTCAAACAAAATTAGTGCGTGTTATTCAAGGTTGTGTAATTGATGTTGCAGTAGATTTAAGAATAGGCTCACCTACTTATTTGCAATCATTTTCTATTGAGTTGTCTGCGGAGAATAAAAAGCAATTGTTAATACCAAAAGGATTTGCACATGGTTTTTTAGTAATCACAGAAAATTGTGAGTTTATATATAAATGCGATGCTTTGTATAATAAAGAAGCTGATGCTGGAGTGTATTTTAATGATCCATCTCTAAATATTGATTGGGGTAATATTGAAGCTACTAATTATATTATTAGTGAAAAAGACAAAAATTTACCGTTGGTTAATAATGCTTATTTTTATTTTCCTTTTGAAAAATATACAAATACTTTATGATACAAGAAATAATTAAGATTGCTGAGCAAGCAGGGAATGCTATTTTGGAAATTTACCACAAAGATTTTTCAATTGAATATAAAGACGATAAATCACCATTGACAGATGCTGATAAAGTTTCTAATCAAATTATCATTGATGAATTAAAAAGATTATCTCCCAATATTCCAATTATTTCCGAAGAAAATAAACTTACAGAATATTCTGAAAGAAAAAACTGGCCAAAATGTTGGTTAGTTGACCCTATTGATGGTACCAAAGAGTTTATTAAGAAAAATGGAGAATTTACAGTTAATATTGCTTTAATTGAAAATGGTGAACCAATTTTAAGTGTCTTAGGTGTGCCTGCTCAAAACAAAATTTTTTATGCAGAAAAAGGAAATGGTTCTTTTGTGATTGAAAATGCGACTACAAAAGCATTAAAAATAAATGATAAAATTACGGATACAATTAGAATTGTTGGTAGTCGTTCTCACCAAACACCAGAATTATTAGCTTATGTAGAAGAGCAAAATAGCAAATTTAAAAATGTAGAATTTGTTGCCGCAGGTAGTTCTCTTAAATTTTGTTTGATTGCTGAGAATAAAGCTGACGTATATCCACGCTTAGGTCCAACAATGGAATGGGATACTGCTGCAGGGCAACTTATAGCTACTGAAGCTGGTGCGGAAGTTTTAGTTTGGGAAACCAAGCACCCTTTAGCTTATAATAGAGAAAATTTATTGAACCCGTATTTTATTGTACAGCCTAAAGGTTTTTAAGTTGTTAGTTTTCTTAATTATTCTTTGAAAATAAGTGCATAACTTATTTTCAAAGAATAATATTTGTTTTGTATTTTTGAGAAAATTACTGAATATGAATAATAGAATTTTACTATTAAATCTTTTTCTACTATTGTTTTTAGGTATAAATGCACAACAATCTATATCTGATTTATCTGTAACTTATTCCCAAAACTTTAATAGTTTAGCTAAAACTGGTGCAACTTCTAATACTTTACCAGCCAATTGGCATATTAATGTATCAGCCAATCCAATGGTTTATAAAGTGGATGTAGGATCCTCAAATTCTGGAGGTATTTATAGTTATGGTGTCATTAATGATGATGATAGAGCATTAGGCTCAGTAGCTTCTAGTAATGCTTCTGCTAAAAACATTATGTATGGAATGCAGTTTGAAAATAATACGATTAATAATATTCAATCAATTACAGTTTCCTATACTGGAGAGTTGTGGAGATTGGGTTCTAAAAATATAGATACCTTATTTTTTCAATATAATATTAATGCAGACAGCATTTATAAAGGAACTTGGGTTAGTGTTCCACAATTGAACTTCACAACACCCGATACAACTGGAGTTAATGGAAGTAGAGTGGGTAATGATGCTCCCTATAAAAAAAATATTAGCTATACGATTACTGGTTTAAATATTTCTCCAAGTGCAACTTTTTGGATTAAATGGAGAGATTTTGATGGATTAAGTTCTGATGATGGTCTAGCGATTGATGATTTATCAGTTTCATTTGCTGGAGTTACTTTAGCTGCTTGTACTACTCCAACAAATAATGTTTCAAACGTTCTTTTAAATTCAACAATTACAGAAATTGCAACTAGTTTTACGAAAGCGTCAAATAGTCAAAAACACTTAGTGGTTTATTCTAAAAATTCAACATTAAGTGCTAATCCTGTTGATAAAGCTAATTATTCAGTAGGAGAGAGTTTAGGAGGTGGAACTGTTGCTTATATAGGTAATGAATTGAATCCTAATTTTATTATAAATAAATTAATTGCAAATACAAATTACACGCTTTTCTTTTTTCCTTTTAATGATTCTTGTTCAGGCGGACCTTTGTATAAAGTTACATCAATTATTTCTCAAACGATAAAAACAAAGCCATTTCCAAATACTTCGCCTTATTATGTTTCTTTAGATACAACATTAACTTGCGAGCAATTTAAAACTGCACTAAAAGATAGAATTTCTAATGGACATACAGCTTTGCAATACAATCAAATTCCTGAAGTATTTGGGAAAACTGATATGGCAAATGGATATATTATTGACCGATACTCAACATGTCAATTTACTTTATTAACTAATTTAGGTTGTCCAGCTTCTAGCGAATGTAATTGTTATAACCGTGAACATTTAGTTCCTTACTCTTGGTTTGGAACTGGTGAAAATTATCCAATGTACTCAGATATGAATTTTATTTACCCATCTGATGCTTATGTAAATAGTGTTCAGAAGGAAAATTTACCTTTAGGTACAACAAGTACACCATATTATACAAACGGAGCAGGTGTAAAAGTTGGAAAATCAAATATTAATGGTTATTCAGGTGATGTTTTTGAACCAGGAGACCAATATAAAGGCGATTTTGCTCGTGCATTTTTATATTTTGTTACTAGATATGAAGATAGTTTGAGTGTATTTAAAACTCGTTATGCTTCAAGTCCATTTATTGATTCTTCATTTACAGGATTCGCACCTTGGTTATTAAAGACCTTAGTAAATTGGAGCAAAATTGATCCTCCAAGTTCTTTAGAAATTTCAAGAAATGATTCTGTTTATCAATTACAAGGTAATAGAAATCCATACATTGACCATCCTGAGTGGGTTGAAAAAGCGTTTGGACCTAATGGAAATGGTTGCGAAGTAATTGTAGAATGTAATCAACCAGATACAGTAGCTACAAAACTTTTATTTACCAATGTATCTCAGAATTCAATTTCAGGCTCGTTTAATAAAGCAACTGGTGCAGATGGTTATGTTGTTATTTATCGAAAAGGTAAATCTTTCTTGACAACATTGACTAATAACCAAACTTATACTGTTGGGCAAATGATTACTAAAACGAGTGGTACGATAACTGATACTTCTTATGTTGGTTTTGTTTCTGCAAATCCTAATGATACAATTTTTAATATTACTGGTTTAGTAGATAATGCACGTTATTGGATTGCTGTAATTCCTTATAAAAATTGTCCTTCAGGAAAAGTTTATCGTTCTCAATTTATTGAAAATGTAAATAAAAATGACACAACTACTGCAAAAAGTTCAACATCTTGTGATGATCCTGGTCAAGCACCAGAAGGTTTGGTGTTTTCTAATGTAACTAAAAATTCAATCTCAGGTAAATTCAATAAAGTTGTTGGTGGAGCAGATGCTTATTTAGTGCTTTATAGAGCTTCGAGTTCATTTATTGTAGCTCCTACAGACGGACAAACTTATACTGTTGGACAGTTAATTACTAAAGTAAGTGGTGCTTACACAGATAGTTCAACGATTGGTTATATTTCATCAGGACCAAACGATACTACTTTTACTATAAATGGATTAGACGCAGGTAAATTATATTGGATTGCTGTTATTCCATTTAATAATTGCCCTTCAGGTCCAAGTTATAGAACTGTTATTATTACGAATGTCAATAAAAATGACACATCAACATCTTCTCCAAATGCTATAAAAATTAATAAAGAATTGAATTTTTCTGTTTACCCAAATCCAGTAAGTAATAACAGATTAAATATTCAATTAGATAAAAGTAATATTGATGCAGTTCGAGTACAAATTGTAGATATTACTGGTCGTATTTTATTTAATGGAAATATTCCTGAACATACAAAAGTACATCAATTAGAAATTGCTAATTTTGGAAAAGGAATGTACTTCTTACAATTGGAAGATAAAAATGGTTTAAATACTGTACCGTTTTTAGTTCAATAAAATATTAGAATGTGTAATAAAAATTGTAACAGCTCAAATTTATTTGGGCTGTTATTTTTTTCTAATGAGTTGAATTACTTTCGATGATTTATCTATATTTTTTAGTCCTGGTTTGTCTTCCAATTTGCTGTTAAAATCTAAGCAATAAGGCAATTGTTTACAATAATTTTGTACAGTTTCAATATCTGAAATTTCTAATCCTCCTGATAAAAATATAGGTGTTTGGAGTTTGTATTTATCTAATAAATTCCAATCAAATTTTTTGCCACTGCCACCATATTCAGTACTTTGTGTGTCAAATAAAAAATAATCAATGACAGTCTCATATTCATTTAATTTATGAAAATCAAATTGTTCATTGATGCCAAACGCTTTAATGATTTTAAAATCCAAATATTTTAATTCTTCACAAAATTCAGGGGTTTCATCTCCATGTAATTGTAAGTATTTAAAATTACCTAGTGTTGCAATTCTTATAATATTTTTAATGCTTTCATTTACAAAAACTGCTACTTTATTTATACCTATATAATCAGTATCGAGTTGTAAAAAATCTTCTAAATTTATAAAACGTTTTGATTTTTCATAGAAAATAAAACCCATAAAATCAGGCTGTAAAGTGGCAATTTGCCTTATGTTTTCTGGCTCTCTCATACCACAAATTTTTATTTTCATAGCTTGTTTTTTATAAAGTTGATATTTCTAGTTAATCCTTTAAATTTAGTTCTTTTTACTGGAGAACCCTTGAAAATTTCTTTAAAAATATCTTCAGTAATATCTTCCCAATCTTCTTTTTTCATTTTCAATAATGCTTCTTTTGGAATAAATTCAGGTTCTTGATGGGCAATTGAAAAACGATTCCAAGGGCAAACTTCTTGACAAATATCACAACCAAAAATATAATTTTCCATCTGATTTTTAAACTCAGTAGGAATAATTTCGTCTTTTAGTTCGATAGTCAAATAGGATATGCATTTTGAAGCATTTATAATTCCAGAGTCTAATATGGCATTTGTTGGACAGGCATCTATGCAAGCGGTACATGTACCACAATAATCTTTATCTAAAGGTGTGTCTATGCTGGCATCAATGTCTAAAACTAATTCGGCCAAAAAGAAAAATGAACCTTGTGGTTTAGTAATTAAAATACTGTGTTTCCCAATCCAACCTAATCCTGATTTTTTAGCCCAAACACCTTCTAAAATAGGAGCGGAGTCAGTAAATCCTCTACCATTTATGTCTCCAATTTTTTCTTTTAAACGATCTAAAAATAGCCACAATTTCTTTTTGATTACATCGTGATAATCTTTACCATAAGCATATTTAGAAATTTTATAATCGTCATGTTCTAATTGTGTATTTGTATAATAATTGTACATTAAGGAAACAACTATTTTTGCATCATCAACCAGTAATTTTGGATTTAGACGCACATCAAAATTATTTTCCATGTACCCTAATTTGCCATTGTAATTATTTTTTAACCAACTTTCCAAGACGGGAGCTTGGTCTTCTAAATAAGCAGCTTTGCTGATGCCACAATAACTAAAACTCAATTCTTTAGCTATCGATTTTATTAATTGGGCATTGTTTTCAGCAGCGGACATTTACACAGAACAGAATTTTAGTTAAAGAATACTTTGCCAAGAAAATTATCCAGCATTGTTTTCTTTTGCAGCATTTTTTATCTTTTGATTTAGGATTTTTTCAAATTCTTTATCAATATAATACAAACTTTGAGGACCATCGCCAATCAATTTTATTCTATCAATAATTCGTTTAAATTGTACTTCTTCTTCACGTTGCTCATCAACAAAAAATCTTAAAAAGTCAATAGTTGCTTTGTCTCCTTCTTCCTCAGCTACTTTTATAATATGATAGATGGATTTAGTTACTGCTTGTTCTCCTTTTAATGAATATTCACAAACTTCTTTGATATTTTTGAATTTACTTTTTGGTTGTTTTACCGCAGGAACAATAGCATGTTCTCCAACATCATTTATATAGTCAAAAAACTTCATAAAGTGTGTATGCTCTTCATCTGATTGGTCTCTATAAAATTTAGCACAACCTTCCAAACCTTCTCTCTCGCACCAAGATGCCACTGCAAGGTAATTAAATACTGCATTTGCTTCCATTTCCAAATGTTGGTTTAAAACGGCTTCTACTTTTTTAGGAATTATCATAATATTGAATTTTATTTTAATAGATTAGGATACAAAACTAACTATTACTATAAGAAATTGCAAATTTTTATTTTTCAGACCTGAAAATTGGTAAATAATGTAACTTGTATTATTGTTAATATTTGATAATATAACAAATGTTATATAAAACTATTTATATCTCAAATAAATACTTAGATTTTGAATTAAAAAGTAATATTAAGTTTCATTTTTTATTGATTTTAATTATTCAACATCAAACCAAAGTTTGGTTTGGTCTTCTGGATAATAATTGTAATTAATAGTGATTTCAGTATTGGCTGGAATTTTTTTTCGAGCAATTACTTTGAAGATATTATCATCATAATAGGCTTCATACCTAGCATTTGGACTATAGTCATGATTATACATTGCACCGTAACCTAGAACAATACCAGCACTTTCGCCATCTTCACCCCAAATAAAATAATAATGATAAAGCGTTGTTTTGTTGAGGTGTTTGGTATCTTTTGGCGGACAAACAATTACTGGACAAATTTCAATTTCATCACCTTCTTCCAAATCTTCAGTACAGAAAACACCTCTGCCTTTATTCCCAACTTCTTTAATATATAATTCCATAGTTTTTTTCTTAAAAATTTATTGATTTTCTAAAATATGCTCCACCATTTCTTTAGAACCAACAAAAACGGGCGTTCTTTGATGTAATTCTGTTGGGATAATTTCCAAAATTCTTCTTACTCCATCTGTACCTTTTCCTCCAGCTTGTTCTTGAACAAAACTTAATGGATTGCATTCATACATTAATCTCAATTTTCCATTTTTGTCTTTATGAGTAGCAGGATACATATAAATACCGCCTTTAATTAAATTTCTATGAAAATCAGCCACCATAGAACCAATATACCTTAGAGAATATAGTTTTTTATTACCATCTGAAGACATACAGTAATCAATATATTTTCTAATATTTTCTGAAAATGAATGATAATTTGCTTGATTTACAGAATAGGTTAAAGCATGTTTTTTGGTTTTAATATTTGGATGTGATAAACAAAATTCACCGATTGAAGGCTCTAATGTAAAACCATTCACACCATCGCCAGTTGTATAAACTAACATAGTTGATGAGCCATAAATGACATAACCCGCTGCCGCTTGTTTTTCGCCTGCTTGTAAAAAATCTTCTAAAGTACAGTTTTCTCCAAGTTTAGTAACTCTTTTAAAAACTGAAAATATAGTGCCAACTGTAGCATTGACATCAATATTACTTGAACCATCTAAAGGGTCAAAAAGTACTACATATTTAGCTCTTTTTCTATTCTCAAACACAACAATTTCGTCTTCTTCTTCAGAAGCAATTCCTGCACATTCTCCACTATTTTGTAAAGTTTTTGTAAGAATGGTGTTTGCAAATTCGTCTAGTTTCTTGACTTCTTCGCCTTGGATATTTGTTTTTTCAGCATCTCCTAAGATATTATCCACCAAACCAGCTTTTCTTAAATCACGATTGACAATTTTAGCCGCTAAGCCTATATCTCTTAGCAATCCAGACAGTTCGCCTGTAGCATCTTCAATTTTATTTTGTTGTTCAATTATAAATTCATCTAATGTAACTAAGCGGTCTTTATTTGACATAAATTTAATTTTTTGTCAAATATAACAAAAAACGTTTTTTTTACTAAATTTGCACCGCTAAATAAATAAAATATGAGAGTTTTTAAATTTGGAGGTGCATCAGTAAGAGATGCCGCAGGAATAAAAAATGTAGCTTCAATTATTCAAAAATATGGCGATAAAAATACTTTAGTTGTTGTTTCAGCTGTTGGAAAAACAACCAATGCTTTAGAAGAAGTGGTTGCAGCTTATTTTGATGCATCTAAAGGTGGAAAAAATACACTAGAGCCTGTAAAGAAAAATCATTTGGAAATTTGTGCAGGATTATTTAATTCTGACAATCCAGTATATACACATTTGGAAAAAGTATTTTCTGAAATAGAACAAAGATTTGATGCAACACCATCAGATAATTATAATCATATTTATGACCAAATTGTCTCTCAGGGTGAGTTACTTTCATCAATTATTCTTTCTGCATATTTAAAAGAAGCAGGAATTGATAATAATTGGTTAGATGTTCGTGAAATTATTAAAACGGATAGTACATATCGTGAAGCAGTTGTGGATTGGGTAAAAACTGGAGAGTTGGTGGCTACAAAAGTTGTTCCTATGGTAAAAGGAAGTATTGTTGTTACACAAGGATTTTTAGGAAGCACTTCAGATAGTCAAACAACTACTTTAGGTCGTGAAGGTTCAGATTATACTGCTGCAATTTTTGCAAATCTTTTGAATGCTGAAAATCAAACAATTTGGAAAGATGTGCCAGGCGTAATGAATGGTGACCCTAGAATTTTTTCAGATGCAGTTTTCTTAGAACAAATTTCTTATAATGAAGCTGTTGAAATGACATTTTATGGTGCTACTGTAATTCATCCAAAAACAATTAAGCCATTGCAAAATAAGAACATTCCACTACATGTACGTTCGTTTATAAATCCAGAAGGAGTTGGTACTATTGTTGGAAAAGAAGACCAAAAAAGCTTGCCTCCAATTAGAATTGTGAAAAAAAATCAAGCCTTATTAACTTTAACGACTAAAGATTTTTCATTTATTCAAGAAGATGTTTTAGCTTCAATATTTAGAGCATTCTCTAAAGTGAATTTAAAATTGAATATGATGCAACAAGAAGCTATTTCTTTTGAAGCTGTTGTGGATAATCAAGAAGATAAGATTGCAAGATTAATGAAATTTTTACAAGATAATTTCCAAATTGAAATTCAAGAGGATTTAAGCATTTTAACGCTCAGACATTATAATGATGCGACAATAGTACAAAATTCTGCTGGAAAAGAAGTCTTATTAGTTCAAAAAACGTCAACAACTTATCAATCTTTGATTAGATAATTTGGTATATTAAAAATGATTAAAGGCATATTAATTAATATTGATATGCCTTTTTTATTGTAAAAATGATTAACTTTGCAATCCGATTTTGTATTAAGTTATTAAATTGGAAGATTTAATTTATTTTTTAACCATTTAAAAAGTCAGGATTTGACAACAGAAAAAGAAAATCCAAATTTGGAAAACGACGCCGAATTGGTAGCAAGAAACAAAGAAGTCGTAGAAGTTGAAGACCTTAATTTAGAGGAAATCAAAAAAGAAGTAGTTCAGAAAGAATTTGATTGGAACATCAACAAACGAGGTGCTAATCGTTATTCTAAAGAAGAAGCTGCTCAATTAGAACAATTGTACGACAACACGTTCAATCAAATCGAAAACAACGAAATTATTACAGCAACAGTTAGTGCAGTTACAGACTCTGATATTGTATTAAATGTTGGTTTCAAAAGTGATGGTTTAGTTCCTAGAAGTGAATTCAAGGATATGCCAGACATTAAAGTTGGAGACGAGGTTTTAGTATTTGTTGAAAACAAAGAAAACAAAAAAGGAAATCTTATCCTTTCTCGTAAAAAAGCTAAATTAGTTGATGCTTGGGAAAGAATTAAGAAAGCTAAAGACACTGATGAGATTGTTAAAGGTAAAGTAATTAGTAAAACAAAAGGTGGTTTAATCGTTGATTTATTTGGTATGGAAACTTTCTTGCCAGGTTCTCAAATTGATATTAAACCAATTACTGATTATGACCAATATGTTGGTAAAATGATGGAGTTTAAAGTTGTGAAAATCAATGAAGCAATTAAAAACGCCGTAGTTTCTCACAAAGCTTTAATTGAATCTGATATTGAATCTCAAAGATTAGAAATTATCGGTAAATTAGAAAAAGGTCAGGTATTAGAAGGAACAATCAAAAATATTACAGATTTCGGAGCATTCATCGACTTAGGTGGTATTGATGGTTTATTGTATATTACTGATATTTCTTGGGGTAGAATCAATCATCCAAGTGAAGTGTTACAAATGGATCAAAAAATCCAAGTGGTGGTTATTGAGTATGATGAAAACAAAAAACGTATTTCATTGGGCTTAAAACAATTACAAGCACATCCTTGGGATAATTTACCAGAAGGTATTGTTGAAGGAAGCAAAGTAAAAGGTAAAATCGTAAATATTGAAGATTATGGTGCTTTCTTAGAAATCGTGCCAGGTGTTGAAGGTTTAATCCACGTATCTGAAATATCTTGGGGTAACCAACCAATCAATTCAAGAGATTTCTTCAAATTAGGAGACGAGCATGAAGCTTTGGTTGTTACAATTGACAAAGATGAAAGAAAAATGTCTGTGAGTTTAAAACAAATGGAAGAAGATCCATGGAAAAACATCACAACTAAATATGCAGTTGGTACAAGACATAAAGGTGTTGTAAAAAATATCACACCGTATGGTGTATTCGTTGAGTTAGATGATATTGTAGGTGGTATGATTCATATCAGTGATTTATCTTGGACTAAACGTTATAATCATCCAAATGAATACACATCAGTTGGTAGCGAATTAGATGTTACTATTTTAGAAATTGATTCTGATAATAGAAAAATCGTATTAGGACATAAGCAATTGGAAGAAGATCCTTGGGATACTTTTGAAAAACTTTTCCCAGTTGGTTCAGTACACGAAGCTACTGTTTTAAAAAGAGAGGATAAAGGTGCTATCGTTCAATTACCTTATGGTATCGAAGCATTTGCTCCAACTCGTCATATCAAAAAAGAAGATGGTAAGTTAGCAGATGTTGATGAGGTTTTAAATTTCAAAGTTTTAGAGTTTGAAAGAGATGATAAGCGTATTATTGTTTCTCATACTCGCGTTATCGAAGATGAAAAATTAGAAGAAAAGAGAAAAGTAGATGGCGAGAAGCGTAAAGAAACTAAAAAACAAAAAGATGCTTTGAAAGATGTTAATAGCAAAGTAGAAAAATCTACATTAGGAGATTTAGGTGCTTTAGCTGAATTGAAAGCAAAAATGGAAGGTGGAGAAAAATAATATACTTCAACTTTAATAATAAACGGCTACCTTTTGGTAGCCGTTTTTATTTAAAGCCCTGTGATGTTTTTTTAAAGGATTCCTGTTGTTTATTTTAGTATAAATACTAATTAAATGCTCAAAAAGCTTATTTTTTACAAGTAGTTTTCTGATAATAATTAATTGATGTCTTGGTTTTTGTAATGTAGTGTACTAATTCTAGTAAACTATATTCATTTTTATAACGAACTATTATAAAATTCTTAGCATTTTATTTGACGGAGTTCTGCTTTATTTTTCAGTATTATACTTGTATTCTAATATCTTGTTTTTAGGCCATAGATACTATCTATTGAAATTGTATTTTAATAATAAAATATTATACAAAGCGTTTGCTAAGTTATTAATGGTTATTATAAAAATCATTTGAACTTATAAAATATAAGCTAATAATTTAACCAAAAAGCATTATTATATTACATATAATCTTCCATTGGTGGACAAGTACAAACTAAGTTTCTGTCGCCATAAGTATTATCAACTTTACCAACAGAAGCCCAAAATTTATTCTCTTTTACATATTGTAATGGGAATGCTGCTTGTTCTCTACTATATGGATGTTCCCAAGTCGTTTTAGTAGCTTCAAACATCGTGTGTGGTGCATTTATAATTGGGTTGTCTTCTTTAGTAGTTTTTCCATTAATAATATCCTCAATTTCTTGTCTTATAGAAATCATAGCATCGCAAAAGCGGTCTAATTCATCCTTGTTTTCACTTTCTGTTGGTTCTATCATTAAAGTGCCAGGAACAGGAAATGCTACTGTTGGAGCGTGGAAATTATAGTCCATTAAACGTTTTGCAACATCAACGGCATCAATATTTGAATCTTTTTTTAATGGTCTTAAATCAATGATAAACTCGTGAGCAACGCTGCCATTTTCGCCAGTATATAAGATTGGAAAATGTGTTTCTAATCTTTTTTTCATATAGTTTGCATTCAGAATAGCATATTTCGTGGCATCTTTTATACCATTTTGACCTAACATTTTGATGTATGCATAAGATATTAATAGGATTGAAGCACTACCATAAGGAGCTGCACTGATTGCTGCAATACCTTCAGTTCCGCCAGTTTCAACGATAACATGTTTTGGTAAATACGGTGCTAATTTATCGTTCACACAGATTGGTCCCATTCCTGGACCACCGCCACCGTGTGGAATTGCAAAGGTTTTATGTAAGTTGATGTGGTTCACATCTGCACCAATTGTTGCTGGAGAAGTTAAACCAACCTGTGCATTCATATTTGCACCATCCATATAAACTAAACCACCATTATCATGTATAATTTGACAAATATCTTTTATAGTAGGTTCAAAAACGCCATGTGTTGATGGATAAGTTACCATTAAACAAGAAAGTGTGTCTTTATGTTTTTCTACTTTTAATTTTAAATCTTCAACATCTATATTGCCGCTTTCATCAGTTTTTACGACAACTACATCCATTCCAGCCATTACCGCACTAGCTGGATTTGTTCCGTGAGCAGATGCAGGAATTATTGCAGTTGTTCTTTGTGTCTGATTATGAGCTACGTGATAAGCTCTAATAACCATCAAGCCCGCATATTCACCTTGTGCACCTGAGTTGGGTTGTAATGAACATGCCGAAAATCCTGTAATTTGTGCTAAATAGTTTTCTAATTCTTGAATGATGCTTAAATAACCTTGTGCTTGGTTTTTAGGTACAAATGGGTGAATATTAGCAAATTCTGGCAAACTTAAAGGCATCATTTCTGATGTTGCATTCAATTTCATAGTACAACTTCCTAATGATATCATTGAATGACAAAGCGATAAATCTTTATTTTCCAATCTTTTGATATATCTAAGCATTTCATGCTCTGAGTGATATTTATTGAAAATAGGATGTGTTAAACAGTCCATTTTTCTTTGTAAACTTGCTGGGATTGATGAAGCTTCAATAACTATTACTTCGCTAGAGGCAATACCTTTATAATTGGCAAAAATATCAGCAACTAATTGCAATTGTTGATTGGTGGTTGTTTCATCAATTGTAATTTGAATAGTATTGTTGTTATACCACAAATTTGTTTGATGATTTAATGCTATCGCTTTTAGTTTATTAGCATCTTCAATGGCAACACTAATAGTATCAAAATAATGTTGATGTTGAATACTAAAACCTAATTTTGTAAGCGTTTGTGCTAATGCATTGGCTTTATTATGAATTTCTTGAGCGATGTTTTTAATACCATCATTTCCATGATAAACTGCATACATTCCAGCCATAATAGCCAATAGAGCTTGAGCTGTACATATATTTGATGTAGCCTTTTCTCGTTTGATGTGTTGTTCTCTTGTTTGAAGCGCCATACGCAAAGCTCTATTGCCATGTTTATCAACAGAAACACCAATTAATCTTCCAGGCATTAAACGTACGAATTCTTCTTTACAAGCAAAATATGCAGCATGTGGACCTCCGAATCCCATAGGTACACCAAATCTTTGAGTAGAACCAACAACAATATCAGCACCAAATTCTGCAGGAGGTGTTAATATGGCTAAGCTTAAAATGTCTGCAATAACTGTCGTGTAAATATTTGAAGCTTTGCATTTTTGAAAAAATTCAGTAAAATTATTTACAGCACCATCGGCAGCTGGATATTGTACAATGGCAGAAAAATATTCTTGAGTAGGCGTGAAGTTGGTATAATCGCCAACTACGACTTCGATATTTAAAGGTAAAGCTCTTCCTTTTACAACATCAATTGTTTGAGGGAAAGTATTTTGGTCTATAAAAATTTTATTGGCAGATGGTGCATTTTTTACTTTACTTCTTACTTCATGTAGTAAGTGCATAGATTCTGCAGCTGCAGTAGCTTCATCTAATAGTGAAGCATTAGCAATTGGCATTCCTGTCAATTCGGAAACCATTGTTTGGTAATTCAATAATGCTTCTAATCTTCCTTGAGAAATTTCTGCCTGATAGGGTGTGTATTGTGTGTACCAACCTGGATTTTCAAATATATTTCTTAAAATTACAGTTGGTGTAAGTGTACCATAATAACCCATTCCAATAAAGTTATTATATATTTTATTTTCAGTTGCTTTTGCTCTTATGAAACTCAAATATTCATATTCAGACATTGCTTGTCCAACAGTAATTTCGTGATTGATTTTAATGTGTTGTGGTATCGTTTTTTCGATTAGTGCATCTACAGATGGAACGCCAATAATTGATAACATTTCTTCTGTTTCTTTTGCAGAAGTTCCGATGTGTCTTTCTCTAAAAGTATGAATTTGCATAAATGTTTTTTTGAGTTACGCAAAGATAAAATTAAGCTATGGATATACCCAATTATTTTAGTAACAGTAACTAAAATTGTTCATTTAATAAAATCAAGAAATAGAAAAATATAAAAAAAGCTGATGTTAATTGAATTAGGAGAATAATTCTAATGCTTTTTCTGGAGGTCGTGCAATTATAGCTTTATCGCCATTAATAACAATAGGTCTTTCAATCAAAATTGGATTTTCATGCATCGCTTGAATCCATTCTGTTTCACTTAAATTTTTACCTTTATATTTTTCAATATAAATGGCTTCGCTTTTTCTTATTAATTCGTGAGCAGGAATATTTAATTTTTTTAATAAAGATTGTATCGTTTCGATACTTGGAGCATCTTTTAAATATTCTATAACTTTAAAATCAATGGCTTTATCGTTTAGGAAATCTAAAGCACATCGGCTTTTACTACATCTGTTGTTGTGATAAATTTCTATCATATTTATTTGTTAGAAGAAATTCTTCCTGCTCTGCAAAACCTTTTAGACCAATAAGGTTCATCCATACTGCTGATGATAACACCGTTGGACGAAGAAGAGTGTGTAAATTTTCCATCTTGTAAATAGATACCTACGTGTGAAATTCCACCACCATTTACATTAAAAAAAACTAAGTCACCTTCTTGTAAATCGGAAGGGTCAATATAGTTAGTAATCTTTGCTAATTGATAAGAAGTAGCATAATCGCTTTGACATTCTGAATTTAGTTGGAAAACATAATTAGAACAATCAATGCCTTTTTGGGTTTTGCCACCTAAACGGTATGGTGCATTTCTCCAATTAAAGATATTGATATATAATTGAGGGTCAAATGCTTCGTTTAAATTGATGTTTTTATCTGAGAAGAAGGTTTTTATTTTTTCAAGGTCGATTTTATTTTCTAAACACAACTTTCCGAGAGCGTCAAAAAATGGGTTGCTTGCTTTTATATTTTGTGCTGAAAATAAGGTAAATGCTATGATTAATAATAACTTACTTGCTTTTAATTTCATTTTATAATTAGTTTTTTTAGTTATAAAAATGATTTATGGTTTGTGGTTAATATTCGTTAGTTTTCAAATATAAAAAAAAAAGACTAAATAACCAAATTTAGTTAGCTATAATTTAAAGTTTTGTTGGTTTTAACTGTATTTTAAGAAATATAAATGATTTTTTAGATTTTATAAGCTAAACAGTTTTTAAAATAATATCTCACTATTATTGAGTTGTTTTCAATTAAAATATTGCTCTCAATTGTGCTCTGCCTGTATTTACAACTTTTGCAGTGCCAGTTTTTCGACCTTCATAAACTAAGAGTAATTCTAAATTTGAGCCTATAAATCTAGAATATTCCATGTTCCAAATATAGTTTTTGCCTTTTTGTAAACCTTCTAAAATGGTATAGCTTTTAGTAGATGCTGTTTCAGAATTGTAATTCACTAATATTAAAGAAAATTTTGTGGTAAGTGTATTTTTTCCTGCTTTGCTATATCTAAATTCGGTTTCTAATTTATTGGATATCATTTTTTCGTTTCCAAATTGTGGGCTGTTTTGTTTATATAAAAAACCATACGATAGGGAAGTTCTTATCATAGTTTTAAAATTATAAGAGAATTTTGGTTCTACAACATAAATATTCAAATGCAAGTTGTTATTGCTAAAGAAATCTGAAATATAAGATTGTTTACTAAAAAGGAGTTTATAATTTAAAGTATAAGCCGTTTTTATATTGTAATATCCATCAATTAGGTGTTCCACTTTTTTTCTTGTATCATATCCGTTTACTAAAAGTAATTTTTCATTGAGTATTTGATTACTATAAGCTACGTAATAGGTTGGGTCGCCGGTATTGAACGCAATCGTATTTCTAATGTTTGAATTTAGGTTTACAATATTACTATCCTTACTATTCATTATAAATGGATTAAAAGGCTTAACATGTTTGTCTTTTAATGTTTTTCTGCTGATATTTAGGAAGGATACTATTTGAAATTTACTGATAAATTTTTTAATTCCACTTTCATTAAACCAAACAGCTTTGGGTGTTAAATTAATTGTCTGAGTATATGAAGTGGTGTACGCTCTGATGTATTCATTTAAGTCAGTATATACTTTGATGTATTGTGCACTATCGCTAAACTGTGATTGCACAAATTCATTCAATTCCTTGATGCCGTTTTGATTTTCATCTATCCATTTGTAATAACCTTGTCCTGATTGAACTTGTAAATAAGTAAATTGCCGAATACGTTCTTGTCCGCCACCCAATTCATAAATAAAATTACTACGTAATGCAGTTTTGAAAAAGCGATTACCATATTCAATTCTTCCTAAGTAGGTTCTTTCAGATGGTGTTTTCGCTAATACGGAATCTAGTACTTTTAAATCACGATAAGTAAAACTCCAATTGAGGTGTTGATTTTTAATAGCGTTGGCACTCCCTTTAAAATCAATCAAATTTGCAAAGGATTGTATATGCATTTGATTATTTAAACCATTAAAATCATTTCTAAATTTATAATCTAAATTAAAACTCCATTTGTTTGAATCTGGTAGTGAAATATTTAATCCAGCTATATTAAATTTAAAACTATTGTTGCTTAATGTATCCGCTATTATATTTTGAATACGGTTATTTTCTTGTAAATAATTAATGCCAAATTTTAAACCTTTTGCTTTCTGAATCGCATAAGCCATTTGAATGTTTGGTCTAAAAAATGAAGTAGATAGAGTTGTATCTTTTGTACTTAAATGCTTGAAATCTGCATTTAATTCAATGTTTTTATAATTCCAAGTAATTGGAATTTGACTTTCAAAACCTTGATAATTTTTCTGTCTGATGAGCGAGGTAAAACGATAACTAGCTTTCAAGTTTATTTTTGAATTATTATAAGTTTCTTGAAAGCCAATAAGGTGTTCATTGAAATTAGAATTAATATCGTTTAAATTCCAATCTCTTGTAAATTCAGTGTTTCTATAAGGCTCTATCTGTCTAAAGTTGGCTTGCTTAAATTCATATTTTATAGTCGTTTTAAGTTGGTTATTGTTGTTTTTTATAGTATCATTTCTACCTAATTCTAAATTGGTTGCATAACCTTTACTTGCTTTGTTGTCTATATCAGAAAAGGTATTCATATCTTTTTGAGAAAAAGCAAATTCAGATTTGATATTCATATTTTTATAATCATATTGCATACCCGAAACTGTCATTAATTGTGTTTTAGGCGTAACTAATAAAATAACAGGTTCATAGGAACCTTGAGGCATACCATCAATTGGTGGTACCCATTCATACACACGCAAGTTATTGGAGTTTTTTGATGTTTTGTAATTACCCTTATTTGTGCCTACAAACGAAAAATTGACTTTATATAAATTGCCATTATTAGTTGGTGCATAAATAAAAACAGTATCATAATGATTTAATCCAATAGTTGTATCTATTAGTCGATATTGAATCGTAGTTTCGTCATAGTTAGTTGGCTTAAAGCCATCAAAAAATGCATTACTGATATTATTTCCGATACTTGCCAAAAATGTTTTGGCACTATCGTTTAAGTCATTTAAAATAGGTTTGTTTTTAGCATCTTGCTCACTATAAACTTCGGTGTATATTTTAAAATTTTTATATTTAAAATCAATAGCATTGTGAATGGTTGTTCTGAAATAATTTTTATCAGAGTACTCAAATTCTACTACAATTCTTGAGTCTTTTGTAATTAAAAATCTAGGCATAAAAATTATCTCGCCTGAATTATAATCAATGATATAATCATTGGTTTCGCCTCTGGTTAGTAAGTTTCCATTGATATATACTTTTTCACTTCCTGCTAAAATAATAATATAACTTTCGTTGTTATTGCCCAACAAGCGATATGGTCCTTGATTGCCTTCTTGGCCATAAAATGTATTTCTGGCAAATTTTCCTCTGGCAACTGCAAAAGCTGTATTGGTATTGAGTTGCATATTTTTCTTAAATTTGAAAGAATTGGCATAGCTAATACCTTGTAGTTGTTTGGAGAAACGTAAAAAATAGGAATTATTACTTGATTTTTGATTAAAATCACCAGCGATTATACGGTGTGGCTCTTTGTTGATTTGTATATAAATTTTGTCAAAATCTTGTAATTGTTGTGTGGTGCCATCTGGTTGTAAAGGTATATTTTGATCGGAAAGAGCAGCAATTATTTCTATATCATTGCCAATTTTTCCAGATAATCTTAGGTCTAGATTAGAATTTAAACTTAAATCTTGATTAGAACCAAATTGAACGCCACGAGAAAAGTTTCCACTATATTGCAAACCTCCAAAATCTAAAAAATCAATTTGATTTATTTGTTTTGGTTGATATTTTTGGTATTGTTTAAAAAACACGTCTAAAGAATCAATATAATAAGATGATTGGAATTTCTTATGTGTAAAATTTGTTGGTAAATTGGTATTAAATATTCTATAAGTAACATAAAATGAATCGGTAACACTCGAATTGATAAGTATATTTCCGGTATTCATATCATATTGATAGTCTGTTTCTGGAGAAAGTAAGATGCCATTTATATTTCTAATAACGATACTATTCGGAAATACAAAATTGGTATCCAAACTAAAATTATTATCAGTTGCGGCAAAGTATTTAATTCTTAGATTAGATAATTGAGATACATCTTTAATTGCTTGACTATATGTGTAGCCACTTATAATTACAGCTAGAATAAATAATATATTTCTAATCAAAGGCATCAAGGATAAAGATAAAAGTTTTCTATTGTTTCTTGCTATTTATAGAATATTAGATGAAGCTTATTATCTTTGTGTATCTTAAAAATAAATACTAAATGAATCACGATTATAACTATTACAATACGGCAATTAAAAATGAAACTTTACCATTAGCTTTTGTAGATGTCGATTTCTTAGATAAAAATATTAAAGCAATAGCTGAACGTGCTGGTAATAAAAACATTCGCGTAGCATCAAAATCTATTCGTAATATATGGACATTAAAACGCATTTTTGAAACAGATAAAAAATATCAAGGTATTATGTCATTTACTGGTGCTGAAGCTTTGTTTTTAATAGAGCAAGGATTTGATGATATTTTGTTAGGCTATCCAATTATAGATAATAATCAAATTAGAAATATTTGTAAACTTACAAAAACTGGAAAGAAAATTATCATAATGACAGATTGTATAAGTCATGCAAGTTTGATAAATTCTATTGCCGAAGAAGAACAAGTTATTCAACCAATTTGTATTGATATTGATATGTCTTCAAATTTTTTAGGCTTGCATTTTGGTGTTTTTCGTTCTTCTTTGGCTAATGTTCGTGATGCTAAAATTTATATAACACAGTTGTTGAATTTTAAAAATATAAAATTAACTGCATTAATGGGTTATGAGGCACAGATTGCAGGAGTTGGAGATACGAATCCAGCAAACGGAATTAAGAATTTTGCCATAAAATTTTTGAAGAAAAAATCCATACCTGAATATACACAAAGAAGAAAAGAAGTCATTGAATACATTAAACAAAAATGTACTACTTTAGAAATTGTAAATGCTGGAGGAACAGGAAGTATGGAATGGAATAAGGTTGAAGATGGCGTAACTGAAATTACAGTTGGTTCAGGTTTTTTCTCGCCTGTATTATTTGATTACTATGATAATTTTAAGCATTTACCAGCTGCTGGATTTGCACTGCCAATTGTCAGACAGCCAAAAGATAGAATGTTTACTTGCTTGGGTGGTGGTTATATAGCCAGCGGAAGTGTGGGTATTGATAAACAACCTAAACCATATTTACCAGAAGGTGTACAAATTACAGAAAATGAAGGTTGCGGTGAAGTCCAAACGCCATTTGTATATAACGGGAAGCAATCGTTAAAAATTGGAGATGCTATATTTTTTAGACACAGTAAAGCTGGAGAGTTGTGTGAGCGATTTAATGAATTATATTTAATTAAAGATGGTTCAGTTGTTGAAAAAATACCAACTTATCGAGGAATGGGTAAATGCTTTTTGTAAAGGTTTAAAATAATATTTATTTTTAATTAGTTATTTTGTATTTTATATTCTATGCAACAATCATTCTATACAAATAAATATATTATTTTATTCATTTATATAGTATTGGTAATGTTGATTTATACCCAAACTTTTCATTTTGATTTTGCATTAGATGATGATTTAATTAAAGAAGGAATTGAAGGGAAAATTTTTCAGTTTACAGATATATTTAATGTTTTTACACAGCGATACAATAGGGTAGATTATCGACCAATTAGTATGCTTACATTTGCATTGGAATATTTTATTGTAGGTACAATTAATCCTCAAATAGCACACATCATTAATGTTGTAATTTTTGTTTTAATTCTTTTTTCAACACATTATCTTTTTCAATTACTATTTAATGGAAAATATAAATTAGAAACCTTTTTTATTGTTTGTATTTTTGCGGTACACCCTTTAGTTGTTGAAGTTGTTGCCAATATTAAATCTAGAGATGGTTTGTTGAGTATGTTATTGGGCATTTGGAGTTTATATTTTTTTTTAAAAGCAAGTTATAATAATTACAAGTTTAAATATCTAGTTTACAGTTGGTTGTTTTTTATACTTGGAACCTTTGCCAAAATTGATATCTTAGGAATTATATTATTCATAGTTGGTTTTAATTTTATTAAATTCAATAAGCGAGATTGGGTTTGGGGAATAGGAATTTTTGCTTTTTATGTTATTACTTATTCTGTTTTAAGAGTAAGCCTCGTTGATTATTTCTTACCTATAGATATTTTAGATGATAGTAAATTGGCAATTACTACATTTACTGAAAATCCTGTAGCTGATTTAACAGGATTTTTAATTAGCATTTATACATATTTACAAGTAATATTCATTTATATTGGAAAGATTTTAATGCCAATAAAGTTGTGTTATTATTATGGTTACAACTATTATCAATTAGATACTGCATTTTCTTTGAAACTTTTTTTTCTATTTTTAATATTTGTGTCTATTATAATCGGTGTGCTATTTTTAGCTAAAAAAAATCGTTTTATCTTAATTTCAGGTATAGGTTTTTTATCCTTTATTTTCTTTGCTACAGGTTTTATAACAGCAGTTGCTGGAATTGTTGCAGATAGATATGTATTTATGGCATTGCCTTGGTTTATTATGCTTTTTGTATTTGTATTAACGCATTTTTTACCAATACAAAATATTTATACCAAAGGGATTTTTGTTTGTATAGTAGTCCTATTAACAACAGCTTCTTTCATTAGGGCGAAAGCTTGGGAAAATTTGTCAACTTTAATTGAAACAGATGTTCCTAAACTACATAATTCTTACGAAGGTATGCGAATTGCTACTAATATTTATATTGATAATTTTAAAGCAACTAATGATACTAGTTATTTGAATAAAGGGATACAATGTGCATTAAATGCTAATCATGTGTATGAAGAGAATGTGCTTATTAATACACAGTTAGGACAATTATTATTCTTGAAAAATGATTTTACCAATGCTGAAAAATATTTTAAGAAAGCTTATTCTGTTGATTCTACGAATGTAAGCTTGTTAGAATTTTTAGGAGATCTTTATTATTCTAAAAAAGATTATATAAATTCAGAAAATTATTATTATAGAGCTTATCAATTTGCAACGGATAGGCACAAACAAGCATTGATAAATAATATTTCGACTATATATTATGAACAGGGTCTAAAAGAAAAATCACTAAATTATAATTTTGATTTAATTAGGAAAGATAGCTTGAATTTTGCAGCTTATGAAAATCTAGGTTATTATTATTTAATGGAAAGTGATACCAATAAAGCAAAAGTGTATTTCAATTTGGCTGTAAAATTTGGAATGCCTACCGAAGGAATTCCAAGTATAGTGAGTCAGTAGGAGTAAAGAATAAAATAAAATAAAATAAAATAAAATAAAGGCTGTCTTAAATGGATAGTTTTTTTAATTATTTTTTGTAAACCTATTTCAGAAAAAGACATAGTTATATGGTATATTGAGTTATCTAAGTCCAACGAATTGCTACCAATCATAACTTTTGTTGTGTTTATTTTGTATTAAAAGCATAAAAATATATATCTTCAACTTAAACAAAACAATTAATATAAATTATTATGCCATTTAATATTTTTAGACTTTTTGATTTTATTTATATAAAGGAGTTTGTTGTTATTCAAATGAAAATTGATGAAGATGCTTATATAGATAATGTTTTAGATATAAAAATGTCAAGTATTGTCTTGAAAATTGAAGCTAAAAATAAATATGCAGCCATTGAAAAATTTAAAATTGCAACTCGCAATGTAAATGCAATTAGGAAATTGGAAATTGAATGTTATGAATTAGATAAAATTCCAACAATTTCATTAATGTGATGGATAATAATGTACTTTGGTCATCTTATATTCGTAATTTTCAGGCTCATTTGAAAATCGAAAAGTCCTTATCGACCAATTCTATCGAGGCTTATCTACATGATGTTCAATTGTTGAAACAATATATTGCAATTCATCATCTAGACTTAAAAATTGAAGCGATTGACTATAAGCTATTAGAAAATTTTGTTGCATTTTTATACGATTTAGGATTGAATGATAGAAGTCAAGCTCGTATTATTTCGGGTATAAAGTCTTTTTTTAAATATTTAGTTTTAGATAATTATATAGATAAAAATCCAAGTGCTTTAATAGAAACGCCCAAACTGAGTAAAAAATTACCAGATACTTTGTCATTTAATGAAATAGAGCAATTAATTGGTGCTTTAGATTTATCTAAAGATGAAAATATAAGAAATAAAGCTATGCTTGAAACCTTATACAGTTGTGGTTTACGAGTAGCAGAGTTAATTAATCTTCGTGTTTCGCATATTTATTTTGATGTAGAATTTATTCGTGTAATTGGCAAAGGCAATAAAGAACGTTTGGTGCCAATTGGGCAAGAAGCGATAAAGCATATTCAAATTTATATGGATTTTATCCGAAATAAATTGAATATTGAAGAACAGTATCAAGATTTTTTATTTTTAAATAGGAGAGGAAAACCACTGACAAGAGTGATGGTATTTATTATTATTAAACAATTGGCAGAAAAGATAAATTTGCAAAAAAATATTAGTCCGCATACTTTTAGACATTCTTTTGCTACGCACCTGATTGAAGGTGGAGCAGACTTACGTGCGGTGCAACAAATGTTAGGACACGCTTCTATTACCACCACTGAAATTTATACGCATTTGGATCAAGAATATTTGCGTACATCACTCATCATGCATCACCCTAGATTTCAATAATCTTAATTGGATTGGATTAATGTAGCATCTTCAATAATTTCTAATATTGGTGGTGTATCAGCAATACTTGTATAATTATATTGTTGAATAATATTACCATTCTTAACTAAAAATATACCAGGCATTTGGAAAGTATCAGCTTGTTCTGTTAAAGATGAAAATGTTCCTTTTATAAAAAATATTTTGAGCATTTTTATAAATACTTTAATGCCAAAAATTTGGGAGAAAGTGGCTCTTCTCAACTTAAAAGTTTTATATAAAATAGATTCTTCATCGGCTATATAGTCAAGGTCTGCCAAATTATATTCTTTTAAATTGTCTTCTGCAGTTGCATTATCATACATATTCACTAACACAATTTTAATTTGTTTATCTTCAATACCTTTTCTTAATTCACCAATTCTCATTAATGTATCTCTACAAAATGAGCAACCAAAATGCCTTAGAAATACCAACAAAACAGGCTGTTGTTCAGATAGTTTATATAGATTGTTTTGCTTATTAGTATCCATTGTATGCATAATGCTGTTCAGTGATGCAGCTTGTAATCCAATCATTTCATTGTCTAATAATTGGTCGTGTATATAAGCATTATAAAGCACCAACGCAAATGGTAAAATCCAGACCAAATCAGTAATTAGTATCATTTGGAAAATAAAATCAGGTTCCACTTTTACTAAACTATAATATAAATAGCCAAAGGATAGTGTGATTTTTATAATGAAACCAATAAATACAATTTGCCAATTTCTTAATGGATTATTTGAAGCCATAAAATAAGCAATGCCCAATGCCAATTCGTACAAACCCATTGCTTGAAAAAGCTCAGCATGTCCAAGGCTTTCAAACCAATTCTCTGCATAGATTATAGCAATTATGCCCCAAACCACACCACATAAACCTGATGCGAGTAAAATGCTTTTAAAAATTTTGCTATTTCTTGAATATATGAGCGACACAAATTTAAAACAACAAATAGAATAGATTGTTTAAAATTGCATTTTTCTGATTTGTTTGTGTAAAGTAAGTTTTTGCATATCAACCAAAAAAGAAATTCTTTGTCCCAATTTTGGACGCTTAGGCGTATCTCTTTCTTTATTCATAATAAAAGGTATGTAAAATTCTAAACCTCTATTGAAAAAGCTAAACATCAAACCAGCATCGTAATAAAATTTATTAAAAGGTAGGTTTTGTATCGTATGGATTTTCTTGTCTGAAGCATAGCCAAAATCTGCAAATAACTTAATTGGAATGTGTGGAATTGGAAAATCTAAAACAATATTTATGGCTAATAAATAGTTTAATGTTCTACCTTCTTGGTAATTTTTATTCGCTGGTGTCGTTAATTTCATAAAACCATCATTTGCACTAATTTGTCTAGAGGACAAACCTTCGGTTTCGTTTCTGCCAAAATAAAAGTTATTGTATTTGTAGTCATTTAAGCCAGTAGTTCCACTAATTGTATAACCATAATTTGGAAAAGAGCGAGGACGAAATGTACTATTTTGATATAATATTGAACCACTAAAAAAACGTACATGTAAACCTGTATTGTAATCTTTCAATTGATAACGAATAAAAGCATTCGCTTCAATGCCTAGTTTCAAAAGCTGTTTGGATTGTTCTAATTGTACTTGAATATTGAAAGGATAATTTTTGTTTTTGAAATCAAAAGCATAAGTTAAATCATTGGCATAAAATCGCTTTAAAGTACTGTCTGAATTGTGGTTGAAACTAAAATAGACTTTTCCTTGCTCAAATATTAAATTAGATTTAAAATTGATGGTGTGTGTTATTTTGCTATTTTTTTTAGAAAATAATTGAAATTCCAATTCCGGTTTTAGAGCATAATATTTTAATTTATTTGGGCTAATCGCATTGCTAAAAGATTTGAAATTTGTAGCAATTTTAATTTTATTAAGTACTTCATTTTTCGGTTCGATATAATAAGCAATATCAGCAATGCCATTTATTTTTTTACTTTTAGTTCCATATAATAAAACACCTGAAAAATCTATATTTTTTACTGGCTGTCTTAAATTTATCAGTGCTGCACCAATTTGAACACCGTCATACTTATTTCCAGCAATTACGGGCAAGGCAAACGGCTTTTCTTTATCTTTTTTATCAATCCAATTCAAATATTTCTGTTGTATTTGGTATAGTTTTGGATGTTTTATAGTTGTTTCTAAAGAATCTTGAGCATAGATAAAACTTGCATTAAGAAAAAGTAATGCAAAGATGTGTATAACTATTTGGTAATTTTTCATTAATAAGCTCTATTTTGAATGTGAGAATTTAAACTTAACTTTGTATAAATCTATGGATTTTTTTGATTTTGATAACGAAGAATTTGAAAATGCGGATGAAATTAGAGAATTAATCCTGCAATTTGAAAATGCTGTAAAGCAAAATAAGCCAGCATTCTTTGATCAAGATGATTTTGAAAGCATCATTGATTATTATGAACAGATTGCTCAATATGATAAAGCGTTGCGTGCAACAGAGCAAGCATTACAAATTCATCCAAACTCACCTTCCTTAATTTTAAGAAAAGCAAATTTAGCTTTTCAATTAAAAGATACGGCAACCGCTTTTGAATTAATTGAATTAATTCAAAGCCTTGATGCCACTGATATTGGTTCCTATATTTTAAAAGCAGAAATTTTAACAGCACAATCTCGATACAAAGAAGCATTGGATATTCTAAAAAAGTTAGAAAATACTATAGAAAATGAGGATTTAGTTGACATCTGTTTGCAAATCAGTGATATTTATGAAGAAACATCAAGGTATGACCATGTTTTTGAATATTTGAAGAAATGTATTATCATCAATCCAGATGAACAAGAAGCACTCAGAAGAATAAATTATTGTATTGATGTTACTCAATTTTATGAAGAAGGAATTATATTTTTTCAACACATGATTGATATGTATCCTTTTAATCATCATTTATGGTATAATTTAGGTTGTGCTTTTCGTGGTATGGGATTGACAGAAAAAGCTATCGAAGCTTTTGAATATGTCATTGCAATTAACGAAGATGAAGATTATGCCTACATTGATATGATAGAGCTTTTAATCAAGGAGAAAAATATTACCAAAGCATTAGATGTAATCAATGATTTGACAGAAGTTTATGAACCAGATGAAGAGGTTTTTTTATTGCACGGAAAATGCTTTGAGGAATTAGGCAATTATAAATTAGCTAGATATTATTATAAAAAAGCTTTGCACTTAGAACCTGCTTTTGGCTTTATTTATTATAAAATAGGAGAGACTTATAAAAAAGAAGGACTTTGGGAACAAGCTTATCAAGCATTTCAAAAAGCTGCTGAGTTAGAAAAAGAGATGTATGATTTTCATATTGCTTTAATTGAATCTGCAATGGAAATTAATGAAATTGAAATTGCTATAGATGCTTGTGAAGCTGCAATTGAAAATTATATTAATAAAGAAGATGCCTATATTTTGTTGGCAAAAATATTTTTTAATCTGAATGATTTTGAAACAGCATTAGAAATATTACACAACTGTAAAAAAACTTGCAAAGAACATACGCAAGCAGATCATGCAGAAATTGCTGTATTATTTTTGCAAAATAAAGTCAAAGAGTGCGAACTCAAGCTTGCTTATCTAATGGAAGAAGATAATCTAAATTCAGACTATATTTATAAATTTCATCAAGAATTAGAAGATAATAATGATTTCCAAATGATTATTATTCATTATTTATAACAACTGAAAATATTACTTATTTATGAGACAATTTGGTCTAATTGGTTATCCTTTGTCCCATTCTTTTTCTAAAGGATATTTTGCTCAAAAGTTTAAGAAAGAAAATATTACTGATGCTCAATATGATACTTTTCCACTAGAAAATATCCATTTAATAGAACAGCTTTTTAATCAAAAATCTAATCTTTTTGGATTAAATGTTACCATTCCCTATAAACAACAAGTAATTCCATTTTTAGATAGTTTAGAGGAAGCTGCTGCAAAAATTGGAGCAGTAAATACGATTAAATTTATTGATGGCAAGAAAATTGGTTATAATTCTGATGTTTATGGTTTTGAAATGAGTTTAAAACCTTTATTAAAAAAGCACCATAATTTTGCCTTGATTTTGGGAACTGGCGGTGCCTCAAAAGCAGTGGAGTATGTATTAGAGCAATTGAATATCAACTTTCAATATGTTTCTAGAACTAAATCCGAACAAACTATTACTTATCATGAAATTGATGAGCACTTGATGAAAAAATCCACTGTCATCATCAATACATCGCAATGGTATGTATCAAATATTGATATTGCACCAGAAATTCCTTATCAATTTATAAGCGAACAACATTTGTTGTACGATTTAGTTTATAATCCTGAAGTAACTTTATTTTGAAAATGGAATAGAAAAGGGAGCAAAAACAAAAATGGTTTAGAAATGCTCCATCTTCAAGCTGAAAGAAGTTGGGAGATTTGGAATAGTTAGTCATATTTTATTATCTTAGAAGCTATTATGCTGACAGATAGCCAAAAAAATTACGCTAATCCGACAAGAGATTAGTCAATCTTATAAAGATTTGAAACAGAAATATCCGTTGCTGAAACATCAAAATTGGATAGGAATGACAATTTTTTTGTTATCTATTTCTATGATTGTATTTGCCTCGTTTTTTTATTTAAAAGGTCAATTATCTGTTTGGATTTTAATTCCATTCAATGCGTTCTGGATGGGAATTTTACATGAATTAGAACATGATTTAATCCATTGGATGTATTTCAGAAAAAACAAAATCATACAAGATATTATGTTATTTTCAGTTTGGATTTTACGTCCATTAACTATCAATCCTTGGTTGAGAAGAGAATTACATTTTCATCATCATAAATATTCAGGAACTTTGCACGATGTAGAAGAACGTGGTGTTACAAATGGCGAAAAATGGTCATTAAAAAGATTGTTTGGTACGCCAGATTTAATTTTTGGTGGCATTATGAGAGCCAAAATTTTAGTTAAAGATATTAGAAATGAAGTCAGAAATGGAAATTTAAGTAAAGAACAAGCTTTGCGTTTCAAGAAGATTAAAACGATTTCGATGGTACCATTTGGTTTGATTGCTATTCAATTTGGTATATATATTTAGTGCATTTATTGATTTTGATTTTTACAGGAATTTTTAATATTGATTATCACACTCCGATTTTTATGGCAAATCAATATCTTTGGATAAAACCGATTGTGGCTATCATTGTTGCACCTAATTTATTGCGTCAATTTTGTTTGCATTTTATTACTTCAAATATGCACTATTTTGGAGATGTAGAAAGTGGTAATATTATGCAACAAACACAAGTACTTAATGTTTGGTGGACATTGCCATTTCAAGTTTTTTGTTTCTTTTTTGGCTGGACACATGCAATTCATCATTTTGTAGTCAATGAAACTTTTTATATTAGACATTTTGCTCGTGCAAGAGCATTAAAATCAATGAAAGAAAATGGTGTCCGTTTTAATGATATCGGTACATTTAAAAGAGCGAATAGATATAAAGTTGTTTAATATTGAACATTCTCTTTTAATATTTTGAAATTAAATCATCTATTTTGTTTTCACAAAAAGCTATGTATATTTACAAAGTATTTTATGCAGATTAATATTAAAAGAATCTTACTGATTTTGATACTATTTATAGTTTCAAAAAATATTTTTGCAACACATAATAGAGCTGGAGAAATTATGTATAGGCATATTGCCGCTTATACTTATGAATTTACAGTTGTAACTTATACAAAATTAAGTGGGGAAAGTGAAGGTGCAGATCGCCCAAAACTAGAAATCTTTTGGGGCGATGGTACTAAAGATTCTATCGTGAGAATATCAAGAGATGTAACACCATTTCCTGATGTCTTTAAAAATACATATAGAATGTTGCATTCTTATACAGGTCCAGCTCGTTATATTGTTTCAATGACAGACCCAAATAGAATTGCTAACATTATTAACATGCAAAACTCTGTCAATACGATTTTTTATATTGAAGATACCGTTAGAATATTTAATGCAAATGATATGGGTTACAATAGTTCACCAATATTGTATAATCCTCCAGTTGATGCAGCCAATGTTGGTCAACGTTTTGTCCATAACCCAAATGCTTTTGACCCAGATGGTGATAGTTTGGTATTTTCACTCATTCCTCCAAAACAAGGTCAGTCTGCGAATGTGAGCGGTTATTTATATCCAAATCAAATACAAGCAGGAATTAATAATCAATTTAAAATCAATCCCAAAACTGGAGAGTTAATTTGGGAATACCCACAAGTTCAAGGAATTTATAATATTGCAATTTTAGTTCAAGAATATAGAGCAGGTTTTTTAATTGGTACTGTTGTTCGTGATATGCAAATATTTGTAGAATCAACAAGTAATAGACCACCTGTTTTGACCATTCCAGAAAACATTTGCGTAGTTGCAGGTGATTCCGTAAATTTTTCTATAAGTGCAACAGATGCAGATGTTACCCAAAAAATTACTTTAACTTCTAATGGAATTGTGTATAGTTTACCTACACAAGCAGCCATTTTTACGACACAAACACCACAAAATCCAATTTCTGGAAGTTTTAAATGGAAAACAGATTGTAGCCATCTAAACAAAAATGAATATCCCATTTTATTTAAAGCTGAAGATGATTTTGTTAGTCCACCATTGGTAGATATAAAAACAGTATTTATAAAAGTTTTAGCACCTGCACCTCAAAACTTAACAGCAATAGGTGATGTCTCAGCAAATACGGTTACATTAAATTGGGATAATCCATATTCTTGTAGTACTAATCCAAAATTTAATAAATTTTCTATTTGGCGTAAAAAGTCTTGTGGCAATCCTAACGACTCTTGTAGTACTGACTTGGAAGCACAAGGTTATACATTTATTGGCTATACTAAAAACTATACTTATACGGACAATACGGTTCAAATTGGAGAACAATACAGTTATAAAATCAAAGCAGAGTTTGCCGATTTAACGGCAACAAATATTGAAGTAAATCCTTTTAGTAGTTTGCCTTCTGATGAAGTTTGTGTGCGTTTGCCTTTGAGTTTGCCTATTATTTATAATGTTGATGTAAAAACAACAAATGAAATAAATGGTCAAATATATGTAGAATGGTCTCGCCCAAATGCTGATGAATTAGATACCTTAATCAATCAAGGTTATTACACCTTTACTTTGTATCGAGCTGATGCAAATAGCCAAAATTATAGTGTAATTCATTCTAAAACTTTTACTTCATATTCTGCAATTAATGATACAAGTTATTTAGATACTAATTTGAATACAGAATTTCTTTCTTACAAATATAAAATTCAATTTATAGCAAATGCTGGATTGGATACATTAGGTTTTACAAATGAAGCAACAAGCGTATTCCTAAATGTAACACCAAAATATAAAAGCATTGAATTACATTGGGATTTTAACACGCCATGGCAAAATGATAGTTTTGTAGTGTATCGAAAAGACCCAGGCCGCTCAACTTTTGACTCTGTAACAACAACAACAGTTAATAATTTTAAAGATGTTGGATTGCTAAATGATAGTCTATATTGTTATAAAATAAAATCTATTGGCACCTATAATATTGATGGATTAAAAACACCATTATTAAACTTCTCGCAAGAGGCTTGTTCGGTTCCGATAGATACAACTTTCCCATGTAAACCTTTATTGAATTTGAGTAATTTCTGTTTAGATAGACATCTGCCAGAAAATGATTTTGTAAACTATTTAGTTTGGAATTTTGACCCCACATGCGACACAAGCACCATTATTAAAACCAATATTTATTATAAAGCCAACAATTACAATGATTATGTATTATTAGATACAATGCCAAAAAATGGACTTTTAGCATTTACGCATCGTTTGGACTCTGTTCAATCTTTAGCAGCATGTTATCAATTAGAAACTGTTGGTAAAAATGGCAACAAAACTATGTCCAATATGGTTTGTTCTAACGATTGTCCAAGATATGAATTGCCCAATACTTTTACACCAAATAATGATGGACAAAATGATTGGTTTACGCCAATTATTCCATATAGAAGTGTAGAAAAAATTGATATTAAAATTTATGATAGATGGGGAATTTTAGTTTACCAAACTGAAAATCCTGATATTAATTGGAATGGGACGGACATTAAAAATGGAAAAGAATTACCGACTGCTGTATATTATTATACATGTTATTTGTATTATAAAACAGCCAATGGTGTTGAGAAAATTGTCGAACCATTAAGTGGCTATATTCATTTGTTTAGATAGATATGTTTACAGGAATTATACAGACAATCGGCGAAATTATTGCCATAGAAAAAAAAGGAACTAATATTGATTTTACTGTAAAAAGTAATTTTTCAAATGAATTAAAAATAGACCAAAGTATTGCTCACAATGGTGTTTGCTTGACAGTCATTGAACAAATTGGTGATACGCATAAAGTTACAGCCATAAAAGAAACTTTAGACAAAACAACGCTGAATAGTTGGACCATTGGAGCTAAAGTAAATTTAGAAAAAGCAATGATGGCAAATGCATTTTTAGATGGACATTTAGTGCAAGGACATGTCGATCAGACGGCTATTTGTGAAAAAATTGAAGATAAAGACGGCAGTAAATATTTCTATTTTGAATTTGTAAAAAATCCTCTTTTTACTGTTGTTGATAAAGGTTCAATTTGTATTGATGGTACTAGCCTCACAATTGTAGAAACAGCAGAAAATAAATTCTCAGTTGCTATCATTCCATATACCTTAGTACATACAATTTTTCATCAATATACAGTTGGGACAGAAGTGAATATAGAATTTGATATTTTAGGAAAGTATATCGATAAAATACTCGCACAGCGAATGAAACATTAAAAATAGTGTTAAAAATAATCGTTATTAATCCTACAACCTTTTTTTTAGTCAGTAAGTTGTTGTATTTTCATAAACATTTTTAAACTAGTAGATGAACTCAAATTATAGATTTATATTTTTCATATTCCTAAGCTTTTATTTTGGTAGTTTGTTTGCTCAAGATGCCACACTTAAATACAAAAATTTATTACCTGTTGAAGGATTGAAATACAAGAAGACAATTATTTCTGTTGCTGGAATTGCAGATATCGAATTTATAAAACCTGTTTCTATCAATTTTGGAATGGAATTCGGAGGTTATATCCGATTGTTTTCTAAAGCAAAGCAAATTCAAAAAAAATCAGCTTATGATATAAAAGTGGCAGATAGAGATTTATTTATCAAACCAACTATTGGATTTTTATACCGAGAACGATACCAAACAGGTTTGTACTTTATGCCTTCTTTTGTATATCGTCACACTACACCTAAGATTTTCTATACAGAAATTAGCATTAGTGGTGGTTATTACTATGCCAAGTTAAATGTGCCTACTTATGAAGTTACACCATCTGGAGAAGTAAACAAAATTAAAGTAGGTTTTTCAAATGCTATTGTTGGTGGTAATTTTAATGCTGGTTTAGATTTTAGCAAAAGTGGACGAACGCCATTGAATTTATTTGGTGGTATCGGTTTGTATTACAATTTTCCAAACAACCATAACTGGACAAGACATATCATTGTACAAGCAGGTGTAGCCTATATTATTAGAAGAAATATTGAATAAAAATGATAAGAAAACTTACCTATATCGCATTTATATTCTTACTGTTTTCTTGCAAAAAGGATAAGAATTCCAATCAGTTTAATAACTATTATTTTTTAAAAATTGATGATGTTGCATTGCCTATCAACATCACGGGTAATAAAATTGCTGAACATGCTGTAATTTATATCAATGACGGACTGAATTCAAATGTAAATACAGAAAAAAATAATGTGTATTGGCAGTATATTGAAAATAAATATAAAGTAGTTTATTATGACCAAAGAGGCTCAGGAACAGCACAAGGTAATACAAAGCCAAGTGAGATGAGTATTGAGCAATTTGCTGCTGATTTAGATAAAGTCATTGATTTTACTTTTAAAATTGCTAAAGTAAGAAGTGTTATTCTACATGGTTCAGGAATTGGTGGTGCAGTTGCTTGTTTTTATGCGTCAGATTCAACACGACAAGAAAAAATTAATGGACTTATTTTGGAAGCTCCTGCTTATGATTTAAAAAATGGATTAGCTTTATCAAAACAGAAAGTTATAGATTTAGCAGATGAAAGAATTGCTACAAATAATAACCCTGGAGGCTATTGGACAAATCTTAAAAATTATTATACTGAACATCCTGTTTTTAACTCAGAAGTATTTGAAAAGCATATAAATGTTTTGATGCAAAACAATGGATTATTTTTCAATCTGAATAATGTAAAACAAAGAAAAACTGATGCTCCGAGTACACCTTTAGATGTAATTTACAAGAACCAACTCAATGCTTATGCTCAAATAAAATATAATAATTCCTATTTTTCAGAAATGGATATGACACCTTTGTTATCGAAATTAGATTTACCAATTTTATTAGTATGGGGTGAGCAAGATATGTTTTTACCCAAAGATAATTTAGCTCTAAAATTCAAATTGGCAACTGGTTCAAATGTAACTTATAACCCTACAAAATATATACAAACTGGACATATACCGCATGCTGAAGATTTCTTTAATTTTCAAGTAGATGCCTTGTCTTTTATCAATAGCTACAAATAATTGTATTTAAAAAATGAATAGAATACAAAAACTCTTTAAAGAGAAAAAAGAAAATATATTAAGCATTTTTATCACGGCTGGATATCCTCATTTAAACGACCTACCACAGATTTTAGAAGCATTACAAGAAAATGGTGTCGATATGGTTGAAATTGGAATGCCATTCTCCGACCCAACTGCAGATGGTCCAACGATTCAATATTCTAATACCATTGCTATTCAAAATGGAATGACAATCCAAAAGCTATTTAATCAACTTAAAAATATTAGAGAAAAAATTCATATTCCTTTAGTTTTAATGGGCTATATCAACCCAGCTTTACAATATGGATTTGAAAACTTTTTGAAAGAAGCTGCTCATGTTGGTATTGATGGAGTAATTATTCCAGATTTGCCAATGTATGAATATGAAAATATGTATCAAACATCATTTAAAGAAAATGGTATTGAAAATATATTTTTAGTTACACCGCAAACTTCCAATGAAAGGGTACTGCAAATTGATAGCATTTCAGATAGTTTTATTTATGTTGTTTCTACGCATTCTATTACTGGAACAAATATTGATTTAGAGGCTCAACAATCAACTTATTTTAATAGATTGAAGCAGCTTAATTTAAAAAATCCTACTATAATTGGTTTTGGAATTAAAGATAGAAATACTTTTGAACTAGCTTGTAAAAATGCAAACGGTGCTATTATCGGCTCTGCATTTGTAAAACATATTGAACAAGCTTCTAATTTGAAAGAAAGTATTCAAGAATTTATTAAGGGAATAAAATAGAAATTTGAATCTGTAGATTTATATAAAAAATAAACCAATTACAGATAATAAATAAATACTTAACGCAATCCAAGAATCCATACCCATACCAAAATAACGTTGCTCCTTTTTTATAATCATACCAATTAAATAATTTATAGTAATCAGCATAGCGACTCCAGTTAGGTATAAATCTATCCTATCGGCTTTTGGTAAAATAGCATTGTTAGTTAGGAAAATGGTAGGCACAAATAATACAGGAAGAAATGCATTTCCTCCAAAAATATCATCAATGATTGGAGTATAAGAGCGTGATTTTACAAATGCTAAACCACCCGAAATTTCTGGAAGTGAAGTTACAAAAGCCAAAACTGTTGCTCCAAATATTACGCCATTAATGTTATAATGATTTGCAATGGCATTACTCGTATTTTCAAGAATTACACCAAAGAAAAGTACAAATACTGAAATTATAAACAACCAAGTTAAAGCGGATTTTTTGCTATATTTTGATGGCATATTTTTTTCTTCAATCGTTGTATTCTTTAAAAGGTTAGAATTTTGAAATTGCTTCATTGCTAAAATACTTAGTATCCAGAGTATCAGAATAAAAAATACAGGAGGTGTCGTTCTAAAAACGATAAAACTTTCAGGAAATTGTTTGCCTATAAGCACCATAGAAAGTATGGCTACTAAAAATAATCCTTGTAAAATACTTGTTTCTGAACTAGCAAGTGTAGAAAATGGTAGCGTTTCTCGTTTTCTGGACACGAAATCAAATAAAATCAATAAAGTAGATTGTATTGCAATGCCACCTAAAATATTTCCAACTGCCAAATCAATACTGCCATTTAAAGCACCATTAAAGACAATAGCGATTTCAGGCAAATTCGTAACTATTGCAAGCATAATTGTACCACCAAATGCAGCACCCAAATTAAATTGAAGGTCAATAGCATCAACTATTTCTGATAATTTATTGCATAAAACCCAAACTACAATAGCAGAAAAAATAAATAAAAGAATATTATAGGTTATGCTAAGCTGTAAATCCATATTTATTATTTTTTTTGTAATAAATATAGTTTTTTTTATAGGAATTTAAGCATAAGAGAAAAAAAAGTGGAGCTGGTGAGAATCGAACTCACGTCCGGACAAAGCACCCATAAGCTTTCTACATGTGTAGTACAAACTTAATTGTCGGGAATAATTAGGTGTTTATACTTACCAAATTAAACCTTAGTTTCTATAATTTCATTTGCATTAGAAACATCAACAAACTATCTTGTTATTAATGATACTCCAGACGCTGACAACAAGAAAATCAAACGTGGGAGCATTAGCGTGTTAATACCTTGTATTAAGCTGCTAAAGCGAAAGATCTCTCGCCAATTAAAAAAGTTATGTACTTTAGGATTAACGAGTCAATTTGTACAATACTCGACATGCTTACTTAAACGAACATCTGCCGTCAAAACCGAACAGCCCCATAAATCAAAGAACATTTTTATCAATAACTACAAAAAGTATGCCTATTTGAATTGCAAAGATAAGTAAAAAAAGACACTATCCAAAATTGAGTAGGAATTACACGTATTACAGGACAAGACACTTTACTTTTCAGGACTTTCTTCTATTCGTCATAATATTTACTGTTCGGCTTTTTTACTTCAATACTATTTCTACAAAATTTTCTTCCATTCCAAGTTGTGTCATAATGTTTCCAATTCTGCTCATAAATGATTTTGCAGGTGAATTAATGTGAATGAATAATAAATCATCAGTTAATTCGTTTTTTTTACTGTTCCAAAAGTTACCATCAAATATATATCCTCCGCAAAAGACTATAAACTTCTTTAGAACCTGATATCCCTAAAATATTTTATCCTATTAAAACTCATTCACAATTTCCATCAATAGAACATGTGGCACCATTTCCTATATTTTCAATTTTAGATTCAGTACTTGCTTTCCATTCATGAAAAGCTTTTTCTAAAGTATCTGAAAATACCGAAACTGGTTGTGCACCTGACACGCCATATTTTCTATTAAAAACAAAGAAAGGAACACCCGAAATGCCTAAATTTGCTGCTTCTTGAATATCTTGTTTTACACGGTATGCAAATTGTTCATCAGTTATTGCTTCCTCAAACGCTGGTTCATTTAATCCACTTTTCAAAGCTATACTTTTCAAAACTTCAGTATTTCCTAAATCTAATCCTTGTTCAAAATAAGCTGAAAATAATACCTCCATTAATTTATTTCCTAATCCTTCATCTTGTGCCTTCATTAAAATTCTATGAGCTTGTAAAGTATTAAATCTAATAACTTTATTAAAATCGTAGTTTAAGCCAACAGATTTTGCACTAGATGTAATTTGTGTTAGCATGTCTTCAATTTCTTCTAATGAACGACGGTATTTATTTGCTAAATAAGCTTTAATATCATATTTTTCATCTTGATTTTGAATAAAATCTGGATCTAATTGGTAACTTTTAAATTCCAACTGAATTTGCTCTGAAAATTCAAATAATGTTAATGCTTTTTCATAATTACGTTTGCTTATATAACAAAATGGGCAAACTATATCACTCCACACCTCTACTTTAAACTTTTCCATACTATAAATTAAGCAACAAAGTTACTGTGATTTTGCCAATTCTAATTTAATTTAAGAAAAATTACCAATCTTGATTTGGTTCTAATTCAGCTTTTGCTATTTAAAGAAAAAAAACACAAGTATTTTCCTTATAAAAGCCAAAAAATTACGATTTAAGTTAAAATTATTGCATTTTTATTTTAAAAAATCATTATTTTGACACTTTTGCTAAAAATAATTAAACTATTTTTGAAGAAAAGATATAAATTCGATTAAAATTATTAAAAAACATTAAAAATTAATTTTATGAGACTACAAAAATCGTTTTTATTACCATTTCTTTTATTAATGGCAATAGTAGCTGCAGGAGCCTTCAACCCTGGACAATCTATACAAGGAAGTACTGCTAGTACAATTGATACGGGCAATACTGCTTGGATGATTGTTGCAACCGCATTAGTTATGATTATGACGCCCGGTCTTGGGTTATTTTATGGTGGACTTGCTAATAAAAAGAATATCATTTCAACGGTTTTGCAAAGTTTCATTTCTTTAGGTATCATCAGTGTGATTTGGGTAGCCTTTGGATTTAGCTTATGTTTTGGAGAAGATGTTGGCGGATACGGTATCATTGGAAATCCTTTTACCTATTTTATGTTTAAAGGCGTAACATTGACACCTCAAGAAGGTTCAACCATTCCATTTATTCTATTTGCAATGTTTCAATTAAAATTTGCTGTTATCACACCAGCATTAATTACTGGTTCATTTGCACAACGTGTTAAGTTTTCAGCTTATTTAATTTTCATTGTGCTATTTTTCATCTTTATCTATGCTCCACTTTGCCACATGACTTGGCATGCTGATGGAATATTCTTTAAAATGGGTGTATTAGATTTTGCTGGTGGTACGGTAGTACATTTAAGTGCTGGCTTTGCAGCTTTAGCTGGTGCCATCTTCTTAGGTCCTAGAACAGAATCTGAACGCACTCATGAATATTCTAATATTCCTTTAATTGTAATTGGAACTGGCTTATTATGGTTTGGATGGTTTGGTTTCAATGCAGGTTCAGCACTTGCTTGTAACACAGTTGCTGCAAATGCAGTTGCTACAACAAATACGGCTGCGGCTGCTGCAATGGTTGCTTGGGTTTTCCTAGATGCCTTATTAGGTAAAAAAATATCAGCAATTGGTGCTTGTGTTGGAGCAGTTGTTGGTTTAGTAGCTATTACACCAGCTTGTGGTTTTGTTAATACTGGTGAAAGTATTGCCATTGGTGCAATTTCTGCTATGGTAAGTAACTTTGCAGTACATTACAAAAACAAATCTTCTTTAGATGATACATTAGATGTATTCCCTTGTCATGGAGTTGGTGGTATGATGGGTATGATACTTACTGGAGTTTTTGCTGCAGATTATGGAACTGGAATTACTGATTTTGGCTTAGCTTATGGCCAAACGAAAACATTTTTTGCTGAAATCATTGCATTAGTAAGTGTTGCAGCTTATGTATTTTTTGGTTCTTATGCAATCTATTATATTACGAATAAAATTAAACCTATTAGAGTAAGTAAAAAAGATGAAGAATTGGGTTTGGATATTTCTCAACATGGCGAAAGCTACACCTTCGCAAAAATTAATCTTTAATTGTTTATTACTAATATTAGAAACAGAGCTTTAGAATTTTCTAAAGCTCTGTTTTTTTTATAAAATCTAAACGGCAACCTCTCCTTTTATATGAGGATGAGCTTCATAGTTTTCTAGCGTAAAATCTTCATACTTAAAATCAAAAATTGATTTAACCTCAGGATTTATTTTCATTTTGGGCAAAGCATACGGCGTTCTAGTGATTTGCAATTTCACTTGGTCTATATGATTGGAATAAATATGAGCATCTCCGAATGAATGTACAAAATCGCCCAATCCTAAACCACAAACTTGAGCTACCATCATGGTAAACAATGCATAGGAAGCAATATTAAAAGGTACACCCAAAAAAGTATCTGCACTACGTTGATATAACTGGCAAGACAATTTTCCATCAATCACATAAAACTGAAAAATCGTATGGCAAGGTGGCAAAGTCATTTGTTCAATTTCTGCCACATTCCACGCACTTACAATTAAACGACGAGAATCAGGGTTTGTTTTAATTTGATGAATTAAGTTTGTAATTTGATCAATTTCATTACCATGCTCATCTTTCCAATGTCGCCATTGTTTTCCATAAACAGGCCCTAACTCTCCATATTTTAAAGCAAATTCATGGTCATTTGCTATTTTAGCAGCAAATTCTTTCATAGTTTCTCCATTAAAATCTGGGCTATTTTTAAATTTCTGATACGGCCAATCATTCCAAATATTCACACCATTTTTACATAAATATTCGATATTAGAATCACCCGCAATAAACCACAATAATTCATAAACAATTGATTTCAAATGCAATTTTTTGGTTGTAACCAATGGGAATCCTTCATTCAAATCAAAACGCATTTGATAACCAAACACACTAACCGTTCCTGTGCCTGTTCTGTCTTCTTTAATTGTTCCTTTATCTAAAATATGTTGTAAAAAATCTTGATATTGTTTCATGTCTATAAAAATAAGCAACTATTTAATAAACTAGATATTTCGATATGCACACCTTATTGGTTTGTGGAGATTAAGCACTTTTAGGATAAATTACAGTAATAATATAAAACAAAAAAATTTTAAAAACACAAACGACTACAATACTATCAAAACAAAGAAAAATCTTGTCTAAATTCCTGTATAATTGAATGGTGTAATTTGTTTGAGTTCTATTTTAATATTGTCAGAAACATCTAAACTATCTATAAATTGATGAATAACTTTATCATCGATTTTAGCATTAGTTCTAGTTAAATCTCTCAACTTTTCATAAGGTTGTTCGTAGCCTTCTCTTCGTAAAACCGTTTGTATAGCTTCTGCAACTATAATCCAATTATCTTCTAAATCTTTTTTAATTTTATCTTCATTCACTAACAATTTATCCAAGCCTTTTAAAATTGAATCAATAGCAATGAGTGTATGTGCTAATGGGACACCGACATTTCTAAAAACAGTAGAATCGGTTAAATCTCTCTGCAATCTTGAAATCGGTAATTTCTCAGCCAAGTGTGTAAACAAAGCATTTGCAATACCCAAATTGCCTTCTGCATTTTCAAAATCTATAGGATTTACCTTATGTGGCATTGCACTGCTACCCACCTCCCCAGCTTTGATTTTTTGTTTAAAATAATCCATAGAAATATAAGTCCAAATATCTCGACATAAATCAATCAAAATAGTATTAATTCTAGAATAATTATGAAACAAAGCTGCCATATTATCATAATGCTCAATTTGAGTTGTCGTTTGTGAGCGAACCAATCCCAAACTATTTTCAACAAAATTATTAGCTTCACTTTTCCAATCTATTGCTGGAAATGCAACTAAATGAGCATTAAAATTTCCAGTTGCTCCACCAAATTTAGAACTATAAGGAATTGTAGAAAAGTAATTGGATTGTAAAGTTAAACGTTCAACAAAAACTTGTAATTCCTTACCTAATTTAGTTGGAGAAGCTGGTTGTCCATGTGTACGAGCCAGAAGCGGAATTGCATTATAATCTTGTACTTTTTGTGTTAATGCATCAACTAATTGTTTAAATTTATTTACATAAACCTGATGATAAAAATCCTTTAACATCAAAGGAATTGAAGTATTATTGATGTCCTGAGAAGTTAATCCAAAATGTATAAATTCTGATTTTTGTTTCAAGTCTTCATCTTTAATATTTTCTTTGATAAAATACTCCACTGCTTTTACATCGTGATTGGTTGTCTTTTCAATTTCTTTAATTCGCAAAGCATGTTCAGTTGAAAAATCCTTTACAATAGTTCTTAAAGATTGAATTTGCGTTGCACTCAATGCTCCTATTTGTTCAATAACATTAGATAAATAAATGAAATATTCTATTTCAACGTGTGTTCTATATTTCATCAAGGCAAATTCAGAAAAATAATTTTCCAAGTCAGCAACTTTATTTCGATATCTTCCATCTATTGGAGAAATTGCAGTAAGCGTTGTCATTTTATATACATTTCAATTCGTACAAAAATACCAAATTTGTTACTTATCTGCATATTCTAACGATTAAATAAAAAATAACTAATTTTTGAGTCGAATTGGAAAATCTAAATCCAGCTTGTAAGTAAAGGTATTTATTAATTCATCGCTGGAGCTACCTTGTAACAATCCAATTAATTTTTCAATATTTATAATATTTCTATGTTTAGTATTGATTCTATTTCCTGCATAATTTATTTGAATATCGCAATGCTTATTATATTCACTAATAAAAATTGCAATGGTTATATTGTAATTATTAGCACCATAAAAATACTTTATCATATTAATACAGATATTGTAAATAATATAACTCGATACTTCATCTAGGTTTTTGATAGTATCATCTGCATGAAACCTGATTGGATTGGGTTTTACTTCATTATAATGATCGATTTCATCATTAATGGCAATATACAAACCAAATTTTATCAATGTTGGTGGCAATAAATCATGTGAAAACTTACGGATTTTTTGTGTAGTACTATCTAATTGTTGAATGATCCCTTCCAATGTCTTTTTTTCAGTATTGTCCTTTGTTTTTATGGAAGATAATTTCATTTTTGCCATTGCCATAAGGATTCCAATTCCATCATGCAACTCCTTTCCTACTCTTTTTCGCTCGCTTAATTGTGCAGTAACTGCACCAAATATTTGCTGTGCATTAATTTTTCCAATTTCTTTACGCATGGCTTTATTGTCTTTAACAACTTGTCTAACTTTCCAAATCACTGTAAATGATATCAATAAAAATATAATAAAAGTATTCAAATAAGGGAAAATCAATTTTAAATTGATTTCGTCAAAATACCTAGATGAAGAAGGAACAGGATAAAAAAGGAAAAATGCATACGAGGCAAAAAAAGCTATAGAAAAAAGAAAAACGGATTTGTCATTTAGTTTAAAATATGCGATATAAAATGAAGTAATAATTAATAATACACAAATGACGATATAAAAATACTGAAACAAATAGAAAATATCTCTAATAATCGGTGTATAAAATCCAGTGCCTAAAGAAATAAATATACTTAAAACACCAATAAATATGACCAATTTGATATATTTATCTAAGGAAAAATCATTAAGTCTTTTAATAATAAATGACCTAAAAAAATTAAGTCCAAAAATTAAATAAAGCAACAATGCAATTTTTTTAACAAAATAATCTATCGTTGGAAATTTAGACCACAAAAACTCATAAGCTAAATTGTGTTTGACTGCTAAATATAATGTGCCTGAAAACAAAAAGAGAAAAAAACGTAAATAATTAATTTCACGTATTAATAGAAATAAAACAAAACAAATCAATAAAAACACTATCAAAAAACCATAAAAAAAACCTCTGCTTAAATCAACTGCTTGGTGGTTTATAATTCTGGATATTTTATTCCACAAGACAATTTCAGTATTTTTATTTTTATCGGTACGTAAATATTTGACCGCAAATATTACTTTGGATTTTGGACTAAAGTTGTATTCAAAAACTATATCTCTATCATATAATGTTCTATCTCGAATACGTTCATTGTTAAAAATATCAACTCCAAAAATTGAATGTATTGATAAAAACTGAATATTTTCTACTGGAATTTCCAAAAACACTTCTTGTTCTTCATTGGAATTATTATAAATTTCAAATTTTTGAACTATGGTATCATTTTCAAAAGTCGTTGCGAATACTTTCTTATTTAAACTAATATATTTTGTGTGACTATCAATAATAATAGGCTTTGCAAACGAATATGTGCAAAATAAAATCATTATAAAAAGCCCTATTTTTCTAATCATATAATATTTTTGAGTAAAATATACATGGTAACTTTCCAATTATTATCCTTACTAATTTCCATCGTTCCATTAAATTCTTTCAATCTATTTTCGATATTCAAAATACCCAAACCTTTACTTTCTGAATTGTTTGCACTGATACCATTATCTTTAAAAACAATAATTAGTTTTTTATTTTCTATCAATAATTGAATGTCAATTTCGTTGGCAGCACCATGTTTTATAGCATTATTCATGAGTTCCTGAAAAATTCGATAAATATGATTATTGAAAATTTCATTACATTGTAAATTTTGAACATCATCAGAATAACTAATTTTATGTTTTATATTCCAAACTGTTTGAGCAAAAATATGTTCAATTAAATCGACCAATGTAATTCCAACCAAACCTTTGATATTATTGTCGTTCATAATTCTTGTCAAATCATTTTCAACATTATCAAAATCTTTTATAATAAGCGTATTCAACTTTGAAATCTCTTTAAAGAAAATAAATTCTTCAAACTGAGATTTTATTGATTTAATTTCTTTTAATATATTTTTTTCCAAATAATTATTTATACTTAATCTAGTATTTTCAATGTTTTTAAGATAATCTTTTAAGTTACGTTGTTGCAAAAATACCAACCGATTATAGGAAACATCATTCAACATAATTATCTTTTTATAATTGATTACAATAAAAAAAGTAATCAAAATAAATTCCAAAACATACATACTAAAATTGAATTGGGAGATAAATAAATAACTTTCAAAAAACTGAAATCGGCTGATGGCATTAAAAGCTGGAATACTTAAATACAAAGTATTAAAAAATACCAACCAGCCAAAAGCTTGAATAATCATTCCAATAATTACCCACAACGATTCTCGTCGTCTTGTTTTGTAATAAGTATAAAAAGCAATATAAAATGATAGTCCAACATAGATTACAAACATTAAATAAATGATATTCAAAAACCAATTAAAATATCTATAATCAGAGAAGAAAAAAGCCAAGCGTATTATCGTATAAACAACAAATGCAAATAATATAAATTTATAAGCATTTAAGAGAATATTTAATTTAGGAAATTCAATTTTTACATTAAAAAAGCCTTTTACAAAAGATGCATGCACTAAAGTATAAAACACAAACAAAATTGTAGGCAATACACTTTGCACCCAATTTAGTTTACCCCAAATATATTGATAACCAATACCAGAAAAATAAAAATAAATGGCTATCGTAATAATGTTTAATTGGACATATTTTAGAAAAAAAACGTTACTACTGAACAAATACATAGAAATCAAAAGCAACAAAAACATCGAAAACATTCCAATAAAGAAACCAAAAAGCAAACTATCTCTATTGATAATTTTTAGAAATTGATTTTGACTAACCAATAGCAAACGATAATTTAATTGTTCTTGTTGCGTTTTTATTTGAACCTTTAAATTAAGGATACTATCTCTAGGAAATTTTAAATATTCTACCGAATTATAACTTTTAATTCTTTTGTTTTCAGAACTCACTTTATCGCCATTATAAAAAATTTCATGATTGAATTTTATTTCCAAACTGTCTAAAATTGGATTAATACCAACTAAATAATAACTCAATTGTTTTCCTTTATTTTGAATAACAAAATCCAATTCGATATTATTTTTATATAATTCGTTTGCACCAATACTATTTTTATACAATAATAATTCGGTTGAGTTATCATTCAAAATAATTTCTTTTGTAAAAAGAATATTATTACAATTGAACATTAAGTACAATAAAATGATTATTTTTATACTATTACGAAAACTCAATTTTATATATTCAGATAATGATAAATGATACAATAATTAATGATGTTGCCAATCATATTTGTGATGCTTATGATAATTTATTGGCTAAATTTAATGAAATTACTTCAACTGCTAAACATGATTTTGAAACAAAACAATATGCTTTGTCATTTTCCAGAAAACAAGATCGCTATAAATTATATGGAAATTACGCTAAAGAGACTTTAGATTATACAAAATTACATTTAGGCGATTCACTTTATGACATAAAAGTTTGGAAAAAAATCAAAGAAAAATATAGTGATATCATCATTAATAAACCATATCGTTTAAACTCAGAAACTTTTTATAATTCAATTACTAGAAAAGTTTTTGTGGACAAAAGTTTCAATCCAGAAATTGAGTATTTTGATAAAGATGATTATAAACCCTCTGAAAATAAAGAAAATATTATTGTTCACGATACAATTTCAGTAAGTTCACTATCTCCGCTTGCAATTAAGCAAATATTACAACATTTTAAATTTGATGTTCCATTTGAAAATATTGAGCAAGATGCCATTAATATTTTTGAAGAGTTAGCACCAGCTTTTATTTATCAAAAATCGAATTTACATTTAGATAGAATTGAAATTATTAAGTATGTTTTTTATAGAAATCGTGGTGCATTTATCATAGGTCGTTTTCGATATAGAAAATGGAGAATGCCTTTTGTGATTCCATTATTAAATGAGGACAATGGAATTTACGCTGATTCTATCATTCACAGCGAAGCAGAAATTAGTATTATATTTAGTTTTACTCGTGCTTCCTTTATGGTCAATACGCCTTATCCAGCTCAGTTAATAGACTATTTAAAACGTATTTTACCTTACAAAGGTGTTGGCGAATTGTATGATTCTATCGGATATTACAAACACGGAAAAACCATTCTATATCGTGATTGCATGAATTATGTTTTGAATGAAGACCACGGAGATAAATTTATTATTGCTCCAGGTATTAAAGGAATGGTGATGTGTGTTTTTACCTTAAAGTATTATAATTTTGTTTTTAAGCTCATTAAAGATAAGTTTGAACCACCGAAAAACACAACTCGAGAAGCTGTCATCAAAAAATATGAAGAAGTAGAACTCTCCGACCGAGTTGGTCGTATGGCTTATGCACACAAATTTGAAAACTTAGAATTTCCAAGAAAGCTTTTTAGTTTTGAGCTTATTCAAGAATTCCAAAAACATTGTACGGAATCCATAGAATTTAAAGATGATAAAGTAATAATTAAACACGTTTATTTAGAACGTAAAATGATACCATTGAATATTTATCTAAAAGAAGCAAGTCCGATTGAAGCCTACAAAGCAATTTTAGATTATGGCTATTGTATTAAAGAATTAGCGGCAGTCAATATTTTTCCTGGTGATTTATTGTTGAAAAACTTTGGTGTTACTAGACATGGACGTGTAATTTTTTATGATTATGATGAAATTGAAAAAATTACAGATTTACGTTTTCGAAAATTACCAGAAATCTCTGAAGAAGATGAACGATTTGGCGAAATGCATGTTTCTGCAGATTTGAATGATATTTTCCCAGAAGAATTTAAAGGATTTATGGCTCCAGATGGACCAATGGGCGATATATTTATGGCAGAACACAGTGAACTTTTTGATCCAAAATATTGGAGAAAAATTCAGAAAAAAGTAGCTGAAGGTGAATATTTAAGATTCTTTGTTTATAATAAAAATCAAAGGTTTAGAAAAGGAATAAAATTAGACAATGACATTTAATTGCATTCCTATTTTTGTTTTCTCATGTAATACAATTAAAATGCTAAACTAAAAAAGCTATTGTGCATCTAATTTTGGTATGATGATGTAGATAGTTTCTACCAATCTATTACAAACGATGCACAATACCTCTTTTACTTTTATTATTATTTAAAAATTTATGCTAGCGGAATTGATTAATGGATGTTTGGAACCACCACCAGTTTGTATTAACGGAAGATTTGAAATAGAAATTTTATTTCCTGCAACAACTATAGTTTTTGCTCCGTCAGGATCGAAAGTTAGACCATCTACACCTACTTCAACAGAGCCTGATGGAACATTTAAACTAAAATCTGCAACATCAAAAGTTCCACCAGTTATAGCTTCTGCTTTATTATGAAATGTAATTTGGATTAATTTAAAAGGCTCATCTTGTTGGCAAACTATAGAATAATTATCATTTACAAATGTTTGTTCTTCAGAATTTCCTGAATACTCAACACCGTCAATAGTAAATTTTCCAGTTTTACCAGTATCATCATCTTTTCCATTTTTATCTTTATTACATGAAATCGCTGAAATTGCTATTATTAATAAAAGCAAAGTAGAAAGTGTTTTAAATGTAGTTTTCATTCTTTTAAATTTAATTTATGAGAAAATATTGATTTTAAATCTTAGTTGTTTGTCAATGAACTATCTTAACCTCAGAAGGCACAATTTCAAAACTATTACAATAGTTATTTTCTAAAGTACTATTTAAATTTACAACTGAACTTTGATATTCAAACCCAGTTTGGTCTTTAACCGAAATTATTACTTTTTCTGCTTGACTAGGTTTTAAAGAAATTGTTGCTGTAATTGCTGTTTTATCATCACATGTTGGAGAACTTGCCCAATATACATCATCTACTGGTGTTTTGGCAACCGATTGATAATTTACATAAATAGTTAGTGAGTCAACACCATCATCTAAAAACGTTCTTGAGCTTGATTGATTAAACCAAAACACTAGTTTATACTGTTCATGAACATTAAAGATACCATCAGAACAAGAACTCACTAAAGAGATAAAAATCAATAATAATCCAGATGCGAATATTTTATTTATTGTTTTCATTTTGTTTATATTTTATATAGAAAATTACAAATCCCAACCTTTAAATAATTTAGAAATCGGTTGCCAAGATGTAGTAATTAATGTTTGTCTTCCTTTGTCTGCACCATTTACAGCATCATCTTCAGCATTCCGCAAGAAATAGGCATACATTTTGGTATCCATATCTACGAATACTAATGCTGTAACGTTTTTACCCTTATACTTTAGTGTCTGCATACTATGATTATATGAAAGTGCAATAACAAAATCGGCGTTTGACCAATCGATTGGATCTGTATCCATATTACCATTTGGCTTTTTAACTAAATCAGTTATTTTGTAACCAGTATAAATCCCTCCTGAATTATTTATATTATAATCGAAAAGATATTCTTGAGTTTTAAAATTAAAAAAGAATGCATTTCTTGTTGAAAGAATTGAATTATAATTTTCATAAACTTCAGCACAACCATTAATTGTACCAGCATTTCCCCAATTAGGTTTAGATGCAAAATCTTTAAAAAAGTTGGTGTATGAATATAATTCAGTAGAATCATCATAATCTTGATAAGCAGGATAAAGCTGATTGGTATTATCGTTATTCATAATTAACCAATCCCCCACTGTTGAAATATTTTTCCAACCTGGCCAATTCTTATCTGCCAAATACATTTCTTTATTATGATTAATAGATAAATCCCCATAATTTGTCTTTATGGTTTTACTGCCAATCGGTCTGCTTTTTACATATTGTAAGTAAAAATTTTCTGCTGTCCCGATAATATTAAATGCAGCTTTTTGAGGATTATTTACATTTCTTAAGTCAAAAAATTCAATTTCTCCATCTTTTTCCATACTTAACGATGGTGCAATTTTTCCTTTTAAATTTACTGCTGATTTTACACTTTCTTTTTTACAAGAAAATAAAATTGTACTAATTAAAAGGATGCTTAATAAATTTAATATTGTTTTCATTTTTCTCTTTTTTTGTTGATGTAAAATTGCACCAAACAGAAAAGTATTAAAAATGAAATTTTTAAATTTTGTGAGAAATAATTTTTGTATATTTAATTTAATACCTTTATAATCAATGAATTGTCATTTTAAAGTTAATTATAAAATTCTAGTAACCTCTTCCTTTAACCATAAATAAACTGAAACTAATTTGAATTCATTTGGTGTAACATTTTCAAATTCTTCAATAGCCTCTTGTATTTGTCTAATTTCTTTTGAAGGTATTTGTTTTTGTAGTTCATACTTTTGATTTACAGTATATAATTTCTTAAATAATTGACAAATATTTTTATAATGGAGCATTTTTTCTGAAGAAACAGATTGTGCCAAACTATTGATGATGATTATTGCTGTATCATATTCTCGAATTAAATAAAAATAGACTGACTTAATAATTTTCAACATATAATTTTGAGGAAAAGGTGCAGCATCTAAATCATAAGAAATATAGTTAGATAAATTTTGTGTATCTCTCATATACAAATAGCAAAGCAATCTGTTATACAACAACATATTTTTATACAACATATTATCGGTAGAAAAGTCATTATCCAGTACATTTGAAACCTCATCATAGTATTTGCACTTTACTAAGTTTGTTATGTAATTCACATAATAAATAGTTCTTATTCCGTGATGTTTGAATTGCTTATCAATATCTTGCTTGATACTTTTTAAAACAATATCCGAATCTTTAAAAAAGCCATTAGCAGAAAGTTCTCTGCCTTTTGCAATTAAAATATTTATTCTAACTTCTTGAAATAATGTATTGTTTTGATAAATAGATTCAATAAATTCTAATGCTTGATCTAGATTTTTTATTTGAATTTTATTATCATTATTATCATGTACAGTATAAGATGCAGCAAAATGGTTATATAAATTACTTAATGCATTTTTTCTTAGTTTGCAAATATAATCTTCATCGACCAAACTTTCTCTATGTTCTTGATGATGATTATAGGAAATCCAATTACTTTGTGCTTTATATAAATTTAATTCAGCACATTTTGCCGATATTAAATCATCTAATAAAATAGTACAATCTTGAAATAAACTTGGATAGGTCTGAAGCCGTTTACTAATATCAGTAATCTTATACCTAACATTTTCTACTCGAATAAAGCATGCATCTAAAGCAAAATTATATGAAGCATAATTATCTTTTTGTTTAACTAATTTTTCAGTTTTTTCATCAATCCCATCTATATATTGAAGCCTATTAAAAGCTTGTACTAAAAGCCAGTCGTTATAGGCATTATTATGATTAGAAATATGTTGATGTTCAATTGTAATCAAAAAATTTTCCAATTCTTCTTTTAAAATTCGAATTTCATTTCTCCATAAATAATCGAGTTTTTCTGAATATGTTTTATTGAATAATTTTCTAAACAACAAAGATTTCTCTAATTGCTCGTCATTTTTTGCACTGACAATTAATTTATAAAATTTGTACGTTCTTTGTTTCTTAGTAGAATTTAAGTAAGTATCAATTTCTTTAGTATAGATTTTTTGAATCTTAGAAATTAAAAAAATAATAGAATTGCCTTTCATATTTATACTAATTTATGGATACAATTTACCAATTTGTTCTCTCAATTCTAATAAAGACCAAAGTCCATAAACCATATTTTCTGGGTTACTAATATTTTCAAATTCAGCTAAATTAAACTCCTTAAAACCTCCTAACTTTGATTGACTATTCAAAAAATAAATGACTTCCTTTTGATGTTTCTTTATATCAAAATCGTATGCATATAAACTATATGCCAATAACTGATAACTTGGCATCAATTTATAATTTTGATAATTAAGGTTATTGAATTCACTGGTATCCGAAAGTACCTTGCCTAAGTTCAAGTTATTATAATTTATTTCAAACAATTTCTTTCTAAATTCTTTAATTTTAAGTTGATCTCTACCGCAATTTTTATCATATTCAATTAATAAGAAATAGAAATCATTCCGCATATTAATCGGATAATTTAAAGAAGTTTGATAAATGGAATCAATCATTTTTGGATTGACAATATTGTGCAATTGTTCGCAATAAACAATCAAACTAATTTTTCCATAATTGTTGTGTATATTTTTATACATTAAATTTGAGACAGAATCTTGACTTTGTTGTTTTATAAAATCACTTGTATATCTATAATTATTGGAGAGCAATCTTTCATTATACAGAACATAAGAAAAATTTTCGATTACAATATTTGGAGAAAAAATCAAAAAAGAGTCCAAGCCCAATTTAAAATGCTTGTTTAATAAAATTAATTCCAGTGCAGTTGGTTCATTTTTTATTGCACCAACAGTCTTTTTCAAAATTTCTTTTGCTTGAAAAATTTTATTATCTAAAAAATGTAACACTGAATCCTTTCCTACTTTATGAATAAAGCTATCCAATGTATCCTGTTCTAATCGATTAAAATGTATTGAATTAGGTTTAAATGTTTGATTTTCTGCTAGAATTATATTCGTAAATAAGACTGCAACAAATAAAGTAAATAAACAAATTCTTTTCATACGATTAACTTTTTTAGTATGTTTGTCCAAAATAAAAAATACTTTAAGTAAATATAGCAATTTGTACAATTTATGCCATATACCTTAGCACATCCAATGTTTTTATTATGGAGCAAACGTAAGTTTCCTAAGGTTTCCATTACTGCAATTATCATTGCAAGTATCACGCCAGATTTTGATATACTGCTTCGCTTAACGGATACTAGAATTCATATTTTTCAATACAATTTAAAAGATATTTTCCTATTAATTTTACCTATTAGTTTTGGTATTTGGTTGTATTACGAACTTTGTCTAAAAAAAATTATAGTACCTATTTTCCCATTCTTAACAACTGAAGATTATAAAATTAAAGATTTTGGACTAGTTTTATTAACGATGTTGCTTTCTATTCTAGTTCATCTATTTTTAGATTTAATTTCTCATTGGGATGCCTTTAGTCTATCAATGATGATAGGTTGGAATACTGGCGACCCAATTTTAACTTTACTATTTTATGGCTATGCACTTTACGGCAATACAATACTTTTTTCTGCCTTGGGGCTATTTTTAATGACAAAATACATCAACTTTAAAACACTACTAAAGTTTAGACCTAATAAAAATCAATCGATTTATTTTATATTGTTATTTATTTTTACAAGTATATTCTTCTCGTTCAAAATCTTTATGGCTGTCAAGGAACATAAATATTTTATTGATATTCTAATTATCAATTTTACGGGTGCCTTAGTATTTGCTTTCCTCACAACGCCTATTTTTTTCTTTATTTTACAAAAATCAAAACTGATACATGCCCAACCAAGTACATAGTTTGTGGATAGGAAATTCATTATCTGCTATGGAATTATTGACCATTCAATCATTTATTGAAAATGATTTTGTTTTTAATTTGTGGGTGTATGAAAAAATAAACAATTTACCACAAGGTATTATACTTAAAGACGCCAACGAAATAATTTCAGTGCATCAAATTTTTAAATACAAAAATCAAAATAAATTCGGACACGGAAAAGGGAGTGTTTCAGGATTTTCTGATTTATTTCGTTATAAATTATTATATGACAAAGGTGGTATTTGGACAGATATGGACATAACTTGTTTACAAAGTTTTGAAATAAAAGAACCATATTTCTTTAGATATCACCATCAAATTGGAATGGTCGGAAATTTTATGAAAGTACCTGCAAAATCTGATTTAATGTGGTACTGTTATCAAGAAACTTTACATCAAGTAAATGAAGATAATATAAACTGGCTTTTACCTATTGAAATTCTAATTCAAGGTATAAAAAAATATGACCTTCAAAATTTTGTTGGAAATATTTCTAATATGGATAGTTTTTTAGTCGTCAGAAAACTTCTAAGCAACAAGAAAACACCGATAACACAATGGAAAATTATCCATTGGATGAACGAAGAATTTAGGCGACTGAATATAGATAAAAATACGGCTATTAAAAACTCAACTTACCAAATTCTTTTAGACAAATACCATATAAAATATCAGGTTTTAGATAAAATATCTGCCTTAAAACTTTACTTTAGAATTTCAAGTTTTCATTATGCTTGGTTGAATTTAAAAGCTAGAATTAATTACTTTTCAAATAATTTTTTTCTAAGAAACTAATAATAATTCAAAATAAATTTATATTTTCAATGCATTAATTAGTTTGATAATGAATTCAAAATCTACCAAATACATTGACAAGCTTAAAGGATTGGCTTTAATCTTTATTTTATCAGCTTTTTCAAACTTTTTATATGCAGGAGATTGCCCAAAAAGATACATTAATCCAATTTTCAAAGAGGTACAATATAGTGCTGCACTAAAATATGGACCTTACAAAAAGAACACAGATGGCACGCATACTTGGTTAATTTATGATGTATATGAACCCAAAAATGACACACTTTCACTTCGGCCTGTAATTATTCTTATTCATGGCGGTAGTTTTACCAGCTTCCCACCTATCGATAGAAAAAGTCCAGATATTGGCGGAATGGCAAAAGCCTTAGCAGAGCGTGGTTATCTTGTCATCTCTCCTGATTATCGTTTATTTCGTGGCGAACAAACTTTTGAGAAAATGGCTGAAACAATATTCGCAGCCTCTTTAGATATAAATGAGTTGTTTTGTTATTTAAAAAATGATGTTGAAAATGGAAATCAACACAAGATTGATTTGAATAATCTCTTTTTTGGAGGCTCTTCAGCTGGTGCCATTTTAGCATTAAATTATGGTTTGTTTATCGATGATATCAGTGATTTAGATTTCAATCCAATTTATAAAAACATCATGCTAAAAGTAGCTGCATTTGATGGAATTACAGATGCCAATTCAATATTACATCATAAAATGTGTGGCATTATCCCAAAAGGTTACCTATCAATTTCTGGAGCATTAATTGATTCAAATATTATCAAACCCAAAATCGCTAGTGTTTATCAATTACACGGCAAAATGGATTTAGCATTACCATACACAACTGGCTATCCATTGGGCAATCCAGCTCTTCCAAAACTAATTGGTCCAGGAATATTTATAGATAAATTTAGAGCAGCTGGAATAACCGTAGAAGCTGATATTTACGATGATAAATTCCACGTTCCAGTAATTCTTCCTTTCGGTGATAATATTCCATTAGCTATTGAATTGCTTTTAAAAACAGGCGACATTTACGACCGACCAGTTTTAGATAGTACAATTTATCGCATCTCTCATTTTTGTTATGATTTAATGGGCAAACCAAGTGAGCAAAGTTGCGATTCTACCTTATTATTTAATAAAAAAAATGTACTTACAAATCAATTAAATTTATATCCGAATCCTTCAAATGGTATATTTAATATAGAAATTCCTAAATCTCTTAGCAATAAAGCAAATGATATTACTATTTATGATTCAAATGGGAAAATAATTTTTAATACTCAAACCAATTTAGAAGCTAATATAAAAATTAATTTAAGTACAATTTCTAAAGGAATGTATTGGATGATTTTAAAATCAACAGATATAAAAGTTAAGGAGATTTATCTTCAAAAGGTATCGATATTATAATACACTTTTATAAATTATAAAGGCTTGAATATAATACAATAACTTTAACTAAGCATTCAATTTAATTATATAAGACTGATAAGAAAGTCAAACAACAAAAAGAATCTAAGCTTTCATTTAATTTAAACACGGCTATCGCATTGATAATGAGGCTCAAAGCAAAAGAACAATGAAGAAAATTGAAATTTAGTATAAAATTAATGAATAAAGAATTTCTTTCAACTGTCTTTAAATGATATTATTCAATAAAAATTATCCTTTCTTTATAGAATTATAATGAATAAATACCTATTTTAGCCTACAAATAAATAGGTAGAAATGGATATTCAAAATCAAACGGTCATTCCTGTAGAAAACCCAATTAACGGAAAAGTTTTATATGAGATTAATGACAATCCTGAAAATGTTGCAAGTTATTACAAGATAGCTGATGAAGTTCAACAAAAAATTCAAGCAATGTCTATTAAAGAAAGAATTGCTGAAGTGGATAAAATTAATCAATATGTATTAGACCACAGTGATTTTATTTTAGATTGCATTATTGCAGAAACAGGCAAAGCTCGTACGGATGCCTTTGCTGCAGAAGTATTTGAAGTAGGCGATGTAATTGATGTTTATAAAAAATTAGCTCCAAAATTATTAAAAGATAAAAATATTGACATGCCTGTTTTTTTAATGGGTAAAAAATGTAAACAATATTTTGAACCATTAGGAACTGTTTTAGTTATTACACCTTGGAATTTCCCATTTTATCAAGTGATAGTTCCTAGTTTACTATCTTTTCTTGCTGGAAATGCGACCATTGCTAAACCTTCAGAGGTTACACCATTAAAACCTTTATGGGATCATTTCTTTGCCAACTCTGGCTTTATGAAAGATGCCATTCAAGTTGTTTTTGGTGGAAAGCAAGTTGGAGCTGCTTTAATTCAACAACGCCCACATAAAATTCACTTCACAGGCTCTGTAAAAAGTGGAAAAATCATTGGCAAATTAGCTGCAGAACAACTAATTCCTGTTGATTTAGAATTGGGTGGAAAAGATGCATCTATTGTTTTTGATGATATTAATATGGAAAGAACTGTAAATGGTGTGATGTGGGGAGCATTTACAAATGCTGGTCAAAATTGTACTGGAATTGAAAGATTATACGTTCAAGAAACCATTTATGATAAGTTCGTTAATGAGTTGGTTAATAAGACAAAAAAGCTTAGAACTTCTCATATTGATAGAGATACAAAATCTCCTGAAGATTGCGATATGGGAACAATGACAGCACCATTCCAAGTGGCTATCGTTGAAGAACATATTGAAGATGCTTTAGCTAAAGGTGCAAAGTTATTGTGTGGTGGCATTACTGAAAAAGGTTCTATGCACATGTTACCAACTATTTTAGAAAACTGCAATCACACAATGAAAATAGCTTCTGAAGAGACTTTTGGACCAACAGTGGCTATTATGAAATTCAAAACAGAAGCTGAAGCTATTGCTTTGGCTAATGATTCTATCTATGGTTTAGGTGGTTCTGTTTGGACCAAAGATTTAGCAAGAGGTGAGCGTGTTGCAAGAGCTATCAAAACAGGAAATTTCTGTATCAATAACCACATGATTAATGAAGCCAATCCTTATTTGCCTTTTGGTGGAACTAAAGATTCTGGTATTGGAAGATTTAAAGGCGAAGAAGGCATTTTGACTTTCTGTAATCATAAATCAGTGTTAATAGATAAAATGAGTGGCATTATTGAACCACATTGGTATCCATTTACCAATACTAAAGCTCAATTATTAAGAAACTTAATGGATAGTTGGTTCCAAAAATCAAGAAATTATATCAAATTTGCTATCAATGGTTTAAAAATTGACAGCATTGGCACAAAAGAACAAATTAAATAGTCAAACGAAAGGAAAATATTAAGTAGTAAGATGGAAAATAGAGTAGCAAGAAATAAACTACGAATCAGTAAAAATTAAGAACTCAAAATAAATAATTAAATATGATTTACGATTTTATTGTAGTAGGTTCAGGTAGCGGCGGTGGTGCTTTGGCATACTATTTACACAACAGTGGAGCGAAAGTTTTATTGCTAGAAGCAGGAAAGTTTTATCGTAAAGATACCTTTCCAAGAACGGAAACCGAGGCATCTGCAAAATTATATTGGGGTGGTGGAATTGAGTTCTCACAAGATGGAAGAATGGGCTTTTTACGAGGTCGTTTAGTGGGAGGTGCTTCTATTTTATATCAATGTTTAATGGATAGATTTGACGACTTAGCATTTGATGATTGGAAAGCAGAAAGTGGTGTTAATTGGTTCAATAATACAGAAATGGACAAACACTATTCTCAAGTAGAATCAGACTTAGCTTTACATACATTTGTGAAAGAAGAGATGCGAAATAATGGTCGTTTATTTTCTGAAGCTTGCGATAAATTAGGGTACAAATGGGGTTATTTAAGAAGAGGTCAAAGTGATTGTGCACCTGAACGAGATAATGACTGTATCGCTTGTTTAGGTGGCTGCCATAGAGATTCTAAGCAAAGTTCTTTAGTAGCTTTTGTACAAAAAGCCGAAAAAACTGGTATGGACATAAAGGCTGAAGTGGAGATTGGAAAAGTAGAACCCAATGCAGATACTTGTAAAGTTTATGGTACACACCTAGGTAATAAAGTAATGTTTGAAGGTAAGAAAGTAATTCTTTCTGGTGGTGCTTTTGGTTCTACCAAAATGATGTTACAATCAGGTTATAAATCAAAATTACCGATGTTAGGACAAAAATTTGCCTCACATCCACAATTTATGTGGTTTGGTTTCCAAAAAGATTATGTTGATGCACACAAAGGAATGTTCCAAAACGTTGCCTCAAAAGATCCAAACTTCAGAAAAGAAGGTTTTAAATTAGAAAATGTTTTCGCTTCTCCTGTTTCTATCGGAATGTTGTTTGGAGATGTTGGTAAGAAACATCAAGATTATTTAAAAAGATACCGACACATGCAGTGTATTGAAGTAGCAGTTCGAGATGAAAATGTTGGAGAAATAAGAGTGGACAACCAAGGTAAAATGATTATTCATAAGCCTTTAACCGACCAAGATAATATTAGAAAAAATAAAGGTTTAGATGTCATCAGAAAAGTGCTACATGCATCAGGAGCTGAAGAAATTTATGAATCAGATTTATATTTTGGCTTACACTTGATGGGTGGTTGTGTTATGGGTGTTGATGCTACAAAATCTGTTGTCGATCCAGAATTTAGAGTGCATGGAGAAAAGACATTGTATATTGCAGATTCCAGTATTTATCCAAATGCCCCAGGCATTAATCCCGCATTAACAATTATGTCATTAGGAAACCGATTAGCTAACCAATTAACGAAATAATTATAAATTATATGATTGAATAGTTTTGTAAGCTTGAAAAACTATCCTACTTACTACTCAATACTCACTACTTAATACTTAAAAAGATGAATAAGTTTAGCAATAGAGCAATTAAAGGAATTTGTAAAGCAGGTGATGTTTATTTACCTCAAAATGGAGAATTTCCAAAATATAGCGATGTCGGTGGCACACAATTTTTAGACATGATGATAGAAAATGCACCACCTGAAGATATTAAAGCCTTGAATTTAGCAATGGCTATTATTTCATTTTTGCCAAATTTTATGGTTGCTTGGTTGGTGAATTGGTTTGCTTCAGCAACCAAAAGTTCCAGTAATGGAATTATCGCATCAAATTTACGACAATTACACATGGGATTACGTGGTTTAGTTTATGGTACATACTATTCAGAATTAATCAACCCAAATTATAAAGGCAAAACACCTTTAGAATTATTAGATTATAGTATAAATAGAGTCGAAGACTAAAACTAAAAAAGATACTTTTCACAAGGCGTTTCAATCTGGAACGCCTTTTTTATTTGTTTTATGCTGAAATTAGTTTGCATATAGATAACTCCTACAAAATTATCACTTTCATTGAGTGGTTTTAAATAAATTGTATTACCTTTCATATCTAAAAATTTTTGTGAATTTTAAAGATAAAAAGCTTATATTTGAGAGTTATAACGTAGCTTGGGAGAACGATCACCGTAGGTGTCGCTTGAACATCTGTTTTGCAAGATAGCGGGTGAAGTGCTACTATTGTTCAGAAGTGTAAATTTGAACGGTAGTAATTCTGCCTCTGACGGGTGTTATTACCTGTCAGCAAATAAATATGAAAAAGTTAAGATAGAATAATTAAGAAAAAGGAATTTTAGACAAAAGGTGATAATACCTTTTTGAGTGTAAGAAAAAACCAAGTAAAGTAATTTTTGTATTAAAATAAAATGTATATTTAGAGTAGGATTTAAGCAAAAAACTGTAAACTATATTTAGGACGATACTTTTATCTTGACAAAGGTTTTAGTGTAAGTTTTACAACGATAACGGCATTGGCTCTCTTCCATATAGTTTTAATCATAATTCTCAAAAGACTAGATAAAATTGAATTAGATTTACCAATATCTAATTTAAAAAAAACATTTTCAATCATTGTATATGTATTACTATTATTTCTTTTTGTTTTTTGTTAGAAATGGGTTTACGAATGAACCTCAATTATTGGTTAAAAGACAAAACAATAGAAATAATTGAGTTGCAAGTCATAGACAAGAATATTTCATACGAGAAAGCAACTGATTATTATATCGTTTTTAACTCAAATTATGGAAGATTAAAAAACAAAGTAAGTAGAAGAAACTACAAATCATTTTTGATTGGAGAAAAATATAAAGCTTCAGTGAACAAAGGCTTTATTGAAGGATATTTTTTGACAGAACCATTTAATAAAATTAATGACTAATGAGAAAAACTGAACAAAACATTATGATTGTTCTGATTAAACCAAAAATCACTTTACAACTTACACAGTTTGTGAGATACTAACCTACCTAAAAAAAGTTTACTTCTTTTTTGGTGCGATATAGGCTATCATTTTTTTTCCTTCTAAATTTGGCATGGCTTCTAATGAACCATATTCCTTTAAAGCATCTGCAAATTGTAATAATACTAACTCTCCTCTATCTTTAAATTGAATTGCACGACCTCTAAATTGAACATAAATTTTCACTTTTGAACCCTCTTGCAAAAAGCTTATTGCATGTTTTAATTTAAAGCCTAAATCATGGTCGTCTGTATTTGGGGTAAAACGAATTTCTTTAACTTCCGTTTTTTTCTGTTTAGCCTTAATTTCTTTGTCCTTCTTCTTTTTGACGTATAAGAATTTGTTATAATCCACTAAACGACAAACAGGCGGAACTGCTTTGGGTGAAATTTCCACTAAATCAACCTCTAATTCTTTGGCTAATTCTAATGCTTTTTGAATGGAATAAACGCCTGGTTCAATTTCTTCGCCTACTAAACGTACTTCAGCAACAGTAATATCTTTATTTAATCTGTGTTCCGTTTGTTTTTTCTTAATTGGCGGAAAATTTCTTCTTTTAGGTATCAAATTGTTTTAATTATGAGTTTAAAATATGATGTTTTTAATTAATTCTCTAATTCTTTTTGCAAAAGTAAATTAAAATCTTGAATTGTAAAAGTACCAATATCACCTTTTCCATGTTTTCGGACAGAAATTTGTTGGTTTTCAACTTCTTTTTCTCCGATTACTAACATATAAGGAATTTTCATCAACTCTGCATCTCGAATTTTCTTACCGATTTTCTCAGCTCGTTCATCTAAAGTAATTCTAAAACCATTAGCTTTCAATTCATTTGCAATTTGTGTTGAAAAATCCAAAAACTTATCAGAAATTGGTAAAATAGCTACTTGTTTAGGAGTCAGCCAAAGAGGAAAATTACCAGCATAATGTTCCAACAAAAATCCAATAAATCTTTCGTGCGTACTCAATGGTGCTCGATGGATAATTATTGGATAATCTTCTTGATTTTCTTTATTGACATACTTCAAATTAAATCTTCTACCTTGAGCAAAATCTACTTGGTTAGTTGCCAAAGTAAATTCTCTACCTATGACAGAATAGATTTGAATATCGATTTTTGGACCATAAAACGCCGCTTCATCAGGTACCTCATCAAATGGAATATTGGAGCTTATCAATACATCACGCACCATTTTTTCAGTTTCTATCCAAAGTTCTGGTTCATTGATATATTTTTGTCCTAATTTTGATGGTTCGTGCTTACTTAAACGCATTTTATATTTCTCAATTCCAAATATTTTAAAATACTTTAAATACATTTCGTTTACGGCTCTAAATTCTTGTTCAAATTGCTCTTTTGTACAATAAATATGAGCATCATTCATTTGCAATGAACGCACACGCATTAATCCAAATAAACTTCCAGAATCTTCATAACGATAACAAGTTCCGTACTCAGCTAGTCTAATTGGCAAATCTTTATAAGACTTTGGAATTGCTCCAAATATTTTATGATGATGAGGGCAGTTCATCGCTTTTAGATAATATTTTACATTATCTAATTCCATTGGTGGAAACATACTTTCAGCATAGTATGGTAAATGCCCACTTCTTAGATACAAAGCTTCTTTGGCAATATGAGGTGTACGCACACGAGAATAGCCTGCTTCATCTTCTGTTTTTTTGGCTAATTCTTCAATTTTCTCAATTAAGAAACCACCATTTGGCAACCACAATGGCAAACCTGGTCCAACTTCTTCATCAAAAGTATAAATTTGTAATTGTTGTCCCAATTTTCTATGATCACGTTTCTCTGCCTCTTCCAACATCAACAAATAATCGTCTAATTCTTGCTGATTTGGAAAAGTAACACCATAAATCCGAGTTAATTGCTTTCTCTTTTCATCGCCACGCCAATAAGCACCAGCGATTTTCATCAATTTAATTGATTTTATAAAACCTGTATTTGGTATATGTGGTCCTCTACATAAATCGGTAAAATTTCCTTGAGTATAAAACGTAATTTCGCCATCATTAAGACCATCAAGTAATTCCAACTTATACTCATCTCCTTTTTCAGTAAAATATTGAATAGCATCAGCCTTACTAATTTCTTGACGTTTATATTCTGATTTTTGTGCCGCCAAATCCTTCATCTTCTTTTCTATCTTCACTAAATCATTTGCAGAAACAACATTATCTCCAAAATCAACATCATAGTAAAATCCATTGTCTATTGGAGGTCCAATTCCAAACTTCACACCTGTATATAAACTTTCTAAAGCCTCTGCCAACAAGTGTGCTGATGAGTGCCAAAAAGTTTGTTTTCCATCATTTTCGTTCCACGTCAATAATTCTAGCGTAGCATCATCATTAATTGGAAGTGTAGCATCACAAACTTTATTATTAATTTTAGCAGACAAAATCTTTTTACCTAAACTATTACTTAGTTTATTTGCGATATCTAACGCAGTTATTCCTTTATCATATTCACGTACTGCACCGTCTGGAAATGTTATTTTTATACTCATAATTAAACTACAAAACTAATTATATCTATGCATTAAACAAAATAGTTAAAATTAAATCTATAAAAATAATCATAAACAAATTTATGTTTCTATAAACCCTAATTACATTCCAAAATTATTCCTGCATAAATGATAACAATAAGTTCTATTACTGACAAATATCATTTTATTATCTTGGCAGAATCAATATTTTTGTATTGTGCAAAAGCTATTATTCATATATATTGCCCTTATTATCTTCATCAGACCTGCTGTACCTGCTTTTGTATATTTTTTAAACTACGATTATATTTCTAAAACACTTTGTGAAAACAAAAACAAACCTGAAGAACATTGCAATGGACATTGTTATTTAAATAAAAATATTAGTAAAGATATTCAAGATAATAACAAAGGTACTTCCAATACTAAATCTATTGAAGTCATCGATTTTATTGCTATTTGTGATTACCAAAAATGGCTTTCACCAACTTCAATTTTTAGTACAAAAGATTGTCAAAATTTTGAAAATTATAGTGATAATTATGTTTTTAATTATTGTTCAAGATTCTTTCATCCACCTACCACATTAATATAAATTTCAACCAAACACAATTGAGCATTACTTATATTATAGATATAAGTATTCAAATTTATATTATTAAATTTAAAGAAAAAATCATGAAAAAAATAATAATTATGGCTATTGCCATCTTTAGTTTAGCGTTAATTTCTTGTGAAAAAGAGACTAATGAAAATAAAATTAAAAAAGTTCAAGAAATTAACGACGATAATTATATTGTTGAATTATATACTGAAACTGGAAAATTCCAAACTGGTTACAATGAAATTTTTATAAAAGTAAAAGGAAAAAATACAGACAATTACATTGAAAATATCAATATCAATTGGTATCCTGAAATGCAAATGATGGATAAAAAACATTCTTGTCCACGTTCATCAGTAGAAAAAGTTGCTGGTGAAACTTTCTTACAAAAAGGTTATATTATTTTCCAAATGGCTGGAAATACAATGGAGCATTGGAATTTAACAATTACCTTAAATGATGGAGAACAAACAGTCATTACAGAGCAAATTAATGTACAAGCAGCTACTTATAAAAATGTGGCAACCTTTAAAGATACTATAAGTGGAAAAAAATATGTAATTGCTTTAATTCAACCTCAGAAGCCAACTGTTGCAACCAATGATTTAAGCTTTGGTTTGTTTGAAATGGAATCTATGTCCAATTTCCTTCCAGTTACAAATTTCACAATTCTTTTTGATCCAAGAATGCCAAGTATGGAAAACCATTCTTCTCCAAACAATACCCAACCATCTTACAATAATGTTGATGGTTTATATCATGGAAAATTATCTTTAACAATGACTGGCGAATGGAAGCTCAACTTAATTATAAAAAATGCAGTTGGCGATATTATTCAAGGAAATGCTGTTTCAGAAACTGAAGACAGTAATTTATACCTAATGTTAGAAGCGAAATAATACGCTTATTATTTAAAATGCAAAGTGCAGATTTTTGCACTTTGCATTTTTATAAATTTTATAAGATGAAAAAAATAATTTTTATACTGCTGTTTTTCCTCAGTTTTATAAGTCTTTTAGCACAAGACGACATAACAGATTCAATTCCAGAAATAAAAGAATTAGACGAAGTAATTGTCCTTAGTAAAACAAGTAAAAACGTAGGCAAACAATTCAAAACGATGTCCACATTAGATGAATATTTAGAAAAATCATCTAAAATAACTTTAATAAGGAGAGGTGGTTATGCTTGGGAACCCTTGATAAATAACATGTCTTCTGAACGTCTAAATATTACGATTGATGGTATGCATATTTTTGGAGCATGCACTGACAAAATGGACCCAGTAACTTCTTATGTTGATGTATCTAATTTATCAGAAATCAATGTATCATCTGGACAAAGTGGAGCTTCAAATGGACCAACTGTTGGTGGCGGATTAAACTTAATTAGAACACAACATGACTTTTGTAATCCTGGTTGGAGTGGTGCTTTAGATTTTGGAATAGAATCAAATTCTGGTTTAGTTTCCACAGGAATAAATTTAAAATATACACATTCAAAATTTTTTATTGATGCAGATTTTACATATAGAAATGCCGATAATTATAAAGCGGGAAAAAATGTACTTGTAAAATTTTCGCAGTTTACGAAATACAATACATCTGTCAATTTAGGTGTAAAAGTCAATGAAAAAAATTCAATATCAGCTTCCTATATTTTTGATAATGCTATCAATGTTGGATACCCAGCACTGCCAATGGATGTTTCCTTAGCTCGTGCATCAATTGCTAATATACAACACAGTGCTTTTGATCTCAATAATTTTATTAAAGAGTGGGAAACTAAAGTCTATTTCAATACTATTCAACATGTAATGGATGATACCAAACGCCCAAGTGTTCCTATTCACATGGATATGCCAGGTTGGAGTACTACTTATGGTTTAAACTCAAGAATGGAAGCATTGAAAAACAAACATAAGATGTCATTTAATTTGAATGCTTACCACAATCAATCTAAAGCTGAAATGACTATGTATCCAAACAACAAAGAAGAACCTTTGATGTTTATGTACACATGGCCTGATATTAGAACAACTTATGTTGGCATTTCAGTAAAAGATAGAGTTCAACTTACTGAAAATCATAATATACAATATGCTTTAAGTGCAGGATATCACCAAAATTATGTTGCCAATGAATTTGGATTAAATAGTTTAAAAATTTTTTATCCTAATATGCAAGCAAGTAAAAAACGTGGCCTATATAGTACTCAAATTGGATATACTTTCAACAAAAGAAATTTTGAACTCAATACTGGATTTGCTTACGGCGAGCGAGCTCCATCAGTTTCTGAGGCTTATGGATTCTATCTTTTTAATAGTTTTGACAAGTATGATTATATTGGTAATCCAAATTTAAAAAATGAGCAATCTATTGAAAGCAATTTGGGTTTAACTTATAAAATATCCAGGTTTAAAGCAAATGTTTCGGCTACTTACTTCCATATTTTAGATTATATAATTGGCAAACATAATCCTAAATATACACCTATGACTATAGGTGCGACAGGTGTTAGAGAATATAGTGCTTTAAAATCTGTAAATATTTTATCAACAGATTTATCTTTGGAATATCGTCCAATCAATGCATTAAAAACAAGAGCCTTTTTCTCATACAGTTATGGAAAAGACCATCAAAAACAACAATTACCACTAATTCGTCCTTTTAGTTTCAATATGGGTATTACTTATCTAATTAAAAGTGTGGATTTAGAATTAGCAATTGATGGTGCATCCAAACAATATACATACAGCAAACAATATGGAGAATCGGAAACACCAGCTTTTGCCATATTAAATTTTTATGGCGGCTATGTTTTAGAAAAACCAAATTATAAATTACAATTAAGGTTTGGCGTTGAAAACATATTAAATACTTACTATTCAACTTATTCAGATTGGAATCACATACCAAGAAAAGGTAGAAATTTCTTTATAAGCATCTCTTATCAATTCAAGAAGTCAAAAAAAGAAATAAGTGAGCCTGAAGACCATTTAGGACATATTCATTAATGAATTACTATTATCGTTGTTCGTATAATTGTTTGTATTTATCACGAAAACTTTTGGCATTAATTGGTCGAGTCATAATCACTTCATTGTCCACAATAAGTTTGACAAAATATTTATCATTTTGATAAACAGTAAAATCAAATTCATACTTAATTTTTTGTCCATTACTGGGTTGATATTGCTTTTGATTAAATAATTCTCTTACTAAGATTCCAGTTGTATCAAACATTGCAACTTGAATATCATGTGGACTTTGCATACCAAATTGAAAATAACCACTCAATGTTTCTTTGGGGGGTACATAGTAATTATATCTATAGTTATTTAACTCTTCAGGTTTTGGCATTGGCATACCCGTTAATTTATTTAAAAACAAACGTAAACTATTTTGCTCTATGGTATCAGAACCATAAATTTCCGCCAATCTATCTCTTTGTACAAATGTCCACACAGCATTTTGTCCACAAGAAGTAAAATATTTATTAGCAGAAATATATTTTGCTAATTTAATTAAAGTATCATTTTTATTTGTTTTAAGAGAATAAATAGAAGCTACACCTCCTGCCCTATCCCAAGGCTCGATACACATTGCTTTTACTTTAACCATTTTAGATTGTTTAGGAGATAAATCTACAATTAAATCTTCCGTAACTATTAAGGTTTGTTCTTCTTCATTTGCTGGTTCTAATAGCGTACCTGCTGGCATATTAATTTCCAAATAATCCATTGAATTATTATTCATATTGGCTAAAACTGGTTCATAATAATGCGTGCTATTTTCGTTCCCTAACATCGAAATGGAGATTGCATTATTTTTAACTGCAAGACCTAAATCTATCTTTTGTTTTTCAGCTGCTGACATACAAAATAGAGCAACTAAACTAATAAAAAGCATTTGTTTTATATTTATCATAACTTAAGTTTTCACAATTAACGAAATAATTTAAACTTTATTGTATTACCATTTGGAATTTACGCTCCAATTCAAACTTTAAGGCTTCTAATTTTTTATAATGTTTTTCTTGCTCAAATTGTGGCTTGTGTTGTTTAAATTTCAAGTAGGCTTCAATTTCTTTTACATATAATTTTGTTGGTTCATCATAATACATTTGTTGAAAATAATCAATTACATAATCGATTCCCATTTGGTTTGGATGACACAAATCTCTTTCATAAAAACGATAATCACGCAAATCATCTAAAATCAACTCATAAGCAGGAAAGTAGCTAACATTTTTATACTTTTCTATCCAATCATGAACACAATAAATTAATCGGCTTTTACTTTTATTATTTTCAATCAAGCCATCTCGCCAATGTCGCACTGGACTAATCGTACAAATAATATTAATATCAGGATTAAAAGCCTTAATATTTCGATAAAAGGTATCAAATGCTTGCTGAATAGGCTCTAAACTTAAAAAGTATTTTTTGAATTGATTACTCGGAAATTTATGGCAATTAGAGACTATTTTTTGTTGCTCTAAAAGTTCATAAACAATAGATGAACCAAAAGTCAAAAATAAATATTTCGTATCTTTCAAATGTGTTCTAGCCTTTTCTATAGAAAGATTTATTTGTTCTAAACAAATTGTCTTATCCAAATGACTAAAACGTCCATGATGTTCCCAACTGTGCCACAAATTTTGATTAAACACTAAATCCTTTTCTGTATAGATTCTATTATCCATCAACTGTTGTATTTCATTAAAAATAGCTATTGGATGATAGACAATACCAAATGGATTAATTTCAACATCAAAGCTATTCGTCTTCAAATAATTACCAATATTTTCAGCAAAACAAGAACCTATAAAAAATAATTTATTTTTAAAATTTAGTTTAATATCTGTATGTAAAATAGGCAAATCTAATTTTAATGGAATCATTTCGGAACAATTTTTGTACATTAGTAAACAATGAAATTAAGGAAAATTATATTCTTATGTCTGTTTTTTTTTAGTGTTATATCCTATGCAAAAGTTTACCAAACTCAAATTTTTGATAATAACATAAGGACTGTGCAACTTTTTCCAAGTGGAAAACCTTTATTAATGCCGATTATCGGATTAAATTCTGGCGAAACGTTAGAATTACATTTCGATGATTTATCCATGAATAATCATGCTTTTTATTATACCGTAGTGCAATGTCATACAGATTGGACACCAACTATTCTAAATCCTATGGAATATATCAATGGCTTTATTGAATCCACCATTTTTGATTATGATTATTCCAACAGCACCAAACAAGAATATATACATTATAAAATGGAATTCCCCAATAATGATATGAAAATTACAAAATCTGGAAATTATGCATTGTTAGTTTATACTGACAATATGCAAAATCCAGTTTTTACTTATCGTTTTATGGTAGTTGAAAGTTTAGTTAGTATAGATGCAAAAGTAGCGTATCCACGAAATTATTATGATAGAGAAAAATATCAAGATATTACTTTTAGTATAAACAATAATAACTTTACTATCAATAATCCTCAAGCAGAAATCAAAGCAACAGTTTTGCAAAATAATAGATGGGACAATTCAATAGAAAATGTTCCTCCTTATATGGTTGGTTTTAAATCTATAAACTACGATTATTCTAATAAATTTTTATTTCCTTCGGGTAGAGAATTTAGACAATTTGATTTACGTTCATTACGTTTCAAAGGTCAAGGTATTCGATATTTAGATGTTGCTAAAAATGAGAACCAAGTTTACCTTTCTTTTGACCAAGTGATGATGAATCAGAAATATAATTTTTTTCAAGACTTAAATGGTGGTTATTATATTCATACTTTTGATTATCCAAATTATTTAACTGAATCTGATTATAGTTGGGTACAATTTTATTTAGATTACAAACAACCTTTAGCACTTGGCAAAGTATATGTAGTTGGAGCTTTTAATAATTGGATTTGCGATGCTAATTCACAAATGCATTATAGCGAAAATGAAGCTGCATATACTGCAAATATTTTTTTAAAGCAAGGTTTCTATAACTATGCTTATGTGTATGAAGATGAAAATGGGAATAAAGATTTTTTCCAGATGGAAGGTTATTATTATAACACTGAAAATGATTATACCATTTTAGTTTATTACACACCTTTGGGCGAAAGATACGATCGTCTAATTGCTGTAAGAAGTATTAATTCAATTCGCAATCGTTAATATATCACGCTAAAAATCATTTAGATTTAATGATTACGATAAGTATAAAAAGGTCAATTTCCATAGAATAATATAAAAAAGCGTACTTTTGTGCAAAAAATTATCATGGGAAAAACATCTGAAATAAAATTTATAGTTAATCTTGACGAACAACAAATGCCTGAAAATATTACTTGGTCTGCTTCGGATAGCACTAATCAAACAGGTGAGCCATGCAAAAGTATGATGATTGCACTTTGGGATGGTAATGAAAAAAATACTTTAAATATCAATCTTTGGACAAAAGATATGCAAGTTGATGAGATGCACACACATTTCTTCCAAACGCTTTTAAATTTAGGCGATTCTTATTTTAGAGCAACTGCAAATCCTTATGTACGTGAAGAAATCAAACAATTCTGCATGGATTTGGCAGACAAAACAAGAGCTTGGGAAGAATCTGAGAGAAAAGATGTTTGATTTTTTAATTATAGGGCAAGGTATTGCAGGTACAATGTTGGCATACCAAGCACAACAAAAAGGCTTTAGTGTCTGTGCTTTTGATACACATAATCCAAATTCGGCTTCTAATGTAGCAAGTGGCGTAGTCAATCCGATTACTGGTAGAAAAATGCTCAAAACTTGGAAAGCAGATACGATTATTCCTTACGCCATCGATACTTATAAAGCTATTGAAAAAGAATTGGACATTAAATTTATTCATGAAATACCTATTGCAAAAATTATTACTTCCGAAGAAGATGTTAATTTATGGAACAGTAAACTAGAAGATTCTAGGTATCAAAACAATATTTCGCCAATTCAATCCTTAAATAATCCTCACATTAACGAAGCTTTTGGTGTTGGTTTTATTCAACCAACCTTTTGGATGAACATGAAAATTATGGTTCAAAAAATCAGAACTAACTTGCTGAAAAACAATTTATTATTTGAAGAAAATTTTAATTATAGTTTAATAGAATTTGACGATACAATAAAATATAAAAACATAGAAGCAAAATATATCATCTTTGCTGAAGGTTTTAATATTCAAAACAATCCATTTTTTAATTTTATACCTTTCAAACCAGCAAAAGGTGAGCAATTTAAAATTTATTCTAAGGAATTAAAATTAGATTATATTATCAACAAAAATATTTTTATAATTCCTTTAGGTAATGATACATACCATGTTGGTTCAACTTATATTTGGGATGATGAAACAGAAATGGTAACTGAAGAAGGCAGAAAAGAAGTCTTAACTAAATTGGATAAAATTGTCAAATGCAAATATGAAGTTATTGATGAAAAAGCAGGAATTCGTCCAACCATCAAAGACCGAAGACCAGTTTTAGGTGCACATCCAGAGCATAAAAATATGTATGTTTATAACGGAATGGGAACAAAAGGCATCTCATTAGCTCCTTATTTTTCTAATGAATTAATATTGCATATCACTGAAAACAAAGAAATAGATAAAGAAATAGGTATTCAACGATTTATTTAATAAACACAACATAAACCTTTAAAAATCAAAATCTTTTCCATTTTTATTCAACCATTTATCCCACTTCTTATAATCAGACATTGCAGACTCCACCCATTTCCAAAAATTAGGCGAATGGTTCATTTCTTTTAGATGTGCTAATTCGTGAACAATTACATAATCTATAACATTTGAGGGCAAAAGAAGAAGTTTGGTAGAAAAAACAATAGTTCTTTTAGAAGAACAACTCCCCCACTTTGAAGTCGTATAATTTAACTTAATCGCTTTGATATTTTCTTTAAAATATAAATCATTCAGATAGAAGGTTCTTTCAGAAATCTTAGAAATAAAATATTTTGTAGTAAATTTTGACAATAGATTTTGGATTACACTTACTTTTACCTTTTCATCTAAAGTTTTTAATAGATAAAATTCAATATTTCCATTTCCTTTGTAACTCAATTTGTTTTTTCCAGTTTCTATTTCAAAAACAGTTAAATAAAAGTCCATTTGAAAAATTTCTAGGTTCTTTTGATGGTAATCTTCTAGTTTCTTTTGATGTTTTTGATAAAGTGCTTTCTTTTCAATAACTTCTTTAGCCCAATCTAAATGAGCTTTCAGTCGCTTTTCTTTTTCATAATCAGGCAAAAACTTAGGCAATCTTACAATGATATTTTGTTGTGTAATAGAAACTCTTGAGTTTTTTCTATTCTCAACAAATACCTTTACTGCAACAGGAAAATCATTATATGCTTCTAAATCAAAATGCATAATTCAAAAACAAGATAAGTAAAAATCTATCGAAGAAAAAAGTGTGGTTCTTAAACTTTCTTAAATTGCAGATAAGTTATTGTATATATGGAAATTATCTAGTAATTTTACAAAAAATATTAATACAAATTTTATGAAACAATTTTTAAGTAGTTTATTATTAGCTATCGTTCTTATTTTAAGTGTTAGTGCTTGTCAAAACAACTGTAAAAAAGGCGATGATGCTTGTTGTAGTTCTAAAAAAGAATGTTGCGACAAAAAAGAATGTAAAGAAGGTAAATGTACTCCAGAAGACAAATGTTGTGATGACTGTTCAGGAGAACCAAGTAAAGGCAAAGAATGTTGTGTTCATGATGCAGCCGCTACTGATTCTGCTACAACAAATGTAACTACAGCAGATACAACTGTAACTACAGAAGTTGCTAAATAATTAGTTACTAACATGTTTATAATCTAGGCTATTCCTCATTTGGGATAGCCTTTTTTATTTATACTTTTTTGTACCTTTGGTAAAAAGTTCTATTTATGAGAATTACAACAACTATTATAATTATTGCCATTGCTATTTTAACTTTTCAAACAACTATTGCCAAAGAAAAAAAGGAAAAGAAAAAGAAAAAAGGAGAAGTTGCGATGATGACGGAAGATACTATTCCTGCAATTGATTCCAATAAAATAGACAAAGAAGGTTTTAAACCAATAAAAGAACTTACAAAGAAATGCAGTAAAATTTCAGGATTATTTAATTTATACCAAGATTCTGCAAGTGGAAAATTATATATTGAAATTACAGAAGATAAATTAGGAAAGGAATTTATCTATTTTGCTCAAACTGTTAATGCTGTAATTGATGCTGGTTTTTTAAAAGGTGGTTATTTAGATGAAAAGATAATAAAAGTTAATCGCTACTTTGATAGATTAGATTTTACTATTCAAAATACTGATTATTATTATGACCCTTCCAATCCATTAAGTAAATCAAAAAATTCCAATATCAATCAACCTTTATTTTTATCTGAAAAAATATTAGCAAAAACTGGAAAAGCTTATTTAATTGATGCCGACAATTTATTTTTCAGTGAAAATATCATGCAAATTAAACCAACACCAGAACCGATTCCTGGTGTAAAACCATTTACTTTAGGTTCTTTAAATAGAAGCAAATCCAAATATTTAAGTATAAAAAACTTTCCTAACAATTCATTAGTTGCAGTTTCTTATGTTTACGACAATCCATCACCATCTAATTATGGAAAAGATGCAGTTACGGATGCACGTTTTGTTACTATAGAAATAGCTCATAATTTAATTGCTATGCCTCAAAATGATTTCCAATCAAGAAGTGATGACCCAAGAGTTGGATTTTTTATGAGTAAAAGAACCGACCAAACATCAACTTCTCCAACACCCTATTTAGATGTTATTCATCGTTGGGATTTAAAAAAGAAAAACCCAGAACAAGCACTTTCTGAACCAATTACTCCAATCGTTTGGTGGATAGAAAACACCACACCAAAAGAATTTAGACCAACCATAAAAGAAGCTGTTTTAGCTTGGAATAAAGCGTTTGAAAAAGCTGGTTTTATCAATGCTATTGAAGTCAATGAACAACCTGACAATGCTACTTGGGAAGCTGACGATATTAGATATAATGTATTGAGATGGACTTCATCGCCTAATCCTGCTTTTGGAGGTTATGGTCCACATTTTGCCAATCCAAGAACAGGTCAAATTTTAGGTGCAGACATCATGCTAGAATTTATTTATTTGACCAATCGAGTTATCTATGAAAAATTATTTGATGTTGCTGGCTTAACTGAAACTGAGGAAACAACTTTACACTCCAATCATTCTTGTCAATTTGGGCAACAAATGCATGAAAATATTTTGGCTGGTTTAAGTGTAATGAATGCAAATGATTTTTCAGACCTTGAACAAAGAGAATTTATGAAGCAAGCTTTATTTAATTTAGTACTTCACGAAATGGGTCATACTTTTGGCTTAAATCATAACTTTATTGCAAGCCAAGTTCTAAGTCCTGATGAAATGAAAGATATTAAAATCTCGACAGAAAAAGGGCTTACATCTTCTGTGATGGATTACACGATTCCTAATATTTCTTCAGATAAAAACAAACAAGGTTTATACTTTGATCATAAACCAGGAATGTATGATACTTGGGCTATTCAATATGGCTACACGCCTTTTAAAGATACGATAGACGAACAAAATGGTTTAGCAAAAATACTTTCGGAATCTACTCAAAAAGAACATTTATTCTTTAATGATGGTGATGACATGCGATATCCTGGAAGAGGAATCGACCCACGAGTAATGATAAGTGATATGAGTAGTGATGCTATTGCTTATGCTACTGAAAATACAGAGCAAATGGTTTCTACAATGGGAAAACTTTTAGATAAATACAAAAATGAAAACCAATCCTATTATCCTATCCGAAATGCATTTACGGTTTTGACGAGTGCGATGTCAAGAAATTTCGGAGTTGTCAGTAGATATATTGGTGGTATTTATATTGACCGTTCATTTATGAATCAAAATAGTCCTAACAAACCTTATACACCTGTTCCATTACAAACTCAAAAAGCTGCAATGAAAATGTTGAGAGATTATTGTTTTGGACCAGAAGCATTTAGTAAAAGCACTGAAGTTTATAATTATTTGCAATACCAAAGACGTGGTTATAATAGAGATGGTAATGAAGACCCAAAATTACACGAAAGATTCTTAAATATTCAAAAAGGAGTCCTAGACCAATTATTAAATACAAATGTGTTACAAAGAATTGAAGATACTAAATTATACGGCAATCAATATGACCTAAATAAAATGCTTACAGATTTAACCAATGCTATTTTTATTGAAGGCTTTAGTAATCCTAGTACAATCAGACAAAATCTGCAAGGAGAATACATCAATAGATTATTGAATATTATTGATGAAAAATCAGGGAATACTTATAGTGTAAAGTCTGCTGTTTATGGTCAAATAGATAGAGTAAAAAAGCTTTTGGAAGTGAGTGCAAGCAGTGGCAGTTTGGCTGTAAATGCACACCGCCAAAACTTACTTTATTTAATAAATAATAAATTAAGTATCAAAAACTAGATTAATTTTTTTTATTTTATTTTTTATTGTTATAACTTTAAATAAGCAAATTAAATTCTTATGAAAAGAAATCAATCAAAAATATGTATTGTACTTATACTTTTTAGCATAAGTGTATTCTTTAGTGCTTGTAAGAAAGACAAAAAACAAGAAACAATAGATGTCTATGTAGCTGTAGATGAATTCAATGGTACTTTTAACATAGCTAAATTATGGAAAAATGGCATTATTCAAGACTTAAATGATGGAACAAAATCAGCTTCTGCTAGTTCTATTTTTGTTCAAGGAAGTGATGTTTATCTTGTAGGTTTTGAGGAAAACTCTCTTGGAACTAATGTTGCAAAACTATGGAAAAATGGAGTTGCCCAAAATCTATCAGATGGAGCATTTGATAATTTTGCAAATTCAATTTATGTAGCTAACAATAAAACCTATATTGCGGGATATCAGGACAATGGAATAAAAAGAGTTGCCAAGATTTGGGTAAATGGAGTAGCCACAAACCTAACGAATGGGTTGAATCATGCATATGCAGGTTCTGTTTTTGTAAGTGGAGATGATGTATATGTAGGTGGTTATGAAGAGAACATTATTGGAATCAGCATTGCAAAAATTTGGAAAAATGGTGTAGCTCAAAGTCTTACTGATGGTGTACATAATGCTAGTGTAAATGCTATATATGTTCAAGATAACGATGTTTATGCGGTTGGATATAATGGTGGGACTGATATAGTTTGGAAAAATGGTATTCCACAGAATCTTACTGATGGTTCTGTTTATGCTTATGCAAACTCTATTTTTGTATTAAACAATACCGTATATGTAGTTGGTCATAAAAATAATGGAACACACAATGTAGCAACCTTATGGAAAAATGGAGTTGCACAATATATTACTGATGGCTCAAAAAAATGCTCAGCAAGTTCAGTTTTTGTTCTAGATAATGATATTTATATAGTTGGTTATGAGGAAAATGGAAGTAAAGATGTGGCTAAATTATGGAAAAATGGGGTAGCTCAAAATCTAACAAATGGCACAAATGACGGTTCAGCAAATTCTGTTTTTGTAAGTAAAAAATAATATTTAGAAAGATGCTGACTACTATAAGTAAGCTCGAGTTTCTAAAGTCATTAAAACAAAAATACCTATAAAATAAGCTATCATAGAGCCATCATAAAAGAACATAATCCATGTTTTGGATATTTTATGGGAGCTATAAACAGAAATTGCAATCAATGAAATCAATAATAAGTTGAAAAAAATATGAATTTCTGTACTAACTCTAAAAATGTACAATAGGTAACTATCAATTAGAAATAATGCTACACACAGCATTTGACTTTTTCTAGCTCCAAGTGTTGTTGCAATTGTCTTAGTTTGATTAGCTACATCACGCTCAATATCATTAATATCGAAAGGCAAAGTAATAAATAATAAATAAATAAATTGAATAGAAAAAAGTAGTACAACACGTCTTACAAATAAATCAGGATAGGTATTTGTTTCTAAAATTGGTAATAAAACCGCAGTTATAGTCCATGTTATTGCTATCAAGAAAATTTTCACAAATGGAATATCTCTCAATCTTTTTTTAATTCCTATCTTATCTAATGGCAATGCATAAACTACCGACAAAAAGCCTGAAAATACGATTGCTACTTGTGTAGGAAATTTTAAAAATAAAAAAGTAATCCCAGAAATAATTAAAGACAAAGCCGTAGTGATTTTAGTGATTTTTTGATGTTTTATCTGGTAATAATAAATATCATCTTCAGTATTTTTTTCATTCATTTTTTGTTGGTACAACAAGCGACTAAATTGATATATAAACCAAGTTGAAAAAAATATATGAACCAACAATAATAAAATATGATCGACTTCAATATACAACAACAAAGCATTTGCCATTGTAAAACAAACAGCAGCAATACTTATAAAAATATTTGAATGGATTAAAAACTTAAAAAATGATTTCACTTTATGCAAATTACAAAAAGAATTATTTTGAAAGTTATATTTTATAAAATTTTAATGTAAGACTAATACAGTTTGATTATAATGATGCTCTCCATTTACAATTTCGACATAATAGACACCTTTTCTAAGCTCAGAAACTTCGATTTCAGTATTATAATCATTGGTAGTGGTAGTAAAAACAGCTTGTCCTAGTTCATTGTACAATGCAATTCTATATGGTTCTTTCGAACTTGGCAATTGGTCTATATATAAATAATTTGTTGCTGGATTAGGGAATACTTTTATATTTTTAAATAGTGTATTATTCGTAACTTTTGAAATAAAGTCGCAAGGAATATTATTATTTAAGAAACTACTTCGTGAAGAGTTGAGAACATTACGAACATATTCCGCTTGTTTTTTAGTAAACAAAGCCATACAAGCATCATCGGTATAATCCATAAAATTTTGATACATACGTCCAGAAGTTGAAGGCGAACATTCATCATCATATATACCTGAAGGACAACCATAAGTAGCATCGTATTGTTTGGGTGTATCGCTTATGCCATCATCGCTATTACAATTTCCTCCATTTCCCCAAATATGTTTCAAACCCAACCAATGTCCAATTTCGTGTGTAGTTGTTCTACCTTTATTATAGTCTGGCAATAAATTCCCAATAGTCCCAAAAACTCTATAATGTATAACAATACCATCTTTTATTCCAGCATTATCATTAGGGAAAGATGCAAATCCAAGTGTGCCATCTGTAAAGTTAGCAATCCAGATATTTAGATATTTATCAGTATCCCAAGCATCTAATCCACCTTTATTACTTTTTTTGATATAATTTTCATCTGCATCATTTAAGTTTCCTGAATAAGAAAATGAAGACTTAGAAACATATTTTCTTTCGATACCAGTTGTTATTTGCCCCCAAGGGTCTTCAGTGGCAATACAAAACTCAATTTCAGTATCTCCTATCCTATCATAAAATTGATGATTACTAGAGAGTTTATCCGTATTGAGGGCACGATAATCTCTATTTAGAGCTGAAATTTGTGATTTAATTTGTTCATCTGAAATATTTTGGCTTTCTGTATTATAGAGTACATGAATCACAACAGGAATTCGAATAATACCTTCAGACTGAGCATATCTTTGATTATTATTTTTTAATTCATTTTGTAATGCAATCTCTTTTTCTACAATTTCAGGATATTCTTTTAAAATATTTTGATAATAATTATCATAGCCACATTTACGTTGTTGGGCTATACTTAATTGATATCCGCCTAAAAGGAAACTAATAAAAATATAAACTTTAGCCCAGTAATACATCTTTACAAAATTAATATAAATAATAGTACTAAAATGGAAAATATTAAAAATTATAGCTATCTTTAATTTTGGCAAGATAATTGCATTATTTTTAATAACTAAATTTTTAAAAAAAATGGGACTATTTAATTTTATTAAAACAGCAGGACAAAAAGTATTTGGCAAAAAACCAGAAGAAACACAAACAGAAGAAGAAAAACAATTACAAGCAAAAGAACTTTTAGCTTATGTACAAAGTTTAGGTTTAGAAATTAGTAATTTAACTGTTATTGTAAGTGGTCAAAAAGTTACAGTTAGAGGAGAAGTGGCTTCTCAAGAAATTCGTGAGAAGATTCTTTTAGCATTAGGAAATGTTGAAGGCGTTGCAGAAGTTGATGATACAATTTCTGTAATTGTACCTGCACCTGAGGCTAAGTTACACACGGTTGTTAGTGGCGATACGCTTTCAAAAATTGCTAAAACTTATTATGGTAACGCAAATGACTACAATAGAATTTTTGAAGCTAACAAACCAATGCTTTCACATCCAGACAAAATTTATGTGGGTCAGGTTTTAAGAATTCCTCAAGCATAATTTATAGGGATTTAATGAACTACTAAAAAAGGGCAACTAAAAGTTGCTCTTTTTTTATTACACTAGACAGCACTAATAAAATAATTTCCATCTTCCAATTTGAATCGATAGCGAGGAATTTTGTATTGATTACCATCAGCACTCAATCCTGTTTTCATATCAAACTTATAACCATGTAGATGACAACCTATAACTAATCTTTTATTGGCAAAACCATGATGCAACTCCGCTCCTGCATGTGGACAAATATTACTAATTCCAAAAATTTCTTCTTCAGTTTTAACAATACAAATCGGTTTTCCATTAAAAACAATTTTAAATGGTTTGTAATTTATAGCATCAATCATTAATTGTTGAATATCTGAATCTAATAAATACCAATTCATAAATAAGTATAATTGTTCAAAGATAGCAAAAACAAAAGGCTAATCAACTAAAAGTATTCCAAAAAGTTGGTATCTTTTCCAGCTACAATACGTTTATATCTATCGTGTAAAAGTCTGCCGATGGTATCTTCCCAAGGCAATTTTAATTGGTGTCCGTTAATACTTTTAATACCAGCTACTTCGGCAGCAGTTCCTGCAAAAAAGGCACCATCGGCATTTAATAGTTCTTCAACTCCGAACAATTTTTCTTCAACAGGAATATCCATTTGCTTAGCCAAATCAATTAAAGTTGCTCTAGTAATTCCTTGAAAAATATAATTTATTGGTGGAACTATCAATTTTCCATCTTTTTCCATAAAAAAAGAAGCTCCAGGACCCGTTGCTACATAACCTTCCACATCTAATAACAAAGCATCGTCATAACCATTTTGGGTTGCCTCTCTAGTTGCTAAAATGGAATTGATATAATTTCCAGAAGCTTTTATATCCACAGGCATTGTTTTTGGATGAGGTCTTCTCCAAGAAGACACCATTACATTCAAATGATTATTGGGATAATATTTTTTCCATTTCCAACAAGTCATTAAAACATTAGGTTTATCAGCATCAACAGCACGCAAACCCATATTTTTATCCATAAAAATAAATGGTCGAATATAAGCTTCAGATAATTTATTTTGCTCTACTAATTCATAGGCAAAATTTATCATTTCCTGAACAGAATAAGGCATTTCAATATGTAATTTTTTGGCAGATTGCATCAAACGTTCGAAATGTCTGCGTACTTTATAAATATGCAATCCACTTTGTGTTTGATATGCACGAATTCCTTCGAAAACACCATAACCATAATGTAAAGTCTGATTAAATGGACTTATTTTAAAATCATTTACTAATTTAAAATCACCATTGAAAAACAAAATGGTTTTATCATTATGATACAACATATTTTAAAGATAGAACACAATTATAGAAATTCAAAATTAATTTATCCAAATTTTGTTTAAATCCTAAAACAAATTTGAAATTGAAGATAAATTCTATTTTTTGTTTGTATCATCAATTAAATAGACAACATTAGAAAACCAAAAATCTATTCTATTCGCATCGACATTTGTTTTTTCTATCGTTCCAAAAATAACTTTAATTTTATAATTTGCTAATTGACCTTCAATAGATAATACATCTGGATTATTGGGATAATTATCAAACAATTTGATGGCTAAAGGTTTTAAATTCAGCGTATCTTTATTATTTAAAACCATATACAAGGCACTATTTTGCAATGTTTTTATTTGAATACTATCTTGGTTAATATTAATATTTTTATCCTCAGGATATTGTTGCAATATAGCATATTGGTAATTTGCAATTTCATAATAAGGCTGTTTACTTGTCAATTGAAGGAAATTCGCTGGATAATTTTTATTAGAAATTTGCTGAACATTTTTAAACTTAGATTCGATTGGCCAATAATTGGACTCTGCATTTTTAAATTCAACCTGATGTTTATCATCTAAAAAACTCAATAAAAAAGCACTTTGTCCACGACTATTTAGAAAATCAAATTTGCTTGAAATTTCATAGACTAAAGAATCAGTAATCGTTTTATCAAAATCAATCTTCCCATTTACCAATAATTTATTATCCTTCAAAATTTGTTCTAAAGCATTTTTTTGACTTCGTTTAGCAACAGAAATTGCATTAAAATAAGGGAAAACTAAAGCAAATAACCCAAATATAAATAAGGAAATTGGGATAAATTTTATGGTAGCATTTTTAATAAAAACAAAATACAAAACAACTGTCGATAACCAAATTGCCAAAAGCAAAACATAGTATCTCGGCTCTGTAAAAGAATAAGCTAAAATTCTTGTAAAAATAGCAACAAATAATAATATCAATAATGGAATTAATGTATAATAAAATAGCTTTCCAAAAACACGCACCCAAGCCTTTTCAGTTTTATTTTTGAGTGGATGTACTAAAAGTAAAGCTAAAATTCCGACAGAAGAATATGCTAAAATCAAATAAGAAACCCAACCTCTTGGAAGTTCCCATGTTAAAATAATTTTGGCTAAATAAACATAAAGAATAACTACATATAAGAACAATAATGGAATTAATATATATTGTGTAAAAAATTGTAAAATAATAGGATATTCATCTTCTTTTTCAATCGAACTCAACCCACTTTCACAAAATGATAAAAAAATAAAAGTACTTCCAAAAATTAATATAAATAGAAAAATTTTCCAATAAACATCGCTATCAAAATGAATTTCAAATAAATTATCAATAGCTAAAATTGCCAACTCCGTTCCTATGATTAAAACGCTTACAAATACAAGTGTAAGGAAAAAGTTTACAAATAAGTTTTTATTAAATTGCCAAAATGAAAATTCTAAGTTTTCTTTTTTAGTAAATGCAATAAATGCTACCAAAAGATGTGAAAGTATATAAATCGGAATAAGAATAAATGCATAAAACTCATTAAAATCTACTTCATTTTTAGGTAAAATAAAATAAAAGCCTATTAGAATTAGAATGCCTAAATATTCTATCATTTTGGATTGCTGCACTCTTTGTGCCAACAACTTTAATGCAAAGTTTAAAGAAATGCCTAAGCCAGCAACCAATATCAATTTAACCAGCAAAAATTTTAATGAATCATCTTTACTAAAATTAAAAATTGTAATATGAATGATGGTTATTAATGCCATAATAAATGATGACAATAATACTAATGGATAAATACCAAATACTTTTCGTGCTTGATTTAGAATTATAAAAAACTTTTCTTTCATCTTTTTTTTAAGTTATGCTTTTTAATAATTTAAAACACTTTGCAATCTAATATAGTTTAACTAATTTTAAAGCTATGAAAAAGTTAATTTTAGTTATGTGTATTGCATTGGTGCTTGGCTATGCTTGCAAAAAAAATGATGGGACAAACTTCGAACCAATTAAGCCACCCAAAGACACTACTATTATTATTGATACACCAAAAGTGGATACGCCAATAGTTGTAGAACCTCCTTATTTTAATAGAAAATACAACAAAGTTTGTTTTTTGATGACGCACAATGCAATGAATAATAGTGAAAAAAAATATCTTATTCCAAATCAAACACACAGCATAAGCAAACAATTAGCAAATGGTGTTCGTGGTTTGATGATTGATACTTATGATGGACCAGGAGGCAATGCATTGACATATCATGGTGTTGAATTAATGGGCAAACAACCTTTGGTTGATGTATTAAAAGAAGTTTATTTGTTTTTGGCAAACAACGAAAAAGAAGTACTTACTATTATTTTTGAAAACAATGGCAGCAATGAACAACTGATTGCAGCTATTGAAACTGCTGGATTAACTTCTTTTGCTTATGTACATGGAACTGAATGGAAAACAATTAAAGAAATGGTTAATAGCAATCAACGTTTAGTGATGTTTGTTGAAAGCGACAAAACTCCAAAAGTTGATTACTTAAAACATGCTTGGTCATATATTTACGACACAAAATACACATTCAAAAAAGTGAGCGAATTTGATTGTGCAATTAACAGAGGAACTTATAGTGAAAACAATTTATTTTTAGTCAATCATTGGTTATCAAATGGATTAGGTTTGCCTGAAAAGAAACTAGCCAATACTGCAAATAACCCTTCCGTAATTCATAGTCGCCTACAGAATTGTGAAAACACACGCAATCATTTTATTAATTTCTTAGGTGTAGATTTCTATGAAGTCGGCAACACTAAAGCTATAGTAGATTCTATAAACAGCCATTTTGTAGAATAATTTTGATAAAAAGAAAAAAAAAGAGAATATTTCACTTTATTTGATTACTTTTGTTCAATTAATTTTTTTTATAAATGAACATTTACATCGCAAACATCAACTTCAGAACAAGTACTGAGGCTTTGCAACAACTTTTCGAGAACTATGGAGAAGTAACATCAGCAAAAATTATCACTGACAGAGAAACCGGACGTTCACGTGGTTTTGGATTCGTAGAAATGAGCAATGATGAAGAAGCTCAAAAAGCAATTGACGAACTTAATGGTTCAGAATTTGACGGAAAAGCATTATCTGTTAATGTTGCTAAACCTAAAGAGAATAACAGTAGAGGTTCTTATGGTGGTGGCAATAGCAATTACAAGAAAAAAAGCTGGTAATTTAATTTATATTACTCCAAAATAAAAAACTCGAAACAAATGTTTCGAGTTTTTTTATGCCTTGCTCCTACTTATTCGATAGCTCTGGGAATCCTTCAGATGGCATTCCAAATTTTACAGCCAAATTAAAATACATTCTTGCTTTATTGGTATCTCTTTCCGATAAATAATAATAACCTAAGTTTTCATAAGCAGCAAAATTCAAGCTATCTTTCCTAATTAAATCAAAATTATAATTCAGTGTTTTTTCTTTAAAACCTTGTTCATAGTATAAGGTCGAAATATTATTTATCAATGCCTGTTTGTGTCTATCAGTTGCAAATTGATAAGCTCCTAAATAATAATTTTCTGAATTTTTATAATCTTTTTTTGAATAATAAACATCTCCTAAAAATTCTAAAAGACTAGCATTCGTAGAATCTATGGCAAAAGCCATTTTAAAATATTTTTCAGCATTTGACAAATCATTTTTTAAAAATAATAATTGACCTAATTGGGTATTAATAAGCACATTATTTTCATACACTTGATTCGCATTTAATGCACATTGTATTCCTTTATTCAAATAGCTAGTATCATTAGTTTCTTTAAAATTATCAATATATACATTTGTAGCAATACGCATTCCTTCATAAGAATTGTGAAGTTTAGGAGCATCTGTTTCAACTAAAGTTGTCAAACTCTCCCAAGCTTGTGTTCTAACAAAAGAAGCAGTTGTCAATAAAACTATCATAAAAACAAAAAACCCTTTTGTATAAATATTTTGTATTGGTAAAAAATGCGTTAATACAAAAACAAAGAGTATAATAAACCAAGGCAATGCCATAAATGTATATCTATCAGCAACAATTCCTGCAACAGCTGTTATAAAACCTGTAGCAAAGAAAATAAAGGATAAAAACCCTATTCCAGCAATTAAGATAAAACCATTTCTTTTGGATAAAAATATAACACCAATTATAATAGAAACAAACATTAAAAATAAAACTAAAAGTTTTAAAGAAAAATTAGTATCTAATTGGTAATAGTTGTATCCATAATAATAACACAGCTTTATAGGTAATAAAATCTTTCCAATATAGATGAATGTAACTTGCAAATATGTATATATACTAATAAAAAAACCAGTTAAATCAGCTACTGGATTTTCGGTAAATGTAGTAATTGCAAGCTTACTATCAACAGAAGTATCTATTGGTAAATAATAATTAACGAGAGTTCCTCTGAATATGGAATATGTAATTAAAAAAAATACAAAAATTCCGATTCCCCAAAACCAATCTCTTTTATTGAATTTAATAAAATTAAAACCAACTATAAATAATAAAACTCCTAAGATATCAATCTTTGCAAAAGTTCCAATTATAAAAAATAGCCAACTATAAAATAGGAATTTAAGTTTATAGTTACTAAAACTTGCTTTTAAAAAAAAATACAAACTCCATATAGCAAATAACATACTCAACAATCCGTCTCTCGATTTTATATTAGCAACTACTTCAACAACTAAAGGGTGTACCGCAAAAATACACACCATAAAAAAAGTTTCTAATTTATATTTTCCTTTAAAAAGTAATTGAAAAAGATAATGCGTTGAAAAAAGTATCAAAACAAAAACAATTACATTAACTATATGTGCTATTTTAGGATTTATTGTACCTACAAAAAAATACTCCAATGCAAATGTAAGCATACTGATTGGCCGATAATCTACTCTATTATATCGCTGCTTGAAAACATCAAATATGTCCGTAAATTGAATTATTTTTCCTTCAATTCCTTCTTTAATTAAATCATCATCTAGGGCAAAATCAAAATGAAAAGTTTGTGAATAAATCAACAATACCAATACTATATATACTAATAAAATACTGTATTTATTTGTATAGAATGATTGTTGCATTGAATAAAACTACTAAAAGAATAATGAAATTAAATATTATTTTAAATCTTTACAAAAAGCATTTGCCCATTCCTCGATAAGTTGGTGTTTTTTCAACAACTGAACCTTCTTTAATTAAATATAATTCATTAAATCGCTCACACAACTCACCTGCTTTACTATGTCTAAAAAATATTGCATCTCCAATTTTTAACGATTGCTTTCCATTATAAACAAATGGTGTCTGAACTTCACCGCAACCTTCATTTTCTGTAATTTGTACACCTTCTGGCAAATATGGTTTTGGCTGTTTATCTATACCCACACTTCCACTGGCAATATAACCGCCACCTAAACAAGTAAACATTCTATCTTTTGGCTGTCTAACAATGGGGAGTGCAAATCCAGCTGCTGGTAAATGCTTAAAATTATCATAGTAATCAAATAATACTGGTGAGAAAAAACCTGAACCTACTGTAATTTCTGTTACGCCATCTTCAACTTTATTCCACTCCATACTTCCAGTTCCACCTGCATTTATAATCTCTAAGGTTGTACATTTTTGTTTAATGTATTCAATGACTTCTTTTCTTCTTTGTGTATATTCAGGTATAGATTTTTTCTTCAAAAATTTAATTGCAAAATTTTTAATGCCATTGGCTGGGTTCGTATCTCCAACTCCTGCAATCTGTGCTTCATAACCCATTAATGCTGTTAATTTTACATTCTTAAAATTCAATAATTGAGTGATATATGTTTTTGCATCACGAACACTAATTAGAGAAGAACGATAAACGCCAAAATGTAAGCCTAAAAAATCTGAAGACATATCTACATCAATACAAATTGGTTGCGTAACTTGTTCTTCTTCGGCAATGGAATTTATCAAACTCGCATGACTTATACAATCTGTCATTAAGATAATTTTCTTTCCAGTTTTTGTAAGTTTACAAATATTTCTAATCTGATTTTTATCTATAATTGGATAGCCTAACAAAATATCATCAAATCCTTGCTCTATTAAAAACAAAGCTTCTGCTCCTGTAAAAGACATGACACCTTGATATTTCTTATTTGCTTCAAAAATGCGTTTTAATGTCCAAATATTTCGTATAGATTTTGATGCTACACGAATGTTTTTATTACCCGCACGTTCAGCTATTGCTTTAATATTTTTATCTAAGAAATCAACATCAACAAAAGCTAATGGCAAAGCCTCATTTTTAATAGCTGTATTGTAATAATTATAATCGTGATTCATTTGGTATTTATTTTTAATGTTCACAAATATAATAAGCTTCATCTAATATTCTATAAATAGCAAGAAACAATAGAAAACTTTTATCTTTATCCTTGATGTCTTTAATCAAAAACATATTATTTATATTGGCTATAATAATAGTTGGGTATGCTTATGGTCAAGTATTTAAAGATGCATCACAATTATCTAATTTAAGAATAAAATATTTTTCAAGCACAGCTAATGATTTTAGCTTAGATACAAATTTTGTATTCCCAAATAGTATAGTAATCAGAAATATAAATGGCATCTTACTTTCCCCTGAAACTGATTATCATTATGATATGAATACTGGAAATATACTTTTCAATACGAGCATTACAGATTCATTTTATGTTACTTATAGAATATTCAACACTAATTTACCAACAAATTTTGCCCACAAAAAATACCAATCTTCTTATTATATCGATTCCTTAGATGCTTTTTTTAAACAATACCAAAAATATCAACCTAAACAAATTAATCAAATTGATTTCTTAGATTTTGGAGGTTTGCAATATAGCGGGAACTTTTCTCGTGGTGTTCAATTTGGTTCTAATCAAGATTTAAGTTTAAATTCCAATTTAGACCTAAGATTATCTGGGAAAATAGGCAATGATATAGAAATAATTGCTGCACTTACCGACCAAAATATTCCTTTACAACCAGATGGTACAACGCAACAATTGCAAGATTTCGACAAGATTTATATACAAATCAATAAAGAGCCACACCGTATAACCGCTGGTGATTTCAATCAAAAATCTAGTAATAATTCATATTTTTTACGCTTTTCTAAGCAATTGCAAGGTATAGGCTATGCAAATTCTTTCAAATTTAAGAAAAATATGCAACTCAATACCAACACTGCTTTTGCAGTTGCTAGAGGAAAATTTGCCAGAAATACATTTTTCGGTCAAGAAGGCAATCAAGGACCGTATCGATTGTTGGGGAATAACAACGAAAGTTATATCATTATCTTAGCAGGAAGTGAAAAAGTATATATCAATGGAAATTTACTAACTAGAGGCGAAACTAATGATTATATCATTGATTATAATTCAGGTGAGATTATTTTTATGCCTAGATTTTTAATTACTAAAGACTCCAGAATTGTTGTAGAATTTGAATACTCTGACAAAAATTATTTTAGAACTACTATACATAACGCTATTGATTTTAAATATAAAAATTTAAAAATTTACACCGAAGTTTATAGCGAACAAGATGCTAAAAATAAGCCTATCTTAAATGATTTAAACGACAGTGCCAAAACATATTTAGCAAGTATAGGAAACAATATCAGCAATGCTTTTTTTGATGGCTTTAAACCTACTACCTATGATGAAACCACGATTCAATATAGACTAATAGATACAACAATTGGATTAAATCATTATGATTCAGTTTTTATTTATGCTCCCACTAATTCTGGAAATTTATATAAAGTCAATTTTTCGTTTGTAGGCACAAATAAAGGCAATTACAAAACCTCAAAAAACTCCAATAACTTGCGTGTGTATGAATGGATACCTCCAATAGATGGAATACCTCAAGGTGCTTATGAACCTGTTATTTTATTAATCACACCCAAAACACAATTAATGACAGTTTCAGGTTTACAATATGATTATAAAAATATGTATATCAAATCTGAATTTGCCTTTTCCAATAAGGATATGAATACTTTTTCAGACATAGACAACAAAGCCAGTAAAGGTTATGCAACTAATTTAGAACTAGGAAGAAATGATACTATAAAAAACAACAACCAACTTAAAACAACTATAAAATATGAATTTAAACAAGCAAACTTTAGACAAATAGAACCATACAGAAATACTGAATTTACAAGAGATTGGAACTTAAATGATATTAATTCTACATTCAATGAACATCTTTTTGGCTTTCAAGAAACTTATAATAATTCAAAAATAAATTTAAAAGCAAGCTATCGTTTTACATCGCTCATCAGACAGAAAAATTATCAAGGATTTGAAAGTCAAATTCCAATTTCTTGGAATTACAAAAACTTAGAATTTAATGCTGATTTTAAACATTTAAGTACAAAAGATACTACTTTGTCAACTTCATTTTTTAGACCTAATATTCAAATTGCCTATGCAATTCAAAAAGCAAAAGGATTAAAATTTGGCATTAATTATTTACAAGAAAACAACCATATTCAAAATATAATTGCGGACACATTAAGCAACAATAGTTTTAAATTTAATATAGCTGGATTAAATATTTCAATGCCAGACTCTAATAAATGGAGTTTTAATTTAGATTATAAATTTAGAAATGATTTCAATGGCTTAAATAATCAAATGCATATACAATCTTTTGCAAATTTGATAGATTTTAAAGGAAGTGCCAACGCCATTAAAAATCAACACCTCAATTGGAGTTTTACTTATCGTGATTTAAAAGTAATAGATTCCGTATTAGCTAAAACACCCTCAGAAAGAACCTACTTAGGAAGAATTGAATACGGAAATCGCTTTTTCAAAACTGCATTGCGTAGTAACTTTATATATGAATTGGGTGGTGGACAAGAACGCATTCGACAATTTACTTATTTACAAGTTCAATCAGGACAAGGTTATTACAAATGGATAGATGAAAACCAAAATGGCATCAAGGAGTTGAATGAGTTTGTGCAATCACAATTTAGCGACAGTGCACAATACATCAAAGTATATACTGACTTAAATGAATACATCAGAGCATACACCACTTCATATACTCAAACAATTAATTTAACACCTAAAGCTATCTGGTTTAATGAAAGTGGAATTAAGAAATTTATTAGTAAATTTCAAATAGTATCCTTCCTAAACATCAGCAGAAAAACTTTAAAAGACAAACATGTTAAGCCATTCAATCCATTTATAATGAATAGTAAGGATAGTAATATTGTAAACCTAAATTCAAACATTAGAAACACTATTGCTTTCAATACAGGCGATCCAACTTATTACTTAGCTTATAGCAATCAAATACTCAATGAAAAATTACTTTTGGTAAACGGTTATGATACAAGAAAAAAAATTGAACACCTAATTGATGGATATTACAACATAAAAACTGCTTATACTCTAAATTATAAACTCCTTTTTAGTAAGCAATTATATATTTCAGATTTCTTTAGTAATAACAACTTGCATTTGAATATTTATGGCGTAGAACCAAAATTCTCTTATAATTTTAAAACTATGATTAGAACTTCTATTTCTTATGGTTTTTTATATAAGCAAAACAATCCTCAATATGGAAACGAAAAAATGCTATCCAACAAATTAGAAACAGAATTTAGATATAGCAAAGCAGGAAAAAATACACTTACCACAAAATTCTCTTTAATTTTAGTCAATTATAATTCTGAAACGGCTTCAACCAAAAGCTATACTATTTTAGAAGGGTTGCAAAAAGGCAAAAACTATATTTGGAACATGGAATATTCAAGATTTATAGGTTCAAACTTAGAATTACTTTTAGTTTATGAAGGTCGAAAAACTGGCACAACAAAAGTTGTAAATACAGGCAGAGCACAATTAAGAGCAATTTTTTAATAGAAAACAATACTATATTAGTTAGATAATATTTCATAAACTGTTTATCTTATAATATCTAAAAAATCATTTATATTTCTTAAAATATGGTTAAAATCAGCAAAATTTTCAATTATAGCTAACTAGATTTGGTTATTTAGTCTTTTTTTTCTTATATTTGAAAACTAACGAATATTAACCACAAACCATAAATCATTTTTATAACTAAAAAAAAACTAATTATAGAATGAAATTAAAAGCAAGTAAGTTATTATTAATCATCGCATTTACCTTATTTTCAGCACAAAATATAAAAGCAAGTAATCCATTTTTTGACGTTCTCGGAAAATTGTGTTTAGAAAATAAAATTGACCTTGAAAAAATAAAAAACTTCTTTTCTGATAAAAACATCAATTTAAACGAAGCATTAGACCCACAATTATATATTAACATCTTCAATTGGAGAAATGCTCCATATCGTTTGGGTGGCAAAACTCAAAAAGGCATTGATTGTTCCAATTATGTTTTCCAACTTAACTCAGAATGTCAAAGTGATTACGCCACATCTTATCAATTGGCAAAAATTACTAACTATATTGACCCTTCCGAATTACAAGAAGGCGACTTAGTATTTTTCAATGTAAATGGTGGTGGCATTTCACATGTTGGTATTTATTTACAAGATGGTAAATTCACGCACTCTTCTTCTTCCAACGGAGTTATCATCAGTAGTATGGATGAACCTTATTGGTCTAAAAGATTTTGCAGAGCTGGTAGAATCACATCTAACAAATAAATATGATAGAAATTTATCACAATAACAGATGTAGTAAAAGCAGATGTACTTTAGATATCCTAAATGATAAAGCAGTTGAATTTAAAGTTGTAGAATATTTAAAAGAAGCTCCAAGTATCGAAACGATACAATCTTTATTAAAAAAATTAAATATTCCTGCTCACGAATTAATAAGAAAAAGCGAAGCCATTTATATTGAAAAATATAAAGGTAAAAATTTAAGTGAAACAGAATGGATTCAAGCGATGCATGAAAATCCAATTTTGATTGAAAGACCTATTGTTATTAATGGCGATAAAGCTATAATTGCACGACCTCCAGAAAAAGCATTAGAATTATTCTCCTAATTCAATTAACATCAGCTTTTTTTATATTTTTCTATTTCTTGATTTTATTAAATGAACAATTTTAGTTACTGTTACTAAAATAATTGGGTATATCCATAGCTTAATTTTATCTTTGCGTAACTCAAAAAAACATTTATGCAAATTCATACTTTTAGAGAAAGACACATCGGAACTTCTGCAAAAGAAACAGAAGAAATGTTATCAATTATTGGCGTTCCATCTGTAGATGCACTAATCGAAAAAACGATACCACAACACATTAAAATCAATCACGAAATTACTGTTGGACAAGCAATGTCTGAATATGAATATTTGAGTTTCATAAGAGCAAAAGCAACTGAAAATAAAATATATAATAACTTTATTGGAATGGGTTATTATGGTACACTTACACCAACTGTAATTTTAAGAAATATATTTGAAAATCCAGGTTGGTACACACAATACACACCCTATCAGGCAGAAATTTCTCAAGGAAGATTAGAAGCATTATTGAATTACCAAACAATGGTTTCCGAATTGACAGGAATGCCAATTGCTAATGCTTCACTATTAGATGAAGCTACTGCAGCTGCAGAATCTATGCACTTACTACATGAAGTAAGAAGTAAAGTAAAAAATGCACCATCTGCCAATAAAATTTTTATAGACCAAAATACTTTCCCTCAAACAATTGATGTTGTAAAAGGAAGAGCTTTACCTTTAAATATCGAAGTCGTAGTTGGCGATTATACCAACTTCACGCCTACTCAAGAATATTTTTCTGCCATTGTACAATATCCAGCTGCCGATGGTGCTGTAAATAATTTTACTGAATTTTTTCAAAAATGCAAAGCTTCAAATATTTACACGACAGTTATTGCAGACATTTTAAGCTTAGCCATATTAACACCTCCTGCAGAATTTGGTGCTGATATTGTTGTTGGTTCTACTCAAAGATTTGGTGTACCTATGGGATTCGGAGGTCCACATGCTGCATATTTTGCTTGTAAAGAAGAATTCGTACGTTTAATGCCTGGAAGATTAATTGGTGTTTCTGTTGATAAACATGGCAATAGAGCTTTGCGTATGGCGCTTCAAACAAGAGAACAACACATCAAACGAGAAAAGGCTACATCAAATATATGTACAGCTCAAGCTCTATTGGCTATTATGGCTGGAATGTATGCAGTTTATCATGGAAATGATGGTATTAAAAACATCGCTCAAGAAATTCATAATAAAGCCAATGCATTAGCACAAACGCTTACAAAATTAGGTTTTAGTATTCAACATCAACATTATTTTGATACTATTAGTGTTGCCATTGAAGATGCTAATAAACTAAAAGCGATAGCATTAAATCATCAAACAAATTTGTGGTATAACAACAATACTATTCAAATTACAATTGATGAAACAACCACCAATCAACAATTGCAATTAGTTGCTGATATTTTTGCCAATTATAAAGGCATTGCTTCTAGCGAAGTAAAAGTTGTTGAAGCTTCAGCAATCCCAGCAAGTTTGCAAAGAAAATTGGACTGTTTAACACACCCAATTTTCAATAAATATCATTCAGAACATGAAATGCTAAGATATATCAAGAGATTAGAAAATAAAGATTTATCGCTTTGTCATTCAATGATATCATTAGGAAGTTGTACTATGAAATTGAATGCAACATCAGAAATGATGCCTTTAAGTTTACCAGAATTTGCTAATATTCATCCATTTGTACCTAAAGACCAAGCACAAGGATATTTAAGTATTATTAAAGAATTAGAAAACTATTTAGCTCAAATTACAGGATTTGCAGCTTGTTCATTACAACCAAACTCAGGTGCTCAAGGTGAATATGCTGGATTGATGGTTATTAGAGCTTATCACGTAGCTCATAATCAAACACAAAGAACAACCGCAATAATACCAGCATCAGCTCACGGAACCAATCCTGCGAGTGCAGTAATGGCTGGAATGGACGTAGTTGTGGTAAAAACTGATGAAAGTGGCAATATAGATGTTGAAGATTTAAAACTAAAAGTAGAAAAACATAAAGATACACTTTCTTGTTTAATGGTAACTTATCCATCAACACATGGTGTTTTTGAACCTACTATAAAAGATATTTGTCAAATTATACATGACAATGGTGGTTTAGTTTATATGGATGGTGCCAATATGAATGCACAAGTTGGGTTAACTTCTCCTGCAACAATAGGTGCAGATGTAAACCACATCAACTTACATAAAACATTTGCAATTCCTCATGGTGGTGGTGGACCAGGAATGGGACCAATTTGTGTGAATGATAAATTAGCTCCCTATTTACCTAAACATGCTATTGTTGAAACAGGCGGAACAGAAGGTATTGCGGCAATCAGTGCCGCACCTTATGGTAGTGCATCTATTCTATTAATATCTTATGCCTACATTAAAATGTTAGGACAAAATGGTATTAAAGATGCTACAAAATATGCTATCTTGAATGCTAATTATATGAAAAAAAGATTAGAAACACATTTTCCAATCTTATATACTGGCGAAAATGGTAGTGTTGCTCACGAATTTATTATTGATTTAAGACCATTAAAAAAAGATTCAAATATCGATGCGGTTGATGTTGCAAAACGTTTAATGGATTATAATTTCCACGCTCCAACGGTAGCATTTCCAGTGCCAGGCACTTTAATGATTGAACCAACAGAAAGTGAAAACAAGGACGAGTTAGACCGCTTTTGCGATGCTATGATTTCTATTAGACAAGAAATTGAAGATATAATTAATGGAAAAACCACTAAAGATGACAACCCAATTATTAATGCACCACACACGATGTTTGAGGCGACTAAAACCAATTGGGAACATCCATATAGTAGAGAACAAGCTGCGTTCCCATTACAATATGTAAAGGAGAATAAATTTTGGGCTTCTGTAGGAAAGGTGGATAATACCTATGGCGATAGAAACTTAGTTTGTACTTGTCCTCCAATGGAAGATTATATGTAATAATATCGAATTTTATTGCTAAAAAAATGCTTATATATTAAATCAAAAATATAAGACAAGCTTTTATTGTTATAGACTTATCGCATATTGGTTTTGCTGAGATTTTTAGGAAAGACAATAAAACGGTAACTATAGCTGTAATGCTGAGCCTATGAATTAAATTGGTGACTTTTTGTAATCATTATGGTCTCTAATAAATGCTTCAAAGCAAACTATAGCCATATTTTTCAGTACTATGCCTAATTCTTAAAAAAAACTATATCCGTTTCCTACATTTCAATTATTGATTAACAAAAATTAATACTTTAAATACTTACAGTTCTATTGAAAAGATACTTTGTTTCTATACTTTTGGAATAGATTTTGCAAATACTAATTTATATGAAATTTTATCTATTTATTTTTATAACCATTTTAACTGGACAAGCCGTTTTTTCAACAACTAAAAATTTTGACATTACGATTCAAGTAAAAGGTATAAAAAATGATTTTGCTTTATTAGCTTACCACTATGAAACAAGTCGCTTTGTTCAAGATACCATACAATTTAATGATAAAGGAATCGCTTCAATTAAAGGCAACAAAAACTATCCAGATGGCGTTTACATTATCGCCTTCCCTACTTTAGATTTTAAGTTCTTTGATTTAATTATCAATAAAGAAACAAAATTTAGCTTAACAACAGATACTATTGATTTACCTATGAATATGAAAGTTTCAAATAGTATTGAAAATGAAGCTTTGTATAATAATTTAAAATATTCTATCCCTTTAGGCTTTAAAATTGATTCTTTAAAAAAGCTACTAAAAGACTTGCCTGATTCTTCAAAAACATATAAAAACATTATTGAAAAAATTGAAACTCAAACAAAATTAACTAACGAGCATCGTGCTTCTGTAATTGAAAAATATCCAAATACTTTCTATGCGTCGCTATTAAAAATGATGCAAGCACCTGAGCCAATTATTCCAAAATCTTATTATACAAAAAACAAAGAATGGAAAGATACCGTAACAACTGTATCTTATATTAAAGAACATTATTTTGATATAATTGATTGGTCGGATTCTGCTTATGTTCGTAGTCCTATTTTCAAACAATTTATCAATCAATATTTTGATTTGTATATATTTCCATTGCCTGATTCTATCATTCCGCCATTGGATAATTTGATAGCAAAAGCAGCACAAGGTTCTCCATTAATGTATAAATACGTATTTAATATTGTATATGATAAATATTCCAAGAGTCAAATTATGGGATACGATAGGATTTTTGTTCATCTGGTTGATAAGTACTTAGGTAATGGAAAAACACCTTGGATAGAAGGCGATCAACTTAAAAAAATAAAAGATTATGCAGAAGACATTCGACCTGTATTAATTGGAAACCCAGCAGCAGATTTTACCTTTAAAGATTCAAATTATGTGGACATCAAATTCCATGCTTTATTGGACAAAGCTGAATATACTATTTTGGTATTTTGGAATTCAGATTGTGGACATTGCCAACATGATATTCCATTAATTAATGCTAAATATGATTCATTAAAAACATTGGGTGCACAAGTGGTAAGTATTTCAACAGAACAAACAGACAGTACTTTTAGAGCTTTTGCCGCAAAAAATTGTAACTTGAATTGGATAACAGGTTGGGACCCAAATGGCACAAGTGCTTTCAGAAGAGAATATTTTATAAATGCAACACCTAAGGTATTTATCATTGATAGAAAAGAACAAAAAATTAGAGCTAAAAACTTGCCTATTGCTGATTTATACGGCTATTTGGAATTTTTGAAAAACAAGGAAAAAGAATAACCAAAAGACTTCTTTCAATTCTTCACGAATGTTTAAAAGTATTTTTCACTTACATTGAAAATAGAACTATATTAGTACTTATGACAGCAATTAATTTATCTGAATTTAAAGCCTTAGTCTCCTTATTAGACGATGATGACAATGAAGTCTTTACACATGTCAGTAACAAATTAGTATCATTTGGAAAAGAGGGATTATCTTTATTAGAATCAGCTTGGGAAGCTGAAGAAAACATTGTTATACAAGAAAAACTAGAAAGCTTAATAAAAAAAATCCAATACGACAATATAAAAGATAGATTAAAACAATGGTTAGAAAGTGATGAACAAGATTTATTGGAAGCAGCATTAATAGTAAATACAATTGAGTACCCAGAAATTGATGAATTAGCAATTATCGATAAAATTAATTCCATTGCCAAATCTGTTTGGATAGAATTGAATGCGGCACTCTCTCCACTCGAAGAATTACAAGTGATGAACCAAGTTTTTTATCAATTACATGGTTTTTTCAGTAATAACGATAAAAATACTTTCAAACAAATACCTGATTTAGGCAATTTGAATAAAATATTAGAGACTAAAAATGGCAATTCAATTTCTTTAGGCATTTTATTTTTAATTATTGCTCAAAAAAATGACTTGCCAATTTATGGTGTTAATCTTCCTTATCATTTTATTATGTGTTATGCTAGAAAGCATCTTTCTAAAGAAATTTTAGACGAAAATACTGATGAAAAACAAGTGATGTTTTATATCAATCCAATAAATAAAGGCATTGCATTTTCAAGAATGGAAATTACCAATTATCTAAAACAAATTAAATTAACATCTAAGAAAAATTATTATTCTCCCTGCAATAATAAAGCAATTATTAAAGCATTAATCTTTAACCAAATCGCATATTACGATAAGGAAAGTGATAAAGCTAAATTTTTAAAGGAGTTATTTTTTATGATAAAATCACCCATTGCCTAAGGCTTTTGCTAAATCATTCAATTGACTAAGCCACAATTCTTTGGCACTAGGAATATCTTCTTTTTCAGCATAATCCGTTACAGTTAAGATTGTTTCTTTTGTGATATCCGTAACTTTAATTTTGTATTCAAAATACGCTTTTTCATCTTCTTCATCTTCCCATTGTAATTTTACATATTCATCATCTTCGTAAGCCAAAACAATAGCTCTCTGCTCATCGCCATTCCATTCAAATGTAAATATCTCTCCATTGGGATCTAAATCCACATAATCTGCAAACCATTGAACCAATCCCGAAGGTGTTGTCAAAAAACTATATAAAATCGATGGTGATGATTTGTAAGTTCGCTCAACTGAAAAAGGTATTTTTTTACTCATAAACTTGAATTACCCGCAATTAAGGATAAATATTTATCATTTCCAAATTTAATTTCATTTTTTTTTAAAAAAATTAATATTGTAAAATATCTTCTAAAATAAAAAAACTACCGACTACTAAAATTAAGTCTAATTTGTTTGCATTTTTTTTCGCAGCTTGCAAGGCTAAAGTTGCGTTCTCAAATCCATAATTCGATAAATTATAGGCATTAAATTTATCTTGTAATATTTCAAATGGCATCTTTCTTTCTAATTTTGCTTCAGTCAAATAATAAGTAGCATTTGCAGGCAATAAACGTATTATCTTATCGACATCTTTATCTTTTACTGCACTATAAATAAGGTGTAAATGCTCATATTTTTCTAGTTTTAATTGTTCAATAATTTTGACAATTCCATCTTCATTATGTCCAACATCAACAACAATTTTAGGCTCAGTAGAAATAACCTGCCAACGTCCACCAAAATTTGTTTGTTGCTGTACATTTAGTAGCCCAGCCTTAATTTTACTCATTGGTATTGCTTCATAAAATTGATTATAAACTAACATTGCTGCAAAAACTGTTTTCATATTTTCTATTTGATAAACAGCATTCAAATCCGTACAAATCATTTCTTTTTCTTTAGTGTTTCTAAGCACAAAATCAATATTCAACAAGCCATCTTTTAGTGTATAATTATCGACTTGAATTAATTCATCTGCAAAAAACAAAGGTGCATTTTCATTCTTAGCTTTAGCTTCAAAAACATTTCTAATTTCTGGTTGATTCCTACCAATAATAGCAGGCGTTTTGCACTTTATTATACCTGCTTTTTCATTTGTAATTTCAGCTAAAGTATTACCCAAAATAGATTGATGATCGTAACTAATATTAGTAATAATACTCAATAATGGTTGAATAATATTAGTAGAATCTAATCGTCCGCCTAGACCTGTTTCAATAATTGCAATATCTACTTTTTGTTTAGCAAAATAATAAAACGCCATCGCCACAGTAATTTCAAAAAAAGATGGTTGGATTTCTGCAATTATTGGCTTTAATAAATCAATGGTTTCAATAACAAATTGCTCAGAACAAAGTTGTCCATTAATTTTTATACGTTCTCGAAAATCAACAATATGAGGCGAAGTATATAACCCAGTCTTGTAACCTGCACTTTGAAAAATACTTGCTAATGCATGTGCTGTTGAGCCTTTTCCATTTGTGCCTGCAATATGAATTGTTTTAATTTGCTCTTGTGGGTTACCTAAAAATGCACACAATTTAATCGTATTTGTTAAATCTTTTTTGAAAGCAGCCTGTCCAATTTTAGAGAACATGGGCAATTGTGTATATAAAAATTCTACTGTTTGTGCATAGTCCATAAAACAAATATAAAGCAACTTATTGTTTTTTAATCTTATTTTTGTACAAATGAAAGTTTTTAGAGGTTTAGACCAATTGCCAAAATTCAAAAATGCTGTTCTGACTATCGGGACTTATGATGGCGTACATTATGGTCATCAATATATTATCAATAGAATAAATAAAATTGCTCAAGAAATTGGAGGAGAAAGTGTTTTGCTCACATTCTATCCACATCCTCGATTAATTTTGCATCCTAATGACAATACTTTAAAATTAATTACAACGATTGATGAAAAAATAGAAATTTTGGAAAGTCTTGGATTGGATAATTTGGTTTTGATTCCATTCTCACCTGAATTTGCTCAACAAAGTGCAGAAGAATATATTGAAAAGGTATTAATCAGAAATTTCAATCCAAAATACATTTGTGTTGGTTACGACCATAAATTTGGCAAAAATAGAATTGGAGATTATCAATTATTGGAACAATTGAAAGAAAAATACGGTTATCAATTAGAAGAAATTCCAGCACAAACAATTGATGAAATTTCTGTAAGTTCTACCAAAGTTAGAAAAGCTTTATTGGAAGGCGACATTGCTACTGCAAATCAGTTTTTGGCTTATCCATTTAGGATAAAAAGTAAAGTAATACACGGCGATAAAATTGGCAAAATTTTAGGTTTTCCAACAGCTAATATAGAAGTTGCAGACGAACATAAACTAATACCAGCATCTGGTGTGTATGCAGTTTGGGTAAAAGTAGATGAACATCAATTTAAAGGTGCTTTGAGTATTGGTTATCGAGAAACCGTCTTTGATAACAGTGAATTGACTATTGAAGTTTTTATTTTAGATTTTAATAAAAATATCTACGACAAATCTATTGAATTGATATTTGTTGATTATATCCGACCTCAAATAAAATATGAGAATTGGGATTTATTGAAAGAACAAATAGCCAAAGATGTTGAACAAATAAATGCCTTAATGGATTAGTTTTCTACCAATAAACTATATCACGCTTTCAATAACATCAATTACGGATTCATACATATTACCATATAAAGATGGAATAATTTCAGTTTTTGTCCATACTGCTTGTTCTATATCTTCTTCAGTTTGCGGAATTAAATTTTGGGGTTCATTAATTTTCATCACAAACCAATAGGATAGTTTAATATATTGCTTACCATTCATTTCATAATAATGATAAGTAATATGAGCTTGATTGTATTTTAATTCAATAGGTTTTACGATTTCTACATTATTAATTCCTGTTTCCTCCTCAACTTCTCGAAGTGCAGCTTGAAAGATAGTTTCTCCGTCATCAATTTTCCCTTTTGGCAAATCCCAAAATCCTCTTCTATGGATTAATAAAATTTCATTTTCTGGATTAAAAACAACGCCACCAGCAGCCTCAATAACTTCAAAGCAAGCAAAGAAGTCATTTTTTAATTTTTCAATATTTTTACAAAAGATAATAACACTACTTTCACTTTTATCATTCAAAATAAATCCACTTACAATTTGTTGAATATCATTGTTTTCATCATAATTGAGTAAGATAATATTGGATTGTGTTAAAATTTCCTGGATATTTGCAGGATTATTGGTTAGAAACACTTTCTTATTTCTAATAAAAATTTTATACATTTGAACCGTCATGGAAAATTTAGAATTTAAACAAAAGTTAGCTGAATATTTGTTACAAATTAAAGCAATTCATTTTAATCTTCAAAATCCATACACTTGGGCTAGTGGTTGGAAGTCGCCAATGTATTGTGATAATCGATTAATATTATCTTATCCTGATGTTAGAAATTTTGTTAGAGATGGTTTGATACAAATGATAGAAGCCTATTTTCCTGAAGCTGATTGTATTGCAGGTGTTGCTACTGCTGGTATTCCACACGCTACAATGATAGCTGACCACCTTAATTTACCTTTGATTTATGTACGTTCTAAACCAAAAGAACATGGACGTGAAAACTTAATTGAAGGAGAATTAAAACATGGTATGCGTGTTGTTGTTATTGAAGATACGATATCTACTGGAGGCAGTAGCTTACAGGCGGTAGAAGCATTAAGAAAACAAGGTGCTGAAGTGATTGGTATGTGTGCAATCTATAAATATGGTTTTGATGTTGCTAGAAAAAGATTTGAAGAAAGTGGTGTTACTTTAAAAACTTTAACCAATTACGATTATGTATTAAGAGCTGGCATAGAAAGTAAATATATTGATGATGTCGCTTTAGTTGAATTAAAAAAATGGGTATCGCAACCAGATGCTTGGAATAAATAAATTTTATGCTATTATTTTCTATTAGCTTTACAAGCTGGCAAACTTATGCAGTTCCAATAATTGGAGCATTTATTGGATGGATTACAAATTATATAGCAATAAAAATGTTATTTCATCCACGAAAACCAATCAAAATATTATTTGTTACTTTTCATGGTATTTTTCCAAAAAACAAAGCAAGGATTGCTAATAAATTAGGTACTGTAGTTCAAAGAGATTTAATCAATTTTTCTGATATAAAAGACCGATTTAAAGATCCTGATGCTTTAAGTAATTTCAAAGAAGAAATAGCAATCCGAATTGATGATGCGATTCGTGATAGATTAGCTAAAACGCCAGTTTTAAATACTATTGTACCAGAACCTTTTATTCAAGGTATCCACAAAACGATAGTCAAAGAAATAGAAACCAATTTGCCGCACGTGATTGATTCTTCGATTACAAAAATTGAGCAAAAATTAGATATTCAAGAATTAGTTAGGAATAAAGTCGCTAATTTTTCTGATGAGAAATTAGAGAATTTACTTTTGGATATTACAGCCAGAGAATTCAAATTTATTGAATTAATCGGTGCTGTTTTAGGCTTCCTAATCGGAATTATACAATTGCTTATTCAAGCAATTTAAAGCAGAAATTTTATTCTCTGATTTTTTATGGTGCTGGATTGGGCAATTCCAAATGTATTGCTTCAATCTCTTTCAAAACATCTTCCGATAAATGAATATTAATCGAATCAATATTTTCTTTGAGTTGCTGTAAATTTGTTGCTCCAATAATATTTGCAGTTAGAAAATCTCTAGAATTTACAAAAGCTAATGCCATTTGTGCCAAAGGCATTCCAATACTTCGTGCCAATGCACCATATTTTTCAACAGCTTTTAATGTATTGGGATGATTATATCTAAAAAAATAATTTGGAAATAAGGAATACCTAACGCCATCTGGTTTTCTGCCATTTAAGTATTTGTCTGAAAGTAAACCACCACCCAAAGGAGAATATGCCAACAAACCCACTTGCTCACGAATTGCAATTTCTGATAAACCAATTTCAAAAGTACGATTAATCAAGCTATATGGATTTTGAATCGTAATCACTTTAGGCAAATCATACATTTCTGAATATTTCAGATATTGCATTACACCCCAAGGTGTTTCATTAGACAATCCAATATATCTAATTTTTCCTTCTTGAATAAAGGTTTGCAGCGTTTCTAATGTGGCTTTAAAATCAGTTACTGCATTATCTGATTTATGTTTATAACCCAAAGGTCCAAAAAAATTTGTTGGACGTTCTGGCCAATGCAATTGATAAACATCGATATAATCTGTTTGCAATCGTTTTAAACTATTTTCTAACGCTTCTGTCAGATGTGTTTTGTTAAACTTAGGTCCATTTCTAATATGTTGCACTTGCTTTCCAGGTCCAGCTGCTTTAGATGTAATCACCAAATCATCACGTTTTCTTCGTTTATGTAACCAATTTCCAATATAGGTTTCTGTAAGTCCTTGTGTGTGTGGCTTTGCAGGTATCGCATACATTTCTGCAGTGTCAATAAAATTAATTGCTTGACTAATTGCAAAATCCAATTGCTCGTGAGCTTGAGCTTCCGTATTTTGTTCGCCCCAAGTCATTGTTCCTAAGCATATCTTACTGATTTTCAAATCTGTATTTGGTATAATATGATATTCCATTTTGTTCAATTTATCTTCAATTACAAATTAACAGTAAATATTCCTCATTTTATTAGTTTTATAGCACAAAACTTGTATTTTTGTATAAATTCTTAAAGAGATGAAATTTAATGTAGATAAACAAGAAAATGTCATTGTATATGAAATTTTAGAAGACAAATTAACTTCAGCAAATGCACCTATTTTAAAGTCTGAATTAGTGTTAGCAAATACCGAAGGATACAATAATATTATCATCGATTTAAACAATGTTCGCTTCGTCGATTCTTCAGGTTTGAGTGCGATTTTAGTAGGTAATCGATTATGCAATGAAGTAGATGGAATTTTTGCTTTATCTGGCTTAAACGACACGATTAAAAACTTGATTAAGATTTCTCAATTAGATGATATCTTAAATATTTTTTCTACAAAATCTGATGCGATTGAAGCTATCCAAGAAGCAGAAAGTAGTGAGGAAGAATTGAAAGAAGAAGATTCAGAAGACTAATATTTTGCATTTTTGGATTTTGAATTAACTATATTAGGTTGCAATTCTGCCATTATGCAACATGGTAGATATCCGACTGCTCAATTACTGCAAATTCATGACCAATGTTTTTTAATTGACTGTGGTGAAGGTACACAAGATAGATTAAAACATTATACTAATAGATGGTTTAAAATTAATTTTATTTTTATTTCTCACTTACATGGTGATCATTATTTTGGATTAATAGGCTTATTAACAACTTATAATTTACTAAAAAGAACTGATCGCTTAACGATTTATGGACCGCCAGAATTAGAAAAAATTATACAAATTCAATTAGATGTTAGTGCAACAAAATTGAATTATCCATTATATTTTATTTCGACTGAAGACAAGCAACTGAATAAATTATTAGACACGAATAGTGTTGAGGTTTATAGTTTTCCATTAGACCATAAAATTCCTACAACAGGATTTCTATTTAAAGAGAAAAAATACAAACGTCGTTTAAATATTGACAAAATCATCAAATTAGATATTAATAATAAGAAGTATAAATTACTTCAAGATGGATTAGATATTGAAGATGAATATGGAAATCCTTATAAAAATGAAGATTTAACTTTTGAGCCGAAACCTGCTCGAAAATATGCCTTTTGTTCTGATACAAAATACAATGAATCCATAATTCCTTATATCGAAAATGTTGATGTTTTATACCACGAAGCAACTTTTATGGAAGATGCCAAAAAACGTGCGGAAGAAACCAAACATAGCACAGCCATAGATGCTGCAACCATTGCACAAAAGGCAAATGCTAAAAAACTGTATATAGGTCATTATTCTTCAAGATACAAAGACTTAGAACCTTTATTACAAGAAGCCAAAAGCATTTTTGAAGCAACTTATTTAAGTTACGAAGGATTAACCATTTCAATTTAGTTAGAAATTTCCCAAAATGTATAAATTTATCACAATAGAAGGAAATATAGGTGCTGGGAAAACTACTTTAGCAAGTTTGCTTTCTGAGGAATATGGAGGGCAATTAATTTTGGAAACTTTTACAGACAATCCTTATTTGAGTAAATTCTACCAACAGCCTGAAAAATATGGCTTACAATTAGAAATGTCATTTTTGATTGAACGCTACCAACAATTGACTAAAATTTTTGCTGAGCCAAATATCTTTTCGCATTTTATCATTACTGATTATATGCTTAAAAAATGTTTGCTTTTTGCTAAAATTAATTTGTCTAAACAAGAGTTTAAACTCTATCATTCTTTTTTTAATTTAATCTATAAAAAACTACCCAAACCTGATATTATTTTCTATCTACATTCCGATACAGAAACCCTTTTGCGAAATATCAAAAGAAGAGGTCGTGATTACGAGCAATCTATTTCTAAAGTATATTTGAACAAAATTGAACGTATGTATTTTGAATATTTTAGACAAAATCCTGAAAATAAATTTGTCATTGTGGACATCAATGGTGTAGATTGGATAAGTAATGTTTTTGCTTATGAAAAGCTAAAAGAAGTTTTTTCAAAAGAATATAAAGTAGGTATGAACTTCATCAAACTACACAATGATAATTTACTAGAATTGCCATTGTAATGATGTTCTTCTGTTATTTCTCGGATTGATTCTTCATCACAATATCAGCAACAGCATTTACCCAAGTTTGATTGCTATTCAGACTAGGAACTAATTGAACAGAATGTCCTCCGTGTTCTTCAAATAATTCTTGATATTCTACAGAAATTTCAAATAATGTTTCTAAACAGTCGGCAACAAATGCTGGCGAAAAAACTAATAACTTTCGTTTTCCTTGTTTGGCTAATGCTGGAATAACATCAACAGAATACGGTTCTATCCAAATTTCTTTGCCTAATCTTGATTGAAATGTATTGGTATATTTATCCGAAGAAAGACCTAATTGTTCAGCAACTAATTTTGTAGTTTGAAAACATTGGGTTCTATAACAATTCTGATTAATTTCAGTTATAGTATTACAACAAGTTTTATCTGCTTTGCAATGCGTTCCAGTGATATCTCCATTTAGTAAATGTCTTAACGGCAAACCATGGTAACTAAAAATAATATGGTCATAATCATTCAAATTAAATTGTCTTGCATTTTCAACAATGGCATCAATAAACAATTTATTGTCATAAAAATGATTAATATACGTTAGCTTTGGTAATGTGAGCCACTTGTTTGTTATTTCTTGTACTTTTTGTATTATAGAACCATTGCAAGCCGATGAATATTGAGGAAACAATGGCAAAACTATAATTTCAGAAACTAATTGAGCTTGCAGTTTCTTCAAAGCACTTTCAATACTCGGATTTTGATAACGCATTGCAATTTCAACGACGTATTTATCGCCTAATATTGATTGCACTTTCTTGCCTAAATCTTCTGTATGAAACAACAAAGGCGAACCTCTATCTTTATCCCAAATAGCTCTATATGTTTTTGCAGAATGCTTATATCTAGCTGGAACAATAATTCCACGAACTAATAGATTTCTTTTCAACCAACCGAAATCCATCACACGTTTATCTGTCAGAAATTCAATCAGATATTTATAGACATCACTATTTGATGGTGAATCTGGAGTACCAAGATTAACTAATAAAACACCTATTTTCCCCATATCTATCTAAACAACAAAGGTAAGAAATGGATTTTTAAACTCTATTAGTTTATTATTATGATTTATCTAATCTTATTCATTGATAAATTCCATTTCTAAATAGGCTTTGCCATTGTTCATTTTAATCGCATTACGAACACCAAGCGACAGACGAACTAATACTTTTCTGTTTTCATCAGTATCAGGTAATTTACCGATTACTTTTGCATAACTTACTTTATTGTTTTCAAGATTTTTTACTTTAATAACACTACCCAATTGAGCTGTTTTATGTAAAGCAAAAAATGTATTATCAATACTTTCATCAGTTGTATTCATTGGAGCTCCAGTTGCTTTAATTTTCTTTAAAGCACTTTTGGGTTGATTGGCAAACAATTCGTATAGCGATAAAGTTTTAGGAGCTACTGGCTTTTCAACTTCTTTCGGTGGTTCTACTTTTTCGGTATCAATTTTTATAGGTGTTTGTTTTTCAGGCAGCACAACAACTTTCTCTACAACAGTTGGTTGTATTGCTTCATTTTTTTTCTCCACTTCAACTTTTTCATTTGGATTAATAGAAATTGAAGCCGGTTTTAATATTTTCAAAATCATTCCTATTTGAATACCTGCATCTGAGAGTTTATTCCATTTTCTAATATCATCAATACTAACATTGTATTTTTTGGATAGACCATATAAAGTTTCTTTAGCTTGAATTTGATGTAAAATTGTGTCTATCTTAGCTTTAGCAATCATAGTAGATTTAATTTCTACTTTCTTATTATCAGATACTGAAGGTAAAGGTGTAGTTGTCGGCGTAGTAGGCTTTTTAATCAATTCTTTAGGTTGAGGAATCCTAAGTTCTGTACCCAATTTTAAATTATCAGAGGTTAAAGCAGGATTATTTTTATAAATAGCATCAACAGTAGTTTTATATTTCTTTGAAAGTCCGTATAAAGTCTCTCCTTTTTCCACTTTATGAATTATGAAATTTTGTGCAATTGCGAATCCAAAACTTAAAAACAAAAATACTCCAACGAGAAAATGCACCTTCAACTTATAATTTATCATATTGACATTTTATATGCAAATTTTATGCCTATTTTCCTTATAATTGCATTGAATTTATCAACAAAAGTGAAGTCTATGAAAAACAAGATATTAGCCACACTCCTATTGCTATGTAGCATTTCTTATGCAAAGGATAATAAAATTTATTATTTAAAATTACATGCAGAAATTGATAAAGCTGCAGCAAGATTGATTCACAAAGGAATTGAAGAAGCTGAAAAACAGAAAGCTACTTTTTTTGTCTTAGATTTGAATACTTTTGGCGGGTTATTAGATGCCGCAGATGAAATTAGAAGTACTTTATTGAATACAAAATTAAAAACAGTTGTTTGGATAAATAACAATGCAGCGTCGGCTGGAGCCTTAATATCCATTGCATGTGATAGTATTTTTATGATTGAAGGTGCCAATATCGGAGCAGCAACGGTCGTGAATCAAAGTGGCGAAAAAGCACCAGATAAATACCAATCTTATATGCGTTCATTAATGCGAAGTACAGCAGAAACAAATGGTAGAAATCCAAAAATTGCTGAAGCTATGGTCGATGAAGATGTTCAAGTTCCGGGTATAAAAGATACTGGAAAAATTCTCACTTTCACAACACAAGAAGCTCTAAAAAATCATTATTGTGATGCTATTTTAAACTCTAAAGAAAGTGTTTTTAAACATATCAGCCCAGAACCTTATGTGGTCATCTCACACGTTGAAACTACGATTGATAAAATAATCTCCTTTTTATTAAATCCATTTATCAATTCTCTTTTAATCATGATGATTATTGGTGGAATTTATTTTGAACTAAAAATGCCGGGCATTGGATTGCCAACCTTAGTTGCTATTATTGGTGCAATCGCTTATTTTGCTCCACTTTATTTGGAAGGCTTGGCTGCAAATTGGGAAATTCTACTATTTGTAATTGGTTTAATTTTAATACTTCTTGAAATATTTGTCATTCCTGGCTTTGGGGTGGCTGGTGTACTTGGAATTATTTTAATTATTGCAGGTTTAGTATTGAGTTTAGTAAACAACCAACATTTTGGATTGCCAGGTGGAATTTTTGAAGCAATAGGTATGGTCATTTTTAGGGTTACAGTTACTATACTTATTGCATTTATTTTATTATTTACTGTTGGAGGTTCTATTTTTAATTTTCCAATTTTAAACAAAATGGTTTTAACAACAGATCAAAAATCAACAGAAGGCTTTTCTATAAAACAAGAAAACCATTCAGATTTAGTTGGAAAAACGGGTATTGCCATTACAGATTTACGACCTTCGGGCAAAGTTGAGATTGATGATAATATTTACGATGCAATTACCGATGCAGCATTTATTGTACAAGGCGAAACCATTGAAGTGATTAAAGGTGAAGGTTATTCCATAAAAGTAAAAAAAGCTAAGTTTTCTTGAAAATTTTAGGCATTATTCCTGCACGATTTGGTTCTTTGCGTTTTCCAGGAAAACCTTTGGTTAATATCAATGGAAAAACGATGATACAACGAGTGTATGAACAAACATGTTTAGCAAATGAATTAGACAAAGTCATTGTTGCAACAGATAGTTTGTACATTTATCAAAATATCAAAAATATTGGCGGTTTAGCTTTGCTTACAAATAGTGAACATTTAAACGGAACCAGTCGTTGTGCTGAAGCTTTTAATTTGCTCGATGAACCTTATGAATATATCATCAATATACAAGGCGATGAGCCATTCATAAATCCTATACAAATTGATGAATTAGCGATTTTCTTGAAACTACACAAACCCGAAATTAGCACACAGATAAAAAAAGAATTTGATTTAAGCTTATTAGACAATCCTAATATTGTAAAAGCAATTTTAACTAATGAAATTAAAGCTAAAACTTTTACAAGAAAAAACATAAAAAACAATCAAGATTTTTTCTATAAACATATTGGATTATATGCATTTCGTTCAGATATTCTAAATAAAATAGTTCAATTATCGCCTTCTAAAAATGAACTCAACGAAAATCTAGAACAATTACGTTGGTTAGATAATAATTATAAAATCGCTGTTCAAGAAACTACTTTTCAATCAAAAAGTATTGATACCTTGGAAGATTTAGACATCATTATATTAAAAAATTAATTAGTATTTTAAATTTTATACAAATGGCTTTGCATTTTATAAATATTTATTGTTGAATTCTTAAAAAAACTTTATTCTTCATCTATTATAAAAAATACAACTATCTTGCCTAACAAAACACAAAATATGTTTCAAAGAATAAGTATCTTTTTATTGCTTTTTTGTAGCGTTCAGATGCTTATTGCAAATAGTCCTACTGCTCCAAAAAACAACATAGAAAACGCACTTATGTGGAAAATATCTGGCAATAATTTAAAGCAAAATTCCTACCTATTTGGAACAATACACGCAATTCCAATAGATGATTATTTTATAGGCAAAAATACGATTAAAAAATTCAAGGAATGTACAAATTTGGTTATGGAAATGGATTTAGTGCAATTAGACGAAATGAAAATTGCAAATCTAAGTTTATTACCAGAAGACAAAACAATACTTGATTATTTATCTCCTAAAGAATATGATGATTTAGAAAATTTTCTAATTAATCAATTTGGAATGAGCAAAGCAATGTTTGAAAACGTGTATAGTCGTTTAAAACCATTTTTTGTTGATCAGTTCATTATGATGAGTATTATTGGCGATAATAAGAAAGTATATGAAGAAGAACTCAATCTACTTGCTAATGATTACCATCTAACGAAAACAGGTTTAGAAACTATTGAAGAACAACTTCAAGCCATAGAAAATATTCCATTAGAAATTCAATACAAAAATTTAATAAAAGGTATTGATGATTACGAAGCACAAAAAAGCAATTATACTAAAATGGTAAGTGCTTATAAAAAGCAAGATTTGAATTTTTTAAATGAACAATTTGAATCGGAGTTTTCTGATGATATGCGTATTTATAAAACTACATTATTAGACCAAAGAAATAAAAAATGGGTTGATAAAATAATTCCAATGATTGAAAAGGAAGCTTGTTTTATTGCTGTGGGTGCAGGACATCTTTCTGGAGATTCTGGCTTAATAAAATTATTACAACAACTCGGTTATCAAGTAACTCCTGAAAAGAAATAAACTTTTGTATATTATTGTATAAATCTGTGTTTTATAACATAAAATTACCCAAGTTTAGGTATTAAAATAACATTTAGGTAATTGGAATTTCTATTTACAAATTTTACCTTTGTAGTATTATCTTTAATCAATCTAAGTAAATTCAACAGGATTGTTTTCTGATAAAAATCAAACAATAATCATAATGAAATACAATAAACTGTTTTTATTTTCAATCATTTTAATTTTAGTTACTTGTAACAAGAAAAGTAGCGACGATGATAATTTTGGTAAAAAAGAAATGTTTACCAATTATGCAGAAAACTTA
>JACJXS010000013.1 GCA_020636545.1 Chitinophagales bacterium
GGAGCTGGAGCTGAAGTTACAGCAGCTGGTGTATTCTCTGAAATTATCAGTTTAGGAAATTATTTAGCCAATTAATATTTTAGAACTAAGAAATGAAGATTGGAGATAGAATTAGAGTTTATGCACCTGCAACAGTTGCCAATGTAGCTTGCGGATTTGATATTTTAGGTTTTGCTATTGAAAAACCTGGCGACGAATTGATTATGGAAATCACTGCCGAAAAAGGGGTTGTAATTGTTGATATTGAAGGCGATGGTGGCGTTTTACCTAGAGATGCTAAAAAAAATTCAGCAACAGTAGCGATTCAAGATTATTTGAATTATATAAATGCAGATTTTGGTTGTAAAATTTGGCTTAAAAAAATGATGCCAAGTGGTAGTGGTTTAGGAAGTAGTGCAGCAAGTGCAGTAGCTGGTGTTTATGCAATCAATATGCTATGTAAAGAGCAATTGACTAAAAATGAGATGCTACCTTTTTTAATCAATGCTGAAAAAGCAGCTTGTGATGCAGCCATTGCTGATAATGTAGCGGCAAGTCTTTTTGGTGGCTTTATTTTAGTAAGAAGCTATGAACCATTAGATATTATTAAAATTCCAGTACCAGAAGAGTTGTGGTGTGTTGTAATTAATCCAGATGTAATTGTTCTGACAAAAGAAGCAAGAGAAATTTTGCCAAAAGAAATTCCCTTGACGCATGCACTCCGACAAAGTGCAAATGTTGGTGGTTTGATGATAGGCTTATTACGTGGCGATTACGATTTAATTGGTAGAAGCTTAATTGATTATATTGCAGAGCCGCATCGAAGTAAATTAATTCCTGGTTTTTATGATATGAAAAATGCAGCTTTAGAAAGTGGAGCATTGGGTAGTAGTATTAGTGGGAGCGGACCTAGTGTTTTTGCATTGTGCAAAGGACAAGAAATTGCAAATAAAGTGGGCGATGCGATGAAGCAGGTAATGAATAATTTAGGTATTGGTGCAGAAGTTTATATCAGTAAAGTTAATGCACAAGGGCCAAAAGTATTACCGTTTTTAGATTAAAATATTTTTTTTACATTTAATTGTCCAATGGACAAACAAGTATTTCATTTAACGAGTCAAAAACAAAAAGGTATTTTTTTTGTAATTATTGGAGCTATTTGCTTTTCATCTAAAGGTGTATTAGCAAAATTGGCATATCGATATGGCGTAAGTTCATTAGATGTTTTGAATTTAAGAATGCTATTTTCCTTGCCATTTTATTTATTCATCTATTTTAGAGAAACTAAAAGAAAGCCTATTGCTATAAAGCCTTCCATTCGTTGGGATATTGTGTTGTTGGGTTTAATTGGTTATTATTTAGCGGCATTATTTGATTTCAAAGGCTTAGAATATGTTTCTGCAAATTTGGAAAGGATTACGATATTTATTTATCCAACTTTTGTTTTGCTTTTAGGATTTATCTTTTATAGAAGAAAAGTTTCACTTGTTCAATTAATTTCTGTCTTAATTTGTTATGTGGGAATTGTATTAGCATTTTATGCAGATATCGATTCAATGGATTTTAAAAAAGGTTTTATTGGTGTTGTATTTGTTTTATTGAGTGCTTTAACTTATGCCTTTTATTTAGTTCGTAGTGATAATATTATTAAAAACATTGGTACACTTCGTTTTACATGTTTATCAATGATGGTTTCTTGTATTGCTGTATTGATACATAATTTTTTAGTCAATGGTTTTAATCTTTTGAGTTTTTCAATGAATATATATATTATCTGTGGAATTATTGCAATTGGAGCAACGGTTTTACCTTCTTTCTTAATGACGTATGGTATTAGTTTGATTGGTTCATCAAATATGTCTATTATTGCAAGTATTGGACCGGTTTCTACTATGTTTTTGGCTTATTATATTTTGGGCGAAAGCATGACATGGATGCATATTCTAGGAACTATTTTGGTTTTATTAGGAATTTATATTTTGAGTAAAAGAAGTTAATAACGACATAAAGTTATAAAATAAAAAAGCCTAAAATTAAAATTTTAGGCTAAAAACTTTGTAGCGGAGACGGGAATTGAACCCGTGACCTCAGGGTTATGAATCCTGCGCTCTAACCATCTGAGCTACCCCGCCAGATTTTTTCTAAAGGTGTGCAAAGATAATATTTTATAATTGATTTTACAAATACATTTTGTTATTTTTGTATTTACTATGGATTTTAATCAATTTTTTTTTCATACTCAAACAAAGGAAAATCCAGATACTGATGTGCTGGAAATGGAGGAAACAGATTATGGTTGGCAAATAATTGTGCATAATGATGATGTTAATACTTTTGAGTGGGTTATTGAATCTTTAGTGGCAATTTGTCAGCATACTTACGAACAAGCAGAACAATGTGCATTGTTTATTCATTTTAAAGGTAAATATGCAGTAAAACATGGCACTGAAGAGGAATTACTTCCAATGAAAGATGCCCTATTGGATAGAGGAATTACAGCAACTTTAGAATCCGTATAGTATTTTGAAATTAGTTGTTCTTGATAAATCTATTTGGTTTCCGCCTGTTGAAAATGCTTTAGATGAAGGACTTTTGGCAATTGGTGGCGATTTATCAGAAGAACGTCTGTTATTAGCATACAGTTCAGGTATTTTTCCTTGGTTTTCTGAAGATCAGCCTATTGCTTGGTGGTCTCCAGATCCTCGTTTTGTGTTATTTCCAGAAGATTTATATATTTCCAAATCAATGCGATTGATGTTGAATAAAAATAAATTTAAGGTTACAACAAATCAAAATTTCAAAGAAGTTATTATTCAATGTGCTATTGCAAAAAGGAATTTTCAATATGGTACTTGGATAACTGATGAAATGATTGATGCTTATATAAATTTATATAATAAAGGCTTTGCACATTCGGTAGAAGTTTGGAATGAAGATGAATTGGTTGGTGGTTTGTACGGTATAAGGATGGGAAAGTGTTTTTTTGGCGAATCGATGTTTCACAAGGCTGATAATGCCAGTAAATATGGATTTATTACTTATGTTAATCAGTTAAAATCTGAAGGTGTTGTAATAATCGATTGTCAAGTATATACACCACATTTGGATAGCTTGGGTGCAATTCAAATACGTAGAGCAAAATTTATTGAAATTATTAAAGATAATCTATAAAGTAAATTAGTTTTTGACTATAAATAAAAAAAGCACTTACTAAAAATGTAAGTGCTTGATAAGGTGTGTGGGCGCACACGGGTTCGAACCGCGGACCCCCTGCTTGTAAGGCAGGTGCTCTGAACCAGCTGAGCTATGCGCCCTTTTTATATCTACTGAATATTCAGTGTCTATTTTTTATTTATTGAAGAACTTACTGCTATTTTAGATACTATTTAATGCATTCCTTAATAGCGTGTGCAAATATACGATATTTATTTTCAAATAAGCAAGTTTTTTTACAAAAAAAATTATCTTTATTTTCAGATTTTATGAAAGAAAAAATTAAGTTGCTGATTTTGAACAAGTATTTATTATTCTTCCTAGTAATTATAATAATAGGTTATTCAATTTGGTACACTAATCAATTAGCATCGGTCATTAAAAAACAAGAAATCAAACAAGCAAATGAGTTGGCAAATGCTTATCATATTTTGATTGGTGGAGATGGTGACGATTTAGATGATGCCTTAGAAATTATAAAAAACAACGATAATATTCCAATTATTTGGTCGGATAGTCAAAATAATATTTTAGCTTATAAAAATTTCGATTCCACTAAAGTTGAAGCAGATGCTAGTTATTTAAAACAGCAAATTCATAAACTCAAGAATAAAAAGATTGTTATTCATATTGATGAAAATGAAACACATTTTTTATATTACAAAGATTCTATTCTTTTACAGAAAATAAAAAAATATCCATATTATCAACTCTTTTTAGTGGTCTTGTTTTTTGCAATAAGTTTTATAGCATTTGCTTCCATAAGAAAAGCAGAGCAAAATCAAGTTTGGGTAGGTTTAGCAAAAGAAACTGCACACCAATTAGGTACACCTTTGACATCTATTTCAGCTTGGGTAGAAATTTTAAAAGATAGGTTAAATAATGATGTTGAAAGTATGGTAATGCTTGATGAAATGGATAAAGATTTAGATCGATTGGATTTAGTTGCCAAACGATTTTCTAAAATTGGTTCACCACCAGAATTAAAAGTTGAATTATTACTGCCAATAGTAGAAAATGTTGTTGAGTATATGAAAAAACGTGCAGCCTATTCCATTGTTTTTCAAATAAAAGATACAACCAACAGAGAATGTAAAGTGCTTATCAATCAACAATTATTTGAATGGGTATTGGAGAATTTAATTAAAAATGCATTAGATGCAATGGAAAGAAAAGGCAAGATAGAATTGATTATTTTTGAAGATAAGAATTTGGTTTATATTGATGTCAAAGATTCAGGAAAAGGCATTCCATCTGGAAATTTTGAAACTGTATTTAATACAGGTTATTCCACTAAAAAAAGAGGCTGGGGTTTAGGTTTAGCATTAAGTAGAAGAATAATTCAAGCATACCATAAAGGGAAATTGTTTGTAAAAGATTCCGTAATTGATAAAGGAACAACTTTTAGAATTATTTTAAAACAAGGATAAAACTATTGTGATTCCGATTTTGCATGCTGAATAATATCATTCATTATATTTTTTCCTAAAATTGCAGAAGTTGTTAAAACTCCACTCATCAAAGCACCTGCAATACCGACAGTTACAATATCTTGTCCTGTTAAATATAAGTTTTTTATGGGCGTTTTAGGTTGCAAATAATCTGAATCAAAGCGTTTAGGGCTATGAGTTAATCCATATATTTCTCCTTTTTGATAACTACAAAAATTCTTAGTAGAAAGTGGTGTTGATAGTTCATAAGTATCAATCTTTCCTTCTACTTGTGGTTCAACTTGGTATAAATGAGCCAATAAACGTTGTGCAATTTTTTCTTTAAATGTATCATAATCCTCACCTCGTTTTTTCCATTTGGAGTTTTCCCAATCTTTAAACCATTCATAGTTTGCAACTGAAATAATTTCTATAGTTGCTCTACCTGGATATTTTTCATTAAACTTAGGATTTTTAGCTGAAGGAAATGAAATATAAACGACTGGAAATTCTTCGTTATAATTGTTCATAAATTTTTCTACAGCAGCGTCATGGTCATTGCCGTTTGGATAAATCCAATAATTAGCTTTAGGTAAGTTTAATTCTGTGGCTGTATGTTGTAATCCAATATATAAACTGAAATGCCCATAAGATGGTGGTAAATCTTTTAAGTCTTTATTGAACTTAATCTTTTTTTGATTTTCAGAATTTAAAAGTTTTTCAAAAGTTAGATGAGCACCAACACCACTCACAATAATATCTGCCGTAATTTTTTTACCATCAGCCATTAAAACGCCAACAGCTTTGCCATTTTCAACTAAAATCTCATTAACACCAGCACTAATGATGGTTTTGCCACCAGTTTTTAAAATACTTGGCATTATCGTATTAAAAATTTCTTCTGAGCCACCAACAGGATAAAATCCACCATTCATATAATGTAAAGCTACTGCTGCATGAATTACAAAGCTACTTTGACTTGGTGGCATTCCATAATCTCCAAATTGTGCAGCTAATACAGCCTTTAGTTCCTCATTGTTTGAAAGACTATCTAATACTTCTTTAGTGGTTTGACTATAATATTTTTGATAAGGTTTATTGAGAAAAGGGCTCGTGAAAAATTGAACAAATTTGGGCATTGCTTTTTGCATATAAAAGCTTTTGCCAGCATTATTGACAGCAAATAAAATTTCCACATATTTATCAATAGCTATTGCATCTTGTTCAGTAGGAAAGTAGATTTTCATTCTTTCTTTCCATTTACTCATGCCTTTTAAGTACTCAAAAGTTTTGCCATTTAGGATAACACGGTCATAGACTTCGCCCATATCTTCCCACTTTAGATTTCTATCTGTAATATATTCAAAAATGATTCTAAGTGCCGAGCCTTTTCGGTCCATATCACCTACATAATGCAAACCTACGTCCCATTCATAATCATTTCTAGTAAAAACATGTGTGTAGCCTCCAGGCGTATAATGTTTCTCACAAATCAATACTTTTTTGCCATTTCTTGCCAATAAAGATGCTGTACATAAAGAACCTAAACCTGAACCAACACAAATTACATCATAATGTTCATCGAGCTTTGGTCTTTTTTTATAAGATTCAAAAAGTGTTTGTTCTTGATTCATAATTATTTAATTCTGGTAACGAAATCTTGTAAAATAGTATCTTGATCTGCACCTGATAATTGTTTTACAATAGATAAAACTCTGGTCAATTCTCTAGGACTTAATAACTTAAATACAGTTAATATTTCTTCTTGTTTATTATTTTTATAAGCAGTTTGGATAATTTTTAATATTCTTTTATCCGAAAATCCTTCAACTATTCTTGCAATATGGGCTTTGTTTTCTACAAATTCAGCAATGAGAATTAAATCTAATTCGTCTGTTATAACTTCAGATATTGCAATTATCTTAGGAAATGACAATACATTTACAAATCCAGATGCCACATAATACTTTTTATTTCTAACTAATTGAGTGGTTATTTTTTTCAAAGTATCTACTGAAATATTTTCAATTAATTCTTCAGATTTTTCTGGAATCAGATATTCTGCTACTTCTGCCAAAAATGGTGTAGATAGATTTTTCATTATTGAAATCGCATCTTTTATTGGTACATAAGTAGAAATATTGGCAGTAATTAATGCTCCTAAAACGGTCTCAGAAACTTTGGCGTTTAAAAAATTTGGCATTAATTTGGCAACTTTTGCTACTCGTCCCCAAATTTCAGGCTGGTCTAAATCCATTACTTCAGCAATTCTTATACGCAAAGTTCTTAATTCATCAGCTGAAAGCTTTTCTAAAAAATCAAAATCTTTAGCTTCTGTTTGTAGTAAATGTTGTAGTTTCTGAAGTTCAATTTTATTTTCCATCACTATAAATATAAAGCTTTTACCTGATATTATAATTATTTATAAAAAAATAGCATTCAAATTAATTTCTTTATATTATGATTGATTTAATACTAATTAAGGTTTTTTCTTGTATATATAAGATATATTTGCACATCATTTAATCATTCAAAATAAAAATTAAACATGTACGCATTACTTAAACAGATTCACAACATTAATGGGATGTTAGTCCTAACAGTTTTATTGGTTGCCGTTATACTAAATTTGGTATTCTTTCTAATGAAAAAACCTTACCATAAATTGGCAAAAATCTCAGCATTAGTAGGTTTAATATTAACGCATTTACAAATTGTATTAGGATTAGTATTGTATTTTATTTCTCCGGTTGGATTTTCTAATTTTTCTGGAGAAGCTATGAAAGAAACAACTTCGAGACTTTATTTAGTAGAACACCCAATAGGAATGATAGTAGCTGCGGTATTGATTACAATTGGTTACAAAGCAACTAAAAATGTGAACCTAAATGATAATCAAAAATATATAAAAGTATTAATCAATTATTTATTGGCATTAGCTATTGTAAGTTATTTAATTCCTTGGTTTGTTTGGAAATAAACTAAAAGTAGCCTAGTTTTAGATTTAATATTTATATGGACAAAACAGCATTTACATATTTTTGTAAATGCTTTTTTTTTTATTTATAGTAGCTCACTTTTGGAATTTTTGATACTTTTTTATATTTACTTTTTTATATTTCCAAATAATATTATAAAGTTTTTATAACTCTACGCATATTAGTTCAATTATTTAGATGATTTTAATCATATTTTGTTCTGATATATATTATAGGCAAGTTTACGAATGTGCTATACTTTTACATTGTAAATAGGTATTATTTTAAACACTAACTAAATGTAGAAATTATGTTATCAAAATCGCAAGCAAGAACATTCTTTTTAGGTGGAACTTTAGTAACTTTCTTAGTCTTTATTGCACTAACAGTTTACTCTTTTCAACCTAAAAATGACCAAACTAACCACGATAAAATTGACGCAAAAGTGATTCGTGGAAAAGAAATTTTTGAAGCCAACAATTGTATGGGTTGTCATACGATTATGGGAGAAGGTGGCTATTATGCACCTGAATTAACCAAAGTAATTGATAGAAGAGGAGAGGCTTTTGTTAAGACTGTATTGCAATCTCCAGTTCCTTGGGGTTCAAGAGGTAGAAAAATGGTAAAGTATGAAATGAATGACGTTGATGCTGATGCTATGGTTGCTTACCTTAAATGGATTGGAGAATTAGATTTGAATGGATTTGATCGAGTAGTATCTCCATTGTCAAAAGATTAAAATAACCTTTAAAATTTATTAGTTATGAAATACAAATCACAGAAAGTAGCCTATTGGTTTTTTGCATTGTGTATGCTGTTGTTTACATTGCAAATCGTATATGGTTTTATTATGGGCTTTGCCCGCATTGGAATGGATGGTCTTCACGATTTTATTCCATTTAACACAGCAAGAGCTGTACACACCAATCTATTAGTCGTTTGGTTACTAACAGGATTTATGGGAGCTGCTTATTATATTATTCCTGAAGAAGCACAAACGGAATTAGTAAGCGTAAAATGGGCGTATGTTCAATTGGTTTCACTCGCTGTTGTTGGCGTTGTTGCAATTGTTGGTTATCACTTTAACTATTGGGAAGGTCGTAAGTTTTTGGAAATTCCAAGAGAATTAGATTACTTGGTGGTAGTCAATGTATTGCTATTCTTAGGACTGATTTTAGCAACTTTATACAAAGGTAAACGTCGCACTACAACGGCTTTGGTTTTAACAATGGGATTGGTTTTTGCTGCTTTATTGTATTTACCAGGTATGATTTGGTTTGATAGCCAAGTAACAGATTCATTCTTTAGATGGTGGGTTGTTCACTTATGGGTTGAAGGTGTATGGGAATTAATTATGGGTGGTATTTTAGCTTATTTATTAATTAAATTAACTGGAGTAGATAGAGAAGTTATTGAAAAATGGTTATATGTAATTGTTGGTTTAACATTCTTATCAGGAATTTTAGGAACTGGACACCACTATTATTATATTGGCGTAAATAAAATTTGGTTAGTAGTTGGTGGAATTTTCTCTGCTCTTGAGCCTTTGGCTTTCTTAGCAATGGCACTATTTGCTATGTATATGTATAGAAAAGGTGAAAAATCTCATCCAAATAAAATTGCATTATTTTGGACTATCGGTGCTTCAATTGTTTCATTTATTGGAGCTGGTTTATTAGGTTTTGCTCATACTTTGCCACAAACAAATATATATACTCACGGTACTTTAGTTACTGCAATGCACGGACATTATGCGTTTTGGGGAGCTTACGCTATGATTGTTTTAGCAATCATCAGTTATGCATTGCCAAATATGACAGGTAGAAAAAGATATAATTTTGATGCTGGACACTATGCATTTTGGTTGGCGAATATCGGAATGTTAGGAATGACAGTAGCTTTTGGTGTGGCTGGAGTTGCTCAAGTTTATTTAGAACGTATCATGAAATTAGATTTTATGGATGTTCAAAACGAGATTAGTATCCACTTTATAGTTTTATTATTATCTGCGACTATGTTTGCAACTGGTATAGTATTATATATCATAGAGTTTGCTAAGCATGGACAACCCACTGATGAGGCATTAAATATGGTCGAGGAATAATTTTGATAGTTTTTAGATTAGTTTAGTTTATCCTTAATAGAAGAAGACATGAAACTTTAGATTGTCTTCTTCTGTTTTGATTTATCATTTTAAAGTAAATAGGTTATGGTAATGGTAGAGAATATTTTTTACAAAGCTATAGGTTCGGAAGTTGAAGTGTTTAATCAAGCAAATCAATTGAAATTACCTTTGTTATTAAAAGGTCCAACGGGAACAGGAAAATCTCGTTTTGTTGAATTTATGGCTAATGATTTAGGCAAAGTTTTAATTACTGTAAATTGTAATGAAGAAACTTCATCAACTGATTTAATTGGTCGTTTTATAATAAAAGGAGCTGAAACAGTTTGGATAGATGGTCCACTTTCTATTGCAGTGAAAAATGGTTATATTTTGTACTTAGATGAAATTGCAGAAGCTCGTCCAGATGTAATTGTAGCAATACATTCACTGACAGATCATAGAAGAGAGTTGTTCATTGACAAATTGGGCGAAACAATTAAAGCTCATCCTAATTTTTTATTGGTCGCATCTTTTAATCCAGGTTATCAAAAGGTTTTAAAGAATTAAAACCATCAACTCGGCAACGATTTGTTTCGCTTTCGTTTGAATATCCTGAACCAAAAGTTGAAACTGAAATTTTAATTACTGAAACTGGTATCAATAAAGATATTGCTCAGAAATTAGTAAATATAGGAAGTAAAATTAGAAATCTGACTGAGTTAGGTTTGACAGAAACAGTTTCAACTCGTTTATTAGTGAATGCTGCCAAAATGATTCATGCTGGTTTGCCAAAACGCTTATCGGTTCATGTTGCTGTTGTGGAGCCATTAACTGATGAATTGGAAACAGTAAAAGCATTGAAAGATTTGTGTGATTTGATGATTTAGGAAATTTAGACAATTAATTTTATATAGAGGCTTGTGTACTGTGGCAGTTTACACGAAATTTCCAAAAAATTAAGCTGTAAAATTTATAACAACACACCAAAATGGAAATTGATGAAATAATATATAGTAAGGTCTTACGGTTCTTTAAAAATAGAAAGGAAAATAATGCAGAAGTATTAAATCGTAAAGTATTGCTTTCTGATTTAAAACCTCGATTGACATTGATTGCACGAGCTATTTGTGGTACAGCTATAGAAATATTTCCAGCAGAAAGGGAAGGTGGTTTTAAAAATGACAATTTCTTTTTGCCTATATCAGTTGCCTTATTTCAATCAAAAGAGGAAAACATACAATTTTATATTTTTAGAACTATTTATTTGTGCGTTCAAAAGCAATTAGAATTTAATTGGACAGAAACGATTTATTCCGAAGAATTGTCGTCAGTAAAAGCAATTGAAACGGCTCCTGATGTTCTAAAAAAAATGTTTGAAGATTATCCATCATTACAAGATAATTTTGAAGTACTTTTTAATCAATTACCAATTGATAAAAAAACGCAAAAGCCTGATGTTTATTGGTTGTATGGCAAGTGGATGAAAAATACACAAGAAGAAAATAACGCTGATAAATTACAGAATTTTGATAATCAAGCCAATCAATTAATTAATAAAATTGAGGCAAAAACTACTTTACATACAAAAGCAGTTGAAGAAATAGAATCGCTTACAATAGATAAAAAACAACAGGAAGACTATGTATTAATGCATAGTTTTGAAAAAATTGAAACAGCAGAGGAATTTAATGGTAATTGGCGTGATTTTGATGGAGAAGATGATTTAAAAGATCATCAAGAAGCATTGGAAGAGATGAATATGAAATTTACAGTCCGTGTTGATGATACTGTTCATTCTGTGTATCAAGCGGATTTTGTGGAAAATACCTCTGTATCTGAAAGTTCAGAAATTGACGAAAAAGGCTTTCATTTAAAATATGATGAATGGGATTTTAAAAACAGAAAATACTTAGTGGATTATTGTAAAGTCTATCCCAAATCCCAAGTCAAAACAGATACAATTTATTACAAAAATACCTTAACGAAATATCGTACAATTTTAGTCAGCCTAAGAAAAATGCTCACGAGTGTAAATAATAAAATGCAGCAACAACGCAGACAAATACAAGGTGAATTATTTGATTTAGATGCATTGACCGATTTATATACAGCCATTCATTCAAAAGTATCGCCCGATGAACGTATTTATTTATCTCAACGAAAAAAGGATAAAGATATCGCCATCTTATTATTATTGGATATTAGTTTGTCGAGTGATGGCTATGCAGCAGGCAAACGTATTATTGATGTAGAAAAAGATGTTTCTATTTTGTTTGGCGAGATATTGAATGAGTTTAATATTGAATTTTCGATTGATGGATTTTCTTCTAAAACTAGAAATTTTTCCACTTATATTACACTTAAAGATTTTAATGAAGATTGGAATAAAGCAAAATATAAAATTGGAGCAGTTGAACCGAATGGTTATACCAGAATTGGACCAGCTTTGCGACATGCAGGTGCAAGATTATCAAAAACAGAAGCCAAAAATAAATGGATTATTTTACTTTCGGACGGGAAACCAAATGACTATGACCGTTATGAAGGACAACATGGAATAAATGATGTAAAACAAGCTTTACGTGAATTAAATGAAGCTAAAATTAATTCTTATGCTTTAGCTATTGAAGCACAAGCAAAATATTATTTACCTCAAATGTTTGGACAAAACCACTACCAAATATTGACTTCTCCTGAAGAATTGATTAAATCTCTTGCAAAATTATATGAAAAAATAAAACACAATTAGATTTAATGAACACAACAGATATTGAACAAAATAATCCAAAATTACTATCCAATCCACCAGGTGGCTTATTAATTTGGATAGTAATTTATTTAGAATTGCTGACTTATGGTTTGGCATTTTTTTCATTAGCATATTACGGAAGTATTGAAAAAGATTTATTCCATAAACACAGCCAATTATTAGATAAGCCAATTGCTGTAGTGAATACAATTATCTTATTAACTAGTGGATTTTTAATAGCAAAAGGTGTTCATTTTTTTAAATATAAACAAAATCAAAAATCAGGTAGATATTTCACTTTGGCAATGTTGTTTGGATTGACATTTTTAGTTTTAAAAATGATAGAATATAAAGGTAAAATCAATGCTGGTCTGGATATGGATTATAGTACTTTTTTTATGTTTTATTGGTTAATGACGGGTTTTCATTGGGTGCATGTTTTTGTAGGTATAATCATCTTATTTTTTGTTCGAAAAATGATTGTTAAAAATGATTCAAATGCAGATGTGCTTGATGTGGAAGCAGGTGCAGCTTTTTGGCACTTGTGCGATTTGATTTGGTTGATATTATTTCCTATGCTTTATTTATTATTCTAATTATGCAAAAATCACTTTTATTTACCTATATTATTTTGATTGTATTGACAATTTTATCACCACTTTTGGCAACTTATGTAGTAGTAAAACCAATCATTTATATAATAATTATTTTTTCTGTTATTAAGTTTTTATTGGTAGGTTATCAATTTATGGAACTAAAAAATGCACATACTTTTTGGAAAGCCATTTTTACGATTTATGCTTGCTTAATTGGAGGCATCTTGATGATATTATTGTAATAATGGTACAATATTTAATAGCTAATAAGTCAAAGCATATTGCACAATATTAGCACCCATTTTTAATGCTTTTTGACGTACGTCTTCGGAGTCATTGTGGACTTCAGGGTCTTCCCAGCCATCGCCTAAATCTGTTTCATAATCATAGAAACAAACTAAACGCCCTTGCCAAAATAACCCAAAACCTTGAGCTGCTTTGCCATCGTGTTCATGTATTTTAGGAACACCGTTTGGAAAATCATATTTTTGATGATAGATAGGATGATTGAATGGAACTAATGTAAATTCCAACTCAGGAAATACGGTTTTCATTGCCTTGCGGATATATTTATCTAGTCCATAATTGTCGGAAATATGTAAAAATCCACCACCAATTAAATAGTTTCTTAAATTTTCAGCTTCAAACGCTGAGAAAATGATATTGCCATGACCCGTAATATGTATTAAAGCATAATTTGCAATATCAGCATTTCCTGGCTCTATTTCATCAATTTTTGGATTAAGGTTCATGCCTAAATTTTGATTACAAAATTTGGCCAAATTAGATAGGGAAGTAGGATTTGCATACCAGTCTCCTCCACCTTTGTATTTCATTAATCCAATTTTTACAGTTGTCTTAGACTGAGCTTTAGCAGGAATGATATATAAAATCAATACAAAAAGAAGTATATGATTTAAAATTTTCATGCTAGTTTTTCAATTTCTTTGAATTTTCTAAATATAAAAAATGCTAATAATGAAGTTATAATACAAGCAATAGAAATCATACGTACACCCAAAGGATTTTCAGGTGTTTTGCCTAATAATAATAAAGATGGAAATATTAAACTTGTAATCGCAACTCCAATTTTCATCATAAAAGTTTTAAATCCATAGTAGGAAGCATTTTTTGAAACGCCAGTTTTTTGAAAATCTTCTTCAGCAATATCACTGGTTAATGACATAGGCAAAATACCCAAAACTGCAGTAGGATAAGTGTTTAATAATATATATATAGCTATAAATAAGCCAGTTGGTAAGTTGTACAATCCAATAGTTGCGGTAAATAATGAACTGATGGCTAAACCCAAAAATGCAGATTGCAAAATTTTCTTTTTACCATATTTTGCAACTAGTTTATCTATGATTGGATAGGTGGCGAATGAGCCAATTCCACAAGCATATAGGATTATTGAAGTATAATAATTATCCAATTGCATTAAGGCAGTTACAAAATAGGGAATAGCAACTGTGAAAATTTTTGATGGAAACCAATACACTAATTCAGTAAAAGCAAAAGTTCTAAAGTTTTTATTTTGCCAAACGGTGTGCATCATTTCAAAAGCACCAACAGGTTTTTGATTAGATTGTTTTTTATTTGAATTGTCTTCAACAAATAGAATTGGAATCATCATCAATATAAAAGCTAATGTTGAATAGGCTAAAATAGTATATTGGAATGCTCTTTCATGTGTAAGTACACCTTCAGAGACTTTTATTATTATATGAATTAAATTACCCAAACCAATGCCAATTCCATAAGTAACAGAAAGTAACATCACCAAATGTAATCTATCTTTTTCTGTTGTCCCCACTTCATTAATCATAGCATTGTAAGGCGTGGTATATAGACATTTTACTGAAAATGCAATGAGCGTAGTAACTATTACCCAAATTGCATTGATAGTAGAAACATATTCAGTAATTGGAAAAAAAACTAATGCTGCACTAATTGCAAATGGCAGAACACCAATAGCCATAATGGTTTTGCGTTTTCCAAATTTAAAATTATTTCTATCACTCCACGCAGCAACTATTGGTTCCATAAAAGCAGAAATAATATATCCAACTGCGGTAAGAATACCGATTATAGTAAATATTTGTAAAATAGAACCTTGGTATATATAAGATTTGAATAAAGGAACACCATTGTCTGGTGGCAAATAAAACATATAAATTAACTCAGCAAACCCAAAGATTGTCAAACTCCAACCTATTTGTCCGCAACAAAAAAGTAATTTAGTTTTAAAAGAAGAAGGCTGAATGGTTTCGGTTGTGATATTACTTTGCATTCAACGAAAATAAAAAAAATAAATCAGAATTATGATTGATATTTTTCTACAATTTGATTATAATCTTTCTCGAAATTTTTATAAACTTCAGTAATGCCATCTCTAAGTTCAATCTTATGTTTCCAACCAATGCTTCTTAATTTTGAAACATCAGTAAGTTTTCTTGGAGTGCCATCAGGCTTTGTAGTATCATGTATTATTTCGCCTTCATATCCAACAATATCTTTAACTAATAATGCCAAATCTTTTATCGTAATTTCTTCGCCACTACCACAATTCACAAATTGCTCTCCATCATAGTTTTGCATCAAGTAATATAAAGCATCAGCTAAATCGTCGGCATGTAGAAATTCACGAAAAGGAGAGCCAGTTCCCCACATCACAACTTGTTTTTGATTGTTGATTTTTGCTTCATGGAATTTTCTAATTAATGCGGGCAATACATGCGAATTATTCAAATCGTAATTGTCATTAGGCCCATATAAATTGGTAGGCATTGCAGAAATAAAATTGTCGTTATATTGTCTCTTGTAGGACTCACATAATTTTATTCCAGCAATTTTTGCGATAGCGTAAGGTTCATTTGTTTCTTCCAATAACCCACTCAATAAATAATCTTCTTTCAATGGTTGAGGAGCCATTTTAGGATAAATACATGTGCTTCCTAAAAACAATAACTTCTTTACTTTATAGATATGAGCTGCATGGATTACATTACATTCTATCATTAAGTTTTGATATAAAAAATCAGCACGAAAAATATTGTTTGCTTGAATACCACCAACTTTTGCAGCAGCTAGAAAAACATATTCAGGTTGATTTTTATCGAACCATTTATTGGTATCTTCTTGAGAAATTAAGTTTAATTCTTTAGATGATGCTGTAAGAATATTGGTGTAGCCTTCTGATTTTAATTTTCTGACAATTGCAGAACCCACCATTCCATTGTGTCCAGCAACGTATATTTTAGCACTTTTTTCCATGATTTATCTTTTAGTAAAAAATCTAGTAATAATAAATTACTACTGACCTACCATTCAATTCTTACTACTTAATAACTATTCGTGGTAATTGAAGATTTTATGACCACCTTCAATTAAATATTTATCACGTTTAAATAATTGCAAATCAGCTGTCATCATATCTTTTACCAATTCCGCTAAATCGTATTTTGGATTCCAACCTAATTTAGTTTTAGATTTTGTAGGGTCTCCAATAAGTAAATCAACTTCAGTTGGTCTGAAATATGCTGGATCAACAGCAACTACTTCTTTGCCTATTTCTACTTGATATTCTGGATTTGAACATGACACGATATATGCTTTTTCTTCAACACCTGTGCCTTTAAATTCAAGTTCAATACCAACTTCTTTAAATGACATTCTTACAAACTCTCTAACTTCGGTAGTTTTGCCAGTTGCAATAACATAATCATCTGGTTCTGCTTGTTGTAAAATTAAATACATCGCTTCAACGTAATCTTTTGCGTGTCCCCAGTCTCTTTTGGCATTTAAGTTTCCTAAATACAATTTGTCTTGCAAACCTAATGCAATTTTGGAAACAGCTCTTGTTATTTTTCTAGTAACAAAAGTTTCGCCACGTAGTGGTGATTCGTGATTAAATAGGATTCCATTACAAGCATAAATACCATAAGCTTCTCTGTAATTTACAGTAATCCAATAAGCATACATTTTTGCAACAGCATAAGGAGAACGAGGATAGAAAGGTGTTTTTTCTGACTGTGGGATTTCTTGAACTTTTCCATACAATTCAGAAGTCGAAGCTTGGTATAATTTTGTTTTATTGACTAAGCCTAATAATCTTATGGCTTCTAATAAACGTAAAGAGCCAATGCCATCTACATTTGCAGTATATTCAGGTGTATCAAATGATACTTTTACATGCGACATTGCACCTAAATTATAAATTTCATCTGGTTGTACATCTTGTATAATTCGAATTAAATTGGTAGAGTCCGATAAATCGCCAAAATGTAATTTAAAATTTACATTTTCTATATGAGGGTCTTGGTATAAATGATCAATCCTATCTGTGTTAAATAAAGAGGTTCTTCTTTTTATTCCATGTACTTCATAGCCTTTTTTCAATAAAAGCTCTGCTAAATAAGCACCATCTTGACCAGTAATACCTGTAATTATCGCTTTCTTCATAATTTAATATTAAAACGTACAAAAATAGGGTTATTTTCCTTTATTTTGAAATTATTAAGAATGTTTTTTATAGAATGGTCAAACTAGCAATTTTATTAAGTGGTGGAGGCAGTAATGCCGAAAAAATATGTGCATATTTCAAGGATAATTCACAAGTACAAGTAAAATACTTATTAAGTAATAAAGAAAATTCAGGTGCAAAAAGAATTGGAGAAACTTATGGTATTCCATTTAGAATTTTTAATAGAGAAGAGTTTAATTCTGGATTGATTGCTGACTTTTTATTAGACGAAGGTATTGATGTCGTCATTCTTGCTGGCTTTTTGTGGTTAGTTCCACAAAATTTATTAGCTACATTTCCTGATAAAGTAATTAATATTCACCCTGCATTGTTGCCAAAATATGGAGGCAAAGGAATGCATGGTGCTTATGTACATCAAGCTGTATATAACAATAAGGAAACAGAAAGTGGTATAACTATTCATTTATGTAATGAAGAATTTGATAAAGGTGCTATTTTATTTCAAGCTAAAGTATTATTAAATGCAGATGATGCACCTGAAATAATTGCAAAAAAAGTTTTGCAATTAGAGCATCAATATTTCCCAAAAGTTATAGAGAATTTTTGTCGAAGTTTTGAAGAAAAAATAGGGTGAAAATATTATTTAGATAATTGGTTCTTCAACAGATTTAATATGTTTACGCCATATTCCACTTCCCCAATAAATAGAGGTATAGGTCAATAAACTCAGCCAATATACAACCTCACAGCCCCAAGCAATTTGCAAACTACTTTTCTTTAAGATGATAAAATAATAGCAATAAGCGACATAAAAAATAGCACAAAATAATTCAACAAGAGCAGGCGTTTTTGTGTTTCCAGTACCAATTATTCCTTGATTCATAATCATAGCAGACGAAAAAAACATCAATCCAATCATCATCGTATAGAATGGAGGTAAAATTCCAGATAGGAGACTTTGGTCGTCTGTAAATAAACTGATTATTTTATATGGAAAAATAAGTATTATTAAGTTGAGGAGAAAAGAAATGGACATCGTAAAAATAACCAGCCTTTTTAGTGCAGGTATGACGTGTTCAATTTTATTTTGACCAATTAAATTACTAATGACAGTATTACTTGTAGATGCTACACTCCAAACAGGAATGCCTAAAAAGATAAAAATACTTTTTAAAATTCCCGAAACTGCTAATTCATTTTCACCCAGCTTCTCAATAGAAATAAAAAAATATTGCCAAGAAGTCATACCAATAATTCCTTGCAAAACTATTGGAGAGGATAGTCTTGTAATTGCAGTAATTGTATAGATATTTAGCCTATTAAATTGAAATGTAGTAAATTTGATATGGTATTTATGATATAGAAAGTAGCTTAAATAAACTAAGCACATCACGATTTCTGCGACTACAAATGATATCCCTGCACCTAAAATCCCCATTCTTTCAAAGCCATAATGTCCAAAAATTAAACCATAAGCTAAAATCATATTCGTAAGAGCCATACAAATCGTGGCATAAGTAATGATTTTTGTTTCGCCAATACCCGCAAAAAAACTATTGAAACAAAAGCTTAAAACTACAAATGGCACTGAAAACGTTAATGCACTCAAATAGATTTTTATATCTAGTTGAATAGCTTTAGAACTTATAAATTGAGCGATCAAAAAATCTGCACCAAAAAATAAAAACGCCATTATTCCAATACTTAATAATAAAGCTAATAGCAATAAATTATCAAAAGCTTTTCCAATTTTAGCATCTTCTTTTTGTCCAGAATATCGAGCAATCATAATTTGACAACCACGAGCAAATCCACTAACGATAAAAGTGAGATTCATAAAAAAAACACCTGATAACGTAACAGCATCTAACGCTATTTTTGAATAATTTCCTAAATAAGCTACATCAACAATTTGATTGATGCTATGGGCTAAATTTCCTAAAAAAATAGGGTAGGAGATTTGCCAAATTTCTTTATAAGTGCCTTTTAATTGCAAAAAAATATAATTTAAAAAGACACAAAAGTACTAAACAGAAATGGATTGTAGTATTAATATAATGAATATAGTTCTGAATTTAATCAATTACACCAGAACCCAATAATTCATCAGTCGAATACCAAGCACAAAATTGTCCTGGAGTAATGCCTTTTTGTAAATTTTTAAATACCACATATAATCCTTCTTCCTTTTGGTATAAACATGCATCTTCCAATGCTTGTCGGTATCTAATTCTTGCTTTAATTTGCAAAGTACCATCTATTGAAAGTTTTTTGTCCGCTCGTATCCAATGTATATCTTCGTTTTTTATGAATAAAGCGGGTCTGTTTAATGCATTACTATTTTCGCCTTCTGCTAGATAAACGATATTTTTAATTGTATCAGTTCCAACAACAAATAATGCTTGCTTGAAACCACCAATACCAATGCCTTTTCTTTGCCCAATGGTGTAATAATGTGCTCCATTGTGTTCTCCAATATTTTTAGTTTCAATTTTAGAGAAATCTATTTTTTTTGATAATGAAGCTAATTCCTCATTTGTACAATTCGTATAATTAAATGGTGGAACAGGTTCTAATTTTGAATCTTCGACTAAAAGTACTTGTCCTTTTTTGGGATCTAATTGTTGTTGTAGGAAATCTGGTAATTTTACTTTTCCTATAAAACACAAACCTTGAGAATCCTTTTTTTCTGCAGTAATTAAATCAAGTTCTTTTGCAATTTTTCTAACCTCAGGTTTAGTTAATTCGCCAATAGGAAAAAGAGCTTTACTCAATTGTTCTTGATTGAGCTGGCATAAAAAATAGCTCTGGTCTTTATTTTGGTCTTTACCTGCTAAAAGTTTATAAATTTCTTTCCCATCAATAATTTCGCTGGCTTTACGACAGTAATGACCAGTCGCAACAAAATCTGCACCTAATGCTAAAGCATGTTTTAGGAAAATATCAAACTTAATTTCTCGATTACATAAAATATCAGGATTTGGAGTTCTTCCAGCTTGATATTCTGCAAACATATAATCTACAATTCTTGCTTTATATTCTGTGCTTAAATCAATGGTATTGAATGGAATATTAAGTTTCTTTGCCACCAATAATGCATCGTTACTATCTTCTATCCAAGGGCATTCATCGCTAATGGTTACGCTAGTATCATGCCAATTTTTCATAAACAGAGCGATAACCTCATAACCTTTTTGTTGTAATAAATAAGCAGCTACACTTGAGTCAACTCCACCTGAAAGACCAATTATTACCCTTTTCATCTTACTACAGTCAAATAAATATTAAAAAATGTAAAATTAATAAAAAAAGATTTGATAATTATCAAATTATGATTTATATTTGTAATGGGTTTTTATGTTTTTAGACTTTATGTCGGCGGATATGTTTTTTTACATATCCGTTTTTTTTATAGCTATTTATTTTGTTTCAAATTTTCCAAAATCAAAACCCATAAATAATCGTAGAAAACAATCTCACTTTCATGTAATGTTTGTTGAAGATATGCATCTTTTAAAAGATTATATTCATTGAGATTCGTTAGTTGTTTATGGTTAAAGTTAGTTTTCTCTAATTTATTTAAAAGCTTAGTAAATAGCTTTATTCTTTTGTACTCATTTTTACTTAGATATCTATATGAATATGTATTAAATGTTTCAATTTTATTAGAATATTCTATATATTTTCTCTGGTATAATAATATTAAAAGCTCTAGGATTTTTATAGCCAAATTAAATCCTTGCTTGTCTTTAGTAATCTCAGGGGTTTGGTTAATTAGTTTGTTTATTTTAATTTTACAAGGTTCTTTGTTTACAACATTATTGTATAATATTACATAAGTTTCATAGATTAACCATCTTTCTTTTAAATAGGCAGCTAATGATTTGAATTGAGGATGTTTGATTGTTTCTGAAATTAATTTTTGAGCCAAATTTATATTTGTACTGTTGATTGCAGCTTTAAACTCAAATTCACTAATAATAAAATAATTAGTACCGATTGTTTTTTGTTTAATTATATTGGCACTTTGAGAGGTAAGTTCAAATTTTCGACTACTTAATAAGGCTTTAGTTTTATAGATATTTACTCCTACTAAATAAGTTGAAATATTTCCAGAGGCTTTGTATTTATAAAAATTTTCTAAAAAATCGTTTGAAGTATCTAATAAGAGTTTATTGTTAGCCGTATAATCAAAGAATTGAAGTTTTACCCAAGTATAATTAAAAAAAGTAATCATAGATGGAAAATCTTGATACAAATTAAACAGCCTTTCTATTTTCTTTTGAATTAGATTAATATCTTCTTTTCTATTTCCAAATTTAGATTTATTAAAAATTATTGCAGTTTCATAATAAATAATAATACTTTCTCTAGTAATTTGAAGTTGTTTTGTAAAAATATTGTATTTTTTTAATTCAGTTTGAAATTGTTTTTCATTGCCAATTAATGCATGTTGAATGAGTAATTTGTATGAAAATTCAGTAAGGACATCAATAAATTGGTGTTTTACTGCGGTTGGATAAGTTTCATTAATTAAATAAGTGGTTGTTGCTCGCAAACCTCCATATCTTTGCACAATATTACAGATATGCAATCGATTAATACACTCATAGTATGCTTTGTCAAATACTGAAGTAGTTGAGTTTGAGTTGATGTCTAAAAAGTATAAAGTATTTAGTAGTCGTTTTTTAAATCGATGCTTTAATTGTCTAAATCTTTGGTCGGCCTTATCTGTTCCATATAAAAAGTGAGCAGCTTCATCATCAGAATTAAATTTTCCATCAGCTAAGCCTTGATAAAATTTAGAAAACAAACTATCTTTGCAACTGATAAGGGTTTTGTCAAAAATATCAATTTGCGATAATTTTCTTTTGTTAATAATAAAAATGAGGTCTTTTAAATTATTCATGTAACAAAACGGCTAACTTTATCAACTTTTATATTGTAAATCTACTTAAATTTATTGATACTTTATCAATTAGTTTGTTTTTTTTATTAAAATAAGCATGTTATTTTTTATTGTTTTATGTAGTATTTTTATAGAGCTAATTAAAGTAAATTTACAAAAAAAACATTATGGAATATTTAGTTTATTTAATTATGGTTATAATGGGTATCGTTGGAAATGCTAACAAAACCCCAGTAAATGGAACTGATAAACCAAGTAACGTTCCAACAACAGCAAAAATAATCGTCATAGACACTAATGATTAATCATTTAAGATTAGTCGGCTAATGTCTTTTATACATAAAAACCCAAAGGTTATTAGTTTTTGCTAGTAACCTTTATTTTCCCTAGTCCTTTAAAATTTACCAAATTCTTTTATTGAAGTTTTTTCTAAACTCCATTCCCACAATTGTTTGGCATATTCAGAGTTTATAGCATCTAAAGAAGGTAGAACTGGATTTTTTTTATACCAATATAAACCAGTTTTATCTTGTATAAATGGTGAGCTTGCTAGATAAATACTAGTTATTGCTCCTTTCTCAGGAGAGGTTAGCATAAAACTAAATTGCTGCGTCAAAAAGTTGAATGCAGGAATACTACTCTTTCCAAAATTGGAAGCGATATTGCCTGGATGTAAACAATTTGAAGTAATTTTTGAAGTATTTCTTAGTATATTAGCCAATTGCTTATTAAAAAGCACATTACACAATTTGGATATACTGTATTGTTTGAAAAAATTATAATTACTTTCTCCATTTAGATTATTATAATTAAAACTAACTAATCGGTGTGCCATTGAAGCAACATTCACAATTCGAGCATTTGGAGCTTGTTTTAAGGCAGGAAGCATATAATGTGTCGTTAGAAAATATCCTAAATGATTGGTTGCCATAGTTAATTCTATATTCTTTTCATTTACAACACGTTCACTAAAAATACCACCTGCATTATTGATTAATACATCTAAGGTATTGTACTTTTTATAGAATTTTTCTGCAAAAGCATGTATAGATATTGGTGAACTAAAATCTGCGATAAATAAATCTACATTATTTAAACCAGTTAATGCATTAATATCTTCTTGAACAGCTTGTGCTTTATCTTTGTTTCTGCAAACCATTATAATGTTTGCTCCTAATTTTGCTAATTCAGTTGCTGTAACTCTACCAATTCCAGAATTAGCGCCGGTAATAAGTATATTTTTTTCTTTTAGCATTTTGTAGTATTCTGTTTATAATTTGCGACAATAAAGTTAAAAAATTACATTTTTTCAATTAGAATTAAATAAAAAAAATAATAAATACTTTTGAGTTTTTATGCTAACTTATAATTGTTTTAAGGAGCTAATCGCTGTTTTGTCCAGCTATTTTCTTCAAGAATATATTCGATGCGGTCATGAAGGCGACTTTCTCTACCTTGCCAAAATTCAAATAAATTTGGTATTAATATATAACCACCCCAATTATCAGGAAAAGGAACGGTTTTGTTTTCAAATTCATAGGCTAATTCATCATAACGATTGTCTAAAAATGCACGATTAGGAATGACCTTTACTTTGTGGTGAAGTTAATGCGCCTATTTGACTTTCGTGTGGTCTTGAATAGAAATATTTTTCAGATTCATTTCGATCAAATTTTTCTACAATACCTTCAATTCTTACTTGTCTTTCTTGTTCACGCCACCAAAATAGAAGTGAAGCGTGATTGTTTTCAGACAATTGTTGTCCTTTTTTGCTATTGTAATTGGTATAAAAAAAAAATCCCATTATCAATAACCTCTTTTAGCAAAACCGTTCGTACAGAAGGCTGTTGGTTTTTTCCAACTGTAGCAATTTGCATTGCATTGGGTTCATAAAGTTGAGCATCGATAGCATCTTTCAACCAATCTTGAAATTGTTCGTATGGATTTTTTACTTTATTGCAATTATTTAATTATTCTAAACTTCCTAATTGGTAGCTTTTGATTTAAAGTTGATATTTTTTGAGTACGTTGAAATCTTCGTTTATTTCCATTTTTTTTAATTGTATTCGTAAGTCAAAATTAGTATTTTCTTATTAAACTTCATCATAACTAATTACTACATCATCAGTAATTGGATGAGATTGACAAGTTAATACAAAGCCTTCTTCTTTTTCTTCTTCTGTTAAAGGTTCATCATCGTCCATTTCTACTTTACCTTGCATAACTTTGGCTTTGCAACTACAACAAGCAGCAACTCTACAAGCATGTGGAGGGTCTAAATCTGCATCAATTGCCGCATCTAAGACAGTTTCATCATCGTTTACATTGATGTTATGTTCTCTACCGTCTAATATAATTTTTACTTTTTTCGGCATATCTATTTTTTTGCTAAAATACTTTAAACTTTATAATTAGCAATGTAATTTGTAAATGATAATAATTAATTATCTAGGGTTAAAATCTGTAAAAATGATGCGTATAACTAGCATATCCACCCCAAATTCCTACTCCACCACCTTGAATATTCGATTTTACTACTACAAAAGAGCCAAATGGACTTCCTTGACTACTTCTGTTGCTTTCTAAAGTTCTCCAAAAATCATAATGTGGTCTATCTATTAAACTAAGTTTGAAAGTTAAAACGCTATCTTGATTATTCCAGTATCCAACAGTTTCATCTAATGGGTCTGGCGTATCTCCAAATCGATTACCTTTTGGAATAAAAATCTTAAATTTTTTACCATTAAAAAATACATCGTCAAATACCGATGAATTACTAACTAACCAAGGTTCTTCATCAACTTTTGTTGCATAACGATAATAATCAGTTGTACTTCCATTGTCGGACAATATTCCAGTTAATTGATAATAATCTGGAAATTTAGCAGGATTAGGGTGTGTTTCTAACCATAAACTATCAAAATGTACAGTTCTATTTGGAATACTTGTACTTGCAGTTAATATTTTATCTTGAACTTTAATTTCTAATCCATAAGTTTGTCCCAATTCTCCAACAAATAAAGGCATTTTAGAAAAATCAATCGTGTAAATTGAAACAAAAGGAGGAAAACTTCCACCAAATTGTGCAATATCAAAACCTAATCTTTCCGCTAATTCAACTTGAAATGAGTCAGGCATTTCATGGATATTGGTACTATTATATTCTTTTAAATGAATAGTGTCATTATTATGAAAAATAGAAATATTTGCACCTTGAATAAATAAATTGGTCAGACTATTGATATTAAAATCTTTATAGATAGAAAAACTGTTAGTCAATAAAATATATGGTGGAAAATCATTCTCAATTTTACCTTCAACAGCAATTATGTTTGACGTTTCTTTTAACTTCATATTGAATTCCTTCTCACAAGAAATAGAGATTATAACAAAACAAAAAAGAAGTATTTTTTTTAAAGTATGCATCTCATTAAAATTTAAAATTCCATGTAAATGAAGGTATTATTGGAAATAAAGATACTTGTATAGGTTGTACTCTAATATCGCCACTTGCAATTGAGCCTTTAATTTTATTGTAAATGAAATACACATTCTTACGACTATAAACATTATAAATTGAGAAGTTGTAGCTAGATTGCCATCTTCGGTTTGGTTTTCGTTTTGGAATAGGCGTATAGGTTAGAGATAAATCCATTCTGTGATATGCTGGAATACGATAAGAATTTCTTTTGCCATAGATGAAACCAAGTGCACCTTCCGTAACAAATGCTCCAATAACTGGAGTCATTGTATTGCCTGATGCATAAACAAAAGTGGTTCCAAATTGCCATTCATTATTCAAATTATAAGCTAAGTTTACTGATAAATCATGAGGGCGGTCGTATTTTGTTGGGAAAACATTTCCATTATTTAGATTACTAAATTTTCTATCACTTCTTGAAATTGTATAGCCAATCCAACCATTTAATTTACCTTTATTCTTTCGTATAAAAAACTCGGCACCATAGGCTTTGCCTTTTCCAAAAACATAACTCAATTCAGGATCAACATCTAATTCAGAAACATAAGATTCTGTATATTCTATTTGATTCCAAAGTTGCTTGTAATAAAATTCAACAGACATTTCATACATGTTTTCTTTAAAATTTTTGAAATATCCAAGATTAAATTGTAATGCTTGTTGTGGTTTTACTCTGGCTGTACTTTGCACCCAAACATCAGTGGGTAAGGTACTATTGGAATTAGAAACCAAATGAATGTATTGATAATTTAAACTTAGTCCAGTTTTTATAGAACTACTCTCGTTAATTGCATAACGCATTGCCAATCTAGGTTCGTATCCAACATAAGGCTGTATGGCTTTGCCTCTTTTGTATTGAATTGTATCCATGCCGTTAATTTCTTTGTAAGGACCTATATGTTGAAAGAAACTTAAACGGAAACCCATATCTAATTTTACTTTTTTACTAATTTCCCATTCATGTTGTACATACCACGCCATTTCATGAGAATATTTCTTTGAAATTTTGTCTGTCTTAAATTCTGTAGTATCTGAAGTTGCAGAGGCTAGGGTAGGTGTCATTCTATGGTGTGTATAATCGTATCCAAATTTTAGTAGATGTTTATTGCTTAAATAATAGTCAAAATCTATTTTTACATTGTAATCTCGGACACCTGAATTTGCCTTAAAAGAAAAGTCCGTTTGTTTTCCAGTGAATGAAAATTTATAATCATTGAAAATAAATGACACATTCATAAATAATTTTGGGCTAATGATATGATTGTATCGAATGGTAGAAGTGATATTTCCCCATGGAATTTTTACGTTTGTTTGATTTTCTTTAGAATTATAAACAAAAACATCTCTACCAAAATAACCACTAATATACAATCGACTTTTATCAGAAATAATATAATTTGCTTTTAGGTTTATGTCATAGAAAAAATAATTAGTACCAGCAAAATCTGTTTTCTTCAATGCAGGTTGAGCAATATCAAAAGCATAAGTTCTTCTTCCCGAAATTAAAAAAGAACTTTTGTTTTTTTGTATAGGTGCTTGTAATGTTAATCTCGAGCTAATTAAACCTAGACCACCTTCCATTTGGAACTTTTTATTGTTACCTTCTTTCATTTGAACATCAATTACCGAAGAAAGCCGACCGCCATAATTTGCAGGCATAGCACCTTTTACTAAAGTAACATTCTTAACAGCATCATTATTAAAAACAGAAAAGAAACCAAATAAATGTCCAGGATTGTAAACAATTGCATCATCTAATAAAACTAAGTTTTGGTCAGGTCCACCACCACGAACATAAATACCTGAATTTCCTTCTCCAGCAGCTTGAACTCCAGGCATTAATTGAAGCGCTTTAATAATATCAACTTCACCCATAAAAGCTGGAATAGATTTAATTCTATCCGATGAAAGTTCGATAGTCCCTAATTTCGTATTTTTTACATTTTCATCTTTCCTTTCAGAAGTAATTACAACTTCTTCTAATATATTATTCTCTTCCTTTAAATCAAAATTGTGTTTTAGGTTGCTTTTGATATCTAATTCGATTTCTTGTGGTTGATATCCTATATAGGAAACAACAATTTTCTGTTGTCCAGCTGGAACTGAAATTGAATAAAACCCATAAATGTTAGAAACTGTACCTTCAGAAGCATCACTACTTAAATAGATGTTTGCACCAATAATAACCTCTCCATTTTTAGCATCTTTAACAAAACCACTCAATGTATAGTTTTCTTGAGCAAAAGAAGAAAAACAAATTATTAGAAAAAAGAAGAAAAGTAGATTATTAGCTTTCATTAAAGTCGTAAAAATATACATTTTTTATCAGATAGAATGCATAATCTTATTGTTTTAAAATTATTTTAGAATGTTTTGAATGATTGGTTTTAATTTGTAATATATAAAATGCATTGGGTAGGTCTTTGATTGAAAAAGAATAGTTTTGAGTTGTACTTATTGAATTAAACTGTTGTTGATAAATAATTTGTCCTAAATAATTACTCAGATAAATCGATTGAATGTTTTCATTATTGAGATAGATATTTATTATTTCTGAAGAAGGATTAGGGAATACTTTTAGTATTTCTCCTTCATTGAAAGCTGGCAAACTTAATAAATGATAGGCTTTTTCAAAATTTGGTAAGCCATAACCATAAGATTTGTCTGGGTTATAAAATTTATCAGCACTTTGTTCAATTGCAGTTTTGATTTCCCAATTTGTTTTATTTGGAAATGCTTGCCAAAGACAAGCTGCTAACCCTGCAATGATTGGAGAAGCGAATGAAGTTCCACTGCCTGTAGAAATTCCATTCGTTTCATTTAATATTGAAACTCCAACACCCAATGCAACAACATTTGGTTTTATATTATTATTGTTAGGGAAATTTATACTAGAAAATTTTGCAATTTCATTATAACTATTTATAGCTCCAATCGTAAATGCACTATCCGCATCTGCAGGTGTGGTTAAGTATTTCCAACTGCTATTTCCCTCATTTCCGGCAGATATACATACTAACAAACCCTTTGAGGATGCAATGTTTACGGCTTTAGCAGCTAGCGTACCTTTGCCATTTAACTCTTCATAAGTATGATTACTGGTTCCATCATTAAATCCATCACCATAGCCAAGCGAAATATTTACCACTTGAACACCAGCATCAACTGCATCTTCTAGTGCTTTACTCATTAATATTTCCTCTGTTTGACCTTCAATTGCATCTACTTCAGTTCTGTATAAATAAAATGCAGCTTTTGGAGCTGAGCCAGAAAAATTATCCAATTGTCCGCCAATTATACTGAAGCATTTTGTTCCATGGCTGCTTGATGAACTAAAATAAACATTAGAATTGTTGCCATAATAATCATAAGTAGCCATTAATCTATTCTCATAATAAATATGTTGTAAGCCTTCAATTTCATTGGACTTTGGAAACCCATTATCGATTACAGCAATTTTAATACTTTGTCCTTTTAAGTTTTTTTCTTGTAAGAAATCACCTTTTAACTGTATGATTTGATCTAAATAATAATTTTTATCAAATTCTTCTGTTTGTTCGCTTATGCTTTCTGCGTTGAACTTATCTTTCTCTTGATTTAAACGTCCATTAGGCATTTCATTTATACACCCAAAACTTAATTTCTGAACAAATGAAAATGTTTTTATTTTATCAATTACATCAATATCTTCATATTTGAAAATGGCAGTATTCAACCATTTAGAAGCATTGATAAAATGGAGATTTAATTTGCTGATAGTATCAATATAAGTATCATTAATTGGTGCATCGATAGATGAATTATTATCTACACCTTTATCTTTAAATTCTACTATAATTAAATTGGCATTTTGTGAAAAGGCGTAAAGTTGAAATAAGATTAAAAATAAAATTAATTTATTCTTGACCATATTCAATTGCTTCCAATTTTAAATAAAAGCCTAATCTTGCTCTATCTATCCAAGGTAAATTTGGGTTTCTGCCTGGGTCTTTGGCAACAACATTCCATTGTTCTTTATATACTAAACCAATATTTCTAGCATATTTCTCAGTGAACTTGTAATAATCAACACCACTGGAATCAATTAGATTGACAACGGTAAGTGTGGAGTCAAAGGAAGTGAAGCTATTGGTATAAGTAACATCTTTTTGTATTATTATTGCTCTAGAATTGAAAATATCTAAAGTAGAGTCAATAGCGTAGATATATGGAATCCTATCAGAAATAAATTTATTTGCATTCCAAGTTAGCCCTACTTTTGAAGGGAAAACTAATTTAAGATACCGTAAATTATCTTCCACGCTTTCTGCTGTTTTATTATCAATAACTTTATACCATTTGACTTTATGTGTCCAAGTACTATTCAAATCCTGACTTTCAAAAATATCTACTTCATAAGCTAATCGGTTTAAATTATCTCTTGATGTATCGCTAACCACTTCTTTTAAGTAAAAGCTTTTTGTTCTTTTTACTTCAGAAAAGAAATAATTATATAAAATTGAATCTCCTTTATAAATTATATAACTACCAATCTTAGTTGGAAAGTAATTGTAATCATTAGATAGTTCAATAGTTTCTGTTTCCTTCTTGCAAGAAACAATAACTAAAGTAAAAATTAATATGTAAAGTATCTTTTTCATCTTTTGAAATATAAAGATGCATTTTATTTTCTAAATATTGTATGTTTGTACCTTATAAAATATAAAAAATGTTGATAAAAATAAAAGATTATTTTAAACAATTACAGTTATTACATGGGGCTTTGACTTTTGGTGTGTTGGTTATATTAATTGTCTTTCAATATGTATTGCCAAAGCAAGAACATTTAGTTAATCAGCAAGCTGTGTACTTTGGCTTTGGTATTGCAGTTGTGTGTGTAATTGTTTCGAGAATAGTTTTTGTAAACATAACGACAAAAAACAGAGTTAAGGAGCGAATGAAAGAAAAATTAGATGCCTATAGGAGTGCGTTTGTAATTCAAATTGGTATTTTAGAAGGCGGAGCAATTTTTAATGCAATTCTTTTATATTTATTTGGCTCAGAAATTAATTTTGCAATGTCTTTAGCATTAGTTTTTTTAATGATTACTAGACGACCAACAAAGAAAGATGTTTATAGAACTATGTATCCTGATAATGTCCAAAATACTGCTTTAGATAAAGATGATAAAATTATCATTTAATTAAAATAGACGCTTTATTGACTTTCAAATAAACTTATTTATTTTGCTAAAAATATATTTAATATTTTTTTTGTTAAAAAAGATGATATAAGTTTGCACCATTTAATTTTTCATTATACATTTAAGCCATGATTTCAAAATTTATTAAATCAATATTTTCATCAAATAAAAAAGATAAAGATATGGCTACTAAGGTTAATAAACCATCTGTTGCAAATAAAGCTACTGTGGTAACAGAAAAATTAAAAGCAAAGACACCAGCAAAAAAGGCTAGTGCAACTTCTAAAAATACAGTTATCAAGACAACTGTAAAAAAAGAAGCTAATAAAAAGGTAGATAAGCCAATCGTGAAAAAAGCAGTTGAAAAACCAAAAACTAAACTAGTTGCAAAAGCTCCTGCAAAAAAGGCAAGTGCAGTTTCTAAAAATACAGTTACTAAGACAACTGTAAAAAAAGAAGCTAATAAAAAGGTAGATAAGCCAATCGTTAAAAAAACGGTAGAAAAACCAAAAACTAAAATAGTTGAAAAAGCACCTGCAAAAAAGGCAAGCGCTGTTTCCAAAAATACAGTTACAAAAACAACTGTAAAAAAAGAAGCCAATAAAAAGGTAGATAAGCCAATCGTTAAAAAGGCAGTTGAAAAACCAAAAACTAAAATAGTTGAAAAAGCACCTGCAAAAAAGGCAAGTGCAGTTTCTAAAAATACAGTTACGAAGACAACTGTAAAAAAAGAAGCCAATAAAAAGGTAGATAAGCCAATCGTTAAAAAGGCAGTTGAAAAACCAAAAGCTAAATCAGTTGCAAAAGCACCAGCAAAAAAGACAAGTGCTGTACCTAAAAATACAGTTACAAAGATAACTGTAAAAAAAGAAGCCAATAAAAAAGTGGACAAGCCCATTGCTAAAAATGAAACTATTAAAGCCTCAAAACAAACTGTAAAACTAGAAAATAATAAAATTGAAAGAGCAATACTCGATGACAAAGTAAGTAACTTAAAAAAGATTAGTAAACAAGATATGACAAAAGAAACATCAAAACCTAAAGCTGGAAATAAGCCAGCTAAAGTAGAAAAAAGCGAACCTCCAGTTGCACCCAAACCAACAATCGCTACACCTGGAGCTAAAAGAAAAGTAATTGTGGATTATAAAAATGTACCAGAAGAAGTATTAATGGCTTTATCTGAAAAATATCCTCATGGATACAATCGTGGAATTATTAAATTTACAAATGCTAAAAATGAAATGGTATCTGCGGTTCCAATTGAATTAGGCGATACATCATATTTAGTAAAAGTAAGTACACAATTACAAAAAATGGTGGATAATGTTGATATAGATGAAGATGATGATATTGTTGTTGATGTGTTAGATAAAGAGGTTTCAGCAGGAGCTACTAAGGATATGGAAGAGTTTGATAAAGCTGATGATGATGATGATAAGCCCAAAAAAACAAAATCTAAAGGAAAGGTTGGCAGTGCTGATGATTTAGAATATGGATTTGATTATGACGATGATGATGATGATGATGATGATGAAGATGACGATGATGATGACGACGACGACGATGATGAAGATTAGAATTTAAAATAATAAACGATATAAAATAGATGTCTAATATTGAGCAATTCAAAGAAGAAGTAACACAAGGATATACTTTTAAAGGAGATAGTTTTATTGTTGGTGGTGGAATGATTGATAAAACAGCAATTCCTGGACTACAAGTAAAAATTCCACTTAAAACTTTAAATCGACACGGTTTAATTGCTGGAGCAACTGGTACTGGAAAAACAAAATCAATACAACTAATTTCAGAACAATTATCTGATAAAGGAATTTCGGTTTTGATGATGGATATTAAAGGTGATTTTTCTGGAATTGCTGAAGCAGGTGTCGAAAATCAAATTGTAAAAGATAGAGTTAATTTGATTGGCAATTCATGGAAAGCAACAGGTTTCCCTGTGGAATTGATGACTATTTCCAATCAAGATGGTGTGCGTTTACGTTCTACAACTTTGGAGTTTGGTCCAATATTGATTTCAAAAATTTTAGAACTTAATGATACTCAACAAAGTGTAATGTCTATTGTTTTTAAATTTGCCGATGAAAATAATTTACCATTAGTAGATTTAAAAGATTTGAAAAAGACTTTGCAGTTTATGGCAGGAGATGGGAAATCAGAAGTAGAACAAGAATATGGCAGTATTTCGCCCGCAACATTAGGTACGATTACTCGTAAAATTGTAGAATTAGAACAACAAGGTGCTGAATTATTTTTTGGAGAGCCTTCATTTCAAGTCAATGATTTACTAAGAAAAGATGAGAATGGAAAGGGTTTTGTAAATATAATTCGTCTTACAGATATTCAAGATAAGCCGAAATTATTTTCAACTTTTATGTTGAGTTTATTGGCTGAGGTTTATAGTTCTTTCCCAGAAAGAGGAGATGCTGATCAACCTGAATTAGTGATTTTTATAGATGAAGCTCATTTGGTATTTGATAGTGCTTCAAAAACATTATTAGACCAAATTGAAACGATAATTAAACTTATACGTTCAAAGGGTGTGGGAATATTTTTCTGTACACAAAATCCAAATGATATTCCAGCTGGAGTTTTATCGCAATTGGGTTTGAAAGTACAACATGCACTTCGTGCTTTTACTGCAAAAGATAGACAAGCCATAAAATTAGTTGCACAAAATTATCCAATAACCAATTATTATACTGTTGATGAAGATATTACACAATTAGGTATTGGAGAAGCTTTTATTTCAGCTTTGAATGAAAAAGGTATTCCAACGCCTCTGGTTCATACATTGATGGCTCCGCCTCAATCTAGAATGGATATTTTGACTGAAGAAGAGATGCGAGTAAATATTCAGAAATCTGAATTGTATCTAAAATATAAGGAAAATTTAGATAAAGAAAGTGCTTATGAAATATTAAGTAATAGAATTGAAGCAAATTCACAGGAAGTTGCTGAAAAAAATGAAAAAAAATCAGAAGCAGAGCAATCTATTACAAGTAAAATATTGGGTAAAGTTTCTCAACAAATTTTCAATACTGCAACTAGAGAACTAGCAAAATCAGCGACTAAAGGTATCTCCAATAAAATGATGAAAGGTGTTGCCAATACAGCAACCCGAGAAGTATCAAGAGGACTATTAGGTGCAATTTTGAAAGCTTTTAAGTAATTCAATTTATTACTGTGCCTCAGGCAGGTGTTTTTACCTGCCTATAAATAGCTATAAAAAGGAAGGTAAGGAACTTAGGCAAAAGGTGATAACACCTTTTGAGAGCATGGGAAATATTACAGCATAAATAGACCTCTTGCGAAATTCACACTAAGCTAATAAAAAACTATTTCCAATCTAGTTTAATAACCTAAACTTGTTGATGATTTGGAAAGAAATTAAAAATCTAAAGCCGACAGATTTTAAAAGGCTAACAGGAGTAACACCTATTATATTCTTGCATTTAGTGGAAGCTGTGAATGACTATGAAGCAAAGACACGAAAGCGAGGAAGAACAGGTAGAAAATCGCATTTAATAACAGAGGACAAGCTACTAATGACCTTGATGTATCTTCGAGAATATCGTACTATGTTTCATATAGGAGTTGCATACGGATTAAGTGAAAGCAATGTTTGTAGAACTATAAAATTTATAGAACAAGCATTAATTAGTCACCCTTCCCTACATCTACCTGGCAAACGTGTCTTAACAGAGTCAGAACATCTCTTTGAAGTTATCCTAATAGATGTAGCAGAGACCCCAATTGAACGACCTAAAAAAAACAACGTAAATATTACTCAGGTAAAAAGAAAAGACATACTATAAAAACACAGATAGTAGCAGAAAAACATACACGAAAAATAATCTGTTTGCATAATAGTATAGGCAAACAACATGATTTTAAACTTTTTAAAAATAGTAGAGTATTTATACATCCTACTATAAAAGCACAAACAGATACTGGTTATCAAGGTATTAAAAAGCAACACGCTAATAGTGAACTACCCAAGAAACGGAGTAAGAAAAATCCGCTAACTAAAGAAGATAAGATACAAAATAGAAAAATATCATCCCACAGAGTGCTAATAGAAAACATTATCCGTGAACTAAAAATATTTAAAATATTAGCAGAAAAATATCGAAATCGAAGAAGAAGATTTAACTTAAGAATGAATATTATTGCAGGAATTTATAATCTAAGTCTAAAATGAATTTCGCAAGAGGTCTAATGAATAAACAAATGACATATCATATTTTAAATGGCGACTGTTTAGCTGACCAACTAAAACAGACAAATATTCAAGGACAATTTATTATTTGTGCTGAGTGCTTAGTAGATGGGGATTTGACAGGTGACACATTATCGCAGTATTGGACAACTCGTGCAAAATTCATTTCATTTACCTATAACACCGCAATGGACGATTACTACAACAAGTGCGTAATTGAGCTTGAAAAAATCATTAATCTTCCTGACACTTCAGAAGTTTGTCTTTGGTTTGAAAATGATTTGTTCTGTCAGACAAATATGTGGTTTATTCTTTCGCTACTTAGTAAGAAGCAGGTAAAAAAAATATTTAGAGTTTTCCCAATCATTGACAGCAATATTGACCTTTGGAAAGGTTTTGGAATTTCCAATACTCAAATGCTTGAACAAGCATACAATTCCAAAATCCCTTTTACCAGCAAGGATATTAAGTTAGGTGATTACTTATGGAATGCATACAAAATTTCTGACTTCAAAAAATTAAAAGAGCTATCACGACAAGAATCTTACTGCTTTCAGCATTTAGATGAAGTTTGCCAAGCTCATATTGACAGATTTCCAACGGACAATTCACTTGGTCGTCCAGATAAGATAGTAAAAGAAATAATAGAAAATAAGTCAGAGGACTTTCAAGTAGTATTTTCTAATTTTTCGGAAAGACAAGGGATTTATGGTTTCGGTGACTTGCAAGTAAAAAATATTTACGACAGACAATTCAGTGGGACAAAATAATTCATAACAATTGGCAATTAATTGGACAGAGAGAAGGGTATGTTGCTAACATTATAACGTATATAAGAAAATCCTGAAAAGTAAAGTGTCTTGTTCTATAATAGATGCAAATCCTACTAAAAATTTAGGATAGTGGGTAATAGATAGTAGATAGTTGCTCATCATTGTAATGGCTTGTCTTTGTTTAATTCTTCAAATTTTGCAGTCATAGTAGGATTGCCTTTGGTTAGTTTTTTAATGGTCAAATCTTCGGCTTTATTATTTGCTAATCTTAAATTATTCACGGAATTCAATAAGTTATCTTTTACTTTTTGTAAATGATCTATGGTTTTATCAATTTCATCAATTGCTACTTTAAATTGCCTACTTGCTAAATCATAATTTTTAGCAAATTTTTCTTTAAACTCAAATAGACTGTTTTCAAAATTAGTGATGTCTATATTTTGATTTTTAATAACCGCTAATTCATTTCTAAGACTAAGTGAATTTAATGCAGCATTTCGCAATAAAGTAATCATTGGAATAAAATATTGAGGTCTTATTACATACATTTTTTTATACTTATAAGAAACATCAACAATACCTACATTATACAGTTCATTGTCAATTTCTAATAAGGAAACTAAAACAGCATATTCGCATTTTTTTTCAACTCTATCTTTATCTAATTCTTTAAAAAAATCTTCATTTTTCTTTTTAGTTGCCGTTTCATCTCCTTCATTTTTCATTTCAAACATGATAGAAATAATTTCATTTCCAAAGTCGTCAAATTCTTTAAAAATATAATCACCTTTACTGCCTGATCTAGAATCATTGTCTTTTTCAAAATAAGCTTTCTGAAATGCGGTTGCACGCAACTTATTAAATTCAATTTCGCAGTGTTTTTCGAGTGTTTCACCCAACATCTTTGTTGAAAATTTGAGTTTCATATCTTTACGAAATTCAATTTCTTGATCTTTTATTCTTATAATTTCTTCTTTTGCTTTTAAATCTTGTAAATATTTTTGATTTAATGATTGCTCTAAAAGTTCTTTTTCGGTATCCTTTAATTTTATGGTATGAATTAGCTCATCTCTTTCTTTCTCAACTTTTTGGACAGCCAATGAAACAGATAGTTCCATTTCAGTTTTTGAATTTTCAATTTTTGCTTTTAGTTCTGTTATTTGATTGTCTTTTTTTGCTAATTGCTCCGTTAATGTTCGTTCATTATTAGCTTTCAGTTCAGTAATTTCTTTATCTCTATTAGAAATTAGATTTTGAAATTCGTTCTTAATATTGGCTTCAGCAAGTTTTACAGCACTAATTTTTTCACGTTCTGCAATATTGAGTCTATTTTGTAATTCTTCTTCAAATTTATGATCTCTTACTTGTTTAAGAATATCAGCATATCCAGCTTCATCAACTTTAAAAGCTTTATGGCAATTTGGACAAATAATTTCGTTCATAAGATTTATAATTTAAGCGTGAATTAGTTTGAAATAAAGATACAAAACAGTACAGCATTAAAGAAATGAATTTGTATAATGCGGTCTTTCAAATGATAATTCTATTTTATCAAAAGTTACATTTATTACGTGAATTCAGTCATTTTTATAATCAAAATCTAAATCGATTCAAACCCAATATTTTGGATATCTCGCCAGAAATCTGGATAAGATTTACTAACCACTTCGGGTTCATCTATTTTAATTTTTTCTAATTTTAAAGCTAAAGGTGCAAATGCCATAGCCATTCTATGGTCTTCATAAGTTTGAACCGCATAATCATTATATACTTGTGGCATACAATTTTGTAATTCCCAAGTGTTGTTATCGATTTCAACCAATTCTGCCAAACCTAAATTGAACAATTCATCATTTAATGCTTGAATTCGGTCAGTTTCTTTGATTCTTAATGTTTGTAAACCATGAAATTTAGCATCAATACCTAAAGCAGCACAAAAAGCAACAACTGTTTGTGCCAAATCTGGACATTTTAAAAAATCGTACTCAAAGAAATTAAGTAGTTGAGGCTTAATATCTTTAGTTAGTACAACCGATTGATTTTGATATGCGGTATGGATACCAAAATTCTTTGCAATCTCAGCAATTGCGGCATCGCCTTGTATTTTATCGTTGGTCAAACCATTTAATTGTATTTGAGTTTGGTCTGATAAAATAGCGATACTATAATAATAAGAAGCAGCACTCCAATCGCCTTCAACAAAAAAATCTTTCGGGGTATAATTGCCAGTTTCTACTTTTATGATTTTATTTTCAATAGAAAATGATGTTTTTATACCAAAATAATTCATCATCTTCAAAGTCATTTCTATATAAGGAATCGAAACAATAGTGCCTTCTAAGTGCAATTCTAAACCTAGTTCCAAAGTAGGAGCAATCAATAATAAGGCTGTGATGTATTGACTACTTATATTTGCTGGTAATGTTAATTGTCCACCTTTGAGTTTTTTACCTTTTATTCTAAGAGGAGGAAAACCATCATTATTTTCATAAGTTATATCAGCACCAAGTTGTTTTAATGCATCAACTAATATTTTAATAGGTCTTTGTTGCATTCTTTCTGAACCTGTCAATACAACATCTCTACCTTCTTGAGTTGCTAAATAAGCTGTAAGAAAACGATAGGTAGTTCCACCAGCTCCAGCATCTAATAAATTGGAATTACTTTGTAAAATTGACTTTAAATAAATAGTATCATCAGCATTGGATAAGTTGCTGTAATTTATTTGGTTATTGCATAATGCATCAATTATTAATAAACGGTTGGAAATGCTTTTTGAACCATTTAAAGTTATTGTACCTTGCGTGTTTTTTGTGGTGGATTGTAACGTAATTTGCGACATTGCTTTCGGCGAATTATAGAATTTATTTGACTAATTTATTTCCAACTATCTTTTAATCCAACAGTTTTATTAAATATGATTTTCTCATCATTGGCATCTTTATCTAAATAAAAATAGCCTTTTCTTAAAAATTGAAAATGGTCATTCAAACTAGCCTCTTTCAAAGCAGGTTCAGCAAAAGCATTTGAATAAGTTTTTAAACTATTTTCGTTGATGTAATCCTTGAAATTACCTTCTTCGCTATCAGGATTTTCTACTTTAAACAATCTGTCGTACTCACGAATTTCAACAGGAATAGCATATTGACAGCTTACCCAATGTAAAGTACCTTGAGGTTTAACGCCAGATGTGTCATTGCCGCTTTTGCTATTGGGTAAATATGCACAATGAATTTGTGTGATATTACCTTCCATATCTTTATCTATTGAAGTACATTGAACAATAAAAGCACCTTTTAAACGAACATGCTGACCAACAGACATTCTAAAGAATTTTTTTGGAGGATTTTCCATAAAATCTTCTTGTTCGATATAGATTTCTTTAGTGAACAACAATTTTCTGTTGCCACCATATTCATCTTCAGGATTATTTTCGATTTCAACTTCAATTTCAGTATCTAAATTGTCGATAATAACTTTTATCGGATCTAAAACAACCATTCTGCGAAGAGCAATTTTATTCAAATCTTCTCGAACACAAAATTCTAACAATGAAAATTCGTTTACTTTTTCTCTTTTGGCAATTCCAGCTTTTTGAACAAAAGTTTTAATTGAGTTAGGTGTAATTCCTCTACGACGCATTCCTGAAATAGTTGGCATTCGTGGGTCGTCCCAGCCATTTACCAAGCTTTCTGTTACTAATTGCTTTAATTTTCTTTTACTCATCACAGTATAATTCACATTTAAGCGAGCAAATTCATATTGATGAGAAGGGTATATGTTTAATTTTTGGATACACCAATCATACAATTCACGATGTGGAACAAATTCTAAAGTACAGATAGAATGTGTAATATTTTCAATAGAATCTGATTGTCCGTGTGCAAAATCATACATTGGATAGATGCACCATTTATCGCCAGTTCTGTGATGATGTGCAAATTTAATTCGATACAATAATGGGTCTCTCATAATCATATTTGGAGAAGCCATATCGATTTTAGCACGTAAAGTTTTCTCACCTTCTTTAAATTTTCCTGCTCTCATTTGTTCAAAGAGCGTAAGGTTTTCATCTACACTACGGTTTCTATAAGGAGAATTTTGTCCAGGTTCTGTTAATGAACCCTTTTGTTTTGCCATTTCTTCAGCACTCAAATCACAAATGTAGGCATCGCCTTGTTGAATTAATTGAATGGCAAATTGATACAATTGTTCGAAATAATCAGAAGCATAAAAAATATTTTCCCATTTAAAGCCTAACCATTGTACATCTTCTTTGATACTATCAACAAAAATAGTGTCTTCAGTAATAGGATTCGTATCATCAAACCTTAAATTTGTTTTGCCACCAAATTTTTCTGCCACACCAAAATTTAAACAGATGGAAGCTGCATGTCCCATGTGTAAAAAACCATTTGGCTCCGGTGGAAAACGAGTTAGAATAGATTTGTATTTTCCTTCTTTTAAATCATTGCTGATAATTTCTTCAATAAAATTATTGGAAGTTGCTTCGCTCATAAGTATTTCTATAATCTTGCAAATTTAATCAATCTAATATAAAACTCAGATTAATCTTTTGCTTTTAGAGAATAAATGAAAAAGAAAAATGAAAAACTATTTTTTAGTGTTTAATTCCATCAAAATTTCAACCATTTTCGTTTTTGCTTCTTCTGAATGTTCATTATTCCAAATAAAATTTGAAATTTCAATACCTTCAATTGGTGTTGCTTTTAATTGTTGTATATCGCTGATGGTGCTACAATCTAAAGCAATAAGTTGATGTATTCGGGAGTGTTTAATATTAGAATTTGGCACAAAAATATGTTGAAATTGATTTGGGTTGGTTATTGTATTTGGCTGAGCAATAGCTGTTGCAGAAATCTTGTCTTTTTGTTTTAACCAATCAAAAATTTTCTGATTATACAATTCATTTTTTTGTAAAATATCTGGTGTAAAATAGTATCCAGCAAAATCAAATTCTTTAGTAATAATCAAGGAATTTGAAATGCATTGTTTCCAATATTTTTCTGGTATTTTTTCTACAAAATCTACTAATGAAAAATCGTCTAACGCTGGTTTGTATATATATAAATAATCTAAACCAAGCTCCAATAATTCAATCAAGAGCATTACTTCATTTTCGGTTTCAATTGGAGCAGTAAAAAGTACGGTTTTCATAATGCTTATAGAAAAATGCTGAATATAATTCCGAAATTATTCAAAAAGAATATTTTTATGATGTTTATGAAAATTACACTTCGTTTCGCATTTGAGGAAAGAATAGCACTTCTTGAATTGATTCATTATTTGTTAAAAGCATCGCTAATCTATCAATTCCAAAACCAATTCCTGATGTTGGAGGCATACCATATTCTAATGCACGCAAGAAATCTTGGTCTATGAACATTGCTTCATCATCACCACGCTCTAATAATTTTGCTTGGTCTTCAAATCTTTCTCTTTGGTCAATTGGGTCATTTAATTCTGAGTAGGCATTTGCAATTTCTTTTCCATTTATCATTAATTCAAAACGCTCTACCAAACCTTCTTTGCTTCGGTGTTTTTTGGTAAGTGGCGACATTTCAATTGGGTAATCAATAATAAAAGTTGGCTGGATATAATTTTTCTCACATTTCTCTCCAAATATTTCATCAATTAATTTTCCTTTGCCCATACTATTATCCACTTCGATATGTAATTGCTTACATACAGCTCTCAATTCCTCTTCATTCATTTGTGAAACGTCAATTCCTGTATGTTCTTTTATGGCGTCATAAATTGATATACGTTTAAATGGAGCTTTCATACTAATCGCTTTTTCGCCAACAGTAATTTCTGTTGTGCCATTTACGTCAATACAAGCTTTTTCCAATAATTGCTCCGTAGTATCCATCATCCAGAAATAATCTTTGTAGGCAACATAAAACTCCAAGACTGTAAATTCTGGATTGTGTGTTCTGTCCATGCCTTCGTTTCTGAAGTTTCTCGAAAACTCATACACCCAATCAAATCCACCAACAACCAATCTTTTTAGATATAATTCATTTGCAATTCTTAAATATAGAGGAATATCTAAAGCATTATGGTGCGTAATAAATGGTTTTGCGGCAGCACCACCCGGAATACTTTGTAAAACTGGTGTATCTACTTCTAAAGCTCCTTTGTCATTCAAGTATTCACGAATAGAATTCATTAATTTAGTACGTTTAATGAATGTTTCTTTTACTTGAGTATTCACGACTAAATCTACGTATCTTTGTCTGAAACGCATTTCTGGGTCTGAAAATGCATCGAAAATAGTTCCGTCTTTGTCTGTTTTTACAACTGGAAGCGGTCTTAATGATTTAGCTAAAAGAGTTAATTCTGTTACATGTACCGAAACTTCACCAACTTTAGTTTTGAATGCATATCCTTTAATCCCAATAAAATCGCCTAAATCCAATAATTTAGCAAATACAATATCATACATTGTTTTGTCTTCTGTTGGACAAATATCATCTCTTCTAACATAAATTTGAATTCTACCTGCAGTATCCTGAAGTTCAGCAAAAGTTGCTTTTCCACCAGGTCTTGCTGCCATCAAACGTCCAGCCAAACAAACCTCTTGATAATTCAATCTATTTTTTGTACCATCTTCTAATACTTCTTCTTGATAATTATTTTTTATTTCAACTGAAGTTACATTTACTGGAAAAAGTGGGGCAGGATAGGGGTCAATGCCTAATTCTTTGATTTTTGCCAATTTCTCTCTTCTGATGATTTCTTGTTCACTTAATTGTTGCATAATTAAATTGCGTTATTTTGTTAGTAAAGTTACTTATAGTATTTCTATAATTAATAGGATAGCTTGTAAGTTAATAAAGATTTATAATAGGAATTATTCTTTCAGCTCCTTTGAACCATTATCTATTAGCACTTTTTTGATATAAGCAGCATTTTCTTTTTCATTATTCACTAAAATTGTAAAATATTGAAATTTATTTAGGTTGTATGCTTTTCTGATTTCGTAAAATATTTGGTCTAAAGAGTTTTCAGGTTTCGTTTCTAAGGAATATTGACGTGTATTTTCGGGCACTTTAAAAGTCGAGTATTGAGATGATTGAATTTGAATGCCTGCTGGAATAATTATATCTGGATTCAGAGCAAGGATTTCATCTTCAGATAGTACTTTTCGATTTGATTTAGGTTGGTGTCTTCCATTGGCGTAAATACTCTCCCAGTTGGTTAAATAGCTGATATAGTTATCATAATAAACTATTATTTTTCCTTTTCTAATGTGAGTTAAATCATTTGCAATTCTAAATGTATTATTGTTGTAACTCTGCGAAAATTTTATAAAACTGTCTGCAATTTGATTAAAACTATAAAAAATAATAAAAATACCAATAGCTGTTTTTTGAGTAATTGAGCGAAAATCCCGAATGAAAATAAAGCTTAAAATCAATAAACCTAAATAGATAATATAGTAATTTTTATATGCCGTATTTTGATCTTGAACGTGTAGTGAGGTAATAATAATTGGCAAAATAATATAACTCAACAGAACTGCATAATGCTTAATATGTAATTGCTTTCCTTGTTTAATAAAATAAAATAAAACGCCAATAAATAAAGGTAAAATAAAATATTTGATGTAATGTAAGCACATATATAATGCACTTTTACTCATAAATAATATTTTGCTATCTTTTTCAATGCTATAATGGAAATCTAAATTAGGAATAAAATTTCCAAAATATAATTTTCTATATATCAACCAAATCCCAATTGGTATAATTAGCCAAAAAACTGTTTTACGAAGTCTTAATAATAGGAATCTTCGCCGTTCTCTTTCTTTTAATTCTAAAATATCTGAATAACTTGCAATTATTAATGGAAATAAATACACACCATTGATTGGATTATTGATAGTATTTACTACAAACCAAATTAATATTCCAATATATCTTTTGTGCCAAAAAGCACGAGCTATCATTATATATAATAATCCTTGAAATAAAATACCATCGCCCATTAATGCAGCCCAAATTTGAACAGACAAAAACAAAGTGAGCATTATAAAAAAGTTCACATTAGAATGACGACTACTTATTGTTCTTGCTAAGAATACAAATGACAGAAACAAACTTATTCCATTAATTATTATTCCTGCTTTGTATAAACTATAGTTAAGAAATTCTTTTACACCATACAATAAAAAAATATAAATAAAATTATCGGTGTCATCAAAGTTGAGAGCTACTTGATGGTGAAATTGAAATAAGTGATGCTGTATCAAGTTATCTACGTAAACAAAATTATCTAAAAAACAATCTGATGGTAAGAGATAATACGGCGTAAGTATAAAAAACAACCAAAATAATGGTAGTGAAAAAAAGAGTGCAATTGTAAACTTTTTGGAAAACATTTGATAAATTTAGGCTTTTTAAAATTAAAATTAAACATTATGTCATTACAAGAGAAATTTCAACAAGCACAAATTGATGTTAAAACATTAACTAAACGACCTACTGATGAGCAATTATTGAATTTATATGCTTTATTTAAACAAGCGACTGATGGCGATAACACTACTTCAAAACCAGGAATGTTTGATATAAAAGGTCAATTTAAGTGGAAAACCTGGAACGAGAAAAAAGGAATGAGTAAAGATGAAGCTATGCAAAATTATATTGATTTAGTTACAAAACTCTTAGATACTTTAAAATAGGAATATACTGCTGAAACCCTTATTCTATTTGGATTTATTCTAAATTAAACTATACAATTACTTAACTTGTATTAATTGTATTTTGATTTTATAAACTGTTAAATTTGCGTTTACTTATTGAAAATATTAATTTATGGCAACGAAAAACTTTTTTACTTCATCTGTCGGACGAAAAATCATAGTAGGTCTGACGGGTTTATTCCTAATTTCTTTTTTAGTAGTTCATTTACTTATAAATTCATTTATATTAGTGGATTTAGTAAACCCAAATGATAATGGAGCTACATTCAACGAAGCAGCACATTTTATGTCTCACAATTGGTTGATAAGAGTTGTTGAAATAGGCTTATTTGCTGGCTTAATCGCTCATATTGCAATGACAGTGAAGCTAACAATAGAAAACAAAAAGAAAAGACCTGTTCAATATGCTGTTTTTGATGGCAAAGCAAACTCAAAATGGTATGCTCGTTCAATGGCAATTTTAGGTTCTATACTCTTAATGTTCTTAGCAGTACATTTAAGTCAATTTTGGTGGCCAACGAAAGAAGCTTTGTATATTACACATGCTGACGAAAATTCATTTGAAATGGTAAAAGCTACATTAACAAATCCTATTAATTTAGCAATTTATGTAGTTGGAGTAGTTGCTTTGGGTTATCATTTATTACATGGATTCCAAAGTGCCTTCCAATCTTTAGGATTAAACCACAAAAAATACACACCAATTATTAAAACAATTGGAACTGTATTTGCAATTGCAGTTCCTGCTGGATTTGCGTTTATTGCATTGAGTGTTTTCTTAGGATTAGTACAATAAAAGTTGATTAAATAGATTATAAGATAAAATTTAAAATAGTAAATATGTTAGATTCGAAAATACCTCAGGGTGATATTGATAAAAAATGGACGGAATATAAAGGTCATGTTAAATTAGTTAACCCTGCAAATAAAAGAAAATTAGAAGTTATTGTAGTTGGAACAGGTTTAGCTGGTGCATCTGCTGCTGCAACTTTAGGAGAATTAGGTTATAGAGTAAAAACTTTTTGTTTCCAAGATTCCCCTAGACGTGCACACTCTATTGCAGCACAAGGTGGTATCAATGCTGCTAAGAACTATCAAAATGATGGAGATTCAGTTTATCGTTTATTTTATGATACCGTTAAAGGTGGTGATTATCGTTCAAGAGAAGCAAATGTACATAGGTTAGCAGAAGTATCTGCAAATATTATTGACCAATGCGTGGCTCAAGGCGTTCCTTTTGCTCGTGAATATGGTGGCTATTTAGATAACCGTTCATTTGGTGGTGTGCAAGTAAAGCGTACATTCTATGCTGCTGGACAAACAGGACAGCAATTATTATTAGGAGCGTATTCTGCTTTAGAAAGACAAGTTGCTCTTGGAAATGTTAAGCAATATACAAGACATGAAATGTTGGAAGTGGTTATTATTGATGGCAAAGCACGTGGTATAATCACAAGAGATTTAGTGAGCGGAAAATTAGAAAGATTTTTTGGTCATGCTGTTGTTTTAGCAACTGGGGGATACGGAAATGTTTTCTATTTATCTACAAACGCAATGGGCTCTAACGTTACTGCAGCTTGGAAAGCACATAAAAAAGGAGCATTCTTTGCTAATCCATGTTATACTCAAATTCACCCAACTTGTATTCCTGTATCTGGAGACCATCAATCTAAATTAACACTAATGTCGGAATCATTGAGAAATGATGGTAGAATATGGGTGCCTAAGAAAAAAGATGAAACAAGAAAACCAAATGATATTCCAGAAGAGGAGAGAGATTATTATTTGGAAAGAAGATATCCTTCATTTGGTAATTTAGTACCAAGAGACGTAGCATCTCGTGCTGCTAAAGAAAGATGTGATGCTGGTTATGGAGTAGGTACAACAAAACAAGCTGTTTATTTAGATTTTAGATATAACTTAATCAATAAATACGGAAGAACTGAAGCCTCAAAGCATAATATCGAAAATCCTGATGAAGCAACTTTAGTTAGATTAGGTAAAGAAGTTGTAAAAGAGCAATATGGTAACTTATTTGATATGTACCAAAAAATTACAGGCGAAAATCCTTACGAAGTACCTATGAGAATTTACCCTGCTGTTCACTATACAATGGGTGGACTTTGGGTAGATTACGAATTAATGACATCTGTAAAAGGATTGTACGCATTAGGAGAATGTAATTTCTCAGATCACGGTGCAAACCGTTTAGGTGCATCTGCATTAATGCAAGGTTTGGCTGATGGCTATTTTGTAATACCTTATACAATCGGTAATTATTTAGCAGATGAAATATCTGTAAAACCTATTCCAACATCTGCCCCTGAATTTGAAGCTGCTGAAAAAGAAGTGTCGGGTAGAATCAATAAATTAATGAGTATTAAAGGTTCAAAATCTGTTGAATCTTTCCACAAACGATTGGGAAAAATTATGTGGGAGAAATGTGGTATGGCTCGTAATGCTCAAGGATTACAAGAGGCAATTCAAGAAATTAAAGCACTAAGAGAAGAATTTTGGAATGATGTTAGAATTCCTGGAGAAATAAATGAATACAATCCTGAATTAGATAAAGCAGGACGTGTTGCAGACTTTATGGAATTAGGTGAGTTATTATGCTTGGATGCTTTAACTAGAAATGAAAGTTGCGGCGGACACTTTAGAGAAGAATATCAAACTGAAGAAGGTGAAGCAAATCGTGATGATCAAAGCTTCCAACACGTTGCAGCTTGGGAATTAAAAAATGTTGGGGATTGGACATTACATAAAGAAGCATTAGTTTATGAAAATATTAAAATTGCAGCTAGAAGCTATAAATAATCATCTTCAACGAATTAATAATTTTACTCATTATCAAATAAAAATAAATTATGGAACACTATAATATGAACCTTACCTTGAAAGTGTGGAGACAAAAAAACACTAAGGAAAAAGGACACTTTGAAACATATAATGTTAAAGGTATTTCTTCAGAAATGTCATTCTTAGAAATGTTTGATGTTTTAAACGAAGATTTAGTACACGAAAATAAAGAACCAATTGCATTTGACCACGATTGTCGTGAGGGTATTTGTGGTATGTGTTCAATGTATATTAATGGACGTCCTCATGGACCTTGGAATGCAACAACTACTTGTCAGTTACACATGAGAGCATTTAAAGATGGCGAAACAATTACTGTTGAACCTTGGAGAGCTCAAGCATTTCCGGTGATTAAAGATTTGGTAGTAGATAGAAGTGCTTTCGATAGAATAATTCAAGCAGGAGGTTATATTTCTGTGAATACGGGCGTAACTGTTGATGCAAATGCTACTCCAATTTCTAAAGTAAATGCAGATAAAGCATTTTCAACTGCGGCTTGTATTGGTTGTGGTGCTTGTGTGGCGGCTTGTAAAAACTCATCTGCAATGTTATTTACTTCTGCTAAAATTTCACAATTAGCCTTATTACCACAAGGAGAACCTGAACGTCATAAGCGTGCATTAGATATGGTTCACCAAATGGACGAAGAAGGATTCGGAAGCTGTACAAACACAGGTGCTTGTGAAGCTGTTTGTCCTAAAGAGATTACACTAGAAAGCATTGCAAGAATGAATAGAGAGTTCTTGTCAGCAAGTGTTGTTTCTGAAGATTAATAATAAAAAACTTTTATATCTTAGAGCCTGAAATGAGAAAAATTCTTTTTCAGGCTTTTTTATTTTGTGTCGCTAATACTTCTTTAGCTCAAGTCGTTAATATTGAAGCTAAACGATTTAAAACAGATACTATTGGTTGGAAAGGTAGTGCAGATTTAGGCTTTTCAATGGGTAAGCAAAAAGAAACATTTTTTATGATGAGTGCCAATGCCCATGTTCAATATAAATCCAAAAAGCATTTGTATTTGTTGCTGGGAAATAGTGATTTAGTGAAATCTAAAACTGCAAAATTAATCAATTCTGGGTTTATTCATTTTAGACATAATTTCAAACTTAAAAAAGATTGGGTACGATGGGAGAGTTTTACACAGGCACAATTTAATAAGATGAATGGATTAAAAGTTCGTTACTTATTAGGAACTGGACCTAGATTTAAAATTTTAAGTAAAGAAGATTATCGTATATATATAGGAACTTTATATATGTATGAATTTGAAAAAAGCCTTGATGGTTTGACCAAATTAAATCAAGTAAGATTTAGTAGTTATTTAAGTTATACTTTTTGTCCTATTGATGTTTTAGAATTAATAGGGACTTTTTATTATCAACCAAATATTACTGAAAATAAAGATTATAGGCTCTCCTCTGAAAATTCAATCAATGTAAAATTACATAAGAACTTAATTTTGGGTTTGAATTTTAGAATGAATTATGACAGCTTTCCACCTAGTGGAGCAATTACTAAATTAACCTATTTATGGAATAATAGTATTAAAGTTGTTTTTTAATTTTCAATTCCCCCATTTTGGGAAAGCGTAATTCTTCTAAATATCAAACAGTTAAATCATTATCTTTATTGTCTATTGTTGTTGGTTCAAGTTCTGTTGTTTTTGGCTGAGCATCTTCTGAAACAATAGAAGCAATTTCTTCAGTAGGATTGTTTAGGTTATTATCTTGGTCGCTTAAATTATTTTCTGCTTCTTGATTTTGTTTATCTTGTTCTTTAGCTTTTTGTAATTCCTGTTCTTGACGGTTTTGCTCTTTTTGAATATCTCTCTCAATATCATTTATAGTTTTGGAGATATTTTTAATTTTCTCTTCTTTGGATTTTATTCTATCAAATAGATGACTAAATCTTTCTTGAAGTTCAGCTTCAGTCAATTTTCCTCGAGTATAGTGTTGCATTTTCTCCACTTGCATTTTATAATTTTCCTTATCTCGTTCTATGTTTTCCTTAAATCCAGATAATATTTGATTGAGTTGCTTAATTCTTGCTTTGGACTTATTGATGAATTCTGTAGAACGGTATTTTTTTAATGCAGCATAAATATCATTAATTTTATTTTGAAGTTTACGTTTTGCACTCCATTTTATTGGGCTTTCTTTGAGGTTAGTTTGGATTTTCTTTAATTCATTAAAAATATTATTCCACTCATCAGGATAAATTAATTTATCTTCTAATTCATCGATTACTTTATTAAATGCCTTACTAATTTGAAGTGTTTTTTCCTCATCACCTTCGTGGTTAATTCTTTTCAGTGCTTTTAAGGAATCAAAAATTAGATTGATTTTATCTTTAAGAATAGTTGTTTGTTCCCAAGAAATTTCTGCTTTTTTCTGATAATCTGCAATTTTATCCCATTGTGTTTTAGCTTTATCCCATAATGATTGCTCAAATTCTTTTAAGCCTTCTAATTGTTGATTTAAGAGTGCTACTTCTTCATTCAATAATTGATTTAATTTGGCACTCATTAATTTTCTACTCCATAAAGATTGAGCTTCAGTAATTAAAATTGGACGATCTACACGAACATTATTTGGCAAAATATTGTCTTGTTGTGCATCAACAGTCCATTGATAGGTCGTTTCAGGAAATTGGAAATTCCCCCCATTCTTCCATTCATTAAAAATGGCATCTTGTAACTCTTTACTTACTTTTTCTTTTGGAAAAGCATTTATTATAATATTAGCGTTCGCTTCGTCAAGTTCAATAGTTATGAGTGCTTTTAAATCTGTTCCAATTTCACCCCAAGTAACAATCCGTTGTTGCATTTTTTTAATATTTTCGTTAAAGTAAAAACAGCTTGTACTTTCGTACAAACTGCTCATCGAAATTACTATATTTTATAGAAATAAACTATTTTAAACCGTTTATTTTTTGTTTTAAAGTTTCAATTATTTGCTTTTGCAAATTAATTTGTTCCAATTTTGCACTTTGGTCAGCATTATTTTTATTGATGTCATTTTCTCTTTGTGCAATTATCGCTTTAGCTTTTTCTATTTCCTTGATATGTTTTTCCTTACCTTTTATTAGTGTTTTGTATTCTTTATCTAAGTTTTTAGCTGCTTTTTCTTCATCTGAAAGTTGTAATTGCAACATTTCTACTGCTTGACTTTGAGAGAATTTTTGCAACAATGCTTCCATTGCAGTGTATTGCTGCGGATATGCAGAAGAAGAAATAAATGCTCCGCCCAAATCGACAAATACGTATAAATTTGCACCGATAGTACTTGGTACTGCATTTGCATAAATATCAACAGTGTTTTGACTTACAACTTTAATATTGGCATCATCACCAAAAACTTCAGGAGATTTCTTACTTGATGTAACTTTAGCTTTATAAGATTTCAACCATTTAGCAAAGTTTGCTTTTACAATATCTGATTTGCCATTGGCAATTGGCACTTCAAAACCTGTTTGTTCTCCACGACTCATATTTTGTCGTATTTCATTGACAACAAAATTATTTTGAGCAGTTGTAGTTCCCAAAAACAGGACTAATACGAACGATAATAAGTATATTTTTTTCATTTTAATATTATTTATTTTGTTTATTTTAAATATGAAAGCAGTTTGCACAAGGTACAAACTGCTTATTTGATAGAGTAATTAATCTTATTTTAAAGTATTTCTTTTTTGTTTTACAGTTTCAATAATTTGATTCTGTAAGTTTATTTGTTGCTGTTTTGCCAATTGGTCAGCATCATTTTTCTTAATATCTAATTCTCTTTGTTGAATAACTGCTTTAGCTTTTTCAATTTCTTTAATATAGCTGTCTTTATCTTTCTTTAAAGTTTCATATTCTTTATTAAGGTTTTTAGCTATTTTTTCTTCTTCAGATAATTGAGTTTCTACCATTTGTAAAGCCTGATCTTGAGAAAATTTCTTCAAAAGTGCTTCCATAGCAGTGTATTGTTGCGGATAAGCAGAAGAAGAAATAAAAGCTCCACCTAAATCAGCAAATACATAAACTGTTGCTCCAGCTGCACTTGGAATTACAGTGGCATAAATATCTACGGTATTAGAACTTACTACTTTGATATCTGCATCATCTCCAAAGATCTCAGGTGTTTTCTTACTTGATGTAACTTTTGCTTTATAAGTTTTTAACCATTTTTCAAAATTCGATTTTACAACATCTGGTTTTCCTCCAGTAATTGGCACTTCAAAGCCTGTTTGTTCTCCACGACTCATTATTTGTCGTATTTCATTTACTACAAAATTATTTTGAGCATTTACGGACAAAAAGCTAAACACCAAAAGAGATACAACCAATTTAATTTTCTTCATTTTCATTTAATTTATTTTATTTTATAACTTTAACAATGTAATCATCTTTATACTGCAAAATAAATGCCAAATAATATCCCTCGTCTTTAACATTCTTCAACATTTGAAATGCTTCTTCTGGACTTGCATAATTACCCATTCTATAGAAATATTGACCATAAGCAAATTTCTCTTCGATTTTGTCTAAAGTACGTAATTTGTTCACATTAGCATTAACATCTCTATAACTTCCAATTTGGATTTTATAGTAAGTATTGCCAGCATTTGTTAGGGTTGGTTTTTCTTTACTTGGGTCTAATTCTGTTCCTAATTCAAATGGAATAATTTTAGATGTTGTTGTAATTTTAGAGATAGCTTCAGCAATCAGCGTATTGTTTTTATTTTCGTCAGTTACAACTGTTACATCCTCAGTCTTTGCATTCGTTGTGTTAGAAACAGTTTCAGTTGCTTTATTAATTATAGAATCTTTTAATGGCTCTGTCTTAACTAATTCAGTTGGCTTATTAATTGTCGGTGTTAGAGTATTAGCAGCCACTAAATTATTTTTTGAGGTATCTTGTTTTACAGCTAAAGTTTCTGTTGCTAAAGTAGGTTGCTTATCTTCAAAATATAATTTCTTAATTGCATCAGAAACTAAAGCAGGAGAGGTAATACTATTTTCAGTAGTTTTGAATTTTGTTCCAGTTAAAACATATTTCTTTGTTTTTACACTGCCTTTTTCCAAACCTAATGTGGTGATATTATCGTTTATTTTTACACCTTGGTTGCTGATAATGATTTTATAGTTATTATTTACCAAGAGTTTTATATTGAAATTTCCAGTTTCATCATATTCAATCAACTTGGTTTTATTGTTACTTAGATTCGTAATTCTAGCTTCTGGTTTAATTATTTTTCCTGTTGAAGCATCAGTCATATTTCCAGTAAAGAGAATGAAATTTGTTGTTGAAACCGAGCTAAATGAGTTTTCTATATTAAATTTAGGGTCTTTGACTAAGTTAGCAGAAAGTACGACACTATCTTCATTTTTTAACTTATCAGTATTGAAGTCTAAAGATTGTGGTCTATAACCTTCTTTTGACACATTGACATTGTACGTTTTATTTGGGCTAATATTAACTTTTCCAACGCCATCTGTATTAGTAACACTTTCAGTTACTTTTTTATTTTTTTCAAATAATTCTAAAAACGCAAATCCTAATGGGTCTTTAGTATCATTATCTTTTACGGTAATAAATAATAATAAATTGAGTGGTTTAATTCTGTATATATCAAAACCACCTTTGCTATCGCTTCTGTCTGAACTTACATAAGCAGTTTGTGTTTCTAAATCATAAGTATAACTATCTTCGTTACCTGCTGTGTTGATTGGTGCTGGTAATAATTGAACATCTTGCCAAAGTCCATCACTATATTCTGCACGATATATATCATAACCACCAAATCCATCTTCTCTGTCAGATGAAAAATATAAATATTCTTTATTGTTCTTCTCTTTTAAATAGAATGGGTGATTATCATTTTTAGGTGAGTTCAATAAGTTGCCCAAATTTTTAGGTTTAGTCCATTTTCCTTCGATTAATTCACTTTCATAAATATCAAAACCATCAGTTTTATTACTCATATCTGAAGAGAAAATTATTTTAGTACCATCATTATTAAAACTTGGATTTGCACAAGAATATTCTTCAGAATTATAAGGAAATGATTTTATATTGAATAATTGTCCACCTAAGAAATCTGCAACAAAAATTTGATCATATAATTTTGGTTTTTTATTGCTTTCTTTTTTATTGGGCAATAAGGTTGCTGGTTTTGCAGAGAAAACAACTTTGTTACCATCTTTAGTAAATGAAAACTTGATATATTCTTTATTCGTTTCCTCTTGTTGGATAATTTTTATAGGTTCATTCCATTTGTCAAACATTCTTTGTGCTTGCAAAGTAACAGAATTAGGAGAATCATTTTTCTTTTTTTCATTCTCAAAATCCCTTTGAAGGTAAATTAAATTAGCTCTAAGAATACTTAAATTAATTTCATTTACTGCTGTATTGAAAGTGTATGGTTCGATTAAATAATTATCAGTAAATGAACTAGCACGAATTAACTTTTCACATAATTGAGCATCTTTTAATACTTTAGTAGCATCGCCTGATTCAGCAGCATAAGTAATATAAGTATCTAACGCTTTTTGATAATCACCCATTTCCTTATAGGTTTTTGCCAAATTTATGAGGTTCACTTTAGTTTCTTTTAATAAATGTGGTTCTTTTTGATACCAAGAAATTGCAGTTGCATAATCTTTCTTTTTGGCATATACATCAGCAATTTTAAAAGCATACTCTGGCTTTTGCGTGTACTCTTTTTTGTAGTAATTAATTATTTTGTCATACTCTTTTTTTGCCAATAACTTGGAGATATAAGTAGCATCCCAATTAGCAGAGAATCCAAAGAAACTTAAAATAATAAAAACAAATAAAAATAATCTACTTTTCATAAAATATCAAATTTTGGTAGTTTCAAAACCAAAGTTTTTACACTAATTCAATCTCAAAAGTAGATGAATTTTAATGCGACTTAAAAAAAAGTGTTCCACACAACTCCTTAAAAGTATTGTTTTGTGGAAAAGTATTTACTAACATCGTTCTTTAACGATGTTAGTAAGTTTTATTAGTAGTTTGACCTTATTTATTTAATTAATGAGCCTCTAACCAATTGTTTCCCCAACCACAACTCACCTCAACAGGAATGTTTAATGGTAAAGCGTTTTTCATTGAAGATATTACTATCTTTTCAATAATTTCTTTTTCAGATTTATGTACATCAAGGATTAATTCATCGTGTACTTGTAATAGTAATTTTGAATGACATTTTAGACTTTTTAGTTGTTGATGAATATCAATCATTGCTACTTTTATCATATCAGCTGCCGAACCTTGAATCGGTGCATTAATCGCAATTCTTTCTGCAAAACCTCGGATAGTATAATTTTCTGAATTTATATCTCTGATATAATTTCTTCTTTTTAATAAGGTTTCAACATAGCCATTTTGTTGTGCAAAAAGTATAGTATTGTCCATATAGTTTTTAATTTTTGGATATTGCTTAAAATATTCCTCAATTAATTCAGCGGCTTCATTTCTTCCTGTGCCTAATCTTTGAGCCAAACCAAATGCAGATATACCATAAATAATACCAAAATTGACCATTTTAGCCTTTCTTCTCATTTCTGAACTGACTTCTTCTAAACTTACATTAAATACTCGGGCTGCTGTAGCGGAGTGAATGTCTTGCTGTTGTCTGAATGCTTCCATCATATTTTCATCTCCACTTATGGAAGCGACAATTCTTAATTCAATCTGAGAATAATCTGCTGATAATAAAGTATAGTTTTCATCTCTAGGTATAAATGCTTTTCTGATTTGTTTTCCTCGTTCAGTACGAATAGGAATATTTTGCAAATTTGGGTTAATAGAACTTAATCTTCCTGTTGCTACACTTGTTTGATTATAAGTCGTATGGATTCTATTGGTTAAAGGATTAATTAAATTTGGTATTGCATCAACATAAGTCGATTTTAATTTTGTAAATTCTCTATAATCCAAAATAGATTGTATAATAGGATGTTTGTCAAAAAACTTCTGTAAAGTAGCTTCGTCAGTACTATATTGTCCAGTTTTTGTTTTTTTTCCTTGATAAGGAATTTTTAGATGTTCAAATAGTATTTCTCCTAATTGTTTAGGAGAGTCAATATTGAAAGTTGTGCCACTCTTTTTATAAATTGTATCTTGTAATTGAATTAATTCTTCTTGAATTTCACTAGAATATTGCTGTAAAAAAGGAACATCTACATTGATACCCTCACGCTCCATATCTGCCAATACTGTGATTAATTTAGTTTCAACATTATAAAATAAATTTTCTAAATGCGTTTGGTCTATTTCCTTTTTGAAAATTTGTTGAAGTTGTAAAGTAATATCAGCATCTTCTATGGCATAATCTTTGATTTTTTCAATTGGAACATCACGCATATTACCTTGATTTTTTCCTTTCTTACCAATCAATTCTTCAATAGAAATAGTTTGATAATTCAGATAATTTTCAGCCAAAATATCCATTCCGTGTCGAGCATCTGGTTCAATCAGGTAATGTGCCAACATGGTATCCCAAAGTATGCCTTTTAATTCTATATTGTAATTTTTTAAAACCAATAAATCATATTTGATATTCTGTCCAATTTTAGTAATATTTTCATTTTCTAAAATAGGTCGAAGCTGTTCAATTATGGCTTGTGTTTGTTGTTTGTTCGTAGGACAAGGAATATAAAAGCCTTCATTTTCTTTGAGACTAATGCTGATTCCTACTAATTCACTTTCAAAAGTATTTAAAGATGTAGTTTCTGTATCAAAACAAATTGATTTTTCTTTAGCAATTTTTTGTATTAGTTCAGCTAGTTTGTTTTCGGAATCGATTAATGAATATTGATGTTCAGTGTTGTATAAATTTTTATTATTAGATATATTTTCAGTTGCTGAAGTAGTTTCGCTTATCGAAGAAAATAAATCAAATTGCTGATTGTTATTGATACTTGCTTTATTTTTTTCTTCTACCAAGTTATAACTATCACCTAAAATTCTTTTGGCTTGCGTTCTAAATTCTAATTCAGCAAAAATTTCAGCTAATTCAACAGTATTTTTCTCTTGAATTTTAAAAGTTTCAATATGAAACTCAACTGGTACATTCAGTTCAACAGTAGCTAAACTTTTAGACATATAAGCCTGTTCTTTTTGTTCAACTAATTTATCTTTTAGTTTGCCTTTAATCTGTTCTATATTTTCATAGATTCCTTCAATACTTCCAAAATCTTTAATTAATTTTTGTGCAGTCTTTTCTCCAATACCAGCAACACCAGGAATATTATCTACTGCATCACCCATTAAGCCTAAAATATCAATAAGTTGTTTTGGGTTATCGATTTCCCAACGTTCACAAATTTCTTGTACACCATAAATTTGAGCTGGTTTTCCCATATAAGGCGGTCTATGAATAAACGTTTTATCTGAAACTAATTGTCCCAAATCTTTATCCATAGTTACAATATAAGTTTCAATATTATGTTGTTCTGCTTGCATTGCAATTGCACCAATAATATCATCAGCTTCATAACCTGGGACTTCTAAAATTGGAATATTAAAGCCTTTAATAATTGCTTTAATATATGGAATTGAAAATATTATATCTTCTGGAGTTTCTGAACGATTAGCTTTATATGCTTCAAATGCTTCGTGGCGGATAGTGGGTTCTGTACTATCGAATGCACATGCAATATGCGTTGGTTTATATTTAGTGATTATTTCGTAAAGTGTATTTAAAAAACCAGTAATGGCAGAAACATTTTGACCTTTTGAATTGATTAATGGATTTTTTTGTAAAGCAAAATAAGCTCTAAAAATCATTGCAAAAGAATCGAATAGATATAATTTTTCCATTTAGTAATCGTTGATAATAATAAAAAATGATAAAGCTAAGGAAATAATGCTAATTTTTATTGACAGCTATTAAATTGTAATGTTTTCTACGAAATAGAGACGTATTTTAGTTTTGTATATTCTGTCTTTAAAAACTAAAAGAAATCGTAAATTTGTAACTTATTCTAATTAAATTATAGACTGTGGCAAAAATTTGGCAGAAAAAAGAAATAGATAATTCGGAATTATCAAAATTGGTGGAAACTTTTACAGTTGGCAAAGATCGTGAGTTAGATTTAATTTTGGCAAAATATGATGTTTTAGGTTCATTGGCACATACTCAGATGTTGGCTGAGGTTGGATTGTTACCTAAAGAAGAATTAGTGCCAATTCATAAAGAGCTAAAAAATATTTATAACACTATCGAAGCTGGAGAGTTTACTTTAGATGAAAGCAGCGAAGATATTCATTCAGAAGTGGAGTATAGATTAACACAGAAATTAGGTGATTTGGGTAAGAAAATACATTCTGGTAGAAGTCGTAATGACCAAGTTTTATTAGATATTAAGCTATATTCGAGAGCAAAAATTAAAGAAACAGTAGAGCAAACACAAATTCTTTTTGATACCTTAATTGGCTTGGCAGAAAAGCATAAAGATGTACTTTTGCCTGGCTATACACATTTGCAAATTGCAATGCCAAGTTCTTTTGGTTTATGGTTCTCCGCTTATGCAGAAAGTCTTTCAGATGATATTAATTCGTTATATGGTGCTTATGCTCTTGTTAATAAAAATCCATTAGGTTCAGGTGCTGGATATGGAAGTTCATTTCCTTTAAATAGAATAAGAACAACAGAATTATTAGGTTTTGAATCCTTGAATTATAATGTTGTCTATGCTCAAATGAACAGAGGTAAAATGGAAAAATTTGTAAGTAGTGCATTGGCAAACATAGCATCATCTTTAGCAAAGTTGGCGATGGATGCAACATTGTATATCAATCAAAATTTTGGTTTTATTAGTTTTCCTGATGTTTTGACGACAGGCTCATCAATAATGCCGCATAAAAAAAATCCTGATGTTTTTGAATTGATTCGTGCAAAATGCAATAAATTAATAAATCTGCCTACGCAGATTTCTATGATAACTGGAAATTTACCTTCAGGTTATCATCGTGATTTACAAATTATAAAAGAAGATTATCTATATAGTTTTGATACTCTAATTGATTGTATAAAAATGACCAATACGATGTTGGAATATATTATTATTAAAGAACAAATTTTAGAAGATGATAGGTATAAATATCTTTTTACTGTTGATAGTATTAATGAGTTAGTCAATCAAGGTCAATCATTCCGAGATGCGTATGTAGAAGTAGGACAAAAAGTAGAAAATGGTTCTTATGAAAAACCTAATGAACTTAAACATACTTTGGAAGGTAGCATTGGAAACCTGTGTTTAGATGAAATTGTTAAACAAATGATAAAAAATACAGAACAATTTCATTTTACTAAGTTTTTAGAAAAAGAAAATTGTTTAGTACAATAATTTTTGGCAAAGTTTTTGTAATATTACGGTCATATAAAATTCTCAAACAAAAAAATAATTTATTAGAAAATGAAAAAAACATTCTTATTGACATTAATGATTGGAGTGATGGGTTTTACTTCAAACATCTTTGCCGAAACTATTGAAGATATTGTAGCGAAGGCAGATGCTGCAATGAAAGCTGTTAAAACTTGTTCTTATGATTTCTATTCTAAAGAAAGATTTAAAGGCGGAAAAGTAATTTCTTCATACATCCAATTTAAAATTCAGGAATCACCAGTTAAAAAAACTTATGCTAATTCTATTGAACCGCAAAAAGCTCAATTAGTTTATATTCCATCAGTTCAATCAAAAGTAAAAGTAAAAAAAGGATTTACATTAAATCTTGAATTGACAAATGGTTTATTGATGAAAGAACAACATCAAACAATTGATAGAGCTGGATTTGGCAGAATTAGAAAGGTTTTGATGACGAGTATTGACGCAAGAAAAGGTCAAGATTTAGATAAATTTGCTAAAATTACAGGAAGTGTAAATTATGATGGTAAAGATTGCTATAGAATTGAAATCAATGACCCTGATTATAAAATTATTCTGCACACTGTTACACCAACTCAAACTTCAGTTTGGAAATTAGGTGATCAATTAGCTATCCCTGAGTATAAAATTAAAGAATTAAACGGCTTATCTAAAGACGAATTAACACCTGGGCAAAAGATTAAAATTCCTTCTTCTTATGCTAAAAAAACAATTATTTATTTAGATAAAAAAACATATTTACCATTATACCAAAGAATGGAAGATGCAGAGGGAATGTATGAAACTTATGAAATGAAAAACTTAAAAATTGGTGTAAGTCTTACAGATGCTGATTTTCAGTTTTAATTTTTAATAAAAATATTAAATTAAGCTTTCCAAATTTTGGAAAGCTTTTTTATTTAGTGGCATTGATACATTTTATTTTTTGTAATTTTGTTGATATATGACAACGAGTATTATAGATAGAATTAAACAATCAGCAAATGAATTTTCTACTCAATTGATTGAAATTAGAAGACATTTACACACACATCCTGAATTAAGTTTTGAAGAAAAAGAAACAGCAAAATTTATTGCTACTCAATTAGATAAATTAGGCATCACTTATCAAAAAGACATTGGAGGACATGGAATAGTAGGATTAATAAAAGGAAATAATCCAGACCAACAAACGATAGCTTTACGAGCCGATATTGATGCATTACCCATTCACGAAAAAAATAAAGTCAGCTATTGCTCTGTCAATGAAGGAAAAATGCATGCTTGTGGGCACGATGTACATACAACTTGTTTAATAGGAGCGTTGAAAATATTAAATGAAATCAAAGATAATTTTGAAGGACAAATTAAATTTATTTTTCAACCAGCGGAAGAAAAATTACCTGGTGGTGCATCGATATTAATTCAAGAAGGTGTTTTAGAAAATCCTAAGGTTGAAAAGATTTTTGGGGAGCATGTTTTGCCACAATTAGAAACTGGAAAAGTAGCATTTAGAAGTGGCATTTCGATGGCAAGTTGTGATGAAATTTTTATTACAATAAAAGGAAATGGCGGACATGGTGCTGTTCCAAATCTTGCTGTTGATACGGTGTTGATAGCTTCGCATATCGTCATTGCTTTGCAACAAATTGTAAGTAGAAATGCTAATCCTATTATGCCTTCAGTTTTGACAATAGGGAAATTTATTGCCAATGGTGCTACTAATGTAATTCCAGAAGAAGTAAAAATGGAAGGTACTTTTAGAACTTTCGATGAAAAGTGGAGAGCAGATGCGAAAATCAAAATCGTTCAAATAGCCACTAGTATTGCTGAAAGTATGGGTGCAGAAATTGAAATTGATATAGCTCATGGCTATCCATTCTTAAAAAACGATGAAGAAATTACCCAAAAAGCGATTGCAAATGCTAAATTATATTTAGGAGAGCAAAATGTAGAAGAGTTGCCCATTCGTATGACCGCAGAAGATTTTAGTTATTACACTCAAGTTGTACCAGCATGTTTTTATAGATTAGGAACAGGAAATATTGAAAAAGGTATCACTTCATCTATTCATACACCAACTTTTGATGTCGATGAAAATTGTTTAGAAATTGGTGCTGGTTTGATGGCGTGGTTAGCATTTCGTGAGTTGAGTAATGGGAAATAGGTAAAAGTTAATAAATAATCAATCAATCAGCGACACTTGATAGAACCTTTATCATATTATATTGATGGCATAAACAATAAAGACAGAATTGTGTTGAGTAGAGCTATTACTTTAATAGAAAGTACTGTACCAGCTCATCGTGTTGTAGCTAATCAATTGATTGAATATTGTTTAAAACAAGAAAAACAATCTAAGAGAATTGGCATTACGGGTTCTCCTGGTGTAGGAAAAAGTACATTTATCAATGCGCTTGGTGCAGAAATTATTGCTAATTCTCAGTCTTTAGCAATTTTAGCTATTGATCCAAGTAGTACAATTACAAAAGGAAGCATTTTAGGCGATAAAACTAGAATGTACGAAATTGCTTACCATAAAGATGTTTTTATACGTCCAACTGCAAGTAGTAATTATTTAGGTGGAATTGCTCAAAATACATATCAAACTATATTGTTATGTGAGGCTTTTGGTTTTGATTATATACTTATTGAAACGGTAGGTGTGGGGCAATCTGAAATAGAAATTAAACATCTTACTGATTTATTTATGTTGTTGGTTTTACCAAATTCTGGCGATGAATTGCAAGGTATTAAACGTGGTGTAATGGAGTTGGCTGATATTATTATTATCAACAAAGCAGACAAAGCAAATGAGCAACAAGCAAAAATTAGTGTTGCACAATTAAAAAGTGTTTTGCCTTTATTGAATTATCAAAATAAAGAATGGAATAATATTGTTTTACAAACTTCATCTATTGAAAAGATTGGGATTGATAATACTTTAAAATATATCGAAAGTTACTTTTCTAAAGTAAATATTGAGTCTATACGCAAACAACAACTACTTAGTTGGAAAAACAATTTAGTAATTCAGTTGATTCAAGAAAAGATTATGTCTAATAAAAATATCAAAACAATTATTGATGAATTTTTGGCTAATGATGCATATAGCTATAAGCAAATTCAAAAAATAAATACTCAATTAGAAAGCTTGATAAATAAATTGGATAGTTAATTATTTCTTGTCCTAAAATAGGTTTACACATCACTAACTAAAAAAACTCCATTTGTGACCATATAATTTTATTCAATATCAATAATATTATCTATTCCAATTAAAGTTTTGCTTACAAATCCTTCTGCATAGTCATAGCCAGATTGACTACCTAATTCTTTAGCTCTAGATTTTAAAAATTCAAAATAGCCTTCTCCTGAAATTTTAGTATAAGGTTCATCACTATCTTTTTGATAAAATTGTGAAGTATAGGCTTCAATACTTTTAAATTTAACCTCTAAAAAATCAGAAATATCTACTACAAAACTTGGTTTAATATATTTTTCTTGGATATAATGTATCAACTTTTTAGGTCTCCAAATAGATTGAGCAACTCCATTTATTTCCGTTTCAATTTTAACCAATCCACTCAGAAAAAAAGCACGCTCCACCAAATCGCCACCACGTTTATGGTCAGGATGTCTGTCGTCTATGGCATTGCACAATACAATTGCTGGTTGATATTGTCTAATTTTTTTTACAATTTCAAGCAAATGATATTCATCAATTTCAAAAAAACCATCTCTAAAACCTAAATTCTCTCGAACTGATAACCCTAAAATTTCTGCAGCTTTTTGAGCTTCTTTTCTTCGTAAATCAACATTGCCACGTGAACTTAATTCGCCATTCGTTAAATCTATTATGCCAACTTTATAGCCATTTTTTACATGCTTAGCAATCGTTCCGCCACAAGCTAATTCAGCATCATCGGGATGAGCTGCAAAAACTAAAATATCCAATTTCATAATACAAAATTCCAAAATTAAAATTGAAATTCCAAATCAATAGGAGTGTAGCTATTTAGTATGAAATGTTTAAATATCCGAAAATGGATTAATATCTCTAATCTTTTTCTTTTCTTGCAATAGTAATTTTTAATTTAAAGCCATGCGGAAACTAAAATTAGATGAACTTAATAGAATTTCAAGAGATGAATTTAAAGAAAGCATCAAAAATCCTATAGTTATTGTATTAGATAATGTTCGTAGTGCCATGAATGTAGGTTCTGTATTCCGTACTTCTGATGCTTTTTTAGTCGAAGAAATTATTTTAGTGGGCATCACTGCTCAACCCCCCAATCGTGAAATTCAAAAATCAGCTTTGGGTGCAACTGAAACTGTGGATTGGCGATATTTTTCTACAACAGAAGATTGTATTCAATATCTAAAAGAAAAGAATTACACTATTTTATCTATTGAACAAAGTGATCATTCTACGATGCTTAATGAATTTAAAATTGAAGATAATAAGCAATATGCTTTAGTATTGGGCAATGAAGTAGATGGTGTTTCTTATGAATTTATCAATGAAAGTGTTGCTTGTATCGAAGTACCACAATTTGGAACCAAGCATTCGCTAAACATTTCGGTATGTGCAGGCATTGTTATTTGGCATTTTGTATCTGCATATTAAAAATAAACTATAAGTGAATAGACTGCTTGTAAGCATTTTCAAAGGCTTCTTTTATCGCTTCATTTATCGTAGGGTGTGGATGAATACTGTGTAATATACTTTTTCCTGTTGCTTCTAAACTTCTAGCCAATACAATTTCTTCAATGATTTCAGTAGCATTTGTACCAATAATATGAACGCCTAAAATTTCATCATACTTTTTATCAACCAATACTTTTACAAAACCTTCGGTTTCTCCTATGGCTTTTGCTTTTCCTGAGGCACTAAATGGAAATTTACCTACTAAATAGTCTATTTTATTTTTAATTAATTGTACTTCAGTATAACCAACTGAAGCAATTTCTGGCGAGCAATATACACAAGACGGAACATTGTTATAATCAATAGGCAAAGTTGATAAACCTGCAAAATGTTCAGCAGCAATGATTGCTTCTGCACTCGCAGTATGTGCCAATGCTTGACCTCCAATAATATCGCCGATTGCATACACTCCATCAACATTTGTTTGACAATAAATATTCGTTTTAATTTTGTCTCTCTCGGTTTCAATATTACACAATTCCAAACCAATATTATCTAAATTTGCAGCAATACCCACAGCACTCAAAACACATTCAGATTTCAAAATAATTTCTTGTTCAGGTGTATTTACCAATAGCACAACTTCATTATTTTCAATTTTACTATTTAATACTTTTGACGAAGTGTAAATTTTAATACCTTGTTTTTCTAAACTTTTTTTCAAAGCTAAGGAAACATCTACATCTTCATTCGGCAAAATATGTTCAGAAAATTCAATTATCGTTACTTGTGTACCTATAGATTGATAAAAATAAGCAAATTCAACACCTATTGCACCTGCACCAATAATTATCAATTCTTTGGGTTGTTTTTTGATAGACATTGCATCTTTGTAATCAATAATATATTGATGGTCAATAGGTAATGAAGCTATATTTTTTGGAGAACTTCCTGTAGCTAATATGATAGCATCACTTTTATAAATCAATATTTGAGCTTCATTATTAGTAACTTCCACACGTCTGCCCGGCAGTATTTTTCCATAACCTTTTATTACTTCAATTTTGTTTTTTTTCATCAGAAATTGAATGCCATTTTGCATTTCATTTGCAATATTTCTGCTTCTTTCAATAATCTTAGTAAAATCAGCTTTTACTTCATCAATGGATATTCCATATTGATGAGCCGATTTTATTTCTTTGAATAAATGAGCTGATTTTAATAAAGCTTTTGTAGGAATGCAACCCCAATTTAAACAAATGCCACCTAAATTTTCTTTTTCAACAATAGCTACTTTATAGCTCAATTGTGCCAATCGAATTGCGGCAACATAGCCACCAGGTCCAGCTCCCAAAATAATAACATCAAAATCTTTCATAAGCAAAAGCAATAAATGATAATTAAATATAACTCAAAAAAATGGGAATACAATATATGTCAGAACAAAAAATATGGTATCTTGTTGTAATTAAAATAACAAAATATGACAACATTTAAAAATAAAACTGTTTTTATTTCAGGAGGAACTCGTGGCATAGGACACGCAATTGGTATGCGTTTAGCTCAAGAAGGTGCAAATATCGTCATTGCTGCTAAAAGTACAGAACCTAATCCAAAAATTCCAGGTACAATTTTTACCGCTGCAGCAGATATGGAAAAAGCAGGAGGCAAAGCTTTGGCTGTGAAATGTGATATTCGTGATGAAGCTGAAGTAATAAATGCAGTAAACAAAGCTGTAGAAACATTTGGAGGTATAGATATTTTAATCAATAATGCATCTGCCATCAATTTGTCGCCGACATTAGCATTAGAAATGAAGAGATACGATTTGATGCAAGACATTAATACTCGTGGTACTTTCCTTTGCTCACAAAAATGTATTCCTTATTTATTAAAAGCAGAAAACCCACACATCTTAAATTTATCGCCACCAATTAGTTCTATTAATGAACATTGGTTTAAAAATCACGTAGGCTACTCGATTGCAAAATTTGGAATGAGTTTATGTGTGTTAGGAATGAGTGGAGAATATCATGGTAAGATTGGTATCAATGCATTATGGCCAAGAACAACCATTGCTACGGCAGCAGTACAAAATTTATTGGGAGGAAATTCTATTATGAATGCTTCTAGAAAGCCAGAAATATTAGCAGATGCAGCCTATTATATTTTAAAAAGAGATGCTAAAACTACAACAGGAAATTATTTTGTAGATGATGAATTGTTAGCATCTGAAGGCATTACAGATTTAAGTCAATATGCTTATGCTCCGGGTCATGATTTAGCTCCTGACTTTTTTATATAATTGCAAATAAAATAAATAGTGGAAAATTTACCGAATGAAGATTCAAATAAAAGCAAAATATCAAGCTATATAAAGAAAATAGGCGTTTTAGGATTCTTATTTTTTTTGGTAAAAGGTTTAATTTGGATTGCAATATTTGTTTTTGGTGTAAAAGGTTGTGGTTGGGTTTCTTAAATACAATTTTAAAAAATATTCTCAACTGATTGTCGTAATAATACAGCTATTACATTCTAATTTATTATTTTTGTAAATATGAATAAAGAAAGAGTTTTAAGTGGGGTACGAAGTACTGGGAATTTGCATCTTGGAAATTATTTTGGTGCTGTGCGTAATTTTGTGCGTATGCAAGATAATTACGATTGCTATTTTTTTATTGCTAATTTACATGCATTAACAACACATCCTGATCCTAAACAATTAGTGGCATCTACAAAAGCAGTTTTTGCTGAATATTTAGCTTGTGGATTAGACCCGGAGAAAAGTGTATTGTATTTACAAAGTGATGTGCCTGAAATTTCTGAATTATATACATTGTTGAATATGTTGGCTTATAAAGGCGAATTGGAAAAATGTACATCATTCAAAGAAAAAATAAAAAAGCATAATGAAAATATTAATGCTGGATTATTAACTTATCCAGTTTTGATGGCTGCAGATATATTAATTCATAAAGCACACAAAGTTCCAGTAGGGAAGGATCAAGAGCAACATTTAGAAATGACTAGAAATTTTGCTGTACGTTTTAATCATAAATATGGTGTTGATTTTTTTCCAGAACCACAAGCTTTTAATTTTACTGAACAATTGGTTAAGGTTCCAGGATTAGATGGCAGTGGAAAAATGGGTAAAAGCGAAGCTGAAGGTAATGCTATATATCTTTGTGAAGATGAGGCTTCTATACGCAAAAAGGTAATGCGTGCTAAAACCGATTCAGGACCTACTGAACCGAATTCAAGCAAACCTATAGAAATTGAAAACTTATTTGCTTTAATGAAATTAGTTTCTACAAAAGAAACCATACAACATTTTGATGATGCCTATAATAATTGTGTCATTCGATATGGTGATTTAAAAAAACAATTAGCAGAAGATATAATTCAATTTGTTCGTCCTTTTAAAGAAAAAATTGTTGAGTATGAAAACAAACCAGCTTTATTAAAAGAAGTAGCTGATTTTGGAGCTGAAAAAGCAAGAAAAAGTGCTAATGCAACTATTAGTGAATTAAAAACCTTGATGGGATTAAATAATGTTTGGATTTAGTTTCAGATATAATATTTTAGATTTATTTTTAAGAACCAAATAATTAATATGGCAAAGAAAAAAGACAGCAATGACAACAAGGCAAATATCAAACATATTGCAGTTGCAGGGAATATTGGCTCTGGAAAAACAACATTAACAAGTTTGTTGGCAAAACACTATAATTGGAATCCAAGATTTGAAGATGTTGAAAGCAATCCATATCTAAATGATTTCTATGCTGATATGCCTCGCTGGTCTTTCAATTTGCAAGTGTATTTTTTGAACCATAGATTACAACAATTATTGGAAATTCAAGAAGGAAATGAAGTAGTTATTCAAGATAGAACGATCTATGAAGATGCTCATATTTTTGCTCCCAACTTACATGAAATGGGGTTAATGAACAATAGAGATTTTGAAAATTATATTTCACTATTTAAAACTATCAATAAACAAATTACACCTCCAAATTTATTAATTTATTTAAAAGCATCTTTGGGAACGCTAGTTTCGCAGATTGAAAAAAGAGGACGTGCTTATGAAGATAATATTCGTTTAGATTATTTAAAACAATTGAATCATTATTATGACAATTGGATAGAAAATTACAAAGAAGGTCCTTTATTAATTATTCCAGTTGATGATTTGAACTTTGCTGATAAACCCGAAGATTTTGGTAAAGTTGTAGATAAAATCAATGCTGAGTTGTTCGGGTTGTTTTAAGCATTATATCCACATTTTTTTTCAATTGTTCATTTTATTATCCATAGAAAACAATATTCTATAAATACCCTTTTTATTTGTTGGTAAAAAACTTTTATCTTTGTAGAATAAATTTTAAATAATAAAAACACAAACTAATGAGCTACATTGTATCTGTACACGCCCGTCAAATTTTAGATTCAAGAGGAAATCCAACAGTTGAAGTAGATGTTTTAACTGATAATGGAATTATTGGAAGAGCAGCTGTGCCTTCTGGTGCTTCAACTGGAGCTCGTGAAGCTGTTGAGTTGAGAGATGGTGGAAATTTGTATATGGGAAAAGGTGTTTTGAAAGCTGTTGAAAATGTTAATTCTACAATTGCAGAAGCATTAATAGGAGAGGACGTTTATGACCAACGTGTGATTGATAAAATTATGTTGGAATTAGACGGTACAGATAATAAACAAAAATTAGGAGCAAATGCAATTTTAGCAGTTTCGTTGGCAGTTGCTAAAGCCGCAGCACAAGAAGCAGGAATGCCTATTTATAGATATGTTGGTGGCACAAATGCTTATACTTTACCCATTCCTTTAATGAATATTTTGAATGGTGGTGCTCATGCTGATAATAAAATAGATTTTCAAGAATTTATGGTTATGCCAATCGGTGCATCTACATTTTCTGAAGGCTTGAGAATGGGTGTGGAGATTTTTCATAATTTGAAAAAAGTTTTAAAATCAAAAGGTTATTCCACAAACGTAGGTGATGAAGGGGGATTTGCTCCAGAAATCAAATCGAATGAAGAAGCCATTGAAACCGTTTTAAAAGCGATTGAAAGTGCTGGTTATACACCAGGCGAACAAGTGAAAATTGCGATGGATGCTGCATCATCAGAATTTTATGACGCTGCAAAAAAACAATATATCTTCAAAAAATCAGATAATAGAGCAATGAGTTCTGAGGAAATGGTAGAATATTGGAAAACTTGGGTAAATAAATATCCAATTTTATCGATAGAAGATGGATTAGCAGAAGACGATTGGAATGGTTGGGCATTATTAACCAAAGAGATTGGCAATAAATGTCAGTTGGTTGGCGATGATGTTTTTGTTACCAATAGTAAAATTTTAGCTGAAGGCATTGAAAAGAAAGTAGCTAATTCAATTTTGGTAAAAGTAAATCAAATTGGTAGCTTGTCTGAAACGATAGATGCTGTTGAATTAGCCCACAGAAATCGTTATACATCAATTATGAGTCATAGAAGTGGAGAAACTGAAGATAGTATCATTGCTGATTTAGCAGTCGCATTAAATTGTGGTCAAATTAAAACTGGTTCAGCATCAAGAAGTGATAGAATGGCGAAATACAATCAATTACTAAGAATTGAAGAAGAATTAGGCAGCCAAGCATATTATCCAGGAAAAAATTATAGATTCTTTTAATTTGAATTTTTCTGAAATTAAAAAGCTGTCGAAATCGACAGCTTTTTTTATGTTCTATTATTTAGGTAATATTATAAATATATCATATTTTTAAAATACATTTTTTTAAAATACATTTTGTTCGCACTAAATAGGTTACATTTCTAATCCAAGACAGTCTTTTATAAGCTATTGATTATCAATATTTCTATTTAACATAATATAAATTATAGGACAAAAATGGTAATTCTAAAATTGCCTAAGGTTTTGTTGATTAAATGGTTGTGTTGATATTTAATTCCTTTAATTGTTTTTCATCAATCGTGCTTGGAGAATCCAACATCACATCACGACCAGAATTATTTTTTGGAAATGCAATAAAATCTCTAATACTTTCTATGCTATTTAAAACAGCACATAATCTATCAAATCCAAATGCTAATCCACCGTGTGGTGGTGCTCCATATTCAAAAGCATTCATTAAAAATCCAAATTGTTTTTGTGCTTCAGCATCACTAAAACCTAAACGCTCAAACATCTTGGCTTGTAATTGTTTATCAAAAATTCTAATTGAGCCACCGCCAACTTCAACGCCATTAATGGCTAAATCGTAAGCATCTGCACGTACACGAGCTGGATCTGTATATAAAAATTCAATATCTTCTTTTTTTGGTGAAGTAAATGGATGGTGCATCGCAAACCAACGATTATCTTCTTCAATATATTCCAACAACGGAAAATCTAATACCCAAAGTGGTTTAAATTCATCTGCTTTTCTTAATCCTAATTTGTTGCCTAATTCCAAACGCAATTCATTCATTTGCTTGCGTACTTTTTCAGCTTTACCACACAATACTAATAATAAATCTCCTTCTTTCATCTTTGCAGATACAGCCCATTTTTTTAGTTCTTCTTCATTATAAAATTTATCTACAGATGATTTTAAAGTACCATCTTCATTATATCTTAGATAAATTAAACCTGTTGCACCAATTTGTGGACGTTTTACAAAATCGGTCAATTCATCTAATTGTTTTCTAGTAAAATTGGCACAATTTTCAGCATTAATACCAATGATAAGTTCTGCATCGTCAAATACTTTAAAATCTTTTCCTTTTACAATGTCATTCATTTCATTGAATTGCATTCCAAAACGTAAATCTGGTTTATCACTACCATACAAACGCATTGCATCATCATATTGCATACGTGGAAAATCTGGTAAATCAATATTTTTAATGGTTTTAAAGATGTGTTTTATCAAACCTTCAAACATATTTAAAATGTCTTCTTGCTCCACAAAAGCCATTTCACAATCTATCTGTGTAAACTCAGGTTGTCTGTCCGCTCGTAAATCTTCATCTCTAAAACATCTTGTTATTTGATAATATTTATCAAAACCTGAAACCATCAATAATTGCTTAAATGTTTGAGGCGATTGTGGTAAAGCATAAAATTGACCAGGATTCATTCGACTTGGTACAACAAAATCTCTTGCACCTTCTGGCGTAGATTTTATTAAAAATGGTGTTTCTATATCCAAAAATCCATTAGCATTCAAGTAATTACGGACTTCATGACCAACTTTATGACGAAATATTATTTTTTCTTGTACTTCTCCCCTTCTTAAATCCAAATATCTGTATTGCATACGAATATCATCACCACCATCAGTATTATTTTCGATAGTAAATGGTGGTAATTTTGAGGCAGATAAAACATTCAAATCATTAGCGATAATTTCAATTTCTCCAGTCGGGTTCTTAGGATTTTTATTTGAACGTTCTACAACTTTACCTTTAATTTGAACAACAAATTCACGGCCTAATTGGTTCGCTTGAGTAAATAAATCAATATTTTCAGTTTTATTGAATACTATTTGAGTAAGTCCATATCTATCTCTTATATCTATAAATAATAACTCTCCAAAATTTCTTGAAGTTTGTACCCAACCAGAAAGTGTTACATTTTTATTGACATCTGTAATTCTCAGTTCTCCACAAGTATGCGATCTATACATAGAATAAATTTTAATGTTTGTAGTACAAAAATAAATGTTTAATTGATTATTTTTAGTGGTTTAAGCTATTGTTTCGTTAATTTCTTCATTTATTCGGATTTTCCTAACCACCCAAATACAAATTAACCCAATAACCACTGTCAGATAACTCAATTCTCCATAATGCTCCAAATGTCCATTTTCTGGATTTCGAGTTAAAATTAAACCGCCTAAAGTAGCTGCAATTCCTTCGCTAAATTCTATAATTGCTGAGCGAATGGCTAAAAATTTTGAGCGTTGTGCCTCTGTTGGAGCACCTGTTAATAAAGTCATTGCTGCAATCATTCTGCCTGAACTAAATACAAACAATAAAGTACAGAAAAACAAAACATATAACAAATTTAAACTGGTGGTATGAGCAATAATCAGAACTGGAATAAATGAGCAAATCAAAAGTACTATGAAGGATTTTAATTTACCATATTGGTCAATATATTTACCAATAGATAAAGATGTAATAGTTACAGAAATTCCACCAATTAAATACATTAAAGTGGTTTCATCTTTTTCAAATCCCAAATTGTCTTGTAAATAGGGATTTATAAAGGAAAAATACATAAAATGTCCTAATACTAGAAAGAAAACAAATATATAAGCTCTTCTTAGATTCTTATCTCTAAACAAATCTATAACATCTTTCAATGAGAGCGAAGAAGTTTCACGGATATATTGTCCCAAAGGTGGAATGATTTTGTAAGCTAAAACAAAAACAAACAAAGCTAAAAAACCAATAATTCTAAAAGGCATAAACTCATCGGTATATTTACTAATAAACAAACCGAGTGGTATGCCAATAATCGAAGCCAATCCAAATGCGGTATTCAAACTACCCATCGCCTTCCCTCTCCTATGATACGGTACAATATCTGAGATGATTGCGACAGTTGTACAGCCTAATAAACCACCAAATGTTCCAGTAAAAAAACGACTAAAGAGCATTAACTCAAATGTATGTGCAAATGAACATAATATACTTCCAATTGCAAAATTGAAAAATGCAATGAGTAAAATCTTTTTTCTGTCGTATTTATCAATATAAAATGTTGCGAATAATGCAGATGTCCCTGCGGAAATAGAATAGGCTGCAATTAACATACTGAATTTATTGGGTTGAATTTGGTACAGTTCCATAAATTCTGAACCAAATGGCATCAGTAACATAAAGTCCACCACAGAGCAAAACCACATAAATGTCAAAATAAAAATGATATGTTTTTCATTTTTCATGCTGCAAAATTAAGTGCTACAAATCGCTCAAAATCTTAATTTTATAAAATTAACCTAAGAATAATTTCTAAAAATTGATATATAACAAAGAATTTTGATTTATAAAAAAATATAAAGTGTAATGTTTAAAACACTTTTGGAATAAAAATTATCAATCCAATAATGAAAGCTGCGATAGCTGAGACAAGTACAGCAGCGGAAGCTAAATCTTTTACTTTGCCTATCAATTCATGCTTTTCAGGTTGTACATAATTACATAGATTTTCTATGGCTGAATTAAATAATTCACATAGAAATACTAAAGCAAAAAGCAAAACAAGTACTATCCATTCGTTTAACGAAATAGAATATATTAATCCAAAAACAATGGCTAACAGCATAAAAAAAAGATGAATCCAAGCATTGTGTTCTTCTTTTATCAATATTTTCAAACCTTGAAGAGCATATTTAAAACTGATAATTCTATCTATTATGGAAAATTTCTTATTCATTTATATTAAATCTATTAAAAATTTATTCCATAATAAATATTCTGCTTTCTTATTGAAAAATCCTCTATGTCCAAAATATTTCATTCCATAATCTTTAGCTTTTAGCGTTTCAATTTCACGAGGTGCATTGGCATATAAATCTAAAATAAATTGACAACCTTTTAATGAAGTAACAGCATCATCTGCAAAATAATAGGACTTTACAGGACACTGAATTGTATTATAAAATAATGGTACTTTTTGTTGAGCAAAATAAGGCAAAAAAAATTGTTTACTTAAACAAAAATGCCTTAATTCTAAAATTATTTTTTTGGGAAAACCACCAGAAACGCCATACATTTTATTATTAAAATAGCCATTTATCAGTACATTCAGTGGCACTATAATATACCAAAACAATAGCATTAATAGTTTATATAGTGTATTTAGATATTTCCAATAACCATTAGTTGAAGCAACTAAAAATAACTGATCAAAATCTTTAGCAGAGGAGCTATAACCTATTAATTGTCCTCCTGAACTATGACCCACACAATATTTTTTACAATCAGCAAAATTTTCAACGACATATTGCATCGCAGCATTCATATCTTTTATCCAATCGACATGACTAACTTTGGATTTAAAATTCTGAGCATCACCATAATCGTAAGTAATTGAAATATAATTATTTTTAGTTAAAAAATCTGCAAAATTCCAATATACTTTTTGAGGAATACATGTACCTGGATTTATTAAAACAACACCTTTTACTTGCTGCTCTGGATGTCGAATCATTAATTGAATATTTCTTCCAGATAATGAATTAATACTGATTGTTTCCATATTATTGTACTCTATTTAGACCAGCTTTAGCTTCTGCATTGATGCTGTTTTCATATTCATCTTTAGGCAAAGCAATTGCTTTATTATAATATTTAATAGCTAAACTCTTTTTGTTATTCTGTTCAAAAAATTGAGCTAATTTTAAACTGGCATTGGCAGCAAAATAATAATCAAAACCAATACTTTTATTCATTACTAGAATATAATTTGTATTGGCTTCAACTTTTTTATTTAATTCATCATAAATCCTTGCTTTCCTATAATAATATTCCACTAAATCCCTATTTTGAAGTTGTTTGTCATCAAGTTCATTAATTTTCTGAAGCGATTTATTGAAATAGCCTCCATCAAATAAAATTCTAGATTCTAAAAGTATTTTATTCGGTATTAAATTACGTTCTGCTTCTTTTTGTGCTGCTTTATCTTCGTCTGTAATGGCAATCGGATAATTTTTACATAATTGTAAGTATTTTTTATAATTGCTAGGTTGATTATTGATTAAATAATACCAAGCTATTTTTCGATAAGCCTCCTTTTTATAGGAATTTCCTTTAAATTTTTCAAGATATTTATTCAAATAATAGTATGCATTTTTATTAAGTTTCTGTAACAATGCATTTCCTAACATAAAATCTAAATAATAAATTGGATAAAAATTATCGGATTTAGGTTTGTTCTGTATTAATTGAATCACTTCATCATTTTTGCCTAAATAATGAGCTACATTTGCCCGAATAAAAACATTTAATAAATTATCTTCTGTAGATAGCTTTTGATTTTCTAATAGTTTCCACGCACTTTCTTGATTTTTATTGATGTGCAATTGTAAAAAAGTATATAAAATTAGAGCTTCACTTTTAAACTCAAAATCTTTCAATTCAATTACCTCATGAAGTTCCTTCAGTCCTTGCTCAATACTACCTTTTAAACCCAAAACTTTTGCTCCAAACTTAAAATTATCTGGAATTGCTCCAAAAATAGTGTGTAAAAAACCTAAGCTTTTTAGATTAGCTTTAAAATTTGGAAACTTTTTTTGATTCTCATTTAATAAATTAAATGCTTTTCGAATATCTAAAACGGCACTTAAATATTCTTGAAATTTTAGTTTACATAATGCCCATTGCAAATAAATTTCTGCTTGAGTATATAAATAATATGGTGAATTCTTATCACAACTCTTTAAAACAACCAAACGATTAGAGATATTATTCTTTACTTGAGGATATAAACTCTTGTCTTCAGAAACATACAACGTAAAAAAGTCAATATAATTTTCAATAAAATAAGGCATTTTATTATTGGACTCTTTTGATTTAATTGTTTGAATTAAAGCTTTACTTTCATTAAACTTAAATTGAAAAATTAAATGATAGGCTTTTGAGCAATCCTCAGACCATTCTAAATCTTGAGCATTCGTCAAAGAAAAGACAAATAAAAGGAATATGACAAAAATGTTTTTCAAAACACTTGCAAAATAAAGTAAAAATAAACATAATTAAAATCCGTTCACATTTTTATATTTTGAATTGACTTAAAATTACATTACATATTTATAAAAATAAAAACATGTAAAGTGATTTTTCGATTAAAATAAAATGTATATTTATCATAAGATTGAAATAGAAAATTGGGAGCTTTTTTAAAAACATTACAATCAAATGAAAAACGTATTTAATCAGAATGATACTGCGGACTTTATTAGCCGCATAAACAAATTAACTCCAACTTCCAAACCGAGCTGGGGAAAAATGAATGTTGAACAAATGTTGGCACATTGTAATGTAACTTACGAAATGGTTTATGACGATATTCATCCCAAGCCAAATGTGTTTAAAAAATTTTTCTTAAAACTTCTTGTAAAAAATATTGTAATTAATGAAAAACCATACAAGAAAAATAGTCAAACAGCTGCTGAGTTTATTATAAAAGACAGCAAAAAGTTTGAATCTGAGAAAAAACGACTTATTGACTACATTATCAAGACACAACAATTGGGAAAGAACCATTTTGAAGGGAAAGAGTCTCACTCTTTTGGTGTTTTGACATCAATAGAATGGAACAATATGTTTAGTAAACACCTTGACCATCATTTGACTCAATTCGGAGTTTAAAAAGTTAAATAATAAATTTTACTTCTTTCTAAAAAACACATTTATAGGAACGCCAGTTAAATTAAAATGTTCTCTTAATTTATTTTCCAAAAAGTTTCTATACGATTCTTTTACTTGCTCTGGATAATTGCAGAAGAAAGCAAAAGTTGGAACTTTAGTTGGTAATTGTGTGATATATTTTATTCTGATATAATCACCACGATACGATGGCGGTGGCGTTTTTTCAATTTCAGGCAATAAAATATCATTTAATTTATGTGTTGGAATTCTAACACTTCGATTTTCATTTACTTGAATTAATACTTCCACTAATTTATGAATACGTTGTTTTTCTTGAGCTGAAATAAATAAAATTGGCACATCTTTAAAAGGAGCAATCTTATCTTTAATTTTCTTCTCAAATTCTTTTAAAGTATTTGTATCTTTTTCAATTTTATCCCATTTATTGACAGCAATTACCAAACCTTTTTTCTTGTTTTCTATAAGTTTGATAATTTTCAAATCTTGAGCTTCAATATTACATTCAGCATCTATCAATAACAAACACACATCAGCTTCATCAATGGCTTTAATAGCACGCATTACTGAATAAAATTCTAAATCTTCGTGTACTTTATTTTTCTTACGAATACCTGCAGTATCTATCAATAAAAACTCTTTTCCAAATAAATTATATCGTGTGTGTATGCTATCTCTAGTCGTTCCTGCAATTTCAGTAACGATGTTACGCTCATCTCCTACCAAGGCATTTAATAAAGTAGATTTTCCAGCATTGGGTTGTCCAACAATCGCAATTTTAGGTAAATCTGCATAAGGATCATCATGAATATCATCGTCTGGAATTTCTGCTGTAATAGCATCTAACAATTCGCCTGTTCCACTACCAGACATAGAAGAAACCATAAAAACATCTTCAAATCCTAAGCCATAAAATTCATTTGCTAATAAATATCTATCGCTATTATCCACTTTATTAACACAAACTAAAACTTTCTTTTTGCTCTTTCTAAGCTCACGCGTCATCGCTTCATCTAAATCGGTGATACTTGTCGTAACATCGGTCATAAAAACAATAAGATTGGCTTCTTCTATTGCAATTTTTACTTGTTGTTTGATGGCTTTTTCAAAAATATCATCTGTTTTAGGAACAAAACCTCCAGTATCTACTACGTTAAATGTTTTTCCATTCCACTCTGTTGTTCCATATTGTCTATCACGAGTAACGCCACTCACGTCATCTGTAATTGCTTTACGATAACCAACTAATCGATTAAATAATGTAGATTTTCCAACATTAGGTCTTCCTACAATTGCTACTGTATAACTCACGATGCAAAGATAGTTAAAATACTATATTGTTGTATGATACAGTCTTTTAGATAGCTTTGTTATTATGTTATTAAACTAATTTATAAACGTTTAAATAAGCCACCAAATTCCATCATTTTCATTAAATCAGATACTTTTATCTTACCTGTCATAAATGCTTCCTGTGGGTTTATTTTTCCAGTTTCAACTGCAATATATGTTTCTGTGTCCGTATTCAGTATTAAGTCGTAAGTATTAAGTGTTTTTTCTTTTTGAATAGTTATATTCCCATCATTAATGATAACAGAATAGAACAATTCATTTTCAAATTCAAATAAGGTAGTTATGTTTTTTCCTGCAGCTTTCTCCTTTTTTAAACGTCCTGGAAGTGTAGTAAAAATTTCTTCAACTGTTGATGGCTTTTGTTGTTCTTCATTTGAAGTTGTACTAGATGTTGCTCTATTATAGTTTGCATCATCAATGACCATTTTGGCAATAATTTCTCGCATAATTTCAGATGTGCCGCCACCAATTGTTCCGATACGTGAATCTCTGAATGCTCTTGCAATTTTGTATTCTTCCATATAACCATATCCACCAAAAAATTGTAATACTTGATAAGCAGTTTTATCTGCCAATTCAGATGCTAAAAGTTTGGAAATTGAACTTTCTTTTACTGCATATTTTTTTTCGTTATGCATTCTACAAGTTTGTAAAACATAAAATTTGGTCGCTTCAATTTCTGCTGCCATTTGAGCTACTCGATGACGCAATACTTGGAATTTATTAATTGGTCTGCCAAATGCTTCTCTTTGTTGCATATATTCCATTCCATATTGTAACATACCTTCACAAGCAGCATAGCCCATAATCGAACCAGCTAATCTTTCCAATTGTAAACCACCCATCAAATAATAAAATCCTTTTCCCTCCTCTCCTAATAAATTTTTTACAGGAACTTTTACATTATCAAAATGCAATTCAGCGGTATCTGATGCATGCCAACCTAGTTTTTTGAGTTTATTTTTGGTAATACCTTCGCTATTCAAATCTAAAACTAGCAAACTTACGCCAGCAGCACCCGCATTTAGGTTTGTTTTACAAACGAGTATCACAAAATGACCGTAAATGCCATTAGTAATAAAGGTTTTGCTGCCATTTAAAATATAAAAATCTCCTTCTTTTGTTGCACGTGTTTGAATATTTTGAACATCACTTCCAGCACCAGGTTCAGTGATTCCAATACAACCAATTTTATCACCAGCTATTGCAGGTCGCATAAATTCTTCTTTCAAATATTCACTTCCATGATGTAAAATATAAGGAGTACTCATACAAGTTTGTACTGCCGCTGTAATGGCTAATCCTCCAGAAAATACTTTTGAAACTTCTTCTATCATTACAACTGTATAGAAAAAATCTAAGTTGCTGCCACCATATTCTTCTGGATAAGCTAATCCGAAATAGCCCATTTCTCCGAACTTTTTCCAAAATTCACGTGGAATTTTACCCTCTTGTTCCCATTGGTCAATATGTGGTTCTGCTTCTGTTTTTAGAAACTGTTTGATGGTCTGACGAAAAGCCTCATGCTCTTCATTGAAATAGTAAGATAATGCTGACATATTTTTAATTAAATAATTTTATTTTTTTACCACAAAGTGCACTAAGATTTTTCACAAAGTACACTAAGATAAATTTCCATTTATGATTCGTTTTATGCCACTTTTTAATAAAAGCGTATTAAAGTTCATTAATAAACCAAGTTTGTAATTTCCTAATTTTAAATAAGTGAGTGTTTGTGCTAAGTGAATATCATTTAGTGTTTCTACACTCTTAATTTCAATCACTAATTTGTTTTCCACTAATAAATCTATTCTATAACCACAATCTAATTTTACTTCTTCATAAATTAATGGTATTGCTTTTTCTTTTTGAACCTCTAAACCTTCTTTGTTTATTTTATAATATAAACATTCTTGATATGCACTTTCTAATAAGCCAGGGCCAAGTGCATTGTGAACTTCCACAGCTAATCCAATTATTTTATATGCTAAATCGTTTTCAGTCATTCTTTGTGTACTTTGTGTATTTGCTTTGTGTACTTTGTGGTTAAGAATATTTTTTAAATAAAGACCCAAACTGCATCATTTTGCCTAAGTCGGATACTTTAACCTTTCCTGACATAAATGCTTCTTGTGGGTTTTGTTTTCCAGTTTCAATAGCAATATAAGTTTCTGTGTTCGTATTCAGTATTAAGTCGTAAGTATTCAATGTTTTTTCTTTTTGGACAGTCAAATTCCCATCTTGAATGATAACCGAATAAAATAAATCATTTTCAAATTCAAAAAGAATATTCATTTGTACACCTTCAGCCTTTTCTCGCTTCAATCTATCAGGCAAAGTCGTAAACAATTCATCAATAGTAATGCTTTTTTGAGGAGTATTTTGATCAGTGGATTGATAACTTTTATCATCAATTACCATTTTTGCAATAATCTCGCACATGATTTCAGATGTTCCGCCACCGATAGTCCCTAATCTAGAATCTCTGAAAAATCGAGCTGCTTTATATTCTTCCATATAACCATAGCCTCCAAACATTTGTAAGCATTGATATGCTAATTTATCAGAAAGTTCAGTCGCCAATAGTTTAGACATTGAAGCCTCTTTAACACAATATTTTTTCTCACTATGCATCTGACAAACTAAATAAGTGTATGCTTTCACACTTTCTAATTCTGCACTGAGTTGTGCAATTTTATGACGTAATACTTGAAATTTATTAATAGATTTTCCGAAAGCCTTACGTTCACTCATATATTGTAAAGTATATTGCATCATTAATTCGGAAGAACTAATCGCACCTAATGACATGGTTAATCTTTCTAATTCAAACCGTTGCATGATATAATAAAATCCTTTATTCTCTTTGCCTAATAAATTTGTGATAGGAACTTCCACGTTATCGAAAGCAATTTCTGCGGTATCACTTGCACGCCAACCTAACTTATTCAAATTATTTCGACTTACACCTTTTTCATTTCCTTCTACCAATATCATAGAAATACCACTTGCTCCTTCGCCAGTTTTACAAGCGACAATCATAAAATCAGCTAAATAGCCATTCGTTATAAAACATTTACTTCCATTGATGATATATTTATCGCCATGCTTCATTGCGGTCGTTTTAATTCCTGCAACATCGCTTCCTGCGTGAGGTTCTGTGATAGCTAAACAGCCTACAATTTCACCAGCAATTGCTTTAGCTAAATATTTATCTTTTAAGGATTTTGATGCTTCATATTTCATGTGGGATAATGCTAAATAGGGATGTGCAGAAACGCTAGCACTAAAACCGCCACTCCAACATTTGGCAACTTCTTCAATAAATACAACATCATACCAAAAGTCTAAATTAGAACCACCATATTCTGTTTCTTGGCTTATGCCAAAAAAACCCATATCGCCAAATTTTTTATATATTTCTCTAGGAACAAAACCTGCGTCTTCCCATTTGTCAATATGAGGCATTATCTCCGAATCTAAAAAATCTCTAAGTGTTTTGCGGAATAGTTGATGTTCTTCCGTTTGGTAATATTGTTCTAATGCAGTCATTTTTTTATATTTTCTTACTAATACTAAAAACACAAAGTTTTATAGCTTTAATTGTACTATTGGTTTATCGTTTTCAAATTCAACATTTCTCTAGTTTCTGCAATACTTGCAATTTCTCTGTCTAACATACGTGCCAGTTTTACACCCCATTCAACACATTCGCCATTAGATTTCGCCATCTCACCATTAGGTAAATAAAAATTATCTTCTAATCCAACACGAAAATTACCGCCCATAGTACAAGCTGTTGCAGCCAACTGCCATTGTTTTCTACTTATCCCAATCACTTGCCAAAACGCACCTTCTGGCACTTGTTTGATTTGATGAATCAAATTTTCAGTAGTAGCTGGAATTCCTCCAAGCACACCCATTACCAAACTATAACAAGCATTATCAGGAATTAAGCCCATTTCTCGAAGAGGTTCTACATTGTGAATATGACCTGTGTCAAAACATTCCATTTCTGGACAAATATTATTTTCATTCATTGTTTTTACCACTTTAATCATCGTATCGAAGGAGTTCTCAAAAACAGCATTCCAATAAAATTGTTTTTGTTTTTTTGAAAATATGGCATAGTTCATACTTCCCATATTGAATGCTGCCATATCTGGTTTTGTAACAGGTAAATGCTTTATTCTCTCTTGAACTGAAAGTCCAATGGCCCCAGTAGAAAAATTGATAATTACATCAGGAGAATGTTTGCGAACTTCTGCTTTTATTTCTTCAAATACTTCAGTTCTCCAACTTGGAATACCGTTATCTTCCCTTGCATGAATATGAACGATACTTGCACCTGCATCTACAGCACGTTTGGCTTCTTCGCCTAATTCTTTCGGTGTGTAAGGAATTGCTGGACAATGTGCTCTGTTAGTAGCAGCTCCTGTAAGTGCCGCACTTAATATTAGTTTTTTGTTTGCCATGATATTATTTTATTACTTCGTGTTTTTAATAATTTATTCGCCTTTCCATTCAGGTTTTCTTTTTTCTTTGAATGCCAAAAGGCCTTCAGCAGCATCTTTACTTTTTAGGCAGTCCATCAACATTGCATGTAAGTATTTATGTTTATCCTCAGCAGATTTTGTTTTCATTTCTTGAAATGCTTTTAAACCTAAGCGTATAGCAGTTGGCGATTGCTCTTTAATTTCTGCAATTAATTCTTGTACTCTCGAAGCTAAATTTTCTTCTTTCACCACTTCAGATACAATTCCAATTTCTTGTGCTTCTTTTGCAGACAAAATCTTAGCTCTTATACATAAATCTAAAAGTTGTCTGGCAGACATTAAAGGCTCTAAAGTTGCCATTACTTGAAAAGGAAATATCCCTCTTTTTACTTCAGGTAAGCCAAATTTTGCTGACTCCACCGCAATAACATGTGTGCAACCACCAATCATTAAAAAACCACCTGCATATACATCGGCATGTACTTGTGCAATACAAGGCTTGTGTAAACCATTAAATTCATCGCCTAGTTTTACAATATCATTTGGCATTGGAATCGTAGATATTTTTTCTGCAGTATTTTCTCCAGCAAATGCTTTTAAATCAGCACCAGCACAAAATGTAGGGCCATTAGCTTTTAATACAACGCACCAAATAGAATTGTTATAATGTGCATAGGCTAAAGCATAAGCGAGTTCGTTGGCTAAAAATAGATGAAAGGCATTTCTCTTTTCTGGTCGATTGAGTGTAATGGTTAGTACATTTTCTTTTTCTTCTACAATAAGGTAAACAAAGTTTTGTACATTAAAACTTTGGATTTGTTCTTCGGTATAAGTCATTTTTTTATTTGCTATCTATTAATTTTTATATAAAATTCATTCTCGTTCAACTAAAGTAATAAAATATCTTAATCAAACAAACGTTTGGTATTCTTTTTTACATAAGCTAAGTTAATTATTCAATGATTTTCTATTAATGCAACTATAATTTTAAATTAACACGTATAAATTTAGAAAAAAAGTACTTTCAATTAATGAAAATTGTCATCATAAAATACAATGCTGGAAACACCAATAGTGTTGAAAATGCTTTGCAAAGATTAGCTATTGAGCCAATTATTACTGATGATAAAGAAGTAATTTTATCAGCAGATAAAGTAATTTTTCCAGGCGTTGGACATGCCGCACCAACCATGAAATTTTTAAAAGAGCGAAATTTAGACCAAGTCATTAAAAATTTAAAGCAACCAACTTTAGGTATTTGTTTAGGACAACAATTGATGTGTGAACATAGTGAAGAAGGCAATGTTGATGGATTAGGCATTTTTCCTATTCAAGTAAAAAAGTTTGAGAATTCTGCTGAAAAAAAAGTGCCACAAATAGGTTGGAATAGTATTTCAAACTTAAAGACAAATCTATTTGAAAATATTTTTGAGCAAAGTTTTGTTTATTTTGTTCACTCCTATTATTGTGCATTATCATCAGAATATACAATTGCTCAAACAGATTATATTCTAAATTTTTCGGCAGCTTTGCAAAAAGACAATTTTTATGCGGTTCAGTTTCACCCTGAAAAATCAGCAGCTATTGGGCATCAAATTTTAAAGAATTTTATAGAAAAAATATAGTTTTAAAAATCACTTTCCAACACTAAAGAAGTTTGTTCAAAATTAAATAGCTTTAGAATTTTTATTAGGCTGAAAATTTCTTATTTTTGTAGTAATGGATAATTTTATAGTTTCGGCTCGAAAATACAGACCGATGCGTTTTACAGACGTTGTTGGTCAAGAACAAGTTTCTGAAACTTTAAAAAAAGCATTATCTAGTGGCAAACTGGCTCAATCATTTTTATTTTGTGGCCCGAGAGGTGTTGGTAAAACAACCTGTGCTAGAATTTTAGCCAAAGCTATCAACTGCGAAAATCCATCAGAAGAATTTGAACCCTGTAATGAATGTAATTCTTGCAAGTCATTTACTCAAAATGCGTCTTTCAATATATTTGAATTAGATGCTGCTTCAAATAATAGTGTTGATGATATCAGAGTGCTAGTAGATCAAGTTAGATTTGCTCCACAAGCTGGAAAATATAAAGTCTATATTATTGATGAGGTTCACATGTTATCTCCAGGTGCATTCAATGCTTTTTTAAAAACATTGGAAGAGCCTCCAAGTTATGCTATTTTTATTTTAGCAACAACAGAGAAGCATAAAATTATTCCGACAATTTTATCAAGATGTCAGATTTTTGATTTTAAGCGAATTGCTAATCATGATATTGTTAAGCAATTACAATATATTGCAGATAGCGAACAAATTGAAACAGAAGATGCTGCATTGCATATTATTGCAGAAAAAGCCGACGGTGGTTTGAGAGATGCCTTATCGCTTTTTGATAAAATAGTAAGTTTTGCTGGTAAGAAAGTTAGTTATCAAGATGTCATTAATAACTTGAATATTTTGGATTATGATTATTATTTCAAAATTACAGATTATTTTATCAGTCAAGATAGTACATCTACTTTAAATGCCTATAATGAAATCATGCAAAATGGTTTTGATGGCGAAATTTTCATAGGTGGATTAGGAGAACACCTTAGAAATTTATTAGTTTGTAAAGCACCAGAGACCGTTCAGTTGTTAGAGAAAAATGAAGATTTAAAACAAAGGTATTTAGATCAAGCACAAACGATAGACGAAACTTTTTTGATTAATGCTTTGAGTATTTTAAATCAATGTGATATACAATACAAACAAGCAAAAAATAAACGTTTACATGTTGAAATATACCTTTTAAAACTTTGTTTCTTAGGTACACAAATCGAAAACACTTTAGAGGTTTTGCTAGGCGAAAAAAAAAACTAATTTCACTTCTTGAACAATATAAAATCCGAAGAGAAAGTAAAAAAGTTTCTGTTCCTCAACAAATAATATCTGAAAAACTTAAAGAAGTTCATAAATTAGAAACTAATCTAAATAATATTAAATCTAATGAACAAACATCAAATATAATTCAACCTACATTACAAAATAGTACCACTACAATTTCTAACAACACAAGTGTACAACAAGGTACAAAGCCTAAAAAAATATTAGCTCAGAAATCTTCATTTGGAAATTTGCTAAAAGATTTAAAAGAAGAGACAATAGAAGCACAAAAGAAATATGAATTTTCACAAGAAAATGCCATTGAACTTTGGAAGCTTTTTATTGAGCATATCAGACCTAAAGCACAAAATTCATTTATAAATATCATTAATAATCAAGTTCCTGAAATCAAAGGCAATACCATTTCTCTTTACGTTTCTAATAATATCAATTATGAAATAATTCAAATATATTGCTCAGATATCGTCAGTTTTTTTATTAGTAATACGAATAATAACAGAATTGAATTGGATATTATTGTACAGAAAAATGAGCAAGATGATAATGCCCCTAAAAAGAAACCTGTTGATAAATTAAAAGAATTAATAGACAAAAATGATAAAATTGTCTATTTAATCGAAAAGCTTAGTATTGATTTAGAAGCCTTTTAAGCAAAATACTTTCCTCTTATTTTCATAAAAGTTAATTCGATATATTTATAAGATGCTATTGAAACTAAAGTGAGCATACCCATTGAAAATAATGGAACCATGATAAAATTCTTTGCACCAAAAATACCAATTCCCATACCTACAAAAACATCTAAAAATATTTGATTTAAGATATACATACTATAAGTTGTAAGCCCAACATAGTTGAGGAATTTATTATCAATTTTGAAAATATTATTATCATCGTTTATCATATTAAACAAGATAATAAAAACACAAGGAATGATAATAAAGACATGTTTAAATGCATAGAAATAAATATTATTGATATAGGCAGCCAACAACAATAATAAAATTGAAGCAATTTGAGTTTTTTTAGAAATTAAAAACAAATAAACTTTTGGATATTTGCTTTTATATGCTTCTAAATTTATAATGATGTATGCTAAAAAACCACCTCCAGCAAAAGCTCCGAATCTTGCATGATGTACAAAATCAAAGAACTTATAATAATTATCGGTCTTATAAAATTGGTATAAAACCAAAGTAATAAGTAAAACAATAAAATATCCAATATAAATAACTGCAAATGATTTTAAAATGTTTTTTGTTTTGTGTAAAACAATCGGCCATGCTATATAAAATTGTTCTTCAACGCCAACTGACCAATAATTTGAAATATGAGGAAAAAATGCTCCAATTGAATAAGCTACATTCGGAATCATAAATAAATACAATAAAAATATTTTATCGATTGAGTTACAGTAATCCATACCATTTTCTAAACCTGGAGCTCCTTTTGCACAAACTAATTTATAAAAACCAAAAGCTAAAAACAAGCCAACTAAATAGATAGGTAAAATTCTAAATGCTCTACGAATATAAAATTTCTTAAATGCAATTTTATTAGTTTTTGTTTTCTCTTTGATTAAAAAGTAACTAATAAGGAAACCGCTTAAAACAAAAAATACTGTCAAGAATCCTTGTCCAAATTGTTCCACTAAACTTCCTTTTTGAACAGGTAAATTGGCAGATGTTTTAACAGAATATACGCCCAACATGTGTACAAAAGTAACGTACCAACAACCAATTGCTCTCAATGCATCTAAATTTTTAAAATAAATACCTGTTTTATTAGAAGGCTCCTCCTCTTTCTTTTCTGAAGTAAAATAATAAGCCAAACCACAACCTAGAATATTGACTGCAATATCTCCTAATGAAAAATGACGGTTGGGGATATAAAAATGTTGAATGATTTCGACAAACAATCCAAGAACAACACAAATTATAATTGATGATTTCTTATCTATCCAACCAGCAAATTGTAAGAACTTGAAAAGTGTATAATAAAAAACAAAATGGACGAATTTGTCAAAAAATATCTTTTGCAAAAATTCGTCCTTTGGTATTTTTTCACCAGGGAGAAAACACAGATACAAAATCATAGCAGTCCAAATTGCTGCCGGAATAGTTTTTGTTATTTTATCGAACATAGATTTAGCCTACCAACGCCTGATATGCTTCGCTATCTAAAAGGCTTTCAACTTGAGATGCATCTGTAATTTTAATTTTAACCATCCAACCATCGCCATAAGGTGCAGAATTTACTAATTCTGGTTGGTCTGCTAACAATGCATTTATCTCTATAATTTCACCTGCAATAGGCATAAATAAATCAGAAACAGTTTTTACAGCTTCAACAGAACCAAAAATTCCATTTTGCTCTATTACTTCTCCTAAAGTTTCAATATCAACATAAATGATATCACCCAATTCTTTTTGAGCGAATTCTGTAATCCCAATTGTAGCTGTATCGCCTTCAACTTTTACCCACTCGTGTTCTTTTGAATACTTTAAATCTGATGGAAATTGCATAATATAATTTTTTGCTAAGATAAGATATTTTTATTGTCAAACCTTCATAATTTACAAATAAATTATTGAGCTAAAGAGAACCTAAATGTTACACCACCACGATGTGTTTTAGTAGGGTAAGAAGATAATGTTGCGGGTAATATTTTTCTAAAGTCATAGAAAACTCTAATATTGAATTTTTCATTTACAATATAATCAATAGTTGCAGCTAAAGACATTGTTTTTTGTCCACGCACTGGTTCAGCAATATTTTGATCTAAACGATAATTGACGGTCTTATCATTTCTGATAGAAAAATCAGCTCTCAAATTGATATCGTTATTCAATGTTATTTTTTTACCTTTAATTTTAAATGGCACTTTAAAATGTGCAATTTTATAACCTAAAGCAGCTGTAATTTCAGTCGTTCTTGTTTCACTTAATCTATAATCCAACATACTCAAACTCAACATTCTTGATTTCTTAAATTCAAAGTTTGTAATTAAAGAGTTTTTCCAAGTCGCTTCAAGTCCAATCAAAGGCGATAATTGTTCCTGAATAGCCACTTGTGGAACTACATATAATGAATAATAATTTCCAGTTAAGGTATCCATATTATATGGCGTGTAGTACATATCTTCATTTACATAACCTGGTGTATTTAAGAAATTCAAATTGGTAATGTAAGAACCTATACTAAAAGTAGAATTATAGCCATGTGTTATATTAAACGAAGTAAACATTTTTTTACCCCATTTTGTTTTTGTAATTCCATTATACGTTAAACGCCAGTTTGGTAAAGGCATAGTTTTTAATGGATTTAATTTTACTCTATCAATACTTTTACCTGTATATGCAGCAATCAATGATGGTAACAAAACATCTTGTGAGAATGGACCATATCCCTCTTTGTAATTTGGTAAAACAATAGAATCATTAATATAAATACCTGTTGAGTTTGGATTTTTATCTCCAAATTTTTGAGAATATAATTCTCTGTTTTTTTCAAAATTTCTAAAAGCTGCTGTGAAATTATTATCGTCAACTTTACCAAAAATAGTTCTAAACATTAAAAATGAAATAGAATAATTTCCTGAAACTTGTGGCGTTAAATGTTGGTACGCCATACCATTTCCCGTTTTCTTAAAAAATTCAGAATAGTTTTCGCCTTGTGTTTTTTGCATGGTAATATCTATTCGTAAATCTCGGAAAGGTTCTAAAGAGACTCTTAAATTGAATGTTTTTTGTTTAGTTTGTATAAATTGGTAATTTAATGTTGTATCAGCCGAAATCCAACCTTGCTCTCCTTTTCTTCCTAGCCAAGTAGTATCTCTTTGTCCGCCCATTAAAAATTTAAACCCTGGTGCTTTATGTTCAAAATTTTGTCCGAATAACAATGGTGTTGGCATTAAGCCTGGCAAAACTGTAGTATATGTTCTGTCTAAACTTAAAGATGCACGCTGCAACATCATCAATGGACGAACAACAAAATCTAGTTTTGGATTGGCAGGTTGTGTTAAACCTTTTTTAGAATACTTTAAACTTCTTAATTGGTTTTTCAATTCCTTTTTCTCCACAACCATCTGTTCAATTTGTTCTCTTGTAATGGTTGTATCTAATTTTGCAGCCTCAATATCCTCAATTTTTTTCTCAATTTCCTTTTCCTTTTGAACCATCTTATCTATGAAATTCTGATTTTGTTTTTCATATTGTTCAACAGCTTTTGTATATTCTTCTTTAGTTTTCTTTGGCTGATTTGTATTATATGGTTTTAAGAATTTAGCTTTATTATATAGATTTTTAAAATTAACATCAGCATTAATTTGATAAGTCATAGAGTTTTGAGCAATTGCTCCTAAGCTTTGCAATGCCAAAGATGGTGCAGTCCATTGATAAGTGCTACCATATCTTGTACGAACAGTCATCCAATCCAAAAATGGAATATGTTGTAATGGCAAATTATAACTTGCATTAAAATTATGATTATAATTAGTTGGACGTCCTAATTTTAAGAAATTGTGCCACATTGAATCACGTTTGGCTTTAGTATTCAACTCTCCAAAAGGTTCATCAATTCTAGCTTGTTGGTTTGCTGTATAATCCACGCTAATGGAACGTGTTAAATTATATCGAATACTCCAAAATCTATCCCAAGTAAAATATTTAAAATAAGTTGGGTCTAATACTAAACCATCATCACCTATGTCTCTAATTTTAGTTTTATTAAATTGACGATTTAAGTCTGTTCTAAATGATAAGGAAGAAGGCTTCAAACTTAGGTTAAATTCTTTAATAGGCTTTAGATACTTATTGTTATTTTTTAAAGATTTGAACGGTTGCCAAATAAATTGTTTTGGCGTAAATGTATATCCTAAAGCACCTGTATGTCTCACTGTTCTATCATATTCTACGATTGGACTTGTCTTCTCCAATTCAGTATAAGCATAAGTAAATGTAAAATTCTCAATATCATAAATCCTTGCTTGTTTATCAGGATTGGTTCTAACTTTTTGTAAATTCGTTACGTTGATGCTTTTAATTGTCGTAATATCTTGCACAATATTTTTAATCGAATCAATTTGTTGCTTTTTTTCACTTTTTGTCAAATCAGCATCTGCATTAATTTCATCATATTTATCTTTAACTTTCACATCAAACTCATAAGGATCGTATTTTGGTGTACTTACAGCTTGTGAATACTGTGCATACACTGGAATTTTTAGACCAGCCTTTTCTGGAAGTAAATTGCCTAATTGCAAATTTGCAGTAGCATCAATTTGGTAAAAATTATCTCTATTTCTTTGATCTACTTTTTGTTCAATATCACCATAACCAATTGTATGCATATTTCCAGAAAGTGTAATATTTCCTAAGTTTCCTAATTGAACATCTACACGTCCTAATGCAGCCCAACCTTTGGTTTCATCAAAACCACTCACTCTTAATTCGTTTACCCAAACTTCGGCACATTTTGGGTTTCCATCATCATAATTATCATTAATTCCACTGATTCTCTTTGGATTTTTCACACCTATCATTAACAAAGCAGCATTGCCTAAATCGGGATTTCCTATAATTGTTACTTTGCCATTTTTAGTATTATAGATATAAGGTAAATTATTAGGTGCATTGTCTTTATTTCTTAACTTTTTGATATGCGTTAATGTATCAATGGCAATTTTCATTTCATTGGAATCTGGCCAGATAATTCTTCTATCATTATCATTATTTGGATTGTAAGTACCTGGAGGTGTAACTTTTAGTGGAATTTCATACTCGTAATAATTCTCAGTAAAATCAGCTCCTATTCTCATAAATAATGAAATATCATTATCCTTTATTGGATATAAATCGCCATCTCCACCCACAAAATTCTCAGCATGAGCAAACATTTTTAGCTGTTTATAATTCCTTAAATCTAAATCAGAAATTTTATAAATAGCACGAGCATCGCCATCTTCTAATCTACAGATTTGTAAACTCAAAGATTGTTCATTTATTTGTACATTGTTATTGGAAGTTGCACTAATATTTTGTTCACGTGTGATACCTGGAGGAAGTGCATAAGTAATAGGTTTGCGGTTGGTATTTTCTTCAATATTTACATTTGTAATATTGAAAATTGTATTATTATTTTGATCGTTTACTAATTCTTCGCCTGGTTGAGTTAATGATAATTGATAGCGTCTCCATTGGTTTCTGATTAAAGATATTTGAGAGAAACGTAAGGTAACAGGTTGTTCAAAATCAGTCATTACCATACGTATAAATCGAATTGAACGGAAGTCAGCAATATTCCCAATTTTGTCTTCAAAATCAGCAACAGGTATTTTAATTTGATACCAAGTATAAGTTTGATTTACACCATTAATAGTTGCAGTTCCTAATACTTTATCTGTAATATATGGTGAAGTTGCAATAAATTGGTCATCAAAAGCTATTTTATATTGATAATATTCTTCATTTTCGTTCAAAGTATTATCATTATTCAAATCCTCATTATCAGGATAATTCGTTGAATTGCCATTTACATCTCCTCCTTTGTTATTATTAGAAGAGTTTCCTTGAGTATTACTAAAATTTTTATAGCGTGTAATTACATCATCATCGGGTGAAAAGCTACCATCTCTAGGAAATATATAATTATCAGATGATGGGTCATCTAGTAGATTTTGAATTGCGGTTGCATCACCCACAACCAATTGAGCTTTAGAAAGGAAAGTACTATAAAAATCTCTTTCTTGTTCATCATCCATTCCATCAAAACCAACATCTTGTTTTTGAATTACTTTTGGATCTGCATCAAAATAATTACTAATTGCATTTACAATTGTTGGCGTAAAGCCCCAAGCAGAACGCTCTACAGTTGTTCCGCCATTAGGTCTTGGCAAACCATTTTCATATTGCTTTCGAGAATCCTTTAATATATCTTCAGAAATATTTCCTAATTGAATGTATAAACTACCTTTTTTATCAGTACTATTCACGCCAACAAAAGGATCGAGAACCCACATTTGAATATATTCAATATTTGCAGCTTCAAAATCACTCATATCAATAGAACGCATAATTCCACTCCATCTTGTTTCAGGATTATTTAAAGAACCATCAGGTGCAGTTCCTTTTGATATTGAAGTAGGCGATGTTTCAAAGTTATAAGGACCTCTTTCTGCAGGAAAATAAGATAAATCTAAAGTTCCTAAAGGTGGGTTTCCTAAAAGTGGGTCTTGTCTATTGGTATAGACTTCAGTTGAATAGAATTGCCTCGTGTAAACATTACTATTCGTTTTGGCCATTTCACTTGAACTTAAAGGATTTCTATTGCTCTTATCATAAAATAGAGGATCTATCGTGTACCAAGCTAATTTTGCTCGATTAAAACCATAAGGTAAACTATCGCTCAATTTAGCTTCTGGAAATCGTTCTTGTCCATACATATCTTTCATTCCTTTAGGTGCTGAAGCTAATTTCCACGACAAATAACTTCCTTTAATATCATAAGAAGAACTTGCACCTTCAAAATCATCAATATATACTGCACCTGCACCTTCGTTATTAACTGCTTTATTATGACCTGGGATAAATTGTGCCACCTCCGCTTGTGCCGTAATTTTAGATGGTGCTGTGATATCCTGAGCAGTAATTTTATTAAAGAATTTAGATAGGCTTTTTGATTGACCTTGATAGTTCAAATCCATTCCCCAAACATTATTCTTAACTGGGTCATTTCCGAAATCTACTTTTTGAGTAAATGGTTTTTCCGATAAACGCATATGTGTAAAACCTAATGTTAAATTTTTATTGACGGTATAATCTAACCTAGTTCCAAATAATGATTTATTGACAACGCCGAACATTAAATTATTTTCAAAACTAATGTCTATTGGAACGCCTGAACTTAATACACCTTGATTGATAATATTTACTTCGCCAATACTATAATTGACTGTATAATCAACATTTTCAGTAAGCACATTTCCGCCAGAACGAACAATTATCGAACCCTTAGGCAATTGAAATGCATTTGGCAATCGGAAAGTACTATTATCAGTGCCTTGATAAGTTCCTTTCATTACATATCTATTAAATTCAGGAAATTGTTGAGCTCCAACTTTTGTTGTATCATACAATAATTGATAAGCAAACTTTTTTGCCAATTCAGGGTTGTTAATTTTATCTGCCAACCATTTGCCAAAAGGTTCTAAAACTGGAAAAATAATTTTACCATTTTGGGTATTTATGGTAATATCAGGAATAAAATCAAATTGGCCATCATTTTGTGGGTCGTTTTGGTTATTTAGGTTATCTAAATTCATTACTCTCAGTAATTGTTTGCCTGAAATATCTCCAGCTTCTGGAAGGTATCTTTTAAATCCACCACCTGGGTCTCTATAATAAATATCAAATACAAATTTTTCACGATTGACATTGTAGGCATTTAATGAATAAATATTTTTCATCATTAAATTCCAAATTGGATTCTTTACTCTAATAGAAGTTGCTTTCAACATTTTCAAAGCTAAAATTCGCTCTGCAGATTTAGCAGAATCCGCTAATGGTGGCAAATCATTAGAAAACTCTCCTATTTGATACACTTGTCCATTCACAGTATATTGTACAGCCACACCCAAAACTTCATCTGGACGTAATTGATAATTTAATGAAATATAACCTAATTGTGGATTAAATGTATATTCAGATGTCGCTAACTTTCTTGCACTTACTTTCTCATAATCATCAATAGATTGAAAGCCATTAGAGGTTAAAAAATTAATGACTTTTGCTTGATTTCGGAAAAGCTCAGAATTAGCGGTCAATAAACCAAAAATCTTATTAGAATAATTTCCTGTATAAGCATCAGCATTTCCATTCAACACACTTGGGTTTCTTACATTTTGTATTTTATTTTCACCTAAGTCGGCAAATGCCACAACTTCACGTACGTTTTCTGTTTGTCTTGTTTTGTTGGTAACCCAAACTTCCAACCTGGTTACAACAGCTTGGGAAGCAACATAAGGCAAACGGGATAAATTTTGTTCATAATTATCTCTAAAAACATGGGCTAAAAAGAAGTGTCGATTATCTTCATATTCATCAGCTTTGATTTCAAATTTTTTAGTTTGAGAACCATTTTCAAATCGAACATTTTCAGTTTTAGATTTTTGTTGGGACAAAACATTTGTAATTGTAAGTCTTCCAAATTTCAATTGAGATTTAATACCAAATAAACTTTGTGGGCCACGTATCAAAGCAGAGCGTAATGGCATACTTATATTACCAAATTCTATCAATTGTATAATATCGTCTTCTTTGCCTTGATACCCTAATTTTAGTTGATTATCAAATGCAAAACCAGCTTTTGAATTGTAATTAATGCCTAATTTTAATTTATCACCAATAGAAGCTTGTAAACCCAACTGGATATTCATATCAAAATCAAAGTTGGTATTTCGTCTTTGATTTTGTAATAAAACAGGATTATCTACTTTTTGAGAATTTACACCTACTGTAACATCTACATTTCCTGTCGGGACAATTTCAATTTTTGTGCCTGCAAATAATCTATCAAATAATTCAGGTCCTTGATATAAAAAAGGTTGCTTAGTTTTTCGTTCTGCTAAATCAATAGCTTTAGAACGTTGTTGAAAATAATTTTGTTCAGTATTTTTATTTTGTAATTTTACATACTCATCATAAGTAAGAAAGGTTGGGGTTCTAAAATTAGATTTCCCTATTTTCTCAGTATAATAAAATTGCTTTGTAATCGGGTCATATTCTACATCTTTATTGATTATCTTAGGATCTTTTAAATCTAAAGTATTATTCGAATTAGGTGTATAAATTCCGTTATTATTTCTATCTTGAATTGGGAATTTTAATTGAATACTATCTTTCTTTTGAGCAAAAATACTTATTTGTTGTCCAACAAGTAACAATAGAAAAAAGATATGCCTAATAGTATTCTTCAAAGTCTGAACAAATATAATTAAAATTATAAATTTTTAAGGCTTTGTTTTATCAGGTCTTCAGTGGTATTAATGTTTGGGTTTATTTTAAGAACAGTTTGAATTGCCTTTTCTGATTGATTTTTTGCAAAACCAAGCATTGATAAAGCAGCGATTGCTTCTGAAAAGATTTCTGATTTGCTATTCGCCATAATTCCTAATTCAGAAGATTGTAAATAAGTTTCTTTCTTTACTTTATCTCTCAATTCAATAATTACTCTTTGAGCTGATTTGGGTCCAACACCTTTCACTGATTGTATTAAACGTACATCTTCATAAATTATTGCATTTGTCAATTCTTGAACAGACAAAGAAGACAACATCAGTCTAGCTGTATTTGGCCCAATTCCTGATACTGAAATTAAGTGATTAAAAATATTTTTTTCATCTTCACTATAAAAACCATATAGAAAATGTCCATCTTCACGGACAATTTGTTGTGTATAAAGAATAGTTTCCTCTAATTTCTCAATTTCAGAATAAGTTTGCAAGGTTATATTCACCTGAAAACCAACTCCACCGCACTCAATATATACTAAGGTCGGCGACTTATAAGTTAATTTTCCTTTTAGATAAGCATACATATTTTTATAGTTTTATGTTATTTACATGGTTTTTTTCGGACTTTAATTTCTTGTCCTGGTTTTAAAATTGGTTTTTTATCAAAGTCATTCCAATTAATTAAATCTTGAACAGAAACCTCATCATATTTTTGAGCAATTGTCCATAATGTTTCACCAGATTTTATTTTATACATTTCAAAACAATCTTCGTCCCGAAAATAATTAATTGGATTCAATTTTGTACTAAGTGGTTCGCTTTTCTTTTCTTCTTTTTTATTTTTCAATGCAAGCAGTTCTTCTTGAGTTTGAATATCATCTGATAAAATATTTTTTAAACGAAAAGAAAGAAAATTAAAGTGTACAAAATGGGTATAATCTTTTTCATGAACATAAAGAACTAACTCTTGATTGACTTTAAGTAAATTTCCAGATAGTTCATTCCAGCGTCTAATTTCACTAACTTTTACATGGAACCACTTCGCAATAAATCCTAAATTATCGCCTTGCATCACTGTATAAACAATAGTTCTATAATTTGCATCATCTTCTTTGTAAAAATCAGGCGTTTCAATTTTCTGAGTATTAGCTACTTGCAGTTTAGACAGATTATTCTGCTGAACAATTGGTGCCGTTGCATTTTTCTGTTTTAGTTCCTCACGTTTTTGTTTTAAATATTCTTCTTTGGTTGGCTCTTGTTTTACAGATTGCTTTTCTTTTTTCTTTTGTTCAGCTAGTTTTTTTTCTTCTTCAATGAGCTTTTTCTTCGCAGATAACTTTTCTTGTTCTGCTAATTTCTTTTCCTTGGCAATTTCTTGTTTTGTTTTCTTTTTAGGTTTTTCAACCTTTTCTTTTGGAATATCTTCAGAACTAAAACTCTTTGTATTATCTGCACTAGGTTTTACAACATTTGGAGTAGATAACTTATCTCCTACATTTACGTTTTCTGCAAATGCGTATAATGAGTCTTGATAATAATTAAAAGCCACCATTTTTGAAGCTGGTAAATTAATCGTAAAATTTGCAGGTATTAAAGTGGTTAATAGAGATGGATTTTCTTCTATAATTAATGCTTTATCGATACCAACAATTTTAGTTAAATCTTGAACAGTTAATTTGTCTTTTAAAGTAATGCGTTGAGTATTTTCACGATATAGAGGCGATGGACTAATGCCCATATTTTTAGCATACTTCATTGCATAAACTATTGCAATATATGAAGGAACATAAGCTTGTGTTTCCTTTGGCAAATATGGTTTTATATCCCAATAATTTTTAGAACCACCAGCTTTATTGATGGCTTTGTTGACATTTCCTGGTCCACAATTATAGGCTGCAATAGCTAAATGCCAATTTCCATAAATATTGTACATATATTTTAGGTATCGAGCAGCAGCATCACAACTTTTGTATGGATCTTTACGTTCATCAATTCGCTTATTAATAGCTAATCCATATTGCAAACCTGTGCCATGCATAAATTGCCATGGACCTGTTGCTCCAACTGGAGAACGAGCAAACGGGTTTAAAGCAGATTCTACAACAGCTAAATATTTCATTTCGTCTGGAACACCATATTCATTGAATATAGGTTCAAATATTGGAAAAAACTTCTCGGCACGACCTAGAACTTTAGCAATATGTGTACTTTTAGACGTATAAAAGTCTATGTATTTTTGAACATGTGCATTGTAATCTAAAGGTATTGTTCTTTGTATTTTTTTTAGTCTAACATTTATTTGAGCACTTAAAATCGCTGGATCAGGGTCATTTTTGAATAATTGTTCTTCAGTAGGAATTAATAAATCAGAAGGATTATCTTGCCATTGGTTAACTAATTTTTGTGCCTTAGCATCAAAAGTAAATGCAAAAAAAAGTATAAAAATGCATAGTATAATAGGCTTAAAAGTCATTCTACTAATATAAATTAATATTTTAAAATAGGGAAACAAAAATACAGTTATCTATGTTTTTTTTGTGAAATAATTAATAATATAATTCTTATTTACTAATTATTTCTAGGGAATAAATTCGGACTGTAGAGTATTAAATATAAATAAACTGTTTTAGGTATTTAAAAACAGTTTAAATGAAGGAATTAGAAATAATTTATTCTGAAATCTTCTTTTTTTCCTCTTCTTCTTTTAGGCCTTTTTCAAACTCTTCCTGAATATTATTCTTAGCAGCATTAAATTCTCTAATACCTTTACCTAAACCCTTCATTAATTCTGGAATTTTTTTTCCACCGAAAAGTAAAACTACTACTAATAATATTAAAACCCACTCACCGCCTCCAGGCATACTAAATAACAAAACTGAATTCATATCTATATTTTTACTTTACAAATTTAATATTTTAAAATCAAAACAAGGTATAAAAATGATTAAGATTTATTTTAATCTTTAAACCTTTCGATATCACGTCTATCTTTTTTAGTTGGTCGCCCAACTCCTCTATCTCTTATTTCATATTGATAGAAGAAAGAAGGCTGACTTTGGTCGTGAATGCTTGGCGGAGATTTATCTTCATAACATGTTATAGCAATAGGTGCCCCAACTCTTTTATCTATTAACCTTATGACTTTCAATATTTTAATATCACCGTTTTGCTGAAACTGAAGCTCATCTCCTATTTTAACCAACTGAGAAGGCTTTATTCTTGTACCATCTAACTTTATTTTGCCTGAATTACAAGCATCAGTTGCTGCGGTTCTAGTTTTAAACATCCGTACTGACCACAACCATTTATCTACCCTAACTTTCTCTAATTCAAACATTGGCAAAGTTTTTGCATTATGCAATATTAAGAATTAAAAGTAAATTTGCTATATGAAGAAACTATTTTTTATATTTTTTGCTGGATTATTATTTTTTGTAAATGCAAAACCACCTAAATCAAATACATCTACCACTAATAATCAAAGTTGGGTGGAAAGTACTTCAATTTATGGAAAGTGGAAATGGGCATCTACCGAATGTTGTGGTAAGAAAAAGGGCATTACTACACCAGATTCAAATGAAGATAATATAATTTTAGAGTTAAAATCAGACAATACATTTAAAGAAACTTCTAATAAACATAGAATTCCAAGACAAGGAACTATAATTTTAACAAAGACATATAAAGAAGATAAATCATATACCAATATGATACAATTCAATGATGAACGTCCAGCTCATTATAGTTTATCAAAAAATGGAGATACCTTAACTTTAAGTTGGGAGTATTTGGAATTACAAAAAGAAACTTATGTTAGAGTCAAATAATTTGTTACTAATTTAAAGAAATATTCAAATTATCTGGATTTATGTTTTTAAGCTTATTTAATTTTTCTTGTTTGAGTTGCATTTTTCTTGCTCTACGTTGATTATCAAATTGCTCTCTTTCTGTACCTTTATAAACTAAACGAGTTCCCATTACATAATCCCAAAGAGGAAATGTTACACACCAATTCATATCTTGATTGGGTGCCATGTGATGATCATAATGCCAAGGCAAATATTTATATCCCCATTCAGGATCTAAATGTGATTTTTTATGTACCCGATAATAATTGTATTGAGATAACCACAATGCAGAAACAAAACCTGGTGCAATAGGAAAAAATGGTGCTACTGCAACTGCTGCAACAGCCAATGATGCCACTTCTTTACTTTGTGGATTCCAAGATTCCATAATATCTTTTTCATAGTCAGAATCTCTATAATTTTCATCTAATACAGTTTTATGATGAACTGCCCAGTGAAAACGCCAAAAGTTACCTTTCTTTTTGCCTTGTCCATGTAATATTTCTTTGTGAAAATACCATTCAAAAGCATTTGCAAAAATTAATCCAGGAATAAAACCAAACATAATCAATTATTTATTATCGAAGCTAAGAATAAAACATTAATTAACAAAATTAAATTTTACTTTTGTTCTTCAAATTATGCAGCAATTTAAAATTGGAGAAAACTTACAATTAAAAATTTATAATAGCATAAATGAATTTAATCCTATTGAATGGAATAGTCAAATTAAGCTACTTCCTTTCTTTCAAAGTTTTCATTATTTACAGCATTTAGAACATACTCAAAAACAAATTAACTTTAGATATATTTTAATTTTTGAAAATCAAGTATTGATTGGTAGTCTTTACTTACAACAATTGAATTTTGATATGAAAAATATATTTCAATATAATTCTAAAACTAAACTTACTTTAGTTGAAGAATATTTTAGCAAAAAGCAAGTATATCTATTAAATTTAGGCAATGTGTATTTTACTGGTGATACTGGAATAATTAGCAATGATATTTCAAAGCTCCACTATATTTTACCTAAAGTATTCAAATATGCTGACAAAACCTTTCTAAATAAATCCTTTGCTTATCTATCTGCTGATTTTTCTGACTTTAATTCAACTATCCATAATAGTTTTACATCAAATGGTTTTCATATTTTACATACTGAGCCAGATTTATACTTAATTCTAAAACCAGATTGGACGAATTTTGAAGATTATCTAAATTCTTTTTCATCAAAATATAGAGTACGTGCTAAAAAAGTTCTAAGAGAGTCTGAATCTATTCAAAATAAAATTCTGACATACAATGACGTTCTTTTTTATAAACAAGAAATTGAACAATTATTCGAAAATGTAATGCTAAATGCACAATTTTTTCTTTCACCATTAAATTGTAATTTTTTTGTACAAAAACACGAAAAATCCGACAATATTTGTCAAATTCATGGTTATTTTCTTAATGAAAAGTTAGTTGGATATTCAAATATTTACATCTGTAATAAAATCATTCATGTTCATTATATTGGATTGGACTATAAAATAAACTCAAACTATAAACTATACAATAGAATGTTATTAGATGTTGTAAAGATTGGAATTGAACATAAAGTTGAAAAAATACATTTTGGGAGAACCGCTACTGAAATCAAAACCACTATCGGTGCAGAACCTTCTTATTTTAAAAGCTTCTTAAAAATTAGAAATCCTATTTATAATACCATTGCAACCTATTTCTTAAAAAAGATTTTACCACCTAAGTTTACTGTCCGACACCCTTTTAAATTAAATTATTAATCTCTATAATTATTCTAAATTCAACTTACTAACTTCCAAACACTTTTCCATTACAAACTTCCCTGAAAAATCTAAGTAAATAACATTAGGAATTCTTCCTTTTCTAATCTGATTATTTTTAATTAACGAATCGATTACTGGAGCAATTTGAACATTAGCACTATCTGCACCTTGTTTAATGGAAGTCGCTTGGGGGTTTAATGCACAACTAATGGCTTGAATTTCATTCTGTGTAATCTGCCAACTAAATTGAAACAAAGAATTTTCTTCATTCTGATAATTCCGATAATTTTCTAATTGTCCTTTTAACATATCACTTAAATAATGACTATTTGTCCAAGAATTATTTTTATTAAAAATAGTCTGAGGAAATTTACCTTTAGCTTTATCTTCAAAATTATCCAAAATTCCATCAAATACTAATAACACTTTACCTTTTCCAGAATTGCCAATAATTTCTTTAAGTGGTCGATTAATTAATGGTCGTTCTATTATTGTTGATTCTTTATAAATTTTATCTCCCAAAATAGTATTCAAATAGTTGATGAATGTTGTATCATAAATTGTGATTCCACAAAAATGGCTTAATTCTAATATCACCAATTCAGCATGGTCTTCTAAAAATAGATTGATATCATTACAAATATCTGTCATACTTGCACCTCTACAACCCAATCCATTACAATCTGTTGCATGTTGTGTATAATACGATTTCCCGACTAAAATAGGACGAACATCAAAAAGTCTAATACCTTGTTCTAATTGCTCTTTGAAGCTCAATGATTGCGTAGCTGTATTGCAAAAATTTGCACCAAAAGTACATTTAGTCAAATCATACATGCCCGCATCGTGTGCAGCAGGCATCATAATACTTCTCAATGTTACGTCTGAATTGGGATATTCTTCAATTAATTCTTGCATCCAATTTTCATAAGAATCCTTCAATAAAGCCTTTTTAGGCTTTTGACAAGATAAAATCAGAAAAATGAATAGATACAAACAAATTTTCTTAAATTGATTAATCATCATAACAATTCATAATAATTAAAAATAAAACCTCAAGTAAAGTTATAAAAAATTTATATAACTATGCGTTAGCTTTGTCCATCAACAACTTAGCAACTTGTTCTGATGTGTTTTGAGGAGCCAATTTATGTTCTAAAATTGCATAAATATTTTTAGTTGAACTTATTTCTATGAAGTTTTTTATTTGTTCAGCTGTACAATTATTTTGAATTAATTCTGGAGCAATTTGTTTTCCAGCAATTAAATTTGGCAATCCTATAAATGGTACTTTAATTAACTGTTTTGCAATCTGATAATTAATGAAATTTGTTTTATAAACAATAACTTGTGGGATATTTAGCAAAGCAATTTCTAAAGTTGCTGTTCCGCTACAAACCACAGCAAACTTAGCATTTTGGGACACATTTGAAACCGTATCAAAAATAAATTCCATGTTCTTTGGTATTAATTTAGGATATAACTTTTGTAATTTTTGCATTGCCACAATTTTAAATTGTTCGTTCTGCATTAAGTTTGCAAGTTCTATAAACACAGGCATTAATGCTTTAATTTCTTGTTTTCTACTTCCAGGTAACAAAATTATTTCTGTCTTTGATTCACTGTTAAAATTAGTTGATATTAATTCAGCCAATGGGTTTCCAAAATAATGAATGGATATATTTTTTTGTTTAAAATAATCTACTTCAAATGGAAAAATTGAAATCAACTCATCACAATATGCTTGTAATTTTTTTAATCTACTTTCATTCCAAGCCCAAACTTTGGGCAAAATATAATAAATAGTTTTAAACCCATTTTGCTTACACCATTTTGCCATTCGCAAATTAAAGCCAGCATAATCCACTAAACAAACCACATCAGGTTGTAATTTTAAAATTGATTTTTGAGTTTCTTTAAAATTTTTTCTTATTGTAAATATATTTTTCAAAACAGCTGAAAATCCCATAAAACTCAATTGTTCTAAAGGTATAATCAATTCACAACCTTCATGCTGCATACTTTCTCCTCCTAATCCATAAAATTTAGAAGCTGCATCTAACTTTTTTAAATGATGTATTACATTAGCAGCATAATTACTGCCTGATTCCTCTCCTGTTATGAAAAAATAGGTCATTAAAAAGATTTGCAATTGGTAATATTACAAAATAAATTTGTTTTACTTCAATAGAATATCGCTTTAAGATTCTCGCTAACTTTCACAATAATAAACTATATTTGAGCATTCAACTTTATTATGCAACTAAATCTATTGTTTCAAAAATATGGTGCAAATAGAATAAAAATCATTTTTTATTTTATTTATTTATCTTGTTTATTTAGTAATATCCAAGCTGCTGAAATAAATTTAGATAATACAATAACTACACAACCATTGCCTAAATTTTTTACAGGTGCAGGTATGGCAGATATTTCGAGTGCTTTGAATCACGATACAAGTGGAAATCAAATAACCAATTCTTACTTAAATAGTGAATATTTAAAATTGTGTAAAGCTTTAAAAATTTCCGACTATAGATTTCCTGCTGGAACTGCTGGAAACTTTTATCATTTTTATGGCAAAGGAAGTGGAATTGATACTACAGAAGTTTATTGCAACCCAGTTTATTATGGTATTAGAAACAAAAGCAAATTACAACAATTTGTCAATAGCTATAAGTTTGAACAAAATTTAGATAAAAATTATGCTTATTATTTTAGTGATTTTATGCACGAAATCCAAAAAGATATGCCAGATGCTGGATTTTATTATCACCTAAATTCCCATACACACTTCTATAAAGGTCAATTAAAACAACTATCTCCAGCAATTCAAGAGTTGATAAATCAATATTTTGAATACAATAACACTTTACTAAATAGGAAATATGATGAATTTATCAATTCCGTAGATACTAATCAAATAAAAATAGCCCTTAATTTATTAGAGTCATTAAAAAATGATAGTAGAATTTCAGACTTAAAACAATTATTAGTCAGTGATGCTAATTTTCAAAGCAGTTTCCAAGAAAACATCAATTCCATAAGATATTTTGAGGCACAAAAATTAAACTTAAAAGGTGTAGAGATTGGAAATGAAACAGAAGCTGAATATGTTTTATTTGATGATGATTACACACATTATCCTTATTCTTGTAATGTTGACGAAGATTCAGAAGTTAATCCATTTACTAAAATTCAGTTGCGTGATTATATGGAAGGCTTAATAAAAAATTGGATAATAACAACTTTATATGCCGATTCCATTCATACCAATTTTAATATTCCAATTGGATTAACTATTAGTGGATTCCGAGGAAACATTGGTTTTGATAAAAATGATAATCCATATTTTATTAAGCAGTTTGGCGTATTGGAGAAAAAAGCATTTTTCTGGAGTAAATTTTTTGGAAATGAGTCTAAAATTGATGCTTATATTCCTCATATCTATTCACAAAAAGTATTGGAGTGCAATAATTATACTGCAAAACTTGATACCACTCCATCTGAACAAATTAATAAAATAGCTATTGATGTTATTGAAAATTTCTCAGATTTATCTCTTCCTTATGTTCTAAAGCACATTAACCAAACAGTAAATGGCAAACCACTTTGGATTACGGAATGGAACTTTAACATGAAATCTTATGTGCCTAATACTTTTATGCATGCTTATTTTCTGCATCGTGCTATTTCAAAAAATATTGAATTTTATGAAAATAATTTATACAATATACAAAGTTGGTTATTGCACTATCTATCAGCTACTTATTATGGTTATGCGTTAGTAAAATCAGGATATTATGGAGCTAAATATACTATAAATAAAATGCTACCTTATGAATCATTCTATATGTGGGGCAATACTTTAAACGACCAATCTAAAAAATTAAATATTAATTTAAGCAGTCAAAATAATCAAGCAAAGGAAGTGCAATGTTTTATAAATAAAGACAAAACAAAAATTTTTATACACTATAATAACATTTCTGACAACGATGATATTTTGTTATTGAATAACATTACAATAAATGATAATGCTAAAAATTATAAAATCAAATCTGTCAATACACATATTTTAGCAGCTCAAACATTATTAGCATCTAATTATACGGAATGTCAAGCTGTAAAAAACCAAATTCCACCTAATAGTTATACAATAATTGAAGATTCATTAATGACAAATTTTGACACAATTCAATTGCCATTGAAATCCATAGGTCAAATTACTTTACAAATTGAGGCAAATTCTTCGACTAAAACCAAACATTCTAAAAAAAAAGAAAATGCCATAAAAATCTATCCAAATCCAAGTAATTATTATCTAAATATAGAAATTCAAAACTTTAATGTTGATGAAAACTACACTCTAAAAATATTTGATACATCAGGGAAAATAGTTAAAGTTTTCAATGATGTAAAGTCCTATAACTTAATAGATATTCATCAATTAAACTATGCAAATTATATTATATCGTTATTTAACGATAATGAGCTAGTTCAATCTCAAAAGTTTACCAAAAAGAACTAGAAATATAGATAATAATAATATTCTACTTTTAATATCTTTGCATTTTAATTTTATGCCTCAACTCATTCAAATACAACTTAGTCCTCAAGAAGCAAAAAATGATTTGCAAATAAAAATAAACATTGCCAATCATTTATCGCTTACGAATGAAGGCTTTATTTATGTTTGGAAAAAAAGAAGTATAGATGCACGTAAAAAAAATATAAAAATAAACGCCACTTTTGAGGTATTTTTTTTAAATGAAAATTATCAGGAAACAACTTTTAAATTTCAATCTAAAGATATCAGCCAAGCACCAACAATTCATATTATTGGTGCGGGACCTGCTGGATTATTTGCTGCGTTACAAGCTATAGAATCTGGTTTTAAGCCTATTGTATTTGAACGTGGAAAAGATGTTCGTGAAAGAAGACGAGATTTAGCAAAATTAAATAAAGAAAGTATTGTAAATCCTGAGTCAAATTATTGTTTTGGCGAAGGAGGTGCAGGTACCTATTCCGATGGCAAATTATATACTCGTTCTAAAAAGCGTGGTAATGTTCAAAAAGCAATGGAATGGTTTGTGGCGTTTGGTGCAGATTCAAATATTTTAGTTGATGCCCATCCGCACATTGGCACTAATAAGTTACCTCAAATCATTGTTGCTATTCGTGAAATGATTATTGCTTGTGGTGGTGAAATCTATTTCAATTCAAAGCTTACAGATATTCATCTTGAACGAAATAACATCAATGGAATCACAATCAATAATAAAAATTATCACAGTATAGAGCATTTGGTTTTAGCAACAGGACATTCTGCCAGAGATATTTTTTATCTATTACATCAAAAAGGAATAAAAATAGAAGCCAAAGGGTTTGCACTTGGCGTTAGAATTGAACATAGTCAAAATTTAATTGATAGCATTCAATATCACGGGCAACTAAGTGGAGAATTATTGCCTCCTGCTTCATATTCATTGGTAACTCAAGTAAATGGCAGAGGTGTTTATTCTTTTTGCATGTGTCCTGGAGGAATAATTGCACCTTGTGCCACCGAACAAGACGAAGTGGTTACAAATGGTTGGTCGCCTAGCAAAAGAAACAATCCATATTCAAATTCTGGAATTGTTGTAAGCATTGAACCAGAAGATTTTCCTAATCACGAAAGTAATCCATTTGTTTGTCTGGAGTTTCAAAAAATGGTTGAGCAAAGATGTTGGGAAATTGGAGGTAAAACACAAAGTGTTCCTGCACAACGTTTATTAGATTTTATTAATGGAAAAGTGTCTGAAGATTTACCTAGAAGTTCCTATCAACCTGGTTATGAACTTGCCGATTTGAATGAAGTTCTACCTAAAATCATAAGTAAAAATCTAAAAAAAGCTTTTTTGGATTTTGGTAAAAAAATGCCTCAGTTTTTATCGAATGATGCTGTATTACATGCACCTGAATCTCGCACTTCCTCTCCTATTAAAATTCCTAGAGACTCAGAAACCTTACAACATTTACAAATCCAAAACTTGTATCCATGTGCAGAAGGTGCTGGTTATGCTGGTGGTATTATTTCTGCTGCTGTTGATGGAATGAATTGTGTTTCAAAAATTGCTGAATTAAAATCCATAGAAATATAACAATATGCAAAAAAAATATTACAACAATATCGCAGGACAAGATATAGGCAGAATTATTGCTATTAGTGATGGTGTTTTCGCTGTTGCTTTAACTTTATTAGTTTTGGAAATACGAGTGCCACTCTTAGATATTATCCATTCAGAAAAAGAATTAGTTGTTCAATTTGCATTATTAAAATCTAAATTTCTAGTGTATTTATTAGCATTTATGACTACTGGGATTTTTTGGCTTGGACATTCATCGCAATACAAACACATTGAAAAAAGTGATAGAAATCTAAATTGGATAAATTTAATATTTTTACTTTTTGTTACAATGTTGCCATTTACTACTGCTTTTTTGGGCGATTATACTAATTTCAAATTTCCAATTTTTATTTATTGGTTAAATATTTTCATGTTAGGTGTTTTGCTTTATATCAATTGGAATTATGCATACAAAAAAGGGTTTGTGAATGAAAATACAAAAGAAGACATAAATAATCCATTAAGAAAACGTATTATCTATGCACAAACATTATATTTTATTGGTGCTTTATTATGTTTTATTAATCCGTATATTAGTATAACTTTTATTATTTTAATTCAAATTAATTATGCTTTTGGTTTTGTCTCTTGGTTAGGATAGCCATTGTTCTAATTTTAATATTTTTCTTGCCAAAACATAAAATTACTTTAAGAATCTTTATCTGTTGATAATTGTTTTTAATAGACTTATTAAGTAATTTTGTAAATATCTTAAATGACTTAATTATGAACACAAAACAATCTGAAATATTATTTGAAAAAGCAAAAACTTTAATGCCAGGTGGTGTAAATTCTCCCGTAAGAGCTTTTAAATCGGTAGGTGGCACTCCTATTTTCTTTCAAAAAGGAAAAGGTTCAAAAGTTACAGATGTTGATGATAATGAATATATTGATTTTTGTAACTCTTGGGGACCTTTAATTTTAGGTCATTGTAATCCCGAGGTAGAAAATGCAATAATTGAAACTGTAAAAAATGGAACTACATTTGGAGCACCAACATCATTAGAAAATGAGTTAGCAGAATTGATAATTTCCAATCATAAGTTTATAGAAAAAATTAGATTTGTAAGTTCGGGAACTGAAGCTGTAATGAGTGCATTGCGTTTAGCAAGAGGTGTTACAGGTCGTTCTAAAATCATTAAGTTTGAAGGTTGTTATCACGGACATTCTGATTCACTTTTAGTAAAAGCAGGTTCTGGATTAATTACTTTTGGGGCTTCAACATCAGCTGGGGTTCCTGAGGCATTTGCCAATGAAACTATAGTTTTACCTTTAAATGACGAAGAAAAACTCACACAAACTTTACAACAATTACCAAAAGATATTGCAGCTGTTATAATTGAGCCAATTCCAGCAAATAATGGATTGTTATTACAAAGTAAAAAGTTTTTGACACATTTACGAGAAATGTGTACTCAATATGGCATTTTATTGATTTTTGACGAAGTTATTTCTGGCTTTAGAGTAGGTTTTGAAGGTGCTGCTGGCTTGTATGAAATTCAGCCAGATATTATCACATTTGGCAAAATTATTGGAGGTGGAATGCCTGTTGGTGCCTATGCTGCATCTAAAGAAATTATGAGTAATGTTTCGCCTGATGGACCTGTTTATCAAGCTGGTACTTTAAGTGGAAATCCAGTAGCAATGGCAGCAGGAATTGCTCAACTAAAACAATGCTTAACACCTTATTTCTATAATATATTACAACAAAAAACAGATGTATTGGTTGATGGCATCAATAAACATATTGAAAATAAGGGTTACGACTGTCATTTATTTAATATTGGTTCTATTTTTTGGATTGCATTTTCAAAAGAAAAGCATATTAATAGTGCGGATAAAATTGATAGCAATAAGATGACTCTATTTAGTAAATTACATAAATATTTACTAGAAAATGGTATTTATATCGGTCCATCTGGTTATGAAGTAGGTTTTGTATCCTCAGCTCATTCAATGGAAGATATTAATAGAACTATTGAAGTTTTCTCTAAAGGCTTAGATGTTGCATTTGCTTAAAAGTAAGCTTATTGAAACCACGCTTTTATTTTATCGATAAAAGACGATGAAGATTGATTTGTTGATTTATATGCTTCACTTAAATGTTGTTGGTATAATTTTTTAATTTGGCTAAGTGTTAATTTTTGAGTTACTACTGGCTCTTTTGAAATCAAAGGCTTTTGTTTGATATTTTCAATATTAAAACCATAAAAGTCTGCTTCTTCAACAGCATAAGTTTCAATGAATTGTCCATCTGTGCTTAAAGAAGCTTGCAAAGAAGCAGCTTTGTCTTTCATGCCTATAATTGCAACATTTCTAGCTTCATCTTTTTGATTAGGTCTTGAAAAATGTATCAATTTATGATTATACAAAATGGCTTGACCAGCTTTCAATTCTGGCTCAATGCCTAAATTTACAAAATCATTCGTAAATTGTTCAAATTGTCCAGCAATTCCAAAACCACGATGACCATGTTGCCAAAGATGCGAATTTGGAACTAATCCTAAAGTTCCATTATATTTATCAGTATCTACTAAACTTATCCATAAATTGTAGGAATTATAGGACTTTTCATTAACAATATCCCAATCATTATGGGCTTTGAGTACAGATTTTCCTTTCTTTTTAGTTGCTAGAGTGCCACCTAATAATTCTAAGTCTGGAAACAAAACTTGTACTTTGGATTTGATGGTTTTGTGTAATTCATTATTGATAAAAGCATTTTCCTCTTTGGATAAAAAATGAGAACCAGAAATAAAATCTTGTTGGTCTGTTTTTAAATACTTTTGACACAATTCATTAAAATAGCTTACTTCATCAACATTCAAAAGATTAATAATTACAAATCCATTATCTAAAAGTTGGTTGTACAACATAGAAACAATTATTTGGAGTTTAATAAAGGGTATTCTAAATGCATATCTTCCAAAGCATTTTTCACTAAATCAGCAATTAAATATTCTTTATACCAATTTTGATCTGTTTGAATAATATGCCATTTTGCAGCTTTCGAGCAATTTTCAAAAACATCTTCATAAGCATTTTGATATTGTTTCCATAATTTTCGTTCTTCCCAATCGTCATCATTGTGTTTCCACATTTTTTCAGGATTAGTTTTACGTTCTTGCAAACGTTCCAATTGTTCATTTTCAGAAATATGCAAAAAACATTTAATAATTTTTGTTCCAGTTTGTTCCAATAGGGTTTCAAAATCATTGATAGCTTCAAATCTATTTTTTATCGTCTTTTCATCTACCCAATGATGCACTCGCTGAATTAAAACATCTTCATAATGTGAACGATTGAAAATAGTAATATTTCCTTTTGATGGCACAACTTTATGCACTCTCCACAAAAAATCATGAGCCATCTCCTCCTCTGTTGGTTTTTTAAAAGCTGCAACATTGATACCTAATGGATTTAATGCTCCAAAAACATTTTTAGTAACACCATCTTTTCCACTTGCATCCATACCTTGCAAAATCACTAATAAAGCATTTTTCTTAGAAGCAATTAAAATATCTTGTAATTTCTTAATATCGTTAAGGATTTCAGCAGTTTTAGCTTTTATAAAATCTTTTTCTAATTCTTTTGGTGCTTTAGTCGGTATCTCTGATAACTTAATTTGCATAATGAATATTGTAGTCCTAAAATAACTAAATTAATTGATTGAAGTAAATTTTTTGAATAAATATTATATATGCTAACTTATATTGTAACTCAATAAAAACGACTTATAAACACTAAAAAATACCGATTGAAAATAAAATTTTTATAATTAAAATTTAAGTCTATATTTGTGCGAAAATCAAAAACGGAACAATATTTGTTAATCATTAAAAAAAAGGCAAAATTATGTATTGGACATTAGAATTAGCGTCGTATTTAGAAGAAGCTCCATTTCCGGCTACAAAAGATGAGATTATTGACTATGCTATTAGAATAGGTGCACCTTTAGAGGTTATTGAAAACTTACAAGAATTAGAGGGTGATGAAGATATTTTTGAATCAATGGAAGACATTTGGCCAGATTATCCAACCAAGGAAGATTTCTTATTTAACGAAGATGAATACTAAACTAGTTTTTTCTTAGAAATATAGTATAGGCTGCCTTTGCAGCCTATTTTTATTTGTAAAATCACTCAACACTCAACACCTCATCAACTAAACAATAATCATAAGGTAGGTACGCAACTTTATGTTCTATATTCATTTCTGATAATAATGAAGAGGTTGAACGTCCAATTGAAATGACAGTCTGCTTGGATTCTTTTTCAAATTTAGAAAAATAAGCCTTGGCATTCATCGGGCTTGTGCATACAATAATATCAGCATCAATTTTACAAATATCTGACTTCATAGTATTCTGATACACAGATAGATTGGTAATATCTGTTAAACCTTTGCTAAAATTATTTTGTACTTGATGTAAAGATTGAGTTGCACCAGGAAACAAAACTTTTACTTTGCCATTTATTTTTTGTTCAAATAATCTAGCACTTGTATCGCCATGTCCATCTCCTACAAAATCTGCTTGGATTCCATATTTATTCAATTGCATTTCTGTTCCTTTGCCTAATACTGCAAATTTAGTATGCTCTAAATCCTTTTTATAATATTGAGGAACAAAGAAATCTATTGCATGTTTACTTGAAAAGAAAACCCAATCGGCGTTATTTATCAAAGACTTATCAAAATCAACTGCTTTAAAATCTAAAAAAGAAATACCAACTACTTGATAAGCATGAGCTTCTAAATTAGTTTTAAAAAAACTATCTGCTGATAAATTACTGGTTATAAAAACTTTCTTAGGTTTAGGATTTCTGATTTGCTGTACCAATGCCGAAACATCAACATCTTTTAGGTTTTTATACTGCGTATGTGTTCTAAAAGGCATTCCATTCCAACTTTGAGCCAAACTAATCCAAACATGATTCCAATCTGCTTCTTTTTTGACATAAATTGCCAAAGGTACTTGACAACCACCATCAAAAGCATTCAAAATTTTTCTTTCTAAAGTTGAAATTTCTGCATCGTTTTCATCATGCAAGCAAGTGGTCAATTGTCGCATTCGTTCATCATTTTCACGAATCTGATATGCTAAAATACCTTGTGCTGCTGCAGGAATAAACATTGGAGCTTCTAATGGAACAATTTCAAACTTAGAAATATCTATTTCTAATCGGTCAATTCCTGCTTGTGCTAATAAAATTGCATCAAATTCTCCATTTTCCAATTTAGAAATTCTCGTTGGCACATTTCCACGAATATCTTTTATAGTAATATCTTTTCTATATGAAAGCAACTGAGCTTTACGTCTTGAACTTGAAGTACCAACAATTGCATCTGTTTTCAATTTCAAAGGAAGTGTAACATCTACTTTTTCTTTATTAATCAATAAAACATCAAAAGGATTGGCTCTTTTGGAATAAGCTGAAATGGTTAGTCCATCAGGAAAAACAGTAGGTAAATCTTTGCAAGAATGTACGGCTAAATCTATATCATTATTCAACAATGCTTCTTCTAATTCTTTGGTAAAAAAACCTTTTCCTTCCAATTTATCAAAACTTGTATTCCAAGTTTGTGAAGCATCGCCTTTTGTTTGAATAATCTTAATTTCAGCTTCAATATTATGCTTAGATAGAATTTGTTGGGTATAGTTAGCTTGCCACAATGCTAATTTACTACCACGTGTACCGATAATAACTTTTGTATTGCTCAATTTTTAGGAATTAATTTGTTGAAGCAAACTTTTTTTAGATGCTTTAAATGGTAATGCAGTATATTTTTGTTCCATATAGTCCATTACTTTCAATAATACATCTTTTGCGTCATCATTCAATGTATCAATATCTTTTTTAAATGCTTTTTCCAAAGCAACAGTTCTAATTTCTTTTACTTCGTTCGGAATATTTGACAATGCCAATTCCAATTTTCTTTCTTTTACTAATTCAAAGAAAACATTCAGAAAATCTTCTAAAATAGCTTCTGCCTTAAACATTTCACTCTTTCTAAATTGTAAATTTTCTTTAGCTTTTTGTTCTAAAGAAACAATATCAATATAGTTTACAAAAGGCAATTCAGTAATAGCTTTCTCAATATCTTGAGGTACCGCCAAATCTACAATAGTAACTGTTTTTTTTCGCCCTTTATTAATGCTATGGAATGTGGATTCATGCAAAATAATATGATTGGCACCCGTACAAGAAATAATTACATCAAAATCTTCATCATGATTGGGTAAATTTTCTAAGCTATAAGCTTTGGCATTTTTAAATCTTGAGGCTAATTCTTCTGCTTTATTTAAAGTTCTATTATATACTGTAACTTGCTGAAAATCATTCTTAATTAATAAATTTGCCATCAAGTTATTGGTTTGCCCAGCTCCTATTATCAATACTTTAGATTGATTAGATAAGTTCCAATCCAATAAAGAACGATATGCTAAAGAAACCACTGAAATTGGTTTTTCACCAATTTTAGTTTCCGTATGGATTTTTTTTGCAAAAACGATGGCTTGTTCAATCGCTAAACGAATGCTATCGCCAGACAAATTATGTTCTTTTGCTTTTTGATAAGCATATTTAATTTGTCCTAAAATTTCTCTTTCGCCAACTACCAATGAGTCTAATGAAGCTACTACACCAAATAAATGCCTGATAGCATCTTTACCTTCAAAAACCATTGCTTTTGAAACGTGTAATTCTATTAATTCTTTATTTAATGATGGATTGATAAATAAGAATAATTCTCTCAATACTTCATCGCTCATTTTATAATCACAACAGAAAAACATGGTAACTCTGTTGCAAGTATTCAAATATAGTAATTCAGAAAACGCAAAGTTTGTCTTCATCTGCTCCAACCTTTGGATTGGATAGTCTGAAGTATCACCATCTGAAAGCAAATAGTCTTTTAGGCGGTTTACCTTGGTTGTTTTGTGTGTTATGGTTACAACTTTATATTGCTGCACGTTTTTTCGTTTCTTTTACAAAGATGCATCATTTTTTAATGAAATAAAAATGATATATATCATACCTAAAGTTAGGTAATATAAACTTAAAGTATGACTAACATCTTATCCACAAAATTATTTTTTTCCAAAAAGTCCACCTAAATCGATGCCACCTAATAAATCTTTAGCTTTTTCTTGTAATTCATTGATATTGATTTTACTCATTATCTTGCTAAAATCAGGCTTTCCATTTTCGTCTAATAATTCATTCTGTAGAGAACTAAACAATTCATTTACCTGAATATCTTTTACCTTTTGAGCAATATCATCAGTTAAACCTACTTTATTAACCAAATCATTCACTACATTTTTTTGAAAATTTTGCAATGCTGGATTCTCAGTAATACTTTGTAAGCCATTATCTAAAATCGATTTTATATTAGAAAAATCACCTGACATAACATCTTCAGAAAAAAACTTCTTAAAATTGTCTAACAAAACTGAAGTGCTTTGCGAAGTTTGATCACTATTTAAACCAAATTTCTCTTGAATTTGTGCTTGAATTTTGTCTTGAATACTTTTTAGAATTTCTTGAAACATAAAAAATAAATTTTAATGAATTAATTTATACACGCAAATTATAAAATCTAAATCATATTACATAGTTTTGTTATAATTAAATTATGGAGATACAATTTTGTGGTGCTGATAAAACAGTAACTGGAAGTTCGCATTTAATACGTCTAAAAAACGGCAAACAAATTTTGCTAGACTGTGGTTTATACCAAGGTGGTGGCAAAGAAATGTTTGATTTTAATACACAATGGTTTTTTAAGCCATCATCAATAGATATATTAGTATTAAGTCATGCACATATTGACCACTCAGGAAAAATTCCAAAATTAGTAAAAGATGGTTTTCGTGGAAAAATTTATTGTACATCTGCAACACGTGATTTATGTGCAATCATGTTATTAGATAGTGCAAAAATCCAAGAAAGTGATGCAAAATCTGCACAAAAAAGAGGTAATTTGGCTGCAAAGCCTTTATATGACGAATTTGATGTAAAAAATGCTTTGAAATTATTCCGTACTGTGGGATATGACAAATGGTTTTATGCTGATGAAGCTATAAAAGTATTATTTAAAGATGCTGGACATATTCTAGGCAGTGCTTCTATTACATTAGATATTATGGAAGGTGGCAAACAAACTATACTTGGTTTCACTGGCGACATAGGCAGATGGGACAGACCAATACTCAAAGACCCAGAGCCAATGCCTGAATGTGAATTTCTAATTTCAGAATCTACTTATGGTGGTATTACACACGAAGATACGCCTCAGGAAACAGGAAAATTATTAAAAGCCATTACAGATACCTGCATTAAGAATAAAGGAAAATTATTGATACCTGCTTTTAGTATTGGACGCACTCAAGAGATTTTATATAAATTAGATCAACTCTATATTTCGAGACAATTACCTGAAGTTCCAGTTTATTTAGATAGTCCGCTTTCTATGAATGCTACTGAAATTTATAAAATGCATTATGAATGTATGGACGAGGACATTGAGCAGTTTCTAAAAAGTGATGATAACCCATTTGGGTGGAAACATTTACACTATATTACAGATAAATTTGAATCAAAATTATTAAACGAAAAACAAGAACCTTGTGTTATCATTAGTGCATCAGGAATGGCTGAGGCTGGACGTATCAAACATCATATTTTTCACAATATAGAAGATGCCAAAAATACTATTTTAATAGTTGGTTATTGTGCAAAAGGTACATTGGGCGAAAAACTAGTTCAAAAGCCTGAATTTGTAAAAATATTTGGAATAGAAAAGAAAGTAAATGCTCAAATTGAAATCATTGGTAGTATGAGTGCTCATGCTGATGATATTGAAATTAGAAAATTTTTAGCGAATCAAAAATTTGCCAAAAAGGTTTTTTTGGTTCATGGTGATGAAAAAAGACAACTTAGATTAAAAGAAAACTTATTAAATAATGGATTTGGTGAGATTTATATCCCATCAATTGGTGAAATTGTAACTTTATAAAAAATGGAAATAGATAATAAAAATTGGTTTGAATTATGGTTTAACTCTCCTTTTTATCATATTTTATATAAAAATAGAGACCAAAATGAAGCTAATATTTTCATAGACAATATGATTACCAAATTAAAAATGGATTATGGTAAAATATTAGATTTAGCTTGTGGAAAAGGAAGACATGCTTATTATTTAGCTGAAAAAGGATTTGATGTTATTGGTGTGGATTTAGCAGAAAACAGTATAAAATATGCCAATACGATGTATCAATTACCGATTTTAGAGTTTTATGTACATGATATGAGAAAGCCTTTTAGAATTAATTATTTCAATTATGTATTGAATTTATTTACAAGTTTAGGTTATTTCAATCAAATTCAAGAGAATGAAGCTGTTTTTAAAAGTTCTTATGATATGTTACAAGATGGCGGTTATTTTCTAGTTGATTTTATGAATACTGAAAAAGTAATTCAAAATCTTGTGCCACGAGAACATAAAAACATTGATAATATTGATTTTTATATACGTCGTGAAGTAGAAAATGAAAAGATATACAAACACATCAAAATAGAAAAAGAAAAAAATGTATATATTTATCGAGAGGAAGTTCAAGTTTTATTACCACATCATTTTCACAACTTTGCAAATAATGCAGGTTTTACCGTTGTAAACGAATTTGGAGATTATCAATTTCAATCTTTCAATCCCAAAACATCAGATAGGTATATCCTTTTATTGAAAAAATAGAAAATTTATATATGAAAAAAAAGTTAGTAATTATTGGAGCAGGACATGGAATTAGTAAAGCAGTTGCTAAAAAATTTGGTTTAGAAAAGTATCATATCATATTAATTGCAAGAAAAGATGAAGTATTAGCAGAAATTACTGAGGAGCTTTCTAATGAAGGTATCAGTGTAGAATATTATGTTGCAGATGCAAAAGACAATGAATCAATACGTGATGTTTTTGAACAAATTTGGGAGCAACATCAATTTATAGATAGCATTTTATATAATGTTTACAATAATAGACAAGTAAATATTGATGAAGAAACTGCAGATAGTATTACCAAAGATTTTAAATCCAATGTTGCAGCAGCATTTACTGCCATTCAATTAGTATTACCTGATATGGAAAAAAACAATACAGGTACAATTTTATTTACTGGCGGTGGTTTAGCACTTCATCCTATGAAGGAATTTGGTTCACTTTCCATAGGAAAAGCAGGTTTGAGAAGTCTAGCAGAATCTTTACATGATGCATTAAAGCCTAAAAATATTTTTGTGGGTACTGTAACAGTTTGTGGAGTAGTTAGTGAAAATGATGAGAAATATAATCCTACAAAAATTGCTGATTTATTTTGGCAATTACAAACTGAAAGAAAGCAATTTGAGATTCAATATTAATCTATGCTTGTTCATGACATCATAGACTTTGCTAAAGATATTGACACTTCCATATTTATCTTTATTAATCAAAAAATACAAAATGCATTTTTTGATTTTTTAATGCCTATAATTAGAAACAAGATTACTTGGATTCCAATTTATGGTATTTTAATCTATCTATATTTTAAAAAATTCAAAAGCAAAGCAATCTATTTCATTGCTTTACTTTTGATAAGTTTAACACTTAGTGATTTTTTAGCTCATCAATTTTTAAAACCATTTTTTGCTAGACCTCGTCCTTGTTATAATGAATTAATAAATGTCAGATTGTTGATTGAAAGTTGCGGTGGACATTGGAGTTTTCCTTCCATTCATGCTGCTAATCACTTTGCTTTGTCCGTTGGAATTATTTTAAGCAGACTTTTTATGAAGAGAATTTGGATAATTATATTAATATTTTGGGCTATACTTATTGGGTTTGCACAAATTTATGTTGGCGTTCATTATCCATTCGATGTTCTAGCAGGAAGTATTTATGGTAGTTTGCTAAGTTTTATAATATTCAAAATCATGAAAATTGAAAAGCATTTAGAATAAACCTAAAAACTAATACATTTCATAAACATTGAACTTACAAGGCAATTTTCCATTCATCATATCAAAGCGTCTTTTGGGTTTTAAACCTACCTTTTTCATCGCTTCTAAATTAGAAGAAATAATGCCACAAGTATATAAAGTAAAATGTTGTTTGAAGGCATCTCCAATTTCTTTATAAAACACATCAATTGCCTCTTGTTCCATACGTTCATCGTACGGAGGATTTAGGATACAAACTCCATTTTGATGTGGTGGAATATGTTTTAAAAAATTCTTTCGTTGTACCGTAATTTGTTGTCTTAACCTCGCACGATTGATATTACGTTGAGCTTTCTGTAACACTTTTTCATCTATATCAATACCAAGCACACATTCTTTTTTATCTAAAATTTTTGAATGTGCTATATCAATAATTTCATCTAATAATTGGGCATCGAAATCTCGCCATTTTTTAAAACAAAAATCATCTCTATCTAAATTAGGTGCCTTATTAATTGCCATAAGTGCAGCTTCAATCGCAATCGTTCCACTTCCACACATTCCATCAATAAATAGGTCTTCCCTATTCCAACCTGACAGTCCAATTAAACCCGCTGCCAATACTTCATTGATTGGTGCTATATCTTGAAATTGCTTATAGCCTCTTTTGTGCAAACTCTCTCCTGAACTATCCAAACTAATCGTAACTTTATCTTCATTTATATGCAAATTAAATAAGATATCAGGATTGTCTGTATTGATACTGGGTCTATTATTGCCGATTTTTCTAAATCTATCACAAATAGCATCTTTTAGTTTTAAAGAAGCATATTGCGAATGTTTAAAATAGGTTGAAAATACACTACTATTAATTGCAAAAGTTTGTTGCACACTAAAATAATCTTCCCAAGGAATTTGCATTGCTGCCTGATACAATTCATCGGAAGTTGTTGCTTTAAATTGCTCTAAACTTACTAATGCTCTAAGACAATACCGACTTTCTATATTAATTCTATACAATAATGTTTTATCGTATTTACATTGCACACCACGTTTTAGTTTTAAAATATTTTTAGCACCTAAAGCTTTTAATTCTTCTTCTAATAATTCTTCTAAACCCACAAAAGTTTTAGCCACAATATGTTTAAATGCAAACTTTTCCATACCTTATTTTTCAACAGTCTTTAATGCTTTTTCAATCATTTTATCATCTTTAGACATAACATAATAAAAACCGTCATTTTGAAATTGTTGTTTAGCTAAAAATGCTTTCAATCTTAATTCTAAATAAGATTTTGATTTTTCAGCATAAATACTATTTTTTGAACTTACTCCATTTTTATAGGCATATTGAAGAAATGATTGATAAAATTCATTACTAATATTAAAGTTTTTATCAAAATCTACAATATCTTTAAATTTAAAATTAGCTTTATTGCTTTGATAATAATTATAAACAAACTCATTCATTACTGAATTATACAATATTTCTAAAACCAATGGATTAAACATGCTTGTATCTAAAGGAACTAGAATATCAGGCGTAATGCCACCACCACCAAAAACCTCTCTATTTTTTACTTTAGTATGATACACTTGTTTTGGTTTTTGCTCTATTTTAGTTGTGGTATCTTTGGCATACCTATTTGAGGTTTCCATATAATAAGATTCAATTCCATGTGAATAATCTTTCTGAATACTTCTACCACTTGGTGTATAATATTTTGCTACCGTCAAACGTACCGCAGAGCCATCTTTAAAAGGAATTTCTTCCTGCACTAAACCTTTCCCAAAGGAACGTCTTCCGATGATTGTACCTCTATCCCAATCTTGAATAGCACCACTCAAAATTTCACTGGCAGAAGCAGAACCTTCATCAATTAAAATAGCTAAGTTTCCTGATTCAAAATTGCCAATTTTTCCAGCATTCTGAACCATTTTAGGCGAATTTCTTCCTTCTGTATAAACAATTAATTTCTTACCATCTAATAATTCATCTGTAATTTTAACTGCTTGGTCTAAAAAACCACCACCATTTCCACGTAAATCAATCACTAAATTTTTCATCCCTTTACCTAACAACATATCTAACTTTTCTGCAAATTCATTATACGTTGTTTGACTAAAACGATTAATTTTAATAAATCCTGTTTTTGCATCTAACATAAATGCTGCATCTACTGAATAAATTGGAATTTTATTTCTAGTAATAGTGTAATCTATTATTTTATTATTGCGTTTTAAAATAGTAACTTTTACTTTAGTTCCTTTCACTCCTTTTAATTTTTTCATTACATCTTCATTTGTAATTTTTACACCTGCAACCAAAGTATCATTGATTTTTAAAATTTTATCGCCTGCACTTAAACCAACTTGTTCTGAAGGTCCACCAGCAATTGGAACAACTACTTGAATGGTATCTTTTGAAATCATAAATTCAATACCAATCCCTTCAAAGTTTCCAGTCATAATTTCAGCTTCTTGTTGGCTTTCGATTGGAGGTAAATAAGTAGAATGTGGATCTAATTTACCAAGTATATCTGTAATCGCTTCATCATATAATTGTTGAACATTTACGGTATCTACATATTTAGCATCTATTAATTGTAAAATATTTTCCAACTTAGAATGTATAGTTGTATTGGAATAAATATTTGGATTACCTTGTCGTCTTTCTTGTAACTTATATCCTAAAAAAACACCTGATGCTAAAACCAAAGCGAGCACTAACGGAATGAGTGATTTATTCATTCTACAAATGTAAGGATATATAAGCGTCCTATAAATAAAAAAACTTTAATATTTTTTTCAAAAAAATATTTTCAAAAAGTCTTGACATATTAATAATTTTTATTTAATATTGCAATAATATAAAAACACCCAACATGATAAAAAAAACATTTTTGTTACTATTATTAGTAATAATGGTAGCAAGCACAACACAAGCACAGTCAGTTGAAGACTTCTTAGCATTAAGAAATGACAACATCGAAGAAGTAAATTTAAGATTATCCAATCTGAATTGGCAACTCTATGATGAAGATGAACAACGTAAAGGCGATATTATCGTTTATACTTACAAAAATGAAAATGACATCGATGCAATGTTAGGTATCCAATGGATTGACTATGTCAATCGTCCAAAGCATTACAATAAAAACAGACTATCATTTCAAGTTCAAAACAAAGAATTGTATGAACAATTTGTAAATGAAATTAAAACTCTTGGTTTCTATTACATTTACCAAAAGAATGTCTATGACAACGATGTGATGTTATATTCTAATAGTGATGTAACAATTGAAATCATAGAATCTAAAAGTAAATATATGTATGATGGTGGCACTTATTACAATTTTGCGTTCTATAATAAGTTAGAATATGAAGTTGTTTTTAGAGATGAAAATCCATTAGAGAATAATCCATTTACAAGTATTTCGTTGTACAATAAATCAAAATAAAAATTCATTTTCTCGTTTCATTCGCTTATATTTGTTATCAATTAAAATACAATTATAAGTTATGAAATTTTTCATTGATACAGCGAATTTAGAGCAAATTAAAGAAGCAAATGATTTAGGCATCTTAGACGGTGTTACCACTAACCCGTCTTTGATGGCTAAAGAAGGAATTACAGGAACAGAAAACATCTTAGAGCATTATAAAAAAATATGCAGTATTGTAGATGGTGATGTGAGTGCAGAAGTTATTTCTACAGATTATGCGAACATTATTGAAGAAGGTAAAAAATTAGCTGCTTTACATCCAAATATTGTGGTAAAAGTACCCATGATAAAAGATGGAATAAAAGCGATAAAATACTTTACGGACAATGGCATTAAAACAAATTGCACATTAGTATTTTCTGCTGGTCAAGCAATTCTGGCTGCAAAAGCTGGAGCAACTTATTTAAGCCCATTTGTAGGACGTTTAGATGATATTTCATTTGATGGTATTGATTTAATCCACCAAATTAGACATATCTATGATAACTACAATTACAAAACTGAAATTTTAGCAGCTTCTGTTAGAAATTCATTACATATAATAAAATGTGCTGAAGTTGGAGCAGATGTTGTTACATGCCCACTTTCTTCCATCACTGGTTTGTTTAATCATCCATTAACTGACAAAGGATTGGCACAGTTTTTAGCAGATTATGCTAAAGGAAATTCATAATACTACTTTATGAAAGGAAAGTTTAGTCTTATATTAATTATAATTGCATTTATTGCTGGCTTTTTCATTTCGAATCTTACTGGAAAGTATAAGATTGTAGAGAAAGAAAAATTAGAACAGCATACAAATTTCAAAGAACAACATTCTTCTTCTATTATCAAAAATGAGAAAAATGATGAGCAAAATAATCAATATAATGACAATAATATTCCTATAAAAGTATATGATATTATTAAGCATATCAAAAAGTACAACAAAGCACCTGATGGTTATGTAGGTGGCAGACAGTTTATGAATTATGAAAAATTATTACCTGAAGAAGATGAGAACGGCAATAAAATTTCATACCAAGAATGGGATGTCAATCCAAAAATTGTTGGCAAAAATAGAGGTAAAGAAAGACTAGTTACGGGTTCTGATGGTCGAGTCTATTTTACAAATGATCATTACGCATCCTTTAATGAAATAAAACTTTTCGAATGACAAAATTAGATAGACCAATAATTACAGATGAAACACTGTTTCTAATTATTGATGGAAAAGATTGCCCAACACTAAAGAATTTTTATGAAAACATTGGTGAGCAATTACAATTCCCTGATTATTTTGCATTTAATTTAGACAGTTTCGATGAATTAATGAATGACCTTTCGTGGATAGATGAACCTCAAATCATACTTTTAATCGTCAATTTTGAATTATTTTTAGGCCAAGAAGAAAAAGAAAAACTAAAGGCTATTACCCAAATTTTAGATAATGCAATATTAGAAAATGATTTTATTCATTTTGAATGGTTTTATAAATAATTGCAACCACAATCACTAGACAATGTAAACAAAATCGATGTTTTTATACAGATGTGGAAAACAAAAGAATCATTTTAATATGAATTTATTTATTTTTCGTAATTAATTATTTAATTTTTAAGTTGATATGAAATACTCATTAGTAATCTTATGTTTTTTATTTACCAATACTTTTGCAAATAGTAGCTATTTAAATAGTTATGGATTTCTTCAAAATATTGAATTTAAACTATATACAAAAGATATCCCACCTCAAAAAACATTATCAAACCAACAAACGACTGAAGAAATTTTAATGTATGATATTATTCATGCAGTTTGGGAAAACGGCAAATGGACTGCCTATACGACCAACAAAACACTTTTGGGCGTTTATAAAGTTGGGAGTCCAACAATTATCCAAAATAGTAATGGTAAAAAATTATTCTTTATAGCAAATTTCCCTGGTTCAAAAGGCGGTACTGATTTATATCTATCTGAATTTATAAATGGAGAATGGTCTAAACCAAGAAATATGGGCAAAAATATAAATACACCATATAATGAATCCAATCCAGGAATGTTAGATGAAAATACACTTACCTATTCAACTAATGGAATAATAAAAAAAGTCGATATCAATACATTTGTAATCGATAATGGTGGTGATCCACAATTTGATTTTACTGCACAAACAAATAATACAGTAGCAAATGCTCAGAAATTAGCTGAACAAAAGTTAGCTGAACAGAAGTTAGCTGAACAAAAATTAGCAGAACAGAAACTAGCAGAACAGAAATTAGCTGAACAGAAACTAGCTGAACAAAAATTAGCTGAACAGAAACTAGCAGAACAAAAATTAGCTGAACAGAAACTAGCAGAACAAAAATTAGCTGAACAGAAGTTAGCTGAACAGAAGTTGGCTGAACAGAAATTGGCTGAACAGAAGTTAGCACAAGCTAAAGCAGAATTAGAAAAAAAGATAGCAGAACAGAAATTGGCGGAAGAACAATTAGCTGCTGCAAAAGCAGAACTTGAACAAAAAGTTTCAAAACAAGTTGTTCCTGAAAAATCAAGCATATCTCAAGATAATACAGATGCTAAGTATGTTGAATTAATGAAAGCGGCTCAAAAACTAAAAGAAGAAAAATTAGCGGAAGCAAAAGGAGAACAAACCAATACAGAACCTGAAAACTTAATTGATAAAATTATGCAAACAGCTCAAAAGTTGAATGCTCAAAATGAAGAAGAATTAAAATCAGAGGCTGCTCATAAAAGCAAAACAACTACAACTCCTAAGGTAACAACACCTACTACAACTCCAAAAGTAGTTGAAACTTCTAAACCAACAACACCAACTGCACCTAAAGAGACAACAACGGTTCAAACAAATAGTTCAAATACAATTAATGACGTAGAAAGTGTAGGTAAACTCTCTACTCCTGCTGCAAAAGCTATGTTCCCATTAGCAATTCAAATTGGAGCTTATATGAATCCTAATTGGAATATAATCAAACCAATGGGAGCTTTAGGACAACTAAGTACTTTCCAAAATGAATCAAACTTGAATGTAGTTTGGTTAACTGGCTTTAGTTCAAAAGAAGAAATGCTATCCACTTTAAGTAAAGTAAAAGCTAATAGTACTTTCAAAAATGCTTTTATCGTAAAATAAATAAGAGAAAACAACTAATGAATGAATGATTATTCATTCATTAGTTGCCATAATTGGTCTTTCAATTCCATCAATCCATCTCCACTTTGGGCTGAAAAGAATACAGATTTTATTTTTTTGGGCAATTCTTTTTTGATTAAATTTTTCAATTCTGCGTCTAAGTAATCTGACTTACTAATTCCAAGCAATTTCTTTTTATAGGCTAATTCAGGATTGTATAACTTTAGTTCTTTTTCTAATATTTTAAGTTCTTTTTTTATATCATCACAATCGGCAGGTATTACAAACAACAAAACTGAATTTCGTTCAATATGTCTTAAAAAACGCAACCCTAAGCCTTTTCCTTTAGAAGCACCTTCAATAATACCAGGAATATCTGCCATCACAAATGATAAATTATCACGATAACTTACAACGCCAACACTCGGAACCAATGTGGTAAATGCATAATCGCCAATTTCAGGTTTGGCAGCACTCAATACAGACAATAAAGTTGATTTACCAGCATTTGGAAACCCAACTAAACCAACATCTGCGAGTACTTTTAATTCTAATATTTTCCAACCTTCAACACCTGGCAATCCTGGTTGTGCGTAATGCGGTGCTTGGTTAGTAGATGTTTTAAAATGATTATTTCCTAAACCTCCTTTGCCTCCTTTTAACCAAATCACTTCTTGTCCATCTTCCATAATTTCCACTTCCTTCTCTCCTGTTTCTGCATCTTTTCCAACAGTTCCAAGCGGAACTTCTAAAATAATATCATCACCTTGTTTTCCATATCTCAACGCACCTTTTCCACCTTCTCCATTTTGTGCTTTAACGTGTTTTTGAAATTTTAAATGTAATAAAGTCCAAAGTTGCTTATTCCCTCTTAAAATAATATGACCACCACGTCCTCCATCGCCGCCATCTGGTCCACCTTTAGGAACATATTTCTCCCTTCTAAAATGTGCTGAACCGGGACCACCATCGCCAGATTTTGTAAAGATTTTTACATAGTCAATAAAATTGTTTCCTTCCATAATTTGAATGGGTAAAATTACCATAAATAAATGGAATTAAGCTTAAAACCAATATAATATAATCTATAAGAATTTAAACCCTATAAAAAATGACTAAATATAAGTACTTCTAAAAATGAATAAAATGTAAATTATAAAAACTTTTGTATTTTATTTTCTTAATCTTCCTAACCAAATAATTTCAACTGATTTTGAAATATAATTAATATATCGTGATAAAACAAATAAATAATCTGATAAACGATTCAGGTATTTAATTAAAATAGGCTCAACAGACTCTTGATGACTTAGTAAAACTGCCGAACGCTCGGCTCTCCTACACACTGTTCTTGCTATATGTGTATGTGCAGCAATTATATTTCCACCTGGTAAGATAAAAAATTTTAATTCTGGTAATTCTTCAGTCCATTTATCTATTTGTTGTTCTAAAATATTGATATAATCTTCTTTTATTTCTGGTAATGCCAATTTTTCTTTACCTAATTGTTTTGCTAAATGAGCACCAATATCAAACAATATTTCTTGAATTTCGTGTAATTGTTCAACTGTTTCAGGTAATAATTTTTGTTCGTTCAGTAAGGAAACAACAACACCAATCGAAGAGTTAAGCTCATCTACATTTCCATAACTATCAATCTTTATATCGGATTTAGAAACTCGTTGCCCACCATATAAAGCAGTATCTCCCAAGTCGCCAGTTTTTGTATATACTTTCATTTTTATCTAATTTTGAAATTATAAATTTAAAATCTGCTTATTCAAGTAAATTATCTATTATTTGGCAAATCGCTTTCAATCAGCCCATCTCTTAAACGTACAATTCTATGTGTGTATTTTGCAATATCTTCTTCGTGTGTAACTAAAACAACTGTATTTCCCAATCGCTGAATTTCGTCAAATAATGCCATAATTTCATACGAAGTTTTAGAATCCAAATTTCCAGTTGGTTCGTCTGCTAAAATCAGTGATGGAAAATTAACTAAAGCACGAGCAACTGCAACACGTTGTCTTTGTCCACCAGATAATTCATTAGGCTTATGTTTCATTCTTTCAGCTAATCCAACTTGCTCTAAAACTTCTTTTGCTCGCTCTTCTCTTTTAGATTTATTCCAACCTGCATACACCAAAGGTAAAGCAACATTATCTAATGTACTTAATCGAGGAATCAAATTAAAAGTCTGAAATACAAAACCAATTTGTTTATTGCGAATTGTTGCCAAGTCATTATCGTTCATACTACTAACATCAATATTATTCAACAAATATTGACCTGAACTTGGTGTATCCAAGCAACCTAAAATATTCATCAAAGTTGATTTTCCAGAACCAGAAGGTCCCATCAATGCAACATATTCATTTTTTTGGATTTGTAAATCTACACCCTTCAATGCTTGAATTAGTTCATCTCCTAATTTGAACTCTCTTTTTATATTTTGTATATCTATTATTTTCAAGAAAAAATGCTTAGTTAGTTCAAGGTAAATATATTATTTATTTCTTTGTTGATTAACTTTTTCCTGAATTTTATTAATAGCAGACGGAATTTTTTCCAATACATTAAAAAATCCGATTAAATCATTTTCAGATATATCTTCTTTTACATTTTTCTCCAAATTAAATACGGATTTCAATGCATATTTACGAAGTTTTTTTCCTTGTTCAGTTAATACAATATTAACTATCCGAGAATCTGAATGATTTTTTCTTCTTTCTAAAATTCCTTTACTTTCTAATTCTTTCAAAATTCTGGATAAACTATTGGGTTCCATTCCAATTCTAGGAGCAATTTTAGTAACTGGTACACCTTCTTCTTCGTACAAAGCCAACAAAACGAAAGCCATAGAAATTGTACCTCCAAATTTTGCAGTCATTTCATTATATAATTTCGCAATAATCAACCAAGATTTCCTAACATTATAAATGACCATTTTATCAGCAGCTTCTTTAAATAAATCCTCCATCTATCCTTCGTTTTTTGTGTAAAAATAACATACTATCTGACAAATACAATGCATGCATTGAAAAAATAGTTAAAATAAAAGATTTTTATCTATTTTAATTTAGTAATATATTTCTGGGTATTCTTGCTTACAAAAAATGCAACACAGTTGCATTTTAAATAATTTGTTTATATTTGCAAAATAATGCGATTTATTATCTCTATTATTTTTTTACTTTTCACAAATAAATTACTCGCTTCAGATTGTTATTATACACTAAATGGACAAATATTTAATCAGTATAACACGCCATTAGAATTTGTAGAAATTAAAATATTAGAAAATCAAACATTGATAAAAAGTGATGAACAAGGAAAATTCGTTATTCCTAATTTATGTATTCAAACTTACCATTTTGAATTTAATCATATCAATTGTCAAACAGATACGATAATTATTCATATTAAAGGCGATAGAAAACAAACTTTTTATTTAGAACAACTTGTTTATTTTTTAGATGAATTCACTAAAACGGATGCTAAACTCAGCGATAATTTGCAGATGACAAATACGATTAATAAGTTTTCAATGCAACAACTCTCTGGAAAAGACCTAGCACAAGCAATACAAGCCATTAATGGAATAAGAGTTATAAAATCAGGTTCAAACATTAACAAACCAATGTTTAATGGTTTTTATGGCGATAGAATTACATTAGTAAATAATGGTGTTCTTTTTCAATCACAAGATTGGGGTACTGATCATGCTCCTGAAATTGCGATTAGCAATATTAATAAAATTGAGATTTTAAATAATAGTCAAACAGTCGAATATTCCACTCAAAATATCGGTGCAACAATAACTATTGACAATCCATTGATTTCATACAAAGATGCAATTAAATTTGGCTTGTCTTATGGATTACAAAGTAACGGTTGGCAAAATTCATTAGCCACTTATTTTCAAAAATCATTTAAAAAACAATATGCTTTCCGAATACAAACTGCTTTTAAAAAAAGTGCAGATTTGCACACTCCAAGATACACATTAAGCAATACAGCACAACAAGAAACAAGTCTATCCTTTCAACAAAAGTTCAATATAAAGAAGTCAACAATTCAAACAATTTATAGTTTATTCAGTAATGAGAATGGAATTTTGCTTGCTGCACATATTGGCAATATTGAAGATTTGAAAAATGCCATCAACTCAGATACCCCAATTATCATTGAACCAGCTAGTTATAAAATAAAAAATCCCAAACAATTTACGCAACATCACTTATTAGATATTAAATTAGTACAGCCTTTACGAAAGCACCATTTTATTGAATATCGAACTAATTTTCAAAATAATAGAAGACAAGAATATGATATTCGTAGAGGTAATCGTTCTTCAACTCCAGCTTTAAATATGCATTTAATAAGCTATTACGGAAAGCTCGTAAATCACAGTGAAAAGTATTTAAAAACAAATTGGAAATGGCATCAAAAAAGTGGACTTATTTACCAATATAAAAACAATACCAACGATCCAAATACTGGAATTATTCCAATTATTCCTGATTATCTACAATATAATTTTGCCATTTTTTCTATTCAAGAATTTTTTAAAAATAATATATCTTTTGATGTCGGAGTGCGATATGAAAATCAACAATTAAATAGTTATACTTTTAATAAGAAAGAACTAATTATTTACAAGAAAAATTATAATACCTACAATTTTACTGCAAATTTCAGTTATTTACAAAAATATTTTGATTACCAAACAAGCATTTCTCTATCTTCAAAAGCTCCAAACATCAGCGAGTTATTTAGCAATGGATTACATCATGGAACGGCAACAATTGAGTATGGGAATAAAATGCTAAAAATTGAAAATTCTTATGCTCTTTCAAACGCATTCAACTTAAAATATAGAAAATATATACTATTGAATATCGACTATAAATTGCAATATTTAAAAAACTTTATCTATTTACAGCCTAATAGTGATTTTTTATTGACAATCAAAGGTGCATTTCCTATATTTCAATATCAATCCACCAATGCGTTTTTTAATAATATTAAGATACATACACAAATCAATATAACCGATTATTTTCAATTTCAGTTTCAATCTAATTTAATAAGAGCCAAAAACTTAAAAACTAAAGATTATATCGTAAACATTCCTGCAGACCAACTAAAGTTTGGATTAAAGTTTTATGGTGATACTAAAGTTCTTAAAAATGCATACCTACAAATTAATGGTGATTATATTCTAAAGCAGAAAAGAACACCTAAATTAATTAAGGATTACAAAGATGTTCCTAATGCCTATTTTCTACTTAATTTACAATTAGGCACATCTGTCGGGAAAGCAAACAAAATAATGTTGTCATTTGCAGCTGAGAATATCTTAAATAAAAACTACAGAGATTATCTTAATAGATTTCGATACTTCACAGATGAAATCGGCTTTAATTTTCTATTTAAAATTAATTATTTCCTTAATCACTAAATATTATGAAATATACAACTACGCAAACGCTATTACTTATTTTTTCTAGTGTCATTCTATTACAGTGTACAAAACAACCCTTACCTATTAATGAAAATGAATTAATAACTCGAGTACAATTAACTTTCACAGATACTTTAGGCGAATCAAGTTCATTTTTGTATTGCATAAATGATGGCATATTTGGAAATAAAAAAGATACCATTTCTTTGATGAAGAATAAGACTTATAGTTTAGAAATATCTTTTTACAATGTTCAAAGTGCTTCTGTGGTGGACAGTATCAATAATGAAATTTTAGAAGAAGCTGAAGAACATCAGATTTTTATACAATCTATTACAATTGATAGTTTTAAATATATGGACGAAGACAATAATGCTTATCCAATTGGTTTAAAAACACTTATAAAAACAAATAATATATTATCATTAGAATATTTCCGAATTATCCTAATCCATCAACCCAACAAAAAAGGCTTAGCTGTTGCACAAAATCAAGTTAAAAATGCTGGAGGTGCGACAGATGTTGATATTTCATTTTTAATAAAACTTCATTAAAAGCCACCCATAAGCAAAACTTCAAGGAATAATCCATTAAAATAACAAGAAAATAAACGTACCTTTGTGTTATGCAAATTTATAACAACATATTAGAAACCATAGGCAATACACCAATTGTAAAATTAAACAAAATAACAGCTCACATACCTGCCACAGTTTGCGTAAAAGTTGAATATGGTAATCCAGGAAATTCCATTAAAGATAGAATGGCATTAAAAATGGTAATTGATGCTGAAAATGACGGAAGATTAAAACCTGGAGGAACTATTATTGAATGTACATCTGGAAATACAGGAATGGGCTTAGCAATTGTTGCTGCAGTTCGTGGCTACAAATGTATTTTTACAACTACTGACAAACAATCCAAAGAAAAATTTGATATGTTGCGTGCTTTAGGTGCAGAAGTAATTGTTTGTCCTACAAATGTAAGTGCAGATGATGAACGCTCCTATTATTCGATTGCAAAAAGATTAGCGACTGAAATTCCAAATTCAATTTGGATGAACCAATACGACAATTTATCCAATAGACAAGCACATTATGAAAGCACAGGCCCCGAAATCTGGAAGCAAACAGATGGAAAAATTACACATTTTGTTGTAGGCATTGGCACTGGTGGAACTGTAACTGGAACATCAAAATATTTAAAAGAACAAAATCCAAATATAAAAACTTGGGGTATTGATACTTATGGCTCTATTTTAAAACAATACCACGAAACTGGCACTTTTGATCCATCAGAAATTCATAGTTATATTACCGAAGGAATTGGCGAGGATATTATTCCTCAAAATTATGATTTCAGTTTGATTGATTTTATTGAAAAGGTTACTGACAAAGAAGCCGCTTTGATGCAAAGAAGATTAGCTGTCGAAGAAGGTTTGTTTTTGGGTAATTCCGCAGGTTCTGCTGTGCAAGGCTTATTGCAATTGCACAAAAAGTTTCCATTAACTAAAGATGATTTGGTAATAATCGTTACGCACGACCATGGTTCTCGTTATGTAGGAAAATTCTTTAACGACGAATGGATGCGTGAAAAAGGTTTTATAAACTAGATGATTTCAAACATCTTTTTTGTTAAAAATATGATAATGTATTTTTAGATTTTATTAAATATCACTATTTTTGGCTAATTACAAAACACTAATCAATAAATAGTATATTTATGAGTAATAATGATCTTACCAGAAGAAAATTCGTTGGTCTTTCAGCAATGGCAACTATTGCAACAATGGGTGGAACAACTTTTTCATTAGCAGGTTGCAAAAAAGACAAAGTTGAAAACGTTCCAAGTAGCGAACAAGATGTCGTAATTATTGGATCTGGCTTTGGTGGTGCTATATCTGCTTTGCGTTTAGCAGAACACGGTGTAAAAGCCCTGATGTTGGAAATGGGCAGACAATATACTGTTTCGAAATATGAAGATGTTTTTGCTAAATCGTTACAACCAGATGGACGTTCTTCTTGGTTAAAAAAGAAAACTATTGTTCCAGTAGTTAATGATTTTCTTCAATTTAGTATCTACAAATATGTAGGTGTTTTAGATCGTATTGATTATGATACTTCATATACTAGAATCTATAGAGGAACTTGTTTAGGTGGTGGTTCTGTTGTTTATGGTGCCATGTTGCCTTATGCACGCCCAGAGCTTTGGGATAAATATTTCCCATATATTAACTACCAAGATATGACTGATAAGTGGTATCCTAAAGTAAAAAGTGTACTTGATTTTTCAACTGTTCCAGATGAATTATTAAACTCAAAAATGTATGATTATGCAAGAGTTGCTTTAGACCATTGTGATAAAGCAGGCATGACACCAATCTTCTTAAATGCTGGTGTTAATTTTGATGTAATCAAAGGAGAATTAGACGGAACAGAGAAGAAATGTTGTATGAATGGCGATGTAATATACGGAGCATACAATGGATACAAAAACAGTTTAGATAGAAATTATATTCCTGCTGCAATTGCAACTGGAAATTTAACTGTGCAGACAATGAGTAAAGTAGATTATATCAATAAACTTTCTGATGGTAGATATGAAGTATTTGTGGACATTATTGATGAAGTAGGCGAAAAGATAGATAGAAAACGATATATCGCAAAAAAAGTATTTATTAATGCTGGTGTTGCTGGCACAATGGATATCCTTTTAAAATCGAAATACAAAGGTGGCTTATCTAATTTAAGTGATGAAGTAGGTAAACATTGGGGCGGAAATGGAAATATTATGGCAATGAGAACAGGCTTGAAAGAAAACACAGGTAATGTACAAGGTGCTGTTCCAGTTGTTGCTTATGGTTACTTGGATAGCCCAGTAACACCAACTTTAGCAGAACAAGCACCATTACCAATTGGTATAGAGTTAAAACAATTATTGACATTAGCAATTACTGAAAATCCAGAAAGAGGATATTTTGAATATGATCCAAACACTGATAGGGCTGAATTGCATTTTGACAAATCACAAATGGATATTTCTAGAAGAGGAATGCAAGCCTTTATTGATAAATTAAATGAAGCTAATGGAGGTTCATTATCCAATATTTATTTTAATGGGCATAGCTTTGGCGATAACTTCTCTTATCATCCATTAGGTGGAGCTTGTCTCGGATTAGCTAGTGATTATTTTGGTAGATTAAAAGGCTATGAAGGTTTATATTGCTTAGATGGTTCCATGATGCCTGGTTTTTCTTGTTGTGCAAATCCAGCATTGACCATTGCTGCTATTGCCGAAAGAAATATGGAAAATATTATTGCTGAGGACTTTAGCTAACTTTTATTTGCAAAGATAGTTTTCCAAAACTGTCATTGTCCTTATTTTATTATGATAATAATATTAATCACTTTAATGCTTCTAAAAAGAAGAAATAATTCTAGACATACTAATCTATAAAATTTAAAATAACAAAAATGAGAATTTTAATTGCTCTATTTATTTCGGTAATTACATCTATTTCATGTAAGATTGTTCCAAGTACTGTACCAGCAGGTCTAACGTTTACTTCGATTTTTAACCAAAAAAAACACAACAGGAATTTCTTGTTATAGGATACCCGCAATTACTACTGCTCCAAATGGCGATTTAGTTGCTACTATTGATGAAAGAGTTCCAGATTGTGGTGATTAAAGAACCAATAAAGATATTAATATTGTAATTCGTCGCAGTTCTGATAATGGCAAAACATGGATAGCAATTGAAAAAATCATTGATCATCCAAATGGACAATCAGCTTCAGATCCTTCATTTATTGTCGATAAAACAACCAATACTATTTTTATGTTCTATAATTATATGAACTTAAAAACTGAAAAGGATATTTATTATTTTATGGTCATTAAAAGTACTGACAATGGTAAGACTTGGAGTACGCCGGTAGATATCACTTCTCAAGTTACTCAACCTAATTGGCACAATCATTTTAAATTCATTACATCTGGAAATAGAACACAAACAAAAGATGGAAAATTATTACATACCATTGTAAATCTAAATAGTGGACTTTATGTATTTGGAAGTGATAATCATGGTGATAGTTGGTATTTAATAGACAAATCTATTACACCTGGTGATGAATCAAAAATTATTGAATTGAATGATGGTACTTGGATGATTAATAGCCGTGTAAACAATGCTGGCTATAGATATATTCATACTTCTACAAATGAAGGTTTATCTTGGACAACAATTTCTGCTCCAGCTTTACCTGACCTAGGTTGCAATGCAAGTATTTTACGATATAGTTCTGTTGCAGAAGGCGATGATAAAAATAGATTGATTTTTGTTAATGCAAAAGATGCAAAACAACGTAAAAACTTAACCATTAGAATCAGTTATGATGAAGGTAAAACTTGGTCAACTGGCAAAACCATTTATACAGGTGGTGCTGCTTATTCTTCATTAACTTTATTAAAGAATGGAGAGATTGGTTTAATTTTTGAAAAAGATGAATACAAAGACAATACTTTTGTATCTATAAGTATGAAATGGCTTACTGATGGGAAAGATTTGGGTATTCAATAAAACACTTTTTCTAGCTATAAAATAAATAAGCTACTGCAATTGCAATAATTATTCCTACGAAATCTGCCAAAAGTCCAAAGAAAATTGCACTTTTGGCATTTTTTATACCTACACTTCCAAAATAAACAGCCAATACATAAAATGTAGTTTCAGTTGAGCCTTGCATAATAGAGGCTAAATTTCCTTGAAAACTATTGACACCGTAATTGTGCATTACATCTACCATAAAGGCTCTAGCTCCGCTCCCACTTAGTGTCTTCATTAAGCCAACTGGCAATGCTGGAATAAATTTATCATCAAAGCCTAAGAGCCTAACAATATTACCAATTCCATCTGTAATAAAATTTAAGCAACCAGTTGCATTAAAAACTGCAATGGCTGCCAAGATTGCAATTAGATAAGGAATAATTTGAACTGCAGTTTTAAAACCATCTTTCGCTCCATCAATAAATACATCATAGACATTTATTTTTTTAATTGCACCAGAAATAATAATTACTACAATAATTCCAAAAATCAATACACTTCCAATTAGTGCAATTTTTCCAGCTATTGCTTCTTGAGGAAATTGTTTAATCCAAAAGTACATACCTGAAATAATTCCTATAAAAAATAAATTAAAAGTAATAAATGGCAAGTTGAATAAATTTAATCTTTGATGCCAAGCCACTGCAATAATTGCAAAAAATAGTGTACAATACGTAACCATCAAAGTAGGTAAAAAAATATCTGCTGCATTAAACCCTACTAAGCCTTGCTCAATAGCCATTGTTTGACGAATGGCCATAACTGAAGTTGGAATTAGTGTAATACCTGCTGTATTGATTACTAAAAACATGATCATGGCATTAGAAGCAACTGTTTTTTGATTATTTAAATTTTGCAAATCATTCATTGCTTTTAAACCTAAAGGTGTTGCTGCATTGTCTAAACCCAACATATTGGCAGAAAAATTCATCATCATATTGCCATAAGCAGGACTTTCTTTAGGAACTTCAGGAAATAGTTTTGAAAAAAATGGAGCTAATAAATTAGAACATTTTTTTATCAATCCACTTTTATCGGCAATTTTCATAATACCAAGCCAAAATGCCATCAATGCAGTTAAGCCTAAAGCAATTTCAAATCCAATTTTTGTACTTTCAAATAATTTAGTGGTCAGCAATGAGAATACTTCAGTATCGCCGAGTATTGTTTTAACAATAGCAACAATAAAACTAATCACAAAAAAACTAATCCAAATATAATTTAATGCCATAGTAGATGAATAATTTTAAAATATATAAATAAAAAATCCCACAATAAATGTGGGATTAAATAAAAATAATTAATGCTAATTATTTTTTTGTTTTGTTTACTGATTCAGATAATTCTTTACCTGCTTTGAATTTCACTGTAGTTTTTGCAGGGATAGTAATTTTTTCGCCAGTAGATGGGTTTCTACCAATTCTCTTAGCTCTTTTGCTAGTAGAAAAAGTTCCAAAACCAACTAGAGTTACTTTGTCACCTTTTTTAAGTGTTTTTCCCATACCGTCTAAAATTGCATTTAATGCATCTGTTGCTTTCGCATTTGTTACGCCTGCGGCATCAGCGATAACTTTAACTAAATCTCCTTTGTTCATATTAATTTGTTTAAATAGGTTTAATAAATATTACCTCACAAATATAATAGGTTACTTTAATTTAACAAGAAAAAAAATAAAAATGTTAATAAAATAGGTGCTTTGTGAACAATTTTATATCAAAATAGCTTATTTATATGGTTTTTAAGCTGAAAAAGATGTTCCACAGCCACAAATTTCTGTAGCATTTGGATTATTATAGACAAATCCTCTATTATCTAAACCTGTTTTAAAGTCGATAATGGTGCCTGATAAATAAATTTCTTGTGTTGGATGGATATAAATTGGAATTAAGCCTTCTAATATATATTTATTATCGCCTTCTTTTTGTTTTTCAAAATTCATAATATATGAGAAACCAGCACAACCACCACCTTCTACGCCAATACGCAATCCTATTTCAGTTTTATTTTCAATTTGTTGGTATAAATTCTTTATTTCTTCTAGTGCAGAATTTGTAATATTAATTGGCAAACTAGATGTATTTTCCATTTTCACTTTAATATTTTTAAGTAGATACAAAGATAAGTATCTTTTAATTCTTAAATCGCAATTTGATATTTAATAACAATTAGAAAAGCATATTAAATAAAATAGTAGATTTGCAAAAAAAATATAATATGAGTTTTTTTCTTGAAATCTTAAAATACACATTACCATCATTGATTATGCTTATAGGTATTTACCTAATTATAGTAAGGTTTTTGGAACAAAATGAAAAACTTAAAAAATTAGAACTAAAAAAATTAAGTATTCAAGAAAATTCTAAAATCGCATTGCCATTGAGATTACAAGCGTATGAACGTGTTATTTTATTTTTAGAACGTATCCATCCCAACCAATTGGTTCAAAGAGTTAGAGAAGCTAACATGACTGTTGCTGCTTTAAATCTAGAATTAGCAAAAGCCATTAGAATTGAATATGAATATAATTTATCACAACAAATTTACCTTAATCAAGATGCGTGGATATTAGTAGAAAGAGCAAAAGATGAAACTTTAAAAATTATAAATAGTATAGCTTCAAATTTACCCAAAGAGGCGAATGGAATTGAATTAAGCAAAGCAATTTTTCAGTATTTAGCTGAAAGTAATCAAGAATTTCCAACACATATTGCTATCAATTTTATCAAAGAAGATGTTAAGAACTTATTTTAAATATGGTTTAATATTCCTTATCTTATTGACTGTTTCTTGTAAGCATTATCAAGTTAGCACTAAGCATTACGATAATATTCAAATAAATAATATTGCTTTAGATTCCAGTATTTATAATTTATATAAACCATATAAAGATTCATTAGATAAAATTATGCTATTACCTATTGCAATTTTATCTGAAAATGTAATCAAACAACAACCAAGTTCAACTTTAGGAAATTTAATTGCGGATATTCTTTTTGACGAAACCCAAAAATTGTCAAAAGATACTGTAGATTTTGCAATTACTAATTATGGAGGAATCAGAGTTAATACACTTCAAAAGGGAACTTTAAAAATTTTAGATGCCTTTAATATTATGCCATTTGAAAATACTATTGGCGTTTTAAGTATCAATCAGGAAGAAGTGCAAATGTTGTGTGATGTGATTGCACAAAAAGGTGGTTGGCCAATAAGTAATCAAATTAATTTTAGAATCAAAGATGGAAAAGCTATTGATATTTTAATCAATCAAAAACCATTACAAGAAAATAAAATTTATAAAGTAGCAATTATTGATTATTTAGTGAGTGGAGGAGATAATATGTCATTTTTAAAAGACAAACCTTATATAAATTTCAATGTTTTATTTCGAGATGCCATCATCGAATATTTAAAAAATACCAAAGAACCCATTATTCCTTCAAATCAAAAAAGAATAATGTATGCAGAATAGACGTAATTTTTTAAAAACAGCAATCACAACAACTGCTGCACTTGCATTACACCAACCTATTTTCTCTTCTAATAAAAGTAAACAACTAACTATATTACATACTAATGATGTACATAGCCGAATAGAGCCATTTCCAGCAACTGATTTAAAATATCCTGGTATGGGTGGTGCTGCCATGCGTTCTACTTTAATTAATAAAATAAGAACAGAAAATGAACATACACTATTATTAGATGCTGGAGACATTTTTCAGGGAACACCTTATTTTAATTTTTTTAAAGGCAATGTAGAAATTGATGTAATGAATGAATTAGGATATGAATGTTCTACACTAGGTAATCACGAATTTGATAATGGTATTGATGCTTTAGCTAAACAAATTGATAGAGCAAATTTCCCGTTTGTAAACTGTAATTATGACTTTACAAATACGCTTCTAAATGGTAAAATTCACAAACATATTACTCTGCAAAAAGGCTCTTTAAAAATTGGCATTACTGGATGTGGTGTTGAATTAAAAAATTTAGTTGCACCATACAATTACGAAGGCATTGTATATCATGATCCTATAGACAAAATACAAGAGCAAGTAGATATTTTAAAACACAAAAAAAAATGTGATATTGTTATTGTATTATCACACATTGGATATGCTTATAACACCAATAAAATAAGCGATTTACAGCTTGCTCAAAAAACAAAAGACATTGATATTATTATTGGTGGACATACACATACTTTTTTAGAAGAACCAACAATAATACAAAATTTAGAAAATAAAGATGTACTGATAAATCAAGTAGGGTTTGCTGGTATTTTTCTTGGTCAGATAGATTATATTTTTGAAAAAAAATCTACAAAAAAACAAGCTAAAAACCATATTGTAATTCCTACATAAAAAACAACTAAAAAAAATTTTTTTATTACAAAAAAGTTTTCCATATTAGCAATGTAATTATCAACACATCTTTAAAACTAATGAAATATGAAGAGCAAGCATGAACTCGTTTGGGAAAGTTGTCTAAAAATAATAAAAGATAATATTAGCTTACAGAGTTTTACAACTTGGTTTGAACCTATAAAACCTATTAAAGTCGAAAATTTTGTACTTACAATACAAGTACCTAGTCAATTTTTTTATGAATGGTTAGAGGAACATTATGTTACCTTACTTAGAAAAACTATTAAAAGAGAATTAGGAGATCAAGCGAAGTTAGAATACCGAGTATTAATGGAGTCTAAAAACGCTGCAAATACAAATCCAAAAACAATGGATTTACCTAATAATAGAGAAGGTATATATGGAGCAAATGAAGTATCACTTCCAACGATGCTTTCTACTCCAATGGTAAAAAATCCTTTTGTAATTCCTGGATTAAAAAAGATACATGTAGATTCACAATTAAATCCAAATTATTTATTTGAAACATTTATAGAAGGTGATTGTAATAAATTTGCAAGAAATGCTGCAAAAGCAGTAGCAAAATCACCCGGTGGTAATGCTTTTAATCCATTAGTAATTCACGGAGGAACTGGTTTAGGCAAAACGCACTTAGCTCAAGCAATTGGAAACTTTATTAAAACAAATACACCTGGAAAAACTGTATTGTATGTAGGTTCTGAAAAATTCACAACACAATTTTTGAATGCACTCAGAGAACAAAGTACGAATGATTTTATCCATTTTTACCAACAAATTGATGTTTTAATTATTGATGATATTCATTACCTAGGAAATAAAGCAAAAACACAAGATATATTCTTCCATATTTTCAACCATTTACACCAAAATAACAAGCAATTAATACTAACATCTGACAAAGCTCCAAAAGATTTAGAAGGTGTTGAAGATAGATTATTATCCAGATTCAAATGGGGTTTAACCACTGATTTGCAGTCTCCTGATTATGAAACTAGAGTTTCTATTCTTAGAAAAAAAATGCATGCTGATGGTGTTGAAATGAGTGAAGACGTTGTTAGATTTATTGCAACAAATATTAAAAATAATGTACGTGAAATTGAAGGTGTTGTAACTTCCATTTTAGCTCAAGCTACTTTGAATAAACAAGAAATCAATTTAGATTTAGCCAAAAGAACAGTTTTGAGTTTTGTAAAACATGCAACTAAAGAAATTTCTTTAGAGATGATTCAAAAAACTGTTTGTGATTATTTTGAAGTTCCAGTTGAAAAACTAAAAGAACCAACTAGAAAAAGACAATTTGTACAAGCTCGACAATTATCGATGTATTTTGCTAAAGAATTTACCAAAGCATCATTAAAAAGCATTGGACAACAATTTGGAGGCAGAGACCATAGTACGGTTATCCATTCATGCCAAGCTGTGAAAAATCTAGTAGATACTGATGAAGATTTTAAAGATTCAGTAGATGAATTAAGAAAAAGAATTGAATTAAGTCTGTAACTTTCAGATTTATAAATTAAATATTTGCCAATCTTTTGATTGGCTTTTTTTATGTTCAAAAATAATACTTAATCCGTTTATTGTGTCTTTTCTTGAAATAGATTTACTCATTAAAAACTAAATTCCTACCTAAATTATTTGCTTTCATTGAGTGTTTTTTTTAGTATAATTGTATTTCCTTTCATATTTAAAAAGTTTTTATAAACTTTAAAGATAGAAATCTTATATTTGAATGTTGTAACGTAACTTGGTAGAATACTTACCGAAGTGTTGCTTAAAAACGGAATTTGTATAATCCAAAAAATTTTGCTAGTTTCGCTAGAAGTAAATCCATAAAGACGTTGGCAGTTAACAAGCAAAGATCGTACGTCAAAGACATACTAAATACAGATAATATGAAGACGAGAACTTTTACATTGATATTTGTATTATTCACAATTGTTTCATTTGCTCAAACTCAAACAAGAGCAACTGACACGGTACAAAAGAAACAAATTTCTGAAAATACTATTTATCAATTATTTCCAACAAAAAATTATTGGACTTTTATCAAATTGGACACCAGAAATGGTAAAATGTGGCAAGTACATTTTACAGTTAAAGAGGATGGGGGTCAAGGCGAATTAGTATTGAATTCAGTCCCTATTGTTAGTAAAGAAAAGGAAGTAAATGGTAGATTTACGCTCTACCCAACTGAAAATATGTATAATTTTCTATTACTTGATCAAATTGATGGAAAAGTGTATCAAGCACAATGGTCAATGGAAGCCAAAAATAGAGGAATTTTTCCAATTTAATATTTTTTTTAATTGGCAAATTTGCCAATTAAAAAAAAATATTTTTATCTTTGCATCATAACTTTTAAAAGTGGCGGCAACACTATAAATACGGTATAAAGGATATGAACAAAGAAGTAAAAAAGTTTTTGGCTATTGAATTTAAGTCAAAAGCAACAATTATTGACGACAAAATTGTTGAGGTAATTGCACCAGACGGAGAGATTTTTTCAATACTTTCTCAAATAGGGAATTACTCCAACGAAGAAATTCGTCATTCTCAACTATACTTGGTAGAGTATGTTTTTGATAAAAATTTTTCTGATGACAAAGAAATAATGACTAATAATATTTGGCGTGATTTATTGCTAAATGGTGTGTCATTTATAGGAATGAGTTCTGGAGACAGACAAGGAGAAAGAACTCGAATAGGTAAAAAAATTCGACTAACTAGAGAAAAAAAAGGAATAGAAGCAAAAGATTTAGCAAAATTAGCAAATATAGACGCTGCAAATCTTAGTAGAATTGAACAAGGTAAATATTCCGTTGGTCTTGATATTCTTTCAAGGTTAGCATTTGTTTTAGGGCACCATATAGATATTATACCCAATCAAAAATAATCTTAGTGGAAAGTTTACTTGAAACTTATAGTGGCATTCAAGAATGCCACTATAAAAATGAGCATTACTCTGTTCGGGATAATGGAGCTGTTTTACGACATTCTATTAACAGCAAACGACCACGACCAACTGACAACAATTGGACTTTTGGAAAACTGAACAGCAAAACAGGTTATTTAGAAATAGCTTCAGTTCGTATTCACAGAATAGTTGCAACTGCATTTCACGGAGAACCACCAACAAAAGAACATGTTGTTGACCATATTGACACTAACAAACAGAATAACCGACCTGACAATCTACGCTGGGTAACAAAATTAGAAAACATTTTGCTCAATCCAATTACCGCAAGACGTATTGAAATTGTTTGTGGAAGTGTTGAGGCATTTCTTGCCGACCCTTCAAGATTTCGGGATAAATTTCCAGACCCAAACTATGAGTGGATGTGTACTGTTAGTCGTGAAGAAGCACAAGTAAGTAAAGAAAGATTATTAGCTTGGGCAAAAAGTGATCAACCATTACAAGGCGGAACATTAGGAGAATGGATTTATAATCGTAATTTACCAAAAGTTCAATCTAATGAAAAATTAGAGTTTATAAATTCCCTAACTCCAAATGCTGTTCAAAAAGCACAAAATTTGAAAACACCGAGTGAGTTTCCTTGTTGTCCACAGGAAAATACAGCTAATCCAATAACTACCTATGCCAAAAATCTAAGTAAAGGAAATGTTTTTTACCTAAATCAATATACAAGTTCAACTATTGAACAATTTGCTATTTCCAATGATGAAAATGCTTTATGGATTATGTGCAAAACTAGTAACGAAAGTTCAATAAAGCCTTTTTCTTTAGCAGAAGTAACATATCAAAACGACGTATTCGTACATAAAAGTCTTGGTACTTTTTTTCAAAGAGAGGGAGCTGAAAAACAATTTATACTTGTGCAAGGTCTTAAATGGACAGGAAGAGATTCAATAGATGATAATTGTTAAAAAAAATACAAACAAAATGACGACCCTCTAACAATATAACAAATAAAATAAAGCCCAAAAAGTAAAGCCTTGAGCCAACGCTCAAGGCTTATTTTTATTCTTCCATAAAAAAATTACCAATTTTTAGGATAATACAATTTAATAAAATACCTAAACAAAATATAAGTCTATAATTTGCTTACTTTTGTAAAAAAGTTATATCGTGAAGGCAATTAAAAATGTTCTTGTTTCTGTTTATTACAAAGATGGATTAGATGAGTTGATACATATTTTGGCAAAACAAGCTGTAAACTTTTACTCTACAGGTGGTACTCAAAAGTTCATAGAATCATTAGGTTATAAAGTAAATACTGTAGAAGGACTAACTGCTTTTCCTGAAATTTTAGGAGGAAGAGTAAAAACCTTACACCCAAAAATATTTGGTGGTATTTTAGCACGTAGAGATAATGAACAAGACCAACAACAATTAGTACAATTTGAAATTCCTGAAATTGATATGGTTATTGTGGATTTGTATCCATTTGAGGAAACAGTCGCTTCCACTACAGACGAACAAACCATAATTGAAAAAATTGACATTGGCGGTATTTCACTAATTAGAGCAGCCGCTAAAAACTTTAAAGATACTTTGATAGTTTCTAATAAAAGCCAATATGCAACTATCGCAAATTTATTAGCTGAAAATAAAGGAGCAACTGCTTTAGAAACTAGAAAGCTATTTGCTAAAGAAGCATTTGCAGTTTCTTCTCACTACGACACCTTAATTTATAGATATTTTGCAGAAAATAAAGATGAAAATATTTTCAAACAAAGTTATAATGATGGTGAAGCATTACGATATGGAGAAAATCCTCATCAAAAAGGATTCTATTTTGGAAATTTGGAAGAAGTATTTGACATTTTAAACGGCAAAGCCCTCTCCTACAATAATTTAGTCGATATTGATGCTGCTGTTCGCTTAATGACAGAGTTTACAGAGCCAACATTTGCTGTTTTAAAACATACTAATTCTTGTGGAGTCGCAAGTAGAAACTCAATTTTAGAAGCTTGGCAAGCTGCTTTAGCTGGCGACCCAGTATCTGCTTTTGGTGGCGTTTTAATTGCAAACAGAACTATTGATGAGGCAACGGCACTTGAAATTGATAAGTTATTTTTTGAGGTGTTAATTGCACCTGAATTTGATGAAAAGGCATTAGATATTTTTACAAAAAAGAAAAATAGAATCTTATTAAAACAAAAGCTATTTAGTTTTCCAAATATACAATACAAATCACTATTAAATGGTGCTATCGTTCAAGATTTTGATACAAAAATTGAAGTTGCTGATGAATTAAAATCGGTTACAAAATTAGCACCTTCTTCTTCTGAAATTGAAGATTTATTGTTTGCTAATAAGATTGCAAAACATCTGAAATCAAATACTATTGTATTAGCTAAAAACAAGCAATTATTAGGTATGGGTTGTGGTCAAACTTCAAGAGTTGATGCTTTACAACAAGCTATTCATAAAGCTCAAAGTTTTGGTTTTGACTTAAAAGATAGCGTAATGGCATCTGATGCTTTCTTCCCTTTTCCTGATTGTGTTGAAATCGCTAATAATGAAGGCATTAAAACAGTAATTCAACCTGGAGGTTCTATCAAAGACCAATTATCTATTGATTACTGTGATGACAATGAAATGAAAATGGTAACAACAGGAATCAGACATTTTAAACATTAAAATATGGTAATTTCTAAATAGAATGTTATCGAAAATTAAATTTTAAAATTATTTACTTACATCTGAATTATAATATTACTTTTGTAAATTAGAAAAAAAATATAGAAAATAAACATAAAATGGGCTTATTTAGTTTTTTAAATAGAGATTTAGCGATAGACTTAGGTACTGCAAATACAATTGTTATATATAAAGATCAGGTTGTTGTAGATGAGCCTTCAATAGTTGCAATAGACAAAAAAACAGAAGAGGTAATTGCTGTTGGTAAAAAAGCTCAGCTAATGCACGAAAAGACACACGCCAATATTGAAACAATACGACCTTTAAAAGATGGCGTAATTGCTCACTTTAAGGCAGCTGAAGCAATGATTCGTGGATTCATAAAGATGGCAGATGATGGCAAAAGAAGTTTTTTTACTCCTTCATTAAATTTGGTAATTTGTATTCCATCTGGAATTACTGAGGTAGAAAAAAGAGCAGTATTTGAATCAGCAGAACATGCAAATGCTAGAGAAAGATATTTAATACACGAACCAATGGCAGCAGCTTTAGGAATTGGTTTAGATGTTGAATTACCTGAAGGCCACATGATTATTGATATAGGTGGCGGAACAACAGATATTGCTGTAATTGCTTTATCTGATATTGTAACCGATCAATCTATTCGTGTTGCTGGAGATGATTTTAATAGAGATATTGTTGAATATGTTAGAAGACAACACAATACATTAATTGGAGAGCGTTCAGCAGAACAAGTAAAAATTCACGTTGGTTCTGCATTGCAAGATTTAGAAAACCCACCTGAAGATTTTGCTATCCATGGTCGAGATTTATTAACAGGCATTCCTAAGCAAATTACTGTTTCCTATACGGAAATTGCAGGTGCATTAGATAAATCAATTTCAAAAATTGAAGAAGCAATTATGAAGGCTTTGGAAAGTACGCCACCAGAATTAGCATCTGATATTTATAAAAAAGGATTGTATTTAACAGGCGGCGGTGCATTAATCCGTGGTTTAGACAAAAGATTAATGTTAAAAACAAAATTACCAGTTAGAATTGGCGACGATCCACTTCGTGCAGTAGCAAGAGGCACAGGAATTGCCCTCAAAAATAGACATCGCTTTACTTTCTTGATGAGCTAATAATTGTTTATGCATGCGGAATATAATATTTCTTATTACAAAATTTCATACACTAATAGTATTTGTAGTATTAGAAATATTTGCTCTTTCTTTTGTATTTAAAACCAACAATTATCAAGGTATTAAGTATGCTAATACTTCAAATTTTATTGCTGCAAATGTTGTAAATCTTAGCAATGAAATTATCAATTTTATAAATTCTTCTAAGAATAATAAAATTCTAACTGAAGAGAATGCAAAATTACGCGCTCAATTAACTTATCAGAATAATTATTCAGAAGATACTTTATTGCCAAAAAAATCGGATACCTATACTTATTCTTATATCCCTGCAAAAGTTATCAATAACACTATCAATAACAACAACAACTTTATAACAATAAATAAAGGCACTCTGGACGGAATTAAAAATGGATATGGCGTAGTAAGTAGCAAAGGTGTGGTTGGTATTATAGTAAATACTACAGAACATTATGCTTTAATTATGTCAGCCATCAGTACAAAATCTAATATTAGTGTTCGACATAAAAACACGAATGCTATTGGTAGTTTATACTGGAATGGAAATAATCCATTTGAATTAAATATTGATAATTTTAGTAAAACATTACCTATTAAAATCAAAGACACCATTGTAACCGCAGGATTTTCCTCTATTTTCCCACCAAATTTACCAGTGGCAACAGTAAAAAAAATATCACCAAACCCAACCTCAAGTTTTTATATCTGTGAAGTAATATTAACCAATTCAATTCCTAGTTTAACTGATGTTTATGTAGTTGTCAATAAAAACATAGAAGAAATTAAAAAATTAAACGAACCAATAACTATCAATGAATAAGGAATTCATCTATATCAATACAATAAGGACTGTTTTCTTTTTGATATTACAGATTTTCCTATTTAATATTCTACCGATAGGCATTTTTTACATTATGGTTTATCCCGCAGCCATATTATTATTTCCAAATGCAACTCGAAAAGTATTAATAGTAATTATTGCATTTAGTTGTGGTTTTATTTTAGATTGGTTTAGTAATGGAAATGGCTTACACACAGCAAGTCTTACTTTTCTAGGCTATTCAAGAAGTTATATTTTAGAGTATATCAGACCGATTTCAGGTTGGACTAAAATTGATGTGCCAAATATTTACCAACAAGGTTTCAAGTGGGTGGCAACATATACTACCATAGCTATAATTATCCACCATTCTGTTTATTTTTTTTTAGAATCATTTTCAGCTATAAATGTTTTATTCACTTTAAAAAAGATGGTATTAAGTTCCATTATGTCTATTGCTATTATCTTACTTATTAATTTATTATTTTTAAAGAACAATAAATTATAGGTTAAAATGAACAAGGGAAATGATAGTGGCATTTTACTCAAAGCTATATATCTCATTGCAGTTATACTTATAGTTCGTTTGTTTTTTTTGCAAGTATTAAGTCCACAATATAAACTCAGAGCAAAAGATAATGTCTTAAAAAAAATTACCATATATCCTTCAAGAGGTTTAATTTTAGACAGACACCAAAATGTAATGGTTTATAATGAAGCAGTTTATGATGTTTTAATCCAATTGAATCTAACTAAAAATATCGATACTGCATTATTAGCGTCCTTACTAAATTCTAATATTGATTTTATTCGTACAAAATTAGCAGAAATTAAAGTAACAACGCCAAATAAGCCAACTCCACTTTTTAAATTAGTAGATCAAATTACATTTTCTAAATTTCAAGAACATTTATTCCAATTTCCTAGTATTTCTATACAAACACGTACTGTCCGCCATTATCCTTACAATGCTGGAGCAGCAGTTTTTGGATACCTAAGTGAAGTTAATCCAAAGGATATAGAAAACTCAGGCGGATATTATGAAATGGGTGATTATTTTGGAAAAACTGGATTAGAAAGTTATTATGACAAATATCTCAGAGGCGAAAAAGGTGTAACTTACGCATTAGTTGATGTAAAAAACACCTATAAAGGGAAATATAAAGATGGCAAGGAAGACAAGCAACCACTTGCTGGATATGATATTATTACTGGATTAGATGCGGAACTTCAAGCTTATGGTGAAAAATTGATGACTGGAAAAGTTGGTTCTATAGTTGCTATCGAACCATCAACTGGACAAATATTAGCTTATGTAAGTAGTCCAACTTTTGACCCAAATTTATTATCTGGAAGATATAGACAAAATAATTTTAATTATTTATTCAGAGATGACGATAAACCTTTATTAAATAGGCCAATCAGTGCAATGTATCCGCCAGGCTCAACTTTTAAAGTTGGTGCAGCTTTAGTTATGTTACAACAAAATACGCATCCTTGGAATTGGAGCTGGTTTTGTCCAGGTGGCTATCGTGTTGGTTCACATTTTTTAAGATGTCATGGAACACATGCTATTCCTGACGTACAAACTGCATTGCAACATTCTTGTAATTCCTATTTTTGCAAAATTTATAATGATTTTGTGATGGACTCAACTTATGCCACGCCCGAAATTGGCTATCAGAAATGGTGGGATTATATGTTTGATTTAGGTTATGGAAAATTAATAGGAATTGATTTATTCGGAGAAAAGAAAGGGAATCTTCCAACGACAAATTATTATAATAAAATTTTTGGTAAAGGAAAATGGCGTGCCGCAACAACTATATCCAACGCAATTGGTCAGGGAGAAATCTTATCTACTCCACTTCAGATTTGTAATGAAATGGCAATGGTTGCAAACCATGGTTATTATTGGGAACCAAGAGTGGCTGCCTATATTATTAAAGATGGGAAAAAATACAAAGTAAAACAGAAAAAAATAATTGTTGGCATTGCTCCAGAGCATTTTCCATTAGTGATAGATGGTTTAGAAAAAGTTGTTGAACAAGGAACTGGTAGAATTGCTAGAATTGAAGGCTTAACTGTTTGTGGAAAAACAGGTACTGCCGAAAATCCACATGGCAAAGACCACTCCATTTTTTCTGGTTTCGCTCCAAAAGTAAATGCAAAAATTGCAATTGCTGTTTTTGTTGAAAATGCTGGATTCGGTGCTACTTATGCTGCACCAATTGCCTCTTTAATGATGGAAAAATATATTAACGATTCAATTTCTAAAAAACGTTTATTCTTGGAAGAAAGAATGATTAAAACGCATACTATAAAACCTAAAATAGATACGAATTATATCAAATCAAAAACTTATATTGATTCATTGCAAAGAATAAAACACAAAAATGATTCTATTCAAAAATTAAAAGCAAAAAAAGATAGTACAAAGACCAATTAAATGAAAGCAGACTATAAAAAAAATAGCGGTTCTATTGATACCATTTTACTCTTATGTTATATTGCATTAGTTGTGATTGGTGTGCTTTCTATTTTTTCTGCAACTTATAATAATGAATTTCAAGGAACTTTTTTCAGTCTAAGTCATAGTTATATGAAGCAAGTACTTTGGGCAGGTATTTCATTTTTGATGTTTTTTGCATTGATTGGAATGGACAGAAGAATTATTCAATTTTTTTCTTATCCAGCCTATATTTTAATCATGTTGTTGCTTTTTTCGGTATTATTTATTGGAGAACGTACTAAAGGTGACCAAAACTGGATAAATCTTGGTTTCTTTAAATTACAACCTTCTGAATTTGCCAAATTCGCTACTGCAATGGCGTTGGCGGCATTTTTCGATACCAATAATATGCATTTTAAAACTACTAAAGATTACTTAACTGCATTTGCTATTATTGCAATCCCATTAGGATTAGTTTTATTACAAGGAGATGCTGGCTCTGCCATCGTATTTTTATCCTTTATTTTTGTCTTAAATCGAGAAGGTTTACCTGACGGATTAATCTATTTTGGATTATATGTTGTATTTATTGGCATTTTATCATTGGTATTAGATAAATTTATCATCATTGCAATTACCATTTTTGTTTTTGGTATTTTTATTTACATAAACCTCAGAAATAAAGCAATGGTCAAATTCTTAGCCATTATTATGTTTGGGACAATGATATTTTCTTCCTCTGTGAGTATAATATTCAACAATGTTTTATTAAAACACCAAAGAGATAGAATTAATATTGTTTTAGGAAAAGAGCTAACCAAAGAAGCCGAAAGAGGTATTGCATTTAACCTAAACCAATCAAAAATTGCTATTGGTTCTGGTGGTATTATTGGTAAAGGTTATTTGAATGGAACTCAAACACGTTTTAATTATGTTCCTGAAACAAGTACCGATTTTATTTTCACTGCAATTGGTGAAGAATGGGGCTTTCTTGGTTCATTAGTTTTGATTGGATTATATGTTTCACTACTTACTCGGCTTATTTTTATGGCTGAGCAACAACGAACGGCATACGGTCGGGTATATATTTATTCAGTTGCAGCTATTATTTTTACACATGTTGCCATAAATATTGGTATGACCATCGGAATTGTACCAGTTATTGGAATTCCACTTCCTTTCATAAGTTATGGAGGTTCTTCCCTATTGTCATTTAGTTTTATGATAGCAACTTGTTTAAAACTAGACAATGAACAGAGGGGTATTATGCGGTAATTTTCACCTAAACCAATATTGACTCCCCTTTAGACTTGAAACCCTTATCCAGAATTATTTTTAAAATCAAAAAAGGTATTATAGATAGAATATTTATCAATTCCTTAGGTTTAACAAAACTCACAATTGGTGTTAATTGAATTACAGCACCTAATATAATGGAAATATGTAAAATAATATGATTTCGATTGAAAGGTATAATTGTCTTTTCTTTAAAACCATTTACATAAATGTAAAGTATATATTGAATTATATATACTAATACACTTAAATTAAAAAAAATATTTTTAAACATTAGAGTTTTTACATTAATAAGAAAGGTCTCGGAATCTTTTCCAGCAGAAAATGGTATAAAACCAAATAAAACAATTATAAATACAACATAAATTATCATCATAAAAAATGCTGGCCATGCTACAGAAATTGAACTAAATAATTTGCTATCTCTTCTGATAATATAACTTAATTCTATTAATTGCCTCACAAAAGCTTCCATCCAAAAAAGATAGATAATATAAAATACAGTAACTTCATTTTTATAAATACCAAGTATAGTAAATGCTAAAAAGGTAATAATATTTAAAATACGGCTTTGTTTATTATTCACAATATCCAAATATAACAATATCTATAAACTAAATGCACCTAAAAATATGTAAGTATCATTTTTCTTTATTGACAATTCAATTTTATTTATATGAATATTAGGATAAATCTCCTTATTTTTGTAGTAAATAAATTACGTAATGGCTGAATTAAATAAATACTCTAAAACGATTACTCAAGATCCAACACAACCTGCGGCACAAGCAATGTTACATGCAATTGGCATGACTAATGATGATTTCAAAAAAGCACAAATTGGCATTTGTTCTGTTGGTTGGGATGGCAATCCGTGTAATATGCACTTGAATGGTTTTGGTCACGAATTAAAAGGTTATGTGAACCAACAAGCAGATTTAATCGGATTAAGTTTTTATACAATTGGTGTTTCTGATGGAATTTCAATGGGAACACCTGGCATGCGATATTCTTTAGTTTCTCGTGATGTAATTGCAGACTCCATCGAAACCAATGCTGGTGCTCAATACTATGATGGTATTGTTTCTATCGCAGGTTGTGATAAAAATATGCCTGGCGTAATCATGGGTATGGCTCGATTGGATAGACCATCAATTATGGTTTATGGTGGAACTATTGGTGCTGGACATTATAAAAATCAACAATTAGATGTTGTTTCTGCATTTGAAGCTCTAGGTCAAAAATTTGCTGGCTCAATATCAGAAGAAGATTTTAAAGGTGTAATAGAAAGTGCTTGTCCTGGTCCAGGTGCATGTGGTGGAATGTACACAGCCAATACAATGGCATCAGCAATTGAAGCAATGGGTATGAGTTTGCCTTATTCAGCAAGTAATCCAGCAATTTCAGAAGATAAGAAAAACGAATTGAAAGATGTTGCTGCTGCAATCAGAAATTTATTAGAAAAAGATATAAAACCATCTGATATTATGACATTCAAGGCATTTGAAAATGCAATTAGAATTGTTTTTGTATTAGGCGGAAGTACCAATGCAGTAATGCATTTAATTGCTATGGCTAAAGCTATTGGTGTAAAAGTTACTTTAGATGATTTTGTAAGATTGGCAGAAATCACACCAGTTCTTTCAGATTTCAGACCTAGTGGAAGATATGTGATGGAAGATTTACATAAAATTGGAGGTGTACCTGCTGTAATGAAATTACTTTTAAAAGAAGGTATGTTACACGGCGATTGTATGACTGTTACTGGAAAAACAATTGCAGAAAATCTAGCTGATTTGTCTGAGTTATCTGATGGTCAAGATTTAGTTTATCCGTTTAGTAATCCAATTAAAAAAACTGGACATATTAGAATTTTATATGGCAATATTGCAACGGAAGGAGCTGTTGCAAAAATTACAGGAAAAGAAGGTGAAAGATTTGAAGGTGAAGCAATTTGTTTTGACAAAGAACAAGATGCAATTGATGCGATGCAAGCTAAAAAAGTAAAAGCTGGAAATATTGTTGTTATTAGATATGTTGGCCCTCGTGGTGCTCCAGGTATGCCAGAAATGTTGAAACCAACTTCTGTTTTAATGGGAGAAGGTTTGGGTAAAGATGTTGCTTTAATTACTGATGGTAGATTTAGTGGTGGTTCTCATGGATTTGTGGTTGGACACGTAACGCCTGAAGCTCAAAATGGTGGAAATATTGCTTTAATTAAAGACGGAGATAAAATAATTATCGATGCTGTCAAAAATACGATAGATGTGATTGTTTCTGATGAAATTTTAACTGAAAGAAGAAAAGCTTTGCAGCTGCCAGAATTAAAAGCAAAAAAAGGTGTTTTGTATAAATATGCAAAGACAGTAGCTTCGGCTTCTGAAGGTTGCGTAACCGATGAGTTTTAATTAATAATTCAATTAAAAATATCAAAAAATGAGAAAATTAAATTTCCTCCTGATGTTTGTTATATCTGTTGCTTTCATCAGTTGTAAGAACGAAGGCAAAGCTAATCAAGAGGTAGCTAGTGCTGAAGATACTGAATTGCTCCAAACAGCAAAAAACTTATTCAAACCTATTACTGGAAATGTTGATGAAGAAGGAAAAAAAAATCTATCAACAGAAATGGTTGAACTTGGAAAAACATTGTACTACGATACCAAATTATCTCCAAAAGGAAATAATAGTTGTAATTCTTGTCATAACTTGAATACTTTTGGTGTCGATAATTTATCTTTTTCCCCTGGAGATGAGGGTAAATTAGGAGGAAGAAACTCTCCTACTACCTTAAATGCTGCATTTCATTCTACTCAATTTTGGGATGGTAGAGCAAAAGACGTTGAAGAACAAGCTGGAGGCCCAATTTTAAATCCAGTGGAGATGAATATGCCTAATGAAAAAACGGTAATTGATAGATTATCTAAAGTAGATTATTACAAAGATTTATTTAAAAAAGCATTTCCTAATGATGCCAATCCAATTTCTTATAAAAATATACAAACGGCAATCGGTGCATTTGAACGTACATTAGTTACACCATCTGCTTTTGATAAATACTTAGCTGATGACCACAATGCTTTAGATGCCCAACAAAAAAAAGGTTTAGATTTATTTATTAAAACTGGTTGTATTTCGTGTCATAGCGGTGTGGCTTTAGGTGGAAATTCATTCCAAAAGTTTGGTGTATTTGCAGATTATAGAACATTTACTAAATCAAATTCTACTGATAAAGGTTTAGCAGATTTGAATAAAAACGAAGCAAGTACAGACTTCTTTAAAGTACCATCTTTGAGAAATATTGAACATACCTATCCATATTTCCATGATGGAAGCGTAAAAGATTTGAATACTGCTATTCATATAATGGCAAAAGCTCAATTAAATAAAGAATTGAATACCGAAGAAGTTGGAGATATTGCTGCTTTCTTAAAATCATTAACTGGCGAAGTAAGTGCGTATGCAAAAACGCCACCTGCTATCTTAGGCGATGATGCAATTCCAGCCAACAAAAGAACAACAGTTAGTAAATAATATGCTAGCTTATATAAAGTAACTTTGATTTTATCCCTTAAATATATTATTGAATAATGATAGATTTAAGGGATAATTTTTTTAATAATTTAGATGAAATATGGGAGCAAGTATTTTTACTATTTTAGATGACATAGCCGTACTAATGGATGATGTAGCCATTACTGCAAAGATTGCAACAAAAAAAACTGCTGCAATCTTGGGTGATGATTTAGCTGTAAATGCTGAAAAAGCTACTGGTTATGTATCTTCAAGAGAATTGCCTGTATTATGGGCTATCAGTAAGGGTTCTTTTATTAATAAGTTAATTATAGTTCCGCTAATCTTAATCCTAAATATATATGCGCCTTTTTTAATAAAAATTTTATTGGTCATTGGAGGCATCTATTTAGCTTATGAAGGTGCTGAAAAAATCATAGATTTTTTATTTCATAAAAATCATAAAGAAGTAGAGAATACATTAACTACAGAGGGTGAAACAGAAGAAGTTTTAGAAAAAAAGAAAGTCAATGCTGCCATAAAAACCGATTTTATTCTTTCTTTAGAAATTGTAATTATTGCTTTAAGTTCTGTATTGAATGAAAATTTAACTTTACAGATAATGACGGTTTCAATTGTTGCACTTATTGCTACGGTTGGTGTTTATGGATTTGTTGCTCTTTTAGTAAGAATGGATGATTTAGGATTTCAATTGATTAATGTGTCTAAAAACAATAAATTTTTAACCATTTTAGGGAAAGGTCTTGTAAATGCTTTGCCATTAATTGTAAAATTACTTAGCATTGTTGGAACAATTGCATTGATATTAGTTTCTGGAGGAATATTTATTCATTATATAGATATATTTCATCATTTATTACCCAAAGTTCCAATTGTATTCCGTGAAATAATCTTTGGACTTGGCGTTGGTATAATCACTGTTATAATAGCCAATCTATTGAATTGGATAGTAAAGCAAATTCGCAATAAATAAAGTACTAAATTCTAATTGATATTTGTAATTTATAGGAGTTCACTCTGAAAAAGTAGGGTTTCACTCAATAAAAATGGCTATTTAATTATTTCAATAAACTATTAAATAATTTTACTGTAATAAAAATTACAGTTATGAAACAATTACATTTTATTTTACCCGTTTTATTATTTATTGGAATTTCAATATTACCAACTACATGTCATGCTCAATTCGGAAAAGTAATTAATAAGGTAATAAATAAAACAGTACCAAACAAATCATCTAATACAACTAACGACGGCTCTTCGAATAAAACAAATAATAATTCTAACAATTCGGATAATATACCAACAATCAAAAGCAACTCACCTATTCCTGAAAATGAAAAATACAATTGTCAAGAAAAGGAGGTTTCTAATGGCTATTCATCAGAAGTACATAAAAAGTATAGTAATAAACTAGTTTTCTCTAAAACTGAAATAGTTATGAGTAACCAAAATGAAGCTACTTTCTCCAATACATTTACTTTAAAAGACAATATTTATTCAAGAATTTATTTAAGTGAATCTCCTGTTTATACAGCACAAACTATGGGTTTATGCTGTAAAGGTGGTTTGTATTGTATGAAATTATTTTATAGATATATTATTGACAATAAGGAGACAAATAATCAATATGCTGTCCTTTCAACACCAGAACCAAAGAAGATAACTTGGCAGCTTGGAATATCTCCTTCAAAAGAAGATGTTAATTCAGGTTATCCATTAAGAGAAATATATAAATTTAAAGATTTAACATCTGAACTTAGCGAAGGAACGCATAAAATAAGAGTTGAGTATTTTATGGAGATTCCAGATGATGATACCGAAAGAGGACTTTTATATACTACTAAATTTGGAAAAGAAATAGTATTAGCAAGTGGAGAATTTACGCTACAAGTAAAAACGGCAGATAAAACAGAAATGAAAGAAAAATTATATGTTAAACCAGCACCTGTAACTTATAGTTCTAGTTCATCAAATCAACAAAGTTGCTATGTGGAAGTAAAAAATGGTAGTGGAGAATCAATAAAATTTGATTTATACACAAGTGCAAGTCGCTCAACTGAAAGTTTATCTTCAAATTCAAACAAATCAATTGATTGTAACATGTATGAGAAAATTGTAATTACTGATGGTCGTTGCAAAGATGTTACCTACTATCTAACAGGTATGGCTGGGAAATATTTAACTTTATGCGGAAAATAACAACGCTCTAATCATCAACATACTACATCATTTTATTAATCCAGATTCTTATTGGGATAGTGTCAATATTAAAAAAAATTGTTTTATATGTCAATAATATTGCATTGGATGATTGATAACTTTCTCAAAAATTTATAACATTTTATAATGATATTCATTATCTTAGATTGATAAACTATAAGATTGTGAAACTTAAATTCATTATTACACTTTTAACTTTCTTATTTTTCTTAAATATTGATGCTCAAAATCCTGATTTCGAAATTAGGAGAAATGCTTATATAGAAAATGGATTTAATCATCTAAATTCAAATTCCATCATTTTTCAAGCATATAAAAATAGTCCAATTGATACAACCTTATTGAATGAAATTTTAAATAATATTGCATCGAATACCACAGCAGATTTTGATATTGTAAAGCTAATTAGAATTTTGTTTTTATCTAATGGTGAATATGATAATCTAATATTACCCATTCTTGAACCGATACCATTTTGGCTAACAAAAGATGAGAAATTAAGAGTATATTGGTCAGAAAACCATATGATTATGTGGATGTCATCTAATTGGTTACTACATGAAAAATATGGAAAACAAGTTGATGATAGTTTGAATAGCCAACTAAAACATTTATTAAAATTAAAAGTGGATTATGGTTTTTATGAATTTTTTTCATCTGTATATCTCCCTTATAGCTTATCAGGCTTATTAAACTTAGCTGATTTTGCTCAAGATGTAGAAATAAAGCATTTAGCTACACAAGCTGCTCAAAAATTATTGAAAGACATTTTGTTATTAACCAATAACCAAGGCGTTTTCTTTCCTACGGCAGGGAGAAATTATTATAGTAAATATTCAACTCCGTATAACCAAAATCATAGTAACTTAATATATCTTTTAACTGGAATGGGTGAAGAACCAACATCGGTATCACACTCAGGTAGTTTTTTAGCCACTTCTTCAATAGATGTAAATTCTGTTATTTCATCATGGACAAGTACACTTAATACGAATTTTACGGTTGGACATTCATTATTAGATGGCGTTAATACTATCAATAAAAATATCCCTTTACTTTCAAAAGTAATTTTTCAATGGAGTTCTGGAGCCTATTTTGATCCTGATGTTGCACTTAGTACGGCTACTATTTTAAATGAATACAATTTATGGAATCATGATGAATTTAAAGATTTTAAGGATTTTAAAGGTTTGCCATTAGCTATCGCACCAACTTTAGCTAGAATAGCAAGTTCTATTTCAAAAAGTTCTGGTATCTATAATCCCAACATCTCTATTTTTAAAAACAATTCAGTAACCTTATCCTCAGTGCAAGATTTTTGGAAAGGAAAAAATGGTTATCAGCAATTTCCAGTTGTTGCTAATACTGGTACGTCCGCTGTTTTTCCTATTTCAGGCAAGGTTACTGAAGATTTAGAAAATCGATCTGAACTACACGCTAATACTCATTTACCTTATGTTAAACAAACCGATAATATTGCATTAGTAATGTATAGACCAGAAAAAGGATTGGCTCTTTTTGGATATACTGATAATAAACTAGACGTTGCTCTCAAATGGGATGCAAATACGTTTGATGAAATAAGAGAATATAACAATTGGATATTAGGGAGAGAAAAAGATGGTTATATTGCTGTTAGAAGACATTGTACGGATACAATTCTAAATAAAATAGCATGCGATAACCATGATGGGCAAACTTGGATTATAGTAGTTGGTAACATAGAAATGTATGGTAGCTTTGATAATTTTGAAAACATAATTAAAACATCGATTTTTGAAAGTAAATGGTATTTTGACTTACCTACATTACAATGGGCTTATCAATCTAAAATTAGTATAGATAATAAAGTTTTAGAATACACTTGGTATGCAGATATTTTTTCTTTTCCAACTGAAAAAGAAGTATCTACCGCAATTATTAACAAAAAAGATTATCAAGAAATATCAGTTTACCCTAACCCTGCTAATACTTTTGTAAAGCTATCGTTTCCAAATAGTATAACAAAAAATTCAAGGTATAAAATATTTAATACAGTTGGAGAAACTGTTTTAGAAAAAGTTATAGAACCAACAGAACTCAATAATTTACTTATCAATACTTCTACTTTTTCAAATGGTTTGTATTTTATTAATATAGAAACCAAAGACAAAATCTATACTGGGAAAATTATAATACAGAAATAATTCCTAGATTTCATCCATATTAAATAATCAATAAACATAGACTACAATCAGTAAAACTTTTAATTTATCACTAAATTAGCTTCAAATACTTAAAATACTATATATTATGTCAAAAGAAGTTTCCTATCCTAAAGAGAAAATTAAAATTCTTTTATTAGAAGGTTTGCACCAATCTGCAACAAATGAATTTAACAAAAAAGGCTATACTAATATTGATTCCTACAAAGAAGCGATGACAGAGGAAGAACTATTAAACTGCATAGAAAACTATCATATTATTGGCATTCGCTCTAAAACAAATTTAACTGCACCGGTTTTAGAAAAAGCAAAAAAACTAATGACCATAGGTTGTTTTTGTATTGGCACTAATCAAGTTGATTTAGCTAAAGCTACTGAATTAGGCATTCCTGTTTTCAATTCTCCTTACTCTAACACTCGTTCAGTGGCAGAATTAATAATTGCCAACTCTATTATGTTATTGCGAGGTGTTCCATCTAAAAGTAAAGCAATGCATGAAGGCAATTGGCAAAAAACAGCTAAAGCAAGTTATGAATTAAGAGGCAAAACAATTGGTATAATTGGATATGGACATATTGGAAGTCAAGTTTCAGTATTAGGCGAAAGTATGGGTTTAAAGGTGATTTATTTTGACATTGAACCAAAATTGCCTTTAGGAAATGCTCAAGCTGTCGAAACCTTAGAAGAATTATATGCAAAAGCAGATATTGTAACCTTACACGTACCAGCAACACCTGGTACAAAAAACATGATTACTGCAAATGATTTTAATCAAATGAAAGATGGTGTTATTTTTCAAAATCTATCCAGAGGTAATGTAGTTGATGTAGATGCATTAAGAGATGCAATTGTTAGTGGGAAAATTGGTGGTGCTGCTGTTGATGTTTTTCCTAAAGAACCTAAACAAAATGGACCTGGATTCGAGTCGCCTTTAGTTGGTTTAGATAATGTGATTTTAACTCCGCACATTGGTGGCTCTACTCAAGAAGCTCAAGAAAATATTGGAACAGAAGTTGGAAGTAAACTGACTAGCTATATGGACAATGGTTCAACCTTAGGTTCTAAATCAGTTCCTGAGTTAAGTTTAGCACCACAAAAAGACACAAAACGTGTTTTACATTTTCATAAAAATGTACCTGGTGTATTATCTGAAATAAATACAACTTTGTCTAAGCATCATGTAAATATTTTAGGACAATATTTAAAAACTAATGAAAATATTGGTTATGTTGTTTTAGATGTTGATAAAAATGCAGACTTAACCCTTATTGATGATTTAAAAACAGTTGCCAATACTATAAAAGCTAGAATTTTATATTAAAAATTGTTGCTTTTTTGCTAAAAAAATATTCTTATACTCGAAAATTCTTGTATTTTTAACTTGAATATCTAATCGTATGCCTTATAAAGAAAAAGAAATAGAAAAATTATATTATAGTATTGGCGAAGTTGCTAGTATGTTAGATGTAAATAAGTCTTTATTACGATTTTGGGAAACAGAATTTACCAATTTAAGACCCAAAAAAGCATCTAAAGGCAATCGTTTATATACAAAACAAGATATTGATTACATCAAAAAAATTAAAAGTCTAGTTAAGGATAAAGGCTTTACGATTGAAGGAGCAAGAAAACAATTAAAAGAAAAACAAGACATAATTATCAATAACAACATTTATGTAAAAAATGATTTTGACAAGAACGAAGTGTCTAAAAAACTAAATGAAATTAAATTTTTCCTTTCTGAATTGGCTAAAAAAATATAAAATGCCTAAAAACATTCAATACTTTATTTTTTCTTTTGTATTTTTTATAGCTTGTAAATCTGATAAGATAGTTATAAAAAATCCAACTGTATTTTTTCAAGAATTAATTGCTGATGATAAAAATGCTATTTTTAAGAATATCAATTTCGATTTTTCAAAAGATGATGTAATAGACGCCGAAAAATCCCAACAATATGATGCTACAGAATCTTATTTAGCTTATAGTTATAATTTCCCAAAAGATACTTCTAAGTTTGTAGAATATGCTGACATAAAATACTTTTTTGATGAGCATGATGTCTTGAAAATTATTACAGTAAATGTATATTTGAATGACAGTATTCAAGAAACTCAATTGCTAGATAATTTCAAAGAATATTATTCACATAAATATGATGCTCCAAAAATAGATGAATATCAGTATTATTCTTGGGATGCAACAGCAGATAGCAAAACAACAAAAGGCAAATATTATTTTAATATAGGCATTAGAAAACTGGCAGGTGAATATGGATTAGCTTTGGAGTTTTTGAGGTTATAATATCATACTTTACTAAATTAAAAATCAGTATATTTCTTTAGATTTATTACTAAATAGCAACAATCCTACAAAAGTCATAAATCCATTGATAATAAGTAGCTCTACGCCAATTTTATATCCATTCAACCACGATGCATTATGATTTGATGAGAAATATAAATACGTACAAAATCCAGCACTAATTATACAAATTATAGGCACATAAATATCTTTTATTCTTCGAGTAGTAAACATCCCAAAGATAAATAAACCCAACAAGGGACCATAAGTAATTCCTGCTATATCCAAAACAGTAAAAACCAAAGATTGGTCATCAAATAAGCCAAATGCTAATACAACAAATAGTAATAAAATTGCAAATGTGATATGAATAACATATCTCAATTTCTTATTTGCATCTGAGCTTGTTTCATCTTTATGTAAAAAATCAATATAAAATGAGGTTGTTAATGTCGTTAGTACAGAATCTGCACTATTGAAAGTTGCTGCCGTTAGTCCAATAATAAATACCAATCCTGCGGCTTGCCCTAGATGATTAAAGGCTAGAGTAGGAAATAATTGATCAGGTTTTTCTGGTAAAGGAATTTCCAACTGATTTGCATATAAATACAATAAAGCACCTAATGCCAAGAAAAATACATTAACAATAACAACAATAATACTAAAAGAATTGATGTTTTTTTGAGCTTCATTTAAAGTCTTACAACTAAGGTTTTTTTGCATCATATTTTGGTCTAAACCAGTCATACAAATTGCAATAAAAGCACCTCCTAAAAATTGTTTCCAAAAATAACTTTTTGCTTTCCAATCCCAGAAAAACACTTGTGAATAATCAGAGTTTTTTATTTGTGCAAACACTTCTGCTACTCCCCAATCCAAACGTTGCATTATAAAAACAATGGTAAATAATACACCCATTAATAAAAATATAGATTGAAACATATCAGTCCATACTAAAGTTTTAATACCACCTTTTAGTGTATAAACCAACATTAAATTTATAATCAAAGCGACTGTAACAGGAAAAGGAATCCCAAAACCATCAAATACAAATTTTTGTAATACTATAGATGCGAGAAACAACCTACCTCCTGCTCCAATTAGTCGAGATAAAATAAAATAGAATGAACCTGTTCTTTGAGAAATGGTACCAATCCGTTTATCTAAATACGTATAAATCGATGTGAGGTTGTGTTTATAGTATAATGGCAAAAGAAAATAAGCAATTGCCCAATAACCTAATACATAACCTAATACAACTTGAAAGTAATTAAATTGGGCAGCTTTTACTGAACCTGGAACAGATAAATAAGTTAATCCAGAAAGCGAATCTCCAATTAAACCAAAGGCAACGATATACCAAACGGATTCTTTATTTCCAATGAAATATGAGGCATTATTTGCTTTTCGTGAAGTAATGTAACCAATTCCAATTAAACATAAGAAATAAACTAAAATACATGCGAGAATCAGGGTTGGCGACATAAGCTTTCTTTAATTATTAGCCAAAATACAAATTTTTCTAACTAAAATACAAAAGCAATATAGTACAAACTCACTTTTAATAAGATTATTTTTTAGCAGCTCTCTTATTAGCTTCGTGCATTTCTCTGAGCAAACCTCTTGAAATTAAAAGTTTCATGATTTCATTGGTTCCCGCATAAATTCTTGCAACTCTATTATCTGCATACGCTCTCGCAATATAATATTCCCACATATATCCATAACCACCATGCAGCTGAACGCACTCATCTACCACATGTTGATGCATATCGGTACAACTGTATTTTGCCATTGAGGCAGTTTCTGCTGAAAGCTCTTTATTGCAATATAATTCCACGCATCTATCTACAAATGTTTGGTGTATTTGCAGTTGAGTTGCCAATTCTGCTAACTTAAATTGTGTATTTTGAAATGCAGCAACAGGCTGTTTAAATGCTTCTCTTGATGTGGTATATACAATCGTATTTTCTAATGCACCTTCAGCACCACCAACTGCCATTAAAGCTACTGATAAACGCTCTCTTCCTAATTTTTGCATCATATAAACAAAGCCCTTTCCTATTTCGCCCAATAAATTATCTTTTGGTATTTCAACATTATCAAAAAATAACTCACAGGTATCTTGAGCTTTCATACCTACTTTTTTGAATGGTTTGCCTTTTGAAAATCCTGCTCTATCTGCTTCAATTAAAAACAAGCTAATGCCTATAAATTCACCATCGACTATTGTTCTTGCTGCAATAATTGCCAAATCACTCATATAACCATTCGTAATAAATGTTTTCTGCCCATTGACTAGATAATGATCACCTCTATCCTCAGCTGTAGTTTTTAATGCTTGCAAATCACTACCACAACTTGGTTCTGTCATTCCAATTGCAGTAATAACCTCGCCTGTACACATTTTTGGCAGCCATTTTTTCTTTTGCTCTTCTGTTCCGTAATCTACAATATAAGGTGCAACAATATCTGAATGTAAAAAGAAACCAGGTCCAGAATATCCTGCTTTTAAAATTTCCTCAGTGATTAAAGCACAAAATGAAAAATCTAAACCAGCTCCACCATACTGTTCTGGAACATCTAAACACAATAATCCTGTTTCGCCAGCTTTCAACCAAACTTCACGACTTACCATGGAGTCTTCTTCCCATTGTGCATGATAAGGTGCAATTTCTTTTTCAATAAAATGTTGAGTAGTTTTTTGTAATAATTCGTGTTCTTCGGTTGCGTAAACGCTTCTTTTTAATTTGATATTTTTAAACATAAATTTATTTTTTCTGAATTATTTATTTTCTTACAATATTAGCTCCAATTGCTTGTAATCTTTTATCAATAAATTGATAACCTCTATCTATTTGGTGTACATTAGAAATAACACTTTGTCCTTTTGCTGAAAGTGCGGCAATTAACAAAGCAACTCCAGCACGAATATCTGGCGATGACATATTAATTCCTCTAAGTTGGTATTCTCTGTTAATGCCAATAACCGTTGCTCTGTGTGGATCGCACAAGATTATTTTAGCTCCCATATCTATCAGTTTATCGACAAAAAACAAGCGGCTTTCAAACATTTTTTGATGAATCAAAATACTACCTTTAGCTTGTGTTGCGGTTACCAACATAATACTGATTAAATCGGGTGTAAAAAGTGGCCATGGTCCATCAGCAATTGTAAGTACTGAACCATCTATAAAAGATTGTATTTCATAAGTTTCTTGTTCTTCAACTATAATATCGTCGTTTTCAATTTTTAATTGAATGCCTAATTTTTCAAAGTATTTTGGAATTAATCCCAACATATCTAAACGAGTATTTTTAATACGTATCGTAGATTGTGTCGTCGCTGCCAAACCAATAAAACTTCCTATTTCAATCATATCAGGAAGAATCTGATGTGTTGTGCCACCGAGCTTTTGAACGCCTTCAATATTCAATAAATTTGAACCTACACCAGAAATTTTTGCTCCCATTCTATTCAACATATTACATAGTTGTTGAAGGTAAGGTTCACAAGCAGCATTAAAAATAGTAGTCATACCTTCGGCCAAAACTGCTGCCATGACTATATTCGCAGTTCCAGTTACAGAAGGTTCTTCTAGTAAAATATATTTTCCGATTAATTTATCAGCGGATAGCGTATAAAAATCAGCTTCTTTATCATAATCGAATTTTGCACCTAATTCAATAAAACCTAAAAAGTGTGTATCCAATCTTCGTCTTCCAATTTTATCTCCACCAGGTTTTGGCAAATAGGCTCTTTTAAATCTAGCTAATAATGGGCCTAAAATCATTACAGAACCACGTAAATGGCTTGCTTTTGTTTTAAATTTATCAGAAAGCAAAATATCTGGTTCTACATTTTTAGCATTAAAAGAATAAGTATCCGTTGAAATTTTAGAAACCTCGACACCCATATCTGCCAATAATTCAATTAATAGATTCACATCTAAAATGTCTGGAATATTAGATATTTCAATCGTTTCTTCAGACAATAATACTGCCGATAAAATTTGTAAGGCTTCATTTTTTGCACCTTGTGGTGTAATATCACCATACAATTTTAAACCACCCTCAACTTCAAAAATATCCTGATTTGCCATTACTTATTTATATCTTTTGTTTCGGTTATTTCTATTATTTCTGTTTTTATTATTGTTGTTATTGCTTCCGCCTCTGTTGTGTCCATTGTTTTGTTGTTGGAAAGTTTTCTTTCTATGCAGTTTTGTCATTGTCTCGATATTCATCTCTTCACTAATTTCTAACAACCCTTTAGACATAGTTTTTAAATCACCTTTTACTAAATCATTATTGACTTCTTCATTGCTCCAGTTTTTATAGGCAAGTTTCATAAAATTACCAATGATTTCTGTATATGCAGCTTTCTTATCTTCATCTTCAAGGTCAATAGCTTTTTTAATCATCGATTCTACATTCTTACCATAATTTCTATACTTAATATTTTTTTGTGGATATGATAAATTAGCAGGCTTTATTCTTGCAGTATCTTCAGTTGGAATTGGATATGGAGAAACAACATCTAATTGAAACTTAGACATAATAAATAAGTGATCCCAAAGTTTTTGTTTGTAATCAACAACATTTTTAAGATTTGGGTTTAATGTAACCATTAAATGTATAATGGTTTCCGCAGCTTTTTGTCTTTCTTCTTTATTTTCAATTGTAACAGCATAATTGATTAAATCTTGCACATGTCTGCCATACTCACGCATCTCGATGCCTGTTCGGGTTGTATTATAATTCATTTATTTGTATTGATTGTTCTAATAGAAAATACAAATTTACAAAAAAGCTTGCAATAAATTACAGCTTATTCTAAAATTTGCAGTTTTGCAAATTTCAACATAATCTTTTTATTTCCATGGCTATTAAAGAATACAGTGGCTATTTTGTTAATGCCTATACCTTCAATTTCAATCACTTTTCCAGTATCAAATTTATCGTGATAAACTTTATCGCCAATTTTTAATTCTGTAGTGATTGAACCTGCTTGTTCGATATTGGGTTTTGTATCAGCAGTACTTTTTTTAGTCAATGTAGCTGGAATAGAATGTTGTTGTGAAGCAATAGCTTGTTCTTTAATTTTAGATTGATACCATTTAGGTTCTGGCTTTGAAAAATTTGAATTTTGTGAAGGACTCGTCGTTTGTTTTTGACCATAAAGTATAATATTTTCTTGTTTTATTTCATCAATAAATCGACTTTGCTCACAATAATTGAGCTGACCAAACTTATATCTACTTAATGCATAAGATAAAGTTAGATACTTTCTTGCTCGAGTAACTGCCACATAAAATAATCGTCGTTCTTCCTCTATATCTTCACGTGATAAAACTGACAAAGCTGATGGAAATAACATTTCTTCCATACCAACAACATAAACACTATCAAACTCCAAGCCTTTTGCAGCGTGTACGGTCATCAATTTTATACGATCAGTAACATCTCCATTGTTATCATCTTGGTCGGTTAATAAAGAAATTTGTTGCAAATAAGCTGCCAAATCATTTTCAGGTCGAACTTCATCTTCTTCATATTCTTGCTTTTCAGCCATAGAATATTCTTTAATACCGTTCAATAATTCTTGAATATTCTCAAATTTACTAATACCTTCAATAGTTTTATCTTTATAATATTCATCAATAATCCCTGTCGTTTTGCCAATATAATCAGCTATTTCATAAGCATTTTTATTTGGCAACATTGCTCTGAAACTTTTCATCATAATCGAAAAGTTTTTTATTAAAGCTTTTCCTCTTCCTTGTAAATCTTCGATACCTTCTGGATAATCGACCATTTGCCATAAAGCCACATCGTGTTTATTGGCAGTAACTATCATTCTATCAATAGAAGTTTGTCCAATGCCACGAGCTGGAAAGTTTATTATACGCTTCAATGCCTCTTCATCGTTTGGATTAATCGTTAATCGTAGATAAGCGATGAAGTCTTTAATTTCCTTTCTTTGATAAAAAGAAATACCACCATAAATTTTATAAGGAATATTCAATCTGCGGAGACTTTCCTCAAAAGAACGAGATTGGGCATTGGTTCTGTATAATATTGCAATTTCTGAATGTGGAATATGCAAACGCATTTTCTGTTCAAAAATAGCATTTGCAACCATTCTTGCTTCATCAGAATCGCTGGCTGTTCTGTAAACTTTTATTTTTTCGCCACCTAATTGTTCCGTGAAAATTTTCTTTTTTAGTTGTGCCTGATTGTTTTTTATAATATTATTAGCTGCATTAACTATATATTCTGTTGAACGATAATTTTGTTCTAGCTTGAAAATTTTTAAATCAGGATAATCTTTTTCAAAATTCAGAATATTCTGAATCGTCGCACCTCTAAAACCATAAATACTTTGAGCATCATCTCCGACAATACAAATATTTTCATGAATTGCAGCCAATAATCTAACGATTTCATATTGGGCATAATTGGTATCCTGAAACTCATCTATCATCATATATTGAAAACGATTTTGATATTTATATAAAACATCAGGAAATTTGTGTAATAATTGATGGGTTTTCATCAATAAATCATCAAAATCTAAAGCACTAGATTTGAAACAACGTAAAGTATATTTGGCATACAACTCAGCAATCTTAGGTCGTCCAGCTTGTGTATCTTCTTCTATCCAATCTTCTAATTGTAAATAATCTTCTGGTGTAATTAAAGCATTTTTAGCACTTGAAATTCTATAATATACATTTGATGCTTTGTACAGTTTATCGTTTAATCCTTCTTCTTTGATAATAGTTTTCAACAAACTCTTTGCATCATCAGTATCATAAATAGTGAAATTTCTAGGCAACCCAAGTTTCTCAGCTTCCATTCTTAAAATTCTGGCAAAAACTGAGTGGAAAGTTCCCATATATAAATTTCTGGCTTCAGCACCTACAATTTTTTCAATACGTTCTCGCATTTCAGCCGATGCTTTATTAGTAAATGTCAATGCCATCACACGATAAGGATCGACACCTTGCTTCAAAATATTGGCAATTCTATAGGTTAAAACACGTGTTTTTCCAGAGCCTGGACCAGCAATTATCATTACTGGACCATTTATATTAGTTACTGCTTCGTATTGGATTGGATTTAATTCATCTAAAAAGGACATAAGACAAAAATACAAAATTTAAAGTGGAATTTTATTTTATAATTGAGCGATTAAGGAATTCAACGGATTAGAGATTTGTAAAGTTTTGTATTTTTAAGGAGCAAATAATTTATTTAGCACTAAAGTTCAATAGAATTATAGAAGTCAAGTATGATACAAATGCCCTATTTTTAACAAAACCATATAAATTATTTTTGTTTTCGCATACATTTTTGCATATTTAGATTATTATTCTCATATTTACAAATAATTATAAATTTAGGTATGTCTGAATGGAATAATAAAGTTAAACGAATACTAAAATCAGAGTTAGTTAAACGTGGTTTGTCAACAGAAGATTTAACAGCCTTGTTAAATAAAAGTGGTTGTACTGAAACGAAATCAAGCGTTGATAGTAAAATTAGTCGTGGTACTTTTAGTGCTTCCTTTTTTATGCAATGTATGTTTGTTATAGGTTGTACAAAAATAGAAATTGAAGAATATAACTCTATATTTATGATTTCAGAACCGTCAGTTTTGATGGCAGCTGAACCTAGTGTTGAATATAAAACTGTGAAAGATGAGAATTAAATTAAAATTTATAGATTTATTCGCTGGTCTTGGTGGTATTCGTCTTGGATTTGAGCAAGCCTGTCAAGAAAGAGGAATTGAAACAGAATGTGTATTAACATCTGAAATTAAACCTTATGCAATTCAAACACTAAAACATAATCATCATCACGAAAATTTTGTTGGCGATATTTTTCAAGTTAAAAATGAGGATATTCCACCATTTGATTTTTTATTTGGTGGTTTTCCTTGTCAGCCATTTAGTGCAAGTGGGAAACGCAATGGTTTTGCAGATACAAGAGGAACTTTGTTTTTTGAAATAGAACGAATTATAAAACACCACCAACCAAAAGGGTTTATTCTTGAAAATGTTGAAGGTTTAGTAAAACACGATTTAGAAAATAAACACGATGAAATAGGTAGAACTTTAAAAACTATTTTAGATAAACTTGAAAATGAATTAGATTATCAAGTTTCTTGGAAAGTTTTAGATAGCCTTAATTTTGGCGTTCCTCAGTCAAGAAAACGAGTTTTTATTGTCGGTACAAAAAACGAAAAAGTATCATTAGATAATTTTGAGCCAACTTACAAAGTATTGAAAGATATTTTAGAAAGTGGTAAACCAACATTGAATACTGATTTTACTAAAAAATTACTTTCTCATTTTACGGTTGAGCAACTTTATGGAAAGTCAATAAAGGACAAACGTGGTGGCGAAAATAATATTCATAGTTGGGATATTGGTATAAAAGGCGAATGTTCAAATGACCAAATAAATTTATTGAATAGGCTTTTTAAAGAACGTAGAAAAAAGCAATGGGCAAGTGAAATTGGTATTGATTGGATGGATGGAATGCCTTTAACTTTAAGTCAAATTCAGTCATTTTTTCCTACAAATAATTTGTTTGAAAATGTTGATGTAAAAATACTTTTAGATGACTTAGTTGAAAAAGGTTATATAAAATTTGAGCACCCAAAAAAATTAGTTACTGAAAATACAGAGAATGGAGTAATTACTTCTCGTGTGTATGACAAAACAAAACCAAAAGGCTACAATATAGTAACTGGTAAATTGAGTTTTGAAATAAATAAAATTTTAAATCCGTTCGAAATTGCACCAACTTTGGTGGCAACTGATATGGTTAAAATTGTTGTCCCTGATGGCAAAGGAATAAGAAAACTAACCATTAGAGAAGGATTACGAATTTTTGGCTATCCTGAAAATTACGAAATTCCTGTAAAAGAAAGTTTTGCTTTTGACTTATTAGGAAACACTGTTGTTGTTCCAGTAATTAAAGCTATTGCTGAAAGAGTTTTAGATGCTTTGGAAGTATCGGAATGCGAAATATTAGAAACTGAAAATATCGGAATTAGAGTTTAACTCCTGTATTTTTATGATATTTTGACTTTACTTTCTTTAACCAATTTTCTTTGTATCTATCACATTGAGGATATAAATCTAATGTAGAAGAAATAGCATTTAAAAAATCTATTTTATTTGCAAAAGGTTGATATTTCAATCTTTTAGAATACCAAGTACAAGGTCTTAAATTGTAAACTTGATTACGTTTTACTTGCATTTTTATAGGGTCTTGTCCTGATGGACTTGTTATTTCCCAAACCTTTTTTAGCCAAATATTGTCGATTGAGAGTTCTGCATCTACCATTTTGTAGCTAAAAATCAAATAGTCTGCTTCAATTCTTTCAGGGATTAGACCTCTTGCGAAATTCACACTAAGCTAATAAAAAACTATTTCCAATCTAGTTTAATAACCTAAACTTGTTGATGATTTGGAAAGAAATTAAAAATCTAAAGCCGACAGATTTTAAAAGGCTAACAGGAGTAACACCTATTATATTCTTGCATTTAGTGGAAGCTGTGAATGACTATGAAGCAAAGACACGAAAGCGAGGAAGAACAGGTAGAAAATCGCATTTAATAACAGAGGACAAGCTACTAATGACCTTGATGTATCTTCGAGAATATCGTACTATGTTTCATATAGGAGTTGCATACGGATTAAGTGAAAGCAATGTTTGTAGAACTATAAAATTTATAGAACAAGCATTAATTAGTCACCCTTCCTTCCCTACATCTACTTGGCAAACGTGTCTTAACAGAGTCAGAACATCTCTTTGAAGTTATCCTAATAGATGTAGCAGAGACCCCAATTGAACGACCTAAAAAAAACAACGTAAATATTACTCAGGTAAAAAGAAAAGACATACTATAAAAACACAGATAGTAGCAGAAAAACATACACGAAAAATAATCTGTTTGCATAATAGTATAGGCAAACAACATGATTTTAAACTTTTTAAAAATAGTAGAGTATTTATACATCCTACTATAAAAGCACAAACAGATGCTGGTTATCAAGGTATTAAAAAGCAACACGCTAATAGTGAACTACCCAAGAAACGGAGTAAGAAAAATCCGCTAACTAAAGAAGATAAGATACAAAATAGAAAAATATCATCCCACAGAGTGCTAATAGAAAACATTATCCGTGAACTAAAAATATTTAAAATATTAGCAGAAAAATATCGAAATCGAAGAAGAAGATTTAACTTAAGAATGAATATTATTGCAGGAATTTATAATCTAAGTCTAAAATGAATTTCGCAAGAGGTCTATTGTTAAAAGTGAAGTGCAATAACTATCAAAATTTGCAATATCAAAAGCTGGACTTGCATCTGCATTAAAAGTTTTTAATTCTAAAAAACCTGAATTTGAACTTTCTGTTAATAGAAAGTCTGGAAATTCTTGAGTGTTTGTTGGTTGTCTAAAATAAAAATTTTGTTGCCTTAACCATTCTCCAAGCCATTCTTGAAGTAAATCACCAATTGCGTCTTTGCCTTTATATTTTGCAGAAATTCCGCCAAGTATGATTTCAATACTTCCGATTTGTTCTTTTATTTTAAATTCATTCAACAACAAATCATAAATTTCATTCGCTGTAACCTTTTTCTTCTCTGCCATCAATGTAACTTGATTCGATTTAAAATTTTTTCCTGACTTGTCCCATTTAGTGCGGTGCGAATAATTTTGCGATATTTTCCTCCATTTTATCAGTTGGCTTTGCTTTTACAGTAACCACTTTATTGGTAATTTGATTTAGAATTTCGCCATCAACTACTTTTTTTGCCTCATCTATAAACTTGCGGATAGAAACCCCAGTTTTAAGTTCAATATCCTTAGCTATCACTAAAGCTATAAAACAGACTAAGATGTGAAGCTTGATGGGTTGCTCTTTAAAATGGAAGATAGGGCGGGTTTGCAAATCGCTTTTGGAGATGCGAAAGGCTTGTTCAATCTTATAGAGTTGGTGATACCTTTCAATAATTGTGGCATTGTCAACTATTGTGCTTTTTAAATTTGTGTAATATCCTTTAATACCTAATAACTTTGTGGCTTTTTCAATTAATGCTTCATTTAGGGATACTTTTGTTCCTTCTGTTTTAGTAAATTTGAGGCGTTTAGCTTTTGAAGGTTTTTCTATTACCTGATTAGCTTTTTCGATTTGCTTTTCCATTTCATATTTATCCTTGCGATATCTTACTGTCGAAAAGCTGCAAATCAAGTCTCCGTTTTCTGTTTTAATCCTGATGTTTTTGCCGTCTTCTCTACAAATTTTCTCATCAATAATTTTCAATAAATCAGCAGATATATTTCCTAATCTTGCTCCTACGATGTAGTTGATATTATTTGCATTGAGCTGATTTACATTTTCGGTACTTATCATGGCTGCATCGGCAACAACGGGAAAGCTTTTTACCTCATTCTTACGAATAAAACCTTTGATAACAGGTATAAAAGTATGCCCCTCAAAGGTGTTACCAGAAAAAGACCTCATAGGCAATTGGAAAGCCTTCTTTGCTGACCATAAGGGCAATTAGTATTTGTGGTTGTTGAGATTTATTGTCTTTGGAAAATCCATTCTTACGCAGTTCATCTTCTTCAAATGTTTCAAAGTATAAAGTCGTTACATCGTAAAACAAAAGGTCGTAATTAAATGAGTAATGGGCTTTTGCAAAGTTTAATACCTTCTGCTCTACAACGTCTTTAAGCTGAATACATTCAGGTGCAATTTTGTAGTAAGTTTTACGACTATGGTGGATACCAAAATATTGTGCCATCAAGTCTATAGAACGAAGTTTTGATGCTGGTTCAAATAGTCTTATAGTTGCCAAATCACGAAGTAAAATAGGAAGTATATCAAAACCTACCTGCTGTTGCAATGACTCAATTTGTTGATAGAAAAACGGTATTTAATTCCTACGAATTTACTATAGTTAAGATGTAATAATTGGTTTGGGTTTTCATCAGGAAAAATAGAAAGTTGTAAGCGATAATCCCTAATCCATTCTTCAGCCAAAAGCAACAAATCGTTTAGTGCTGTTTCGGAATGGGCAGAGCCAATATGCCGCATTACTACTCTTTTATTGTTTTGGTAGCGGATAACCTGTACTGCTTTGGCTTTTGATGCGGTCTGAACTACTCTTATTTTCATATTATAATAATCCTTAGTGCGGTATTTTTTGTATAAAAATAAGAATATATACTGAATATCAATGAATTATAACCGCACTAAATTAGAGTGGGACAAGTCAGGAGTACAAGGTCTTAAATTGTAAACTTGATTACGTTTTACTTGCATTTTTATAGGGTCTTGTCCTGATGGACTTGTTATTTCCCAAACCTTTTTTAGCCAAATATTGTCGATTGAGAGTTCTGCATCTACCATTTTGTAGCTAAAAATCAAATAGTCTGCTTCAATTCTTTCAGGGATTGTTAAAAGTGAAGTGCAATAACTATCAAAATTTGCAATATCAAAAGCTGGACTTGCATCTGCATTAAAAGTTTTTAATTCTAAAAAACCTGAATTTGAACTTTCTGTTAATAGAAAGTCTGGAAATTCTTGAGTGTTTGTTGGTTGTCTAAAATAAAAATTTTGTTGCCTTAACCATTCTCCAAGCCATTCTTGAAGTAAATCACCAATTGCGTCTTTGCCTTTATATTTTGCAGAAATTCCGCCAAGTATGATTTCAATACTTCCGATTTGTTCTTTTATTTTAAATTCATTCAAAAACAAATCATAAATTTCATTCGCTGTAACCTTTTTCTTCTCTGCCATCAATGTAACTTGATTCGATTTAAAATTTTTCGTAAATGTACAGTTTTTTTGTTGATGTTCATTTGTAAATATTTGGTTCTATAATATTGTAATTCAACAATGAGATAACTCTGTGTTGCAATAATTTATAAATCGAATAATTGAATTATCTATTTCTAATCTTACAAAAACTCCTCAAATAAAAATCCCGACCAAATAGTCGGGACTTGATTTATTATCTTTTCTATTTTAATTAATAGTAAGTCAATCTTTGAACACCGCCAATATATTTGGCTAGTCTTACTACTTGTCTTGTGTAACCATATTCATTATCATACCAAACATACAATACAATAGATTTGTTATTTGGCGAAATTAAAGTCGCATTTGAATCTACAATTGATGCATGTGAATTGCCAATACAATCAGAGGAAACTAATTCTTGAGAAGTAGAAAAATCAATTTGTTCTACTAAATCTCCAAAAGAACCTGCATTTCTTAATAATTGATTCACTTCTTCAACAGAACTTGCTTCTTTAGATAAATTCAAATTTAAAATAGCTAAAGAAACATCAGGTGTAGGAACACGAACCGCATTTCCAGTGAATTTTCCAGCCATTTCAGGAATAACTTTTGTAATCGCACTTGCTGCACCAGTTTCCGTAATTACCATATTCATTGGAGCAGAACGACCTCTTCTATATTTTTTATGGTAGTTGTCCAATAAATTTTGGTCATTAGTATAAGAATGCACTGTTTCAACGTGTCCACTTTCGATGCCATAATGATCTTTAATTACTTTAATTACTGGAGAAATTGCATTTGTTGTGCAAGAAGCTGCCGTAAATATATTTTTCTCATCTCTATTGAATGCTAAATGATTAACACCATAAACGATATTTGGTAAACTTCCTTTTCCGGGTGCCGTCAATAAAACTTTAGAAATACCTTTTGCTTGTAAGTGTGATGCTAATTTTTCTTCATCTCTGAAAATTCCAGAATTGTCAATCAATAAAGCATCTTGAATTCCATATTGCGTATAATCAATCTCGGCAGGATTGTTAGCTGCAATCATGTGGATAGTATTACCATTTGCAATTAGTGCTTTGTTGGCATAATCTTCAGTGATAACACCTCTAAATTTTCCATGAACAGAATCTTTTCTAAGTAATGAAGAACGTTTTTTGATTTCATCATCAGAATTTCCTCTTGTAACGATTGCTTTTAAAACTAACTGATCCCCTTTTCCATATTGTTGAATTAATTCTCTTGCTACTAAACGACCAATTCTACCAAACCCAAAAAGTACAACATGTTTTGGCTTCAAACTTTTCTTGTCTTGACCAATATAAGCTTCTAGTTTTTTAGCAACAAATATATCAATAGAATCGAAGTTGGCTTTTTCTTCCAACCATTCTTTACCTAAAGTAGATAAATCAACTCTTGTTGGAGCAAGGTTTAATTTTTCAATGCTTTGTGCAATAGCTAAGAAATCATCAACCGTAATTGGTAAGTTTAAATAAACTCGTGTAAATTCTGCATTATTCAAAATTTCTGTGAATCGTGCATCCGCAATGTTTCTTCTGAAAATCGTTAATTCAATGTTTTTTTCTAACCAAAGTTTGCCTGCAATGTTAATTAATTCAATGGCATTTTTTTCTTTGTTTACCCAATTTGTTGTCATGATTTTAAAGTTGTATATTAATTTTTAGAGGTTTAAATAAAAATTAGTTACCAAGATAGTTTTTCAATAACTTACTCTTTGAAGTTGCACGTAATTTGTTTATCGCTTTATCTTTAATTTGTCTTACTCGTTCTCTTGTTAATGCAAATTTCTCTCCTATATCTTCTAATGAAAGTGGATGTTCCATTCCTATTCCAAAATAGTAAATCAAAACATCTTTTTGTCGGTCTGTAAGTGTACTTAAAGAACGGTCAATTTCTTTTCTCAAAGAATCCAAATACTCAACAGAATAATCTGTACTTGGAACACTAGTATTTTCCAAAACATCTAAAAGTGAATTTTCTTCACCTTCTTGGAAAGGAGCATCAACCGATACGTGTCTTGCTGCAACACCTAAGGTCGTTTCAACTTCTTCTCTTGTAATTTCTAACATTTCAGCCAATTCTTCAGCAGATGGCTCACGCTCAAACTCTTGTTCTAAATTTGAAAATGCTTTATTGATTTTGTTTAATGAGCCAACTTTATTTAATGGTAAACGAACAATTCTTGATTGTTCCGCTAAAGCTTGTAAAATAGATTGACGAATCCACCAAACTGCATAAGAAATAAATTTAAAACCTCTAGTTTCATCAAATCGTTGAGCAGCTTTAATCAAACCCAAATTTCCTTCATTGATTAAATCGCTCAAAGTCAAACCTTGATTTTGATATTGTTTTGCAACAGAAACCACAAACCTTAAATTTGCTTTAGTCAATTTTTCTAAGGCTATTTGGTCTCCAGCTTTAATTCTTTGTGCTAACTCTACTTCCTCTTCAGGTGTTAGCAACTCCACTTTCCCAATTTCTTGTAAATACTTTTCTAAAGATTGACTTTCTCTGTTGGTAATGGATTTGGTAATTTTTAATTGACGCATATCGAAAAACTCTGTTTTTTTTTGTGAAGACTGCGAATTTAATTAAAATCTTTCTATATTTCAAGAATTTAACATTATTAAAACGTAAGAAATTAAGTATTTTAGCACTTCATTTTTGTTATGCTAAAGAAATTAGACAAAGTAGTTATCCGTTCCTATATTTTACCATTGGTAATCACTTATTTACTGACCACTTTTATATTTGTCATGCAATTTTTATGGAAGTATATTGACGATATTGTTGGTAAAGGATTAGAATTGAGTTTGATAGCAAAACTAGTCGTTTTATTTGCAATTATCATTCTTCCAATGGCATTGCCTTTGGCTGTTTTGCTTAAGATCGACAATGGTTATTGGTAATTTGGCAGAAAGTAATGAACTAACTGCCTATAAAGCATCGGGAATTTCCTTAATTCGCGTTATGTTTGGATTGATATTTTCAGCTTTGTTAATGGCAATTTTTGCTTTCTATTTTTCAAATAGAATCTCTCCTTATGTCAATCTAAAATTTTATACTTTGTTGTATGATATACGAAAGCAAAAACCAGCATTGGACATTACTGAAGGTGTTTTTTATCGAGGCATAAGTAATTTTGCTATTAAAGTAAAAAAGAAAGATAAAGATAATAAAACATTGTATGACATTATAGTATATGATCATACCAATTCTGATAACAACAGCATTGTAACTGCAAAAAAAGGTGAAGTTTTATTAAGTAATACTGGTCAATATTTGATTTTAAATCTATATGAAGGTAGTCAATATCAATTCAAGCCCAATATTAATAAACAAGATGGTTCTGTGAAAGAGATGACTCAATTATCATTTAAAAAATGGCGAAAAATATTTGATTTGAAAGAATTTAAAATGGAGCGAACAGATGAAAGTTTGTTCAAATCCAATTATGCAATGTACAATTCTGCTCAATTGAGATTATTAAGCGATTCTGTTCAAATGGAGCTAAACAAATCAGAAAGCAATATAAATCAGACTATTAAAAATAATTTTGTTCCTTTTAAGCAAGATGATATAAGCCTAAGTGAAAATGATATAATGCTTAAAAATATAAGTATCAATTTAGATAGTATTTATGCAAGAAATATTGATGTCCGAGGTACAACTATGGCATTAGGTTTAGTAAATGGCGTAATAGCCAATATTGAGAACTCCAGAGATGATATTAAATGGAAGCTTAGTGATATGGCTCAATATCAAATAGAATTGTATCGAAAATTCAGTTTGTCATTTGCATGTATTGTCTTGATGTTAATTGGTGCTGTAATGGGTGCAATTGTACGAAAAAGTGGTTTTGGAGTTCTGTATTAATTGCGGTTTTATATTTTGTTGCCTTTCACTTTTTTAATGTGATAGGGGAAAAATTAGCCAAAAATGAAGTATTGCCAGTTGCAATTGGCATGTGGCTTTCTGCTATCGTATTATTTCCTATTGCATTATTTTTAACCTATAAAGCTATGAATGACTCTGTAATTTTCAGAATTGAAAGTATTCAAAAGACATTTCATATATTAAAGAAAAAACTACCTAAAGCAAAATGATTATTTTTAATATACTCTTATTATTTTCACTTTTTGCTTTAGTTTATAGCTATTTCTTATATCCATTGCTATTAAAAATAATATCAAGTTTTAATTTAGGCAAACAATCAATATCTATTGATAATCATATAGATATAAAATACAAAGATATAAATATTATTATTCCAGTACATAATGAAGAAAGTATAATTGGCTCGAAACTAAAATCTATCGTAAATCAAAATTATCCAAAGGAGAAAATAAAAATTTATATTGGCTTAGATGCTTGTACTGATAATTCAATTAAAGAGATTGAATATATTGATAGTCAATTAAATATAATTAAATTTGAAAGTAAAACTAGAATAGGAAAACCTAAGCTTTTAAATCATTTATTTGAACTAATTCAAGATGAAGAATCTATAATTTTAGTAACAGATGCTGATATTCTTTTAGAAACTAATACTTTAATTGATATATCAAAATCATTTGATAATGAATTAAATATACTTACAGATTTAAAGTTAATAAATAAGAACATCGAAGCAATAGAGGAAAATTTATATTTAGATTTGGAAAACACTATTAAGTCATGTGAGTCTAAAAACTTTCATATCTTCCAAGGTGTTTCTGGTGCATGTTATGCCATCAAACGAAAATACTTCAAGCCAATTCCTGAAAACTTTCTAGTAGATGATTTTTATATTTCAATACAGGCTTTGATGCAACAACCATTTGCTACTTTTTTAGAAAATAGCTTTGTTTATGAAAATCGTCCAAAAGATATGTCATTAGAATTTAAAAGGAAAATTAGAATTGCTACTGGAAATTTTCAAAACTTATATTTTTTTGGCACAAAACTCTTAAATCCAATTTCTGCAATAGGCTTTACTTTTATTTCGCACAAATTATTCAGGTGGCTTACGCCTTTTTTTATGTTGTATATTTCTATCTATTTACTCATAAATTATACATTTATTATTTTAGCCTTAACACTCATTTTGCTATCTATTGTTTTCTTTTTAAGTATTTTTGAAGTTAAGAAATTCGTTAGAATTCCATTCTATTTTATAGCAATGCAAATTGCCGTTTTGATTGGGTTTTATCGCTTTCTAAAAGGTGTAAAAACAAATATTTGGCAACCTACAAACAGAATTTAATATGTTAGATACAATCGAATCCGCATTAGAGGATATAAAAAAAGGAAAATTAATTATTGTTGTTGATGATGAAGACCGCGAAAATGAAGGCGATTTTGTTACCGCAGCAAGAAATGTAACGCCAGAAATTATCAATTTCATGGCAACTCACGGTCGAGGCTTAATCTGTGCTCCTATTATTGAAGATGAATGTGATAGATTAGGTTTTGAGATGATGGTCAATAGTAATTCATCTCATTTTGATACACCTTTTACGGTTTCTATTGATTTAATTGGCAATGGTTGTACTACTGGAATTTCAACTGCTGATAGAGCTAAAACCATACAAGCATTGGTTGACCCAAATAGTAAACCATCAGATTTTGGAAAACCAGGACACATTTTTCCTTTAAAAGCAAAAAAAGAAGGCGTTTTAAGACGAACAGGTCATACCGAAGCAACAATAGATTTAGCAAGATTGGCAGGATTTGAACCTGCTGGTGTGTTGGTAGAAATTATGAATGAGGACGGCACTATGGCTAGAACACCTGAATTATTAGAAATTGCAAAACGTTTTGATTTAAAAATTATTTCTATAAAAGACTTGGTTGAATATCGTTTAAAACACGAAAAACAAATTGAACGTGTTGTAGAAGTGAATATGCCTACAAAATATGGAGATTTTAAATTGACGGCATACAAAGATATTCAAACTGGTGAGGAACATTTTGCATTAACAAAAGGCACTTGGGAAAAAGATGAGCCTGTTTTAGTTAGAGTACACTCTTCTTGTATTACTGGAGATATTTTAGGTTCATTGAGATGTGATTGTGGTGACCAATTACACGGTGCGATGGAAATGGTTCAAGAAGCAGGAAAAGGCGTTATCTTGTATATGATGCAAGAAGGAAGAGGTATTGGATTTTTTAATAAATTGAGAGCTTATAAATTGCAAGAAGAAGGCATGGATACCGTTGATGCTAATTTAGCTTTAGGTTTCAAAGCTGACCAACGTGATTTTGGTATTGGTGCTCAAATTTTAAGAGATTTGAATATTTCTAAATTAAAATTAATTACTAATAACCCAAAAAAGCGTGCTGCTCTTGGTGGTTACGGTTTAGAAATTGTAGAAAATATTCCCATCAAAATCGCACCAAATAAACATAACAAAAAGTATTTAGATACCAAACGTGATAAAATGGGACACGAACTTAGGTAACTAGACAAATAGTAAAGCATTAGAAAAAACATTTTGAGGAACAAAGTTTGCTTAATTGATAAAAACAGATAAACACTTATTACTTTATACTTAAAATTTAAAAAATGAGTAAAATTTTAATGTTAGATAATTATGATTCGTTTACATACAATATTGTACATTATGTAGAATCATTTGATTTTAAAGTTGATGTGTTTAGAAATGATAAAATTGGCATTGAAGCTATCAATCAATATGACAAAATAATTTTATCTCCAGGTCCTGGAATTCCTGAAGAAGCAGGTATTTTATTAGATGTTATAAAAACTTATGCTCCAACGAAGTGTATTTTGGGTATTTGTTTAGGACATCAAGCGATTGGGCAAGTTTTTGGTGCAGAGTTGTATAATGTAGGACAAGTTATACATGGGAAAACTAGAAACACTATTATCAAAGAGCAAGATATAATTTTTGATGGTTTGGACACTAATTTTGAAAGTGGTCGTTACCATTCTTGGGCAATTAAAAATATTCAAGCACCTTTGCAAGTTACAGCCATTGATGATGACGGCATTGTACAAGCTATTAGACATCAAGAATATAATGTAAGAGGTGTTCAATTTCATCCTGAAAGTGTAATGACACCCAACGGAAAAAAAATCATTGAAAATTGGCTTTTCAAATGCTAATTTATATCTTTATCCATCCTATACATTGGGGCATTAGCTCAGCTGGCTAGAGTGCTTGACTGGCAGTCAAGAGGTCATCGGTTCGACTCCGATATGCTCCACTCCTATTATGATTGATTTATTGATAAGATTTATGGATAGAAATTTTCTTTTTCTGTAATAGGTTTACACAGTTTTAGAGATATTGTCTAAAAAAAAAAGCTGCCCTTTTCGGACAGCCTCTTTCACATTATAGTCTCTATTATTTATTTTGCAACAGACACACCTCTAGTTTCTCGAATAACCGTAACTTTTATTTGACCAGGGTAAGTCATTTCATCTTGGATCTGTTGTGCAATTTTAAATGCTGTTTCTTCTACATCTTTATCTGAAGTTTTTCCAGCTTCAACAATAACACGTAATTCACGACCTGCTTGAATTGCATACGCTTTTTCAACACCATTATAATTTAAAGCCAATTTTTCTAATTCTGCAATACGCTTCATATAGCTTTCCATTATTTCACGTCTTGCTCCAGGTCTAGCTCCAGAAATAGCATCACAAGCTTGGATAATTGGAGAAATCACAAATAACATTTCCATCTCATCATGGTGTGCACCAACTGCATTCACAATAGCAGGATGCTCTCCATATCGCTCACATAATTTTGCACCTAATAAAGCGTGAGATAATTCTGGATCTTCATCAGAAACTTTTCCTATATCGTGTAATAAACCAGCACGTTTTGCCATTTTTGCATTTAAGCCTAATTCACTAGCCATAATAGCACATAAATTAGAAACCTCGCGTGAATGTTGTAATAAGTTTTGTCCATAAGAAGAACGGAAACGCATTTTTCCAACTATCTTTATCAATTCAGGATGTAAACCATGAATGCCTAAATCAATAACCGTACGCTCTCCTATCTCCATAATTTGTTGCTCCAACATCTTCTCGGTTTTTGCCACAACTTCTTCAATTCTAGCTGGGTGAATTCTACCATCAGTAACTAAGCGTTGTAATGATAGTCTTGCAATCTCTCTTTTATAAGGGTCAAAACCTGAGATTACAATCGCTTCAGGTGTATCATCAACAATGATTTCGACACCTGTTGCAGCTTCTAAGGCTCTGATATTTCTACCTTCACGACCAATAATTTGACCTTTTTGGTCATCGCTTTGTAAATTAAAAACAGAAATGGCATTTTCGATAGCATTTTCTGCTGCCACTCTTTGTATAGATTGTATGATGATTTTTTTGGCTTCTTTATTTGCTTTTAATTTAGCTTCATCCATCACCATTTTAACGTGAGCAATAGCTTCAGTTTGTGCCTTACCTTTTAACTGTTCTACCAGTTGAGCTTTGGCATCTTCGGCTGAAAGTTTTGCGATTTGCTCTAATTTGCTAATATGTTCTTGATGTGCCTTTTCTAAATCTGCTTGTTTAGCATTCATCACTTCCAATTGAAGTTGAAGTTTGGCTTTTATTTCTTCATTATCCTTTTCTTGTTTGCCAGCGTTTGCCAAACGATCTTTTAATGATTGTTCTACTTGCTTCAATCTATTTTCAGTCTCGACCGTTTTTTTATTTCTTTGGTCAATTTCCTTATTGTGTTCTTCTTTCAACTTAAAGAAATGTTCTTTTGCCTCCAACATTTTATCTTTCTTGGTTGCTTCGGCCAAAGTACTAGCTTCTTTAACAATAATTTCTGATTCTTTTTTGGCATTATCTACCATACTTTGAGCTTTTTCCTCAAGTAATTTAGCTTCTTGTAATTGCTTATCTACATTTGCTTTAAACAAAAATTTGCCTATTACAATTCCAATAATCAATGCAACTACACCTGCTATAACTATTTCTATCATTTTTCCTCCTTTTTTATTGTTTATAAATAAATCTACAATAATAAAAGACAATAAAAACTTAAAGCAAATCTATACAAATCAAAATAGGGTAATTCCTAAACTCCTATCTAATAGTTGTTCCAATTCATCAAATTTGGCTTCTAATGAAGCAGAATTGGTAATTTTATTTTTAGATTGAAGCATATCAGCAGTCGTTTGTAGTGCTATCATCGACAAGAAATCTTGCTTATCACGAGTTAATAACGTTTTCTGGAATTCAGAAATTTTATCGTTAATCTCTTTCGCAGCCTGTCTTACAAAACTCTCTTCTTCTCCAGAAACTTTGAGTTTGTATGGGCGACCAGCCACCATGATATTGATATTATTTTGTTCTGCCATTATGGGTTTATCAATTCTAAAATATCATCAATTTTATTGATATGTTGTTCAATTTGTTTCTTTAATGCTTCTCTTTCCTCTACATTCGCTATCACTGCATTTGATTCTTTAACTTTTAAAGCTTCTTTTAAAGTTTGATTTTCAATTTTAATTTGTTCTAAATTTTTATTTAATATCTCTTGTTGTTGTTCTAATTCCTTAATATAATTTTGTTGGTTAATAATTTCAGTTTGCTGTTCTTCTTTATTTAATTCACTGTTTTGTTCAGTTAAAGATTTATTACTTTTCTCTAATTCATTGATTTTATTTCGTAAAGTTAATTCAACTTCTTCTAATTTCTTATTTTTTTCTATAATAAGATGAATTTTTTTTACGATTCTATTCCATCTATCATCTAACTTACTCATTATCTTACTGTTGCATTAAATTCTTTTTGAAATACTTGTATCATCTTTTGCATAATGGAATCAATATCTGCATCTTGTAAAGTTTTATGTTCGTCTTTAAATATAAAACTTAATGCATAAGATTGTTCATTAGCTTTCATTTTATCATCTGTATAAATATCAAAGATATCAATTTTTTGTAATAATTTTTTACCTATTTTTTCTGCAACAGTTTTTAATTCTTCAAACTTAATTTCTTTATTCAACAATAAAGCCAAATCTCTTTTAACTGAAGGAAATTTAGAAATTGGCTTATAGCTTACTTTATTACTATTGTATAATTCAATTAATTTCAACCAATTAAATTCTGCAAAATAAACTTCTTGTTTAATATCAAATAAAGTAGTCCAATTGCTTGAAACTTTTCCAAATTTCACAATAATAGCATCATTAATTGCATATTCCAATCCATAATCAAAATACTTAGATTCCGAAAATGTTATTTCAAATTGATTTATACCAATTTTTTGTAATAAGCGATTAACAGAAGTCTTCAAGGTAAAGAAATCTGTTTTTTGAGCAGTAGCTTTCCAATTGGGTTCTTGTTTCAAACCAAAATGACACAAAATTAAATGCTCTTGTTCAATATAATCTTGTCCGTTTTTATGATAAGTTCTACCTAACTCAAACAATCTTAAATTACTGTTTTTGTGATTGTTATTATAACTTACTGTTTCCAAAGTAGAAAATAACATATTATTTCGCAATACATCTAATTCTACATTTATAGAACTCAATAAATTCACCCAATTTTCCCTTGCTGGTTCAAATTTTTCAATCAATTTAGATTTAGACAGTGGGTTAGTTAAAATCTCAGCATAACCAATCGAAGTTAAATCATTGGCTACTTGTTCATAAATTTGTTCTGGATTTTTTGTTTCAGTAATATTTACTGAAGCATTTATTTTTGATGGTATCAATATATTGTTAAATCCATAAATCCTCAAAATATCTTCAATGACATCAACTTCTCTTTGTACATCTGCACGATAAGGTGGCACTAATAAATCGGTACCAAGGTCTGTTAGATTTATTACCTTAATTTCTAATAAATCTAAAATTTTCAGAATCTGTTCGTTAGTAATAGAAGCTCCGGTTATTTGCCTAACCTTATTAAAATTTAACTTTATTTCAAAATGATTAAATTCCTCATTTTCAATATTATACATATTTGAAAGTAAAGTAATATTTGAATCTATTTGCTGTAATAAAAATATAGCTCTTTCTAAAGCTATTTGTGTAATGTTTGGATCTATTCCTTTTTCAAAATGCATAGCAGCATCTGTTTTTAATTGGTGTTTTGTTGAAGTTTTTCTAATAGACTTGGGATTAAAATAAGCACTTTCTAAGAATATAGACTTTGTATTTTCAGTTACCCCAGATTTTTTCCCTCCATAAACTCCTGCTATACACATCGGTTCTTCAGCATTACAAATCATCAACTCAGTACCTGAAAGTTTAATTTCTGAACCATCTAAAGTAATAAATGGGGTATTTTCCTTAACTTTTTTGACAATAATTTCATTGCCTGAAATTGCTGTAAGATCAAAAGCGTGTAAAGGCTGTCCAAGTTCGTGCATGACAAAATTCGTAACATCAACGATATAATTAATCGGCTTTTGTCCAATTGCTCTCAACTTATTTTGCAACCAAATTGGTGATTCTTGAATGGAAATATTTCCCAATAGAATACCTAAATATTTTGGACAATCTTCTTTATCTTCTACTGATACTTTAAAACCCTGTTCTATCTTATGAGTATCTTGATAGGTTTCAATGGCTTTTAACTTAATATTTTTGTTATTTCTATAATTATACGCCGCCATCAAATCTCGTGCAACGCCGATATGAGAATGTGCATCTGAGCGATTAGGTGTTAAGCCAATTTCAATAATGGTATCTTTATAAACATTAAAAAGTGAGCTTACTGGAATACCAATTTCAGTATTTTCATCTAAAACCAAAATTCCATCGTGGCTCTCTCCTATTCCGATTTCATCTTCCGCACAAATCATTCCAACAGATTCCACACCTCTAATCTTTGCTTTTTTAATCAAAAAAGGCTCTCCTTTCGTGGGAAAAATTTGTGTGCCAACCAAGGCAACAATTACTTTTTGCCCTGCTGCAACATTTGGCGCTCCACAAACAATTTGCAAAACTTCATTTCCAATATCTACTTTACAAACAGACAATTTATCTGCGTCTGGATGTTTTTCTTTTTCTTGAACAAATCCTACGACTAAACCTTCTAATCCACCTTTGATAGATACATAATCTTCAACGCCTTCAACTTCCAAACCAATATCTGTCAATAATACACTAATTTCTTCCACAGAAAGTGGAATATCAACATAATCTCTTAACCAATTCAACGAAATTTCCATACTTGCAAAATTACATTTTTGAAATTAGATTCTAGCAATTTCAATCAAAATAAAAAGTAAAAAAAACAATATATACTTTTAGAAATAAGACAAACTTTTATTGTTATAGACTTGTTGTATATTAGTTTTTCTCAGAATTTTAGGAAAGACACAATGAAAACATTTTAATTTGACAAGCAACAGCTTCATTACTATATTTGGCAAATACAAAAACAGTTTACAAATTCTCTTAAAACCACTATAGATAAAGAAATAGAGAGAAATAAAAACGGCTACCTTTGGGTAGCCGTTTATTATTAAGGTGAATATTTATTATTTTTCTCCGCCTTCCATTTTTGCTTTCAAATCAGCTAATGCACCTAAATCGCCTAATGTAGATTTTTCTACTTTGCTATTAACATCTTTCAATGCATCTTTTTGTTTTCTAGTTTCTTTACGCTTATCTCCATCTACTTTTCTCTTTTCTTCTAATTTTTCATCTTCGATAACGCGAGTATGAGAAACAATAATACGTTTGTCATCTCTTTCAAACTCTAAAACTTTGAATTTTAAAACCTCATCTACATCTGCTAACTTACCATCTTCTTTTTTGATATGACGAGTTGGAGCAAATGCTTCGATACCATAAGGTAATTGAACGATAGCACCTTTATCCTCTCTTTTCAATACTGTAGCTTCGTGTACAGAACCTACTGGGAAAAGATTTTCAAAAGTATCCCAAGGATCTTCTTCCAATTGTTTATGACCTAAAACGATTTTTCTATTATCAGAATCGATTTCTAAAATAGTTACATCTAATTCACTACCAACTGAAGTATATTCATTTGGATGATTATAACGTTTAGTCCAAGATAAATCACTAATATGAATCATACCACCAACGATATCATCTAACTCAACAAATACACCATAAGGAGTGATATTTTTTACAATACCTTTATGTCTTGTACCAACTGCATATTTAGTAGTGATGTTTTTCCAAGGGTCTTCTTCCATCTGTTTTAAACTCACAGACATTTTTCTTTCATCTTTGTCAATTGTAACAACCAAAGCTTCATGCTCGTCTCCTAATTTGAAGAAATCTCTAGAATTAATTGGTTGGTTACCCCAAGATATTTCAGATACGTGAATTAAACCTTCAACACCTGGTACGATTTCTAAGAAAGCACCATAATCTTCAATATTTACAATTTTACCTTTTACTTTGCTTCCTTCAACAATTCCTTCTGGTAAATTATCCCAAGGATGAGCTTGTAATTGTTTTAAGCCCAATGAAATACGTTTTTTGTTTTCATCATACTCAATAACCACCACTTGGATTTTTTGATCCATTTGTAACACTTCACTTGGATGATTAATTCTACCCCAAGAAATATCAGTAATATACAATAAACCATCAATACCACCTAAATCAATGAATGCACCGAAATCAGTAATATTTTTGATAGTTCCT
>JACJXS010000014.1 GCA_020636545.1 Chitinophagales bacterium
ATTCATGCAGTGATCTACAATAGTAGAAATTATCGGCCATTTTCAGACTTATTATCAGTAATAATAATATGGTCATCTACAATAGTAGAAATTATCGGCCATTTTCAGACCTTATTTAAACACAAATGTAATAAAAGTTTTTCATTTACAAATACTTATAAAAAAAATAATATATACACATTTACCCCACCCCTAAATAACAAAGCACTTATTTTATGTACTTAAATATTTGGAATTCAATTAATTGTATTGATATTTATTTTTTTTTATTAATTGCAAACAGCCTAAGGTTTGCTAAATAAATATTAAGTCATTGTCCAAAAGGTTGGCACTTCCATATTTGGTTATGCTATTTTTCTCTGAAGTAAAAATATAAATACTGTCACCAGGTTCAAATAACTTTTTGAAGTTGGCTTCAATATTCGTCTTGACTATATCTAATATTCTATTGGAGTTCTCTATTTCATAAACAGAAAACTGAACCCTAACTCCATATCGCTCCAAAAACTTTGAAAAGCGACTTCTTGTTTTATTACTAGTGATATCGTATGCAACAATAATAACTTTACTCATAATTAAATTTTGGATATTCAACAATATTTTTTTGCCCCATAAAACATCTATAATAACTTTGAATATATTTATAGATACTAGATTTGTGTTCTATAATAGCCTCAAAAAAAACCTTAGTATAGTTTTTTCTATATTCAGATTTTAAATAATATGCATTCTTTATCAGCTCAAAATCTGAGGTTTTGAAGGTACCATATTTCAAAGACTTCCGTATTTGATGTTCAATAATACAACGGAAGGGTTCCATTAAATCACAAACTAAGCTTTTTCTCCTAAACCATAATTGATGATAAACACCTATATATGGGTCAAACCCAAACAACCTTGTCATACATTCTATATAATTAAATAGCATCGTATAGCCAATATCCAATGTTGCATTAATGGTATCTACTTTGACTCTAGGAAGCCTCAAATTCCAGTTTGCAAATTCAAAATAGGCTTGAAAATATATTTTTGCTGCTGTTCCTTCCAAACCCATTAATTCTCTATAATCATTTACATTTTTAATTTTTTCTAAATTATATTGAATGGTATTTTTCGCTTTATTAAAAATCTCACTTTTTTCTCTAGTTTTACTTAATAAAACCAATTGGTTATTCAGTTTATTGAAGACAATAGTTTGGGCAATTTCTAATACTCCTTTGGGTTGAGTGTATTGTTTTTTTCTTAGTAAAAAGTTAGCTTCTGCCATATTTCCAAAATAAAATACGGGTCTAAAGTTGGGTTTCATCACAACAATAGGAATCCCATGCTTATTGCAATGTTCAATTAAAGCTGTTGTTATAGTTGTATGTCCTACAACCAACAAACTAAGAATCTTTGGAAAAGGAAGTTTGGTAATGGCTTTCCCAGTTTCTTCATTTTCCAGCATCAGTCTTCCGGCAGAAACTTTTAATCTTTGTTTTTCTAAACCATTAATTACAAACAAACTTCTATTTTCGATATCTTTATGTGTAAACATGATCATTTTGAGTTTTATCACATAGAGCAGCATAGATACAATGGCTGCATTTAGTGGGATTAGGAATAAACTCTTGCTCAAAATCATATCGGGCAATGGTTCGTATATGCTGTCTTAATTCCTGAAATTCACTTTCTTCAGGAATATTTACGAGATAGGTTTTTCTGTCTTTGATAGAAAAAAATGAAATTGTATTAATTACATAACCCATTTCTATTAATGCAAAATACTGTGCCCAAAGTTGATAATAATAACCCTTATAAATCGTAGTAATATGGTATTTGCTTTCTACTAATCTTTTTTCTGAGACATAAAGCGTATCAATTTTGCCATATATTCCCAGACGATTAGAGATGACATAAATACCTTTCAAGATTTTAGTAATTTGCTTTTTATTGCCTTTTTCATCATCTATATTGATATGACTAGCTTTGCCAGTTTGTTGAGGTGCTGCACTATACACCTCTTCTTCACTATTGTCAAATACCTGATGCAAATACAAGGAATAGGGGCAAAAAATAAAATCGTTGAGGTACGAAATAGGCAAATAAGTTTCCATAGGCTTTCATATTTTTATCAGTATGTCAAAGAGCTTAGAGGAGAAAATTGATTTATGGTTTATTGTCTTTTGTTTGCTCTAACAGTTTATCAAAGTCAGATTGGTACAATTTATCCTGCACAATACGGTATTTTTCAAATTCGCTTTCTGCAAAGGCTTGGGCTATTTCATGTGTTACTTTGCCGGGATTGTCTAAGATTTCACGCTCGTTGAATTGTAGAAAAGCATTTAATTTTTCTACCCAATCGCTCATATACATTACTTTTCTGCGTTTGGCTTGGTCTTCTGCATAATCTAAATACATGGTAACAATTCGATTCAAACTACCTAGTTCTTCTTCATTCAGGTAGTTTTTGGCAATGCTTACATCACTTTTTCGGATTTTTCCATCAGGGGCATTCTTCCACGAAGTAAGCCCCATATTTGGTTGAGTATGGTTGGCACGGTGATATACAATTTCAGCAGCCGTTTCACGAGTAATAGCCCAATGCAATTTATTTTGTACGGTAGCAAAAAATGTTTTTGTTTCAGCACTATTCACATTGTAATCGGCACTGCATTCCGCATAGATATCCGTTATTTTTTGATAAAAACGCCTTTCGCTGCTACGAATATCACGAATGCGTTCCAGCGTTTCGTCAAAATAATCTTGTCCGAAAATATATTCAGGTTGTTTGAGTCGCTCCACATCAAGCACAGAACCTTTTTGAATGTATTCCTTTAAGATATGGCTTGCCCAGTTGCGAAAAAGTATTGCCCGTTCTGAATTGACCCGATACCCCACCGCAATGACCAATTCTAATTTATAAAAAGAAGTGTTGTAATTTTTACCGTCTTCGGCAGTATGTGCAAATTTTGCACATACTGAAATTTCTGCCAATTCACCTGTTTTGAAAATATTCTTTATATGCTTGGTAATTACCGAACGTTCCACACCAAACAGCAAGGCTATTGACTTCTGTGTAAGCCAAAGGTTTTCGTATTGCAACAACACTTCTACTTTCGGTACATTATTCCCATCTCGGTAAATGATGATTTCCCCGCTCTCGCCTTCGTGTAGGATTATTTTTTTCTTACTCATTAGTTTTTATTTTTATTCTGCACAAACTGCAACCAACCTTTATTGGTCTTGTCCAAATCCAGATTCTTCCAATCTTCTCCATCAAATTCATGAATTTGGTAGAGCCACATTAAACCCTTTTTGGCGATATGATAAGCACCGTTGGCATCGGCATCTTTAGGTAACGTAGCATCAGCATTGCGGCTGTCGTAAAATACGCCTTGCTCATTTTTTACAGGAGAAATCAGGTAATCCACTTCACTATTCGTAATGCTGTTACGCATTTGAAGCGTGAGTTTAAACAAATCCATCATGCCTTTTAGGAAGTCTTTTTCCTTTTGTGCGGCTATTTGTGCTTTGATACATGCACCACTTCCATAACTGACATTGTATTTACCTAAGAGGTCTTCAAATTGTTCGGTGAGTTTAATTTCTTTATTGTCCCATTGGTTATTCGCAGAAGGATTTCTGAAAGTTAAAATTCTTTCTCCGTGGGTGCAAACCGTCCATTGGGTTTTTGTGCCTTCCGCCTTTGTGGTGAAATTGTCGTAATCAAAAGCAAATTCAAAATATTGCTCCTTTGTATTAAAGCGAATGCTATCAAATTTTTCAAAAAACTGTTGAGCCTTTTCTACACTTTCGTATTTGGTATAAAATAAGTTTACAAAACCGGTGGTAGGGTCTATCTTACTGGTATTCCAAGCCGGCACATAAAATAGGAAACCACTTTGTTTACCCATTTTTTGAAAGCTTTCAAACTTATTAGCCAATTGTAAGGCATTGTACAAGCCTCCAACTTCATCAGGAGCTTTGTCTTTGAACACTAAATAATTGAGCTTGTCAATCAGCATTTTTTCAAGCTTTTGATAGACTTGTTTTTCTACTGCAAACCTTCCTCGTTTAAAGCCCATGTTCAGGTCTTCCATCACCACAATGGCATTGTACTCCACCATCATTGTGGCTATCTTGTGCACCACTTGAGAGATATAGCCTTCTTTCAGTTCTTTAATGTTTTCTATCGCTCCCCAGTTTTCTCTGGCATCGGCTCTTTCTTTTTCTTTCTTTTCTAAAAGCGTTTTGTAAGCCGTTTTGTGGGTAATGCCTTTGTATTCGTTGATGATATCATTGAGGGAAAATTGTTGCAAAATTTCTCCTTTTTGATTGATGAGGGAGAGATAAATGAGGTGTCTTTCACCACGGTCTAAGCCAATGATATTGACATCGGGATTTTGTCTTAAAAACGAAAGTACCTCTTGGTTGATGTAGTCATTGCCACTGGCTTTAAAATTGAGTGTAATGGGTACATGAAACTGGAATTTATCTACAGTAAATCGTTTCTCTTTCACCAAATTATAAGCAAACAAACTTTCTTTCTTGGTGTTGAGCGGATTTTTATTGGCAACTTTTTCATTGGCTTTATGCACAATAATTTTATCCTTCTTGATGGAAGATTTACGATAGAAGATTTCAGCTTGTCCATTGAGTTTATACACTACATCTTTCAAATTTTCGGGATCAAATAAGGCTTTCCAATACAGGGTATGCATATTGGGTTTGCCTTTGCTGTATTCAGAAAAATCTTTGTTATAAATTTGGAAGAGATAAAGTTTGCCTTCGTCAACCAATTGGTGGATGTAGGTTTTAGAAACTTTGACAAAGCTAATTTGATATGCTTGTGAATTGATGTGGTCAGTAAACTCACCAAAATTATCATACTTGCTAGAGTCTTTAAACGTAAATTGATAGCTGTCGAAATACTCTATTGTTCTTTGCTTGTAATAATCAATAAAAGCAATGAGGTCTTCTTTTTTAAAAGTTTCACTTAGTTTAGAATAAGATCTATTTTTTCTAATTGCATTTATGTTCTCTGGTAAATAATTGTTTTTTAGATTCTCTAATTGTAAATTCTGACCAATAAACTCGCCTGATTTTTCTTTTCTTCCATTTTTCTTAACAGTTTTATTATCAATAACCATAAGATTTTGTACATCTTTACTTGGGTCTGCGGCTTGTAGATACACCATTTTATAGATGACATCATTCTCACTTGTTGGTTGAGGCAAGTTTTTCCAATTCCTTTTCCAATCTTTATCTAATACTCCGAGAAAAAATTTATCTCTCTCTTTAAATATTACACTTGATGTAGGCACTTCTCTGTCAATTGGCCAACCTCCTAAGAATTCCGGATTTTCAAAATTCAACTTATACTTTTCTACGCTATATGCTTTTTGCGATGCAAAGTTGCGGACCTTGTTGTAGAGTGAAACTAAATGTTGCAATTGTTCGTAATAAGGCGCTATGGTATTATAAAAACTTTGGTCTTTTTCTAAGGTGCTGTCGTTGGGAAGCATCAGGGGTTTCACAAAGTGCAAAACCAACATCAAAGCATCTAAAAAGGCTTTTATATCGTCAATTTCTTTGGTCTCTTGATTCAACTTTTTGTCTTCGGGATAATCCTGTTCCAATAGTCCTTTTACACAACTATATTTAGCGGTTACATTAGATACCAAATCATATTCCTTGTCATTGACTTTGGTTGTGAAATGGGTATTGAAATAGCTTGCAATTAGGTGTTGCTCTTCTTGCAAATCTTTGAGCAAATCATTTTCAGCACGATAATTCCAGAGGGCTGTTTCAATTTCTGCAATAGAGAAATAATCTTGTTTTAGGAATTTTTCAATCGCTTCTTCCTGCTTTTTTGAAAGTCCTTTTTTACCTATCTCCAGCGTGTTGGTAAAACTATATTTCAACGCATCTTTTATCAAACTAAAATCACTAAACAGCGCTTGAGAAATATCGGTAATGGCTTTTCCGTTGCGGATATAAATTTGGGAAAGATTATTGCTGCTTAAGTTTGCCAGCAATTCTTTTACTCGTTCCAAAACATTTTCAGTATCTTCTTTTTCAGAGGATTGATAAGATTTTATATTGGCGTGGTAATATTCCTTGATTGCATTGAGTACCTCTTGGCTATTTTCAAATTTGTCGTGTAAAAAAGAAACACTTTCCCTATCGCTCAAAATCATTTTGTAGAGCGGTTTAATTTTCGGAATTCTATTTTTTTTGTCCGCTTGTTTTTGGTTATAAAGATTGATGTATTCGTTTAAACCTTGAATTTTCTTTTCATTTTCTTTAGGTGTTCGTCCTCCAATAATGAGGTTATACACCTCTATTTGTTTTTGAGTTAAAACCATATTGTAATAGCCCAACTCAAAAGCTTCATCTATATAGCGTATGTTTAGATATTCTTCAATCTCTTTATAGAGTACACTGCACTTTTCGTACAGTTCCGGTACTGCTTTCAGCTTTTCAAACACCTTTATATTATCCAAAAACTTAGGCAAATTTTCATGTACCAAACGGTAAGCAATAGCGGTACTCTGTGCCTTATCGGTGTACATGTTTTTTCGGTTTTCATGAAAGCCGGTAAAATAGGTGGTAAAGGTTTTGAACTCCTCAACTTTATCTTTATCTTCTTTCTGCTCCAACCAATCTACCATTAACTTTGTAATGAGTTCTTTTTTATCCAGAACTTTAAAAATCTCGTTGGATTCTCCAGTCTTAAATGCAGTAACAATTTCTTTTCTTAGTTCCTCCTGAATTTTTTCAAATTTCTTTTTAAAGTCATCTTCTTTTTTAGCCTCAGCAGGGGCAAAATATAAATTCTGTAAATCTTCTAATTGGGTCAATTTTAAAGGACTAAGAGCTAGTTCTATAAAATGCTGGTGGTAACGGTCTATCAGTTTCTTTACTTCTTGATAGCTTTTTGCTCTGTTAGCATCTTGAAGTAACAAACCTTTGGTTTGAATATGCTCTAAGGTTCTGCCAATGGGTTTGAGTTCAAAACGCAGGGTTTTGGAGAGTTGGTATTTGTCGGTAAAATCTAATAAGTTAGCCATGAAAACACAATTTTAATAATTTTTCAATATTCTTCTTATAACACAATATAATAATATTAATTAAAAAGTAAAACATTAATAATTTACCACAACAACAAAGGCTATTATTATTTATTGTAATTTGATTTTTGCGACGTTTTCTATTATTTATTATAGTGTAAACAAATTTCATATTCAGGAATACAAATTAAAACAATTCGTTCCTCCAATAGCTGATAGCTTTTATATAAAAAACTCAATAATTATCTTAAATTTAAGCCATAAGACAAATTTTAAATTACCTATGATAGAAATACGCTTTGCAGACTTTCTTAGCTCCAATAGTACTTTAGAGCCTACGTTAATGGAGGCACTACTTAATCGGTGTAAAAATGTGCATATTAAAAAAGGAGATTTCTGGTTACGTGCTGGAGAAGCTTGTCAGCAAACGCTTTTTGTAGAAAATGGTTTACTTCGTTATTATTCTATTGATGATAAAGGCAAAGAGCATCTCTTACAATTTGCACCTGAAGGTTGGTTTGTTTCAGACAGAGCAAGTATTTTCTTTAATGAGCCGTCAGCTTATTTTATTCAAGCATTAGAAGATACTGAAGCCATCATTTTAGACGAATCTTTTATGTTAGATTTAGCCAAAAAAGACGTTTCGTTTATGGAATTCAATAATAAACTACTACACAACCATATCCGTCAGTTACAAAACCGAATCAATCAATTGTTGAGTGCAAGTGCCGAAGAACGTTACTTACATTTTACTAGAATCTATCCTGATATTTTATTACGTGTTCCACAATTGATGGTTGCTTCTTATTTGGGTATTACTCCAGAAAGTTTAAGTCGAGTGCGTAAGGAACTGGCTCAAAGAAACCATAAATCTTAAATTCAATATTCGAAGCATTAATCATTTAATTCCTACTTTTTTCATCAATAGAAAACGAGGCTTATTACTTAAGTTAAATTACAAAAATAACAACTTAACAATATTTCTATTCATAGAATAAATAGTATAACTGCGTGCTGTCTTTTAGCTCTAATAATAATATGTTACTTCAACCATCACTCCTCCATTATCACTAGGTAAAGTATTAATCCAATCACAGTTACCACCAGTCCATGCAAACGATATATAATACTGTCCATTATGAACTAAAGGAGGGTTCTCTCCATGAAAAGGATTATACTCATTATTTGGTCTTTGCCCTTTTGCCCAGCTATAAGTTATTTTTTCTATAATTCGCCCATCTAATATATAATTTGGTGGAAAATTATAAAAAACAACCTGATAATGTTTTGCACTATCTTCTACGGGAAAAATTGCCATTGGATATTGTCCGCACCAGTTATCTTGATCTGGAAACTGATAAATAAAAACGGTCATTGGTATATGGATAATCTTCTTATTCTCGTCATTACTTATTTTCACAATTCCCTTTGTATCACTTGCTAAAAAATATTCATCGTCGGGAGCTGTTTTTTGTTTCATATATACCTTTGCTCTGATTTCTTCCTGTGCTTCTTTTGTATCTTCATCGGTACAGGAGTAAGTAATATTATCCGAATTATAAGTAGTAATTGTCGTTGAATTATTAAACCCGCTTTTCAGTTTACCATAGCTTCCTGCTGTTTCCCAAACTACTTTATAATCATAATCTCCAGCTTGTCCAATATCTTTTTTATTATCACTTCTTACCAAATATAAACGAATCTCATTTGCTTTATCTTTTTGTCCTGAAATTGTTACACCAGTAGGCAATATTTTATAAGAAACCTTTTTCACATTAATTTTAGTAGTATCTGTACCCACCACATTGCTGCCTATATAAGCTTTTACATATACGTATTCAAAATTATTACCATCACTCAGTTGATTAGAAGAAGCTTTTACATAATATTGTGGCTTGGCGTCTTGACTTTCAAAGGAAACACTACGATGTCCTTGATTATCCCAAAGCTCACCAAAATTCCCTGAAGTACTCCATTCAAAAAACGGATGTGTTCCTTGAGGCAATTCCATATTCTTAATTATAGCTTCTAATTTAATAAAACTACCTGACACACCTGTAGCTTCTACTGGTAGCAGTGTTACCTTGCCAGTTCGAGCCGTGATATCGAAACTTTCAATTCCTTTGGAGGATAAGATATTATTCGTTGTAAGAGCCAAGTCGGTAGTACCCAATATAAAATCAACAACAGCCAAAACCTTGCTTATTTTGATATGTGTAACAGAGCCAGACCATAAGTTTTTTAAACCCATATCGCCAATACCATCAAAAATTGCAGTCAGATAGGTGTTTGCTACATCTGCTCCTATGCTTGTTATTACCTTTTTCAGAGCATTAGAATAACTTCCTTTTTTAATCTCTTCATACACATCAGGGGTAGCTTTCCAAAAATTTTTTATTGCATCAATTGCAATATCTATATCTTTCTTACTCCAATCAAAATCAGCAGTCATACCTTCAGCAGAAGTAATTAAAGATAGTGTAGGAATCAGGAAATCTAGTAGAAAGGTTTCTGCTGAGAGTTCTAAATATTTTGAAAGTTCAGCAGTCGTAGCCTCATTACCACTCATGTGTGCCCCTGCAAGACTACCAGGACCTACAATTCTTAATTTATACAATGCTTCACTTTCATTGTCCTCCAATTGTAATTGGTTAGGATCTGTTTTGGCTACCATAGAACCCATATCACTACCATCTACCCATTTACCTATTTCACCCATAACACTCGTTACTCCTGAACGAGAACTCACTGGAAAATCATTCTCAGCTTTTGTGTTTTCTCCAAATTGACTAATAAGGGTATGTTTGCTGTTATTCATATCCGTATAATTCATTTTATATAAGTAAGCGTGAGCTCTTCTGCGGTAATAATTATTGACAGAATACTGGCTCAAGCCATCCTCCTGCACTCGTAATCCACTTTTTACATTAGCAGCATCTACTTTTATATCTGCTGATTTTTTCATATTATTAGCATCTAAAACATCTTTATTTCTGAGTTCTTTTACCGTAGCTGTCAAACCATCTATAAAACCACCCTTGGAAATAATAAGTGGATCCGCTATAAAATCTTGTTCAAATTTTTGAACCCATTGACCTACAATCTTATTACCCTCATACTGCTCAAAAAATGATTTTGTAAATGCTACATCTGCATAAGGAAGTCCAAGTCCCCAATACAAAAGCACTTGTGCTGTTGTTGCTGACGATACTATTCTAGCATTATCTCCAGCAAAACCCATCATAACCAAATTGTCTTTATTAGACCTCTTGCGAAATTCATTTTAGACTTAGATTATAAATTCCTGCAATAATATTCATTCTTAAGTTAAATCTTCTTCTTCGATTTCGATATTTTTCTGCTAATATTTTAAATATTTTTAGTTCACGGATAATGTTTTCTATTAGCACTCTGTGGGATGATATTTTTCTATTTTGTATCTTATCTTCTTTAGTTAGCGGATTTTTCTTACTCCGTTTCTTGGGTAGTTCACTATTAGCGTGTTGCTTTTTAATACCTTGATAACCAGTATCTGTTTGTGCTTTTATAGTAGGATGTATAAATACTCTACTATTTTTAAAAAGTTTAAAATCATGTTGTTTGCCTATACTATTATGCAAACAGATTATTTTTCGTGTATGTTTTTCTGCTACTATCTGTGTTTTTATAGTATGTCTTTTCTTTTTACCTGAGTAATATTTACGTTGTTTTTTTTAGGTCGTTCAATTGGGGTCTCTGCTACATCTATTAGGATAACTTCAAAGAGATGTTCTGACTCTGTTAAGACACGTTTGCCAGGTAGATGTAGGGAAGGGTGACTAATTAATGCTTGTTCTATAAATTTTATAGTTCTACAAACATTGCTTTCACTTAATCCGTATGCAACTCCTATATGAAACATAGTACGATATTCTCGAAGATACATCAAGGTCATTAGTAGCTTGTCCTCTGTTATTAAATGCGATTTTCTACCTGTTCTTCCTCGCTTTCGTGTCTTTGCTTCATAGTCATTCACAGCTTCCACTAAATGCAAGAATATAATAGGTGTTACTCCTGTTAGCCTTTTAAAATCTGTCGGCTTTAGATTTTTAATTTCTTTCCAAATCATCAACAAGTTTAGGTTATTAAACTAGATTGGAAATAGTTTTTTATTAGCTTAGTGTGAATTTCGCAAGAGGTCTATTATCAAAAACATAAACTGGCGTTATATCGTCTTTAAAAACAGGAATGGGTACTTTGTTTTTATCTTTTATATCCACAAAAGTAGCTCCTGACAATACTTCCCCACCATTTACTTCTAAATCAGTATTAGCTGGTACTTGAATTTTAATCTCTAACTGTCCTTTGGGTGGTGGCGTTGGTGTATTTGATATCTTATCTTTTTTACATCCAAAGATTAAGATAGCACTTAAACTAAAATAAATAATTACCTTTTTCATAGCCGTTTGTTTTAAATTTTATAAATCAATTTAAAATTATTTATAATACCTATTAGAAAATAATAAAAATCACATAAAAAGATAAATTTGTCTTTTTCTTTAATTATAGAAATTCTTCCATGCTTTATATTCTTTTGGAATAGCACCAGAGAATCGCTTGTATTCTTTAATAAAATGACTTTGATCAAAATATCCAAATTGGAAAGCAATTTCATTCCAATTAATATCAATAGTAGAATGAATTATTTTTTTAGCTTTACTATAACGTGCAATTTGTCCAAATAATTTTGGCGAAATACCAATTATCTTAGTAAAATGATTACAAAAAGAATTTTGAGACATATTTACCAATGTGCATAATTCTTTAATGGGGATATTCTTATCCTTGCTCTTAATTAAATTACAAGCGGTAATAATTTTTTCATCAGTGGGTGTAAGGTATTCATGGCAATCTTCAAACATAAATTGTTCTAAAATAGCAATACAGGTTTCTATATTGTCCAAAGATGCCTCAAGCGGTTTAGAATATAATTTAAGTTTTGGAAATAATTTATATGCATCAATGGTTGTATTGTGTAATTTATATTGTTCCAATCCAAAAGCTGAAAAGGCTCCCCAAGGGAAAAAATCAATTTTAATAAAACGAATTTCTTCTTCTACTTCATATAGTCTAGGTTTTGAATATGGACCAGCATAAGCCACTCTATAGTTAATAATACTATTAGAGAAACATTCTTTCAAGTGGATAGTAGGATTTAAAAACACAAATAAGGAAGTAATATTATCAGGCAATATTTTTCTTCTTAGCATTTCATCTTTCGTTAATTTATAAAAGCTAATGTTTACAATATGATTTTGTAATGAATGTGGTATTGGAAATTGTTGTATAAACATTCAAGATAATTATAAGCAATACTATTTTAATGAAGTACTAAATAATAAAAACTATGCGACCGAAGTCATATAACAATCAATTTAAAGATAACTAAAATTATTCAATTTTTAGTGTTGTAGGCTATAAGGTCTTAGAAGTACTAATTTTATTGAGTTTGTATTGAAACAATTTCCAATAATTTTTTAATAATTTTCTTCATATATTAAAATGAAAGCATTTGATTTTATTAAAAAATTCCTTTTTAATTAGGAAAGTTTATCTAAAGAATTCTATATTTGTTTGAAAATGGTATATTTTTTGAACTAAAAAAAATTGATATCGTTTCATTCATTTTTAAACGAAATAAAACTATTGATAAAACAAAACTATTTTAAATTATAAAAATCAAAACTATGAAAACAAAATTTTGTATCTTAATGTTCTTTTCCTTATTATTTATTTTTCAAAGCAAGGCACAATCCACTAGCAATTGGAGCAATCAATATGATGAGGTAGGTAAATTCTATGATGGACTTGCTTGGGTAAAATTAGATTATAAATATGGCTTTGTTGATCAGACAGGCAAAAAAGTTACACCATTGAAGTATGATTTTGTGGGTGATTTTTCTGAAGGTCTTGCAATGGTAATGACTGGAGATTTTGAAGGATTAGAAGAGCCTAAATGTGGTTTTATAAATAAAACAGGCACAGAAGTTATTCCTCTAAAATATAGTAAGGCTGAGAAATTCTCTGAAGGTTTAGCAATGGTAGTTGAAGGTATTCTTGGAGATGCATTGTCAGGATTTATTGATAAAACAGGGAAGGTAATTATTCCTATCCAATACGAAGATGCAGGTAATTTCTCTGAAGGTTTAGCAAAAATACAATTAAATGAAAACTGGGGTTTCATAGATAAGACAGGGAAAGAGCTTGTAGCTCCAAAATATAATAGTGTAGGCGATTTTTCAGAAGGAATGGCTGTCGTTAGCTCAGGAACATCGGGGGTAGAAAAATTTGGCTTTATAGATAAAACTGGAAAAGAAATTATTCCATTAAAATATGATTATGCAGGTAAAATTTCTGAAGGTTTAGCAAGTGTTTCCATAAATGATAAATATGGATATATAGACAAAACAGGTGCAGAGATCATTCATCTGCAATATGAAGATGCAAGTGATTTTTCGGAGGGTATTGCAGCAATAGCTCAGAATAATTATAAATATAGTTTTATTGACAAAACAGGAAAAGAAGTAATTGCTTCAGACTATGACTATGCTGGAAATTTCTCTGAGGGCTTAGTAATGGTGCGAAAGGGTGATTATTCAAGTGGAAAATGGGGATTTATTGATAAAACAGGCAAAGTTATTATTCCTTTAATCTATTCTGAGACTGAACCTTTTGCTCAAGGTTTAGCAAGAGTAAAAACAGACGAAAATTGGTTTTTAATTAATCCCAAAGGAGAATGTGTATCAGGTTGTAAGTATGCTCCAACTACACATCTAAAAGCAAAATAGTAATTCCTACTTGTTTTTATGTATTATGAAATTTAGTATAACAATCAACTATCATTTAATTCTTATTTAACTTCATTTTTGGAGCTTAATATCAATATTTATATTAATTTCGGACAAAATTATCTTAAATTAAAATATTATGAGCGAAATAAGAGAAAATGAACACGGAGAATTGGACGTTAGAGTTGTTGCACCTATCCAAAGACATGAATTTTTAGTAGAGCTTTTTAAAAACTTACCTGTCGCTGAAAGCTTTGTATTTATCAATGACCACGACCCTATTCCATTATTTTATGAATTCAAATCTATTTATGGAGATGTGGTAGATTGGGTATATTTAAACCGAGGTGGCAGAGAATGGAAAGTGAAAGTTACACGTACAGCTGCATCTGAAGAAAGAGATATGAAAGATATTTCTACTTTATTAGATTTAAGAAAAGCAGCACCAAAAGAATGGAAACAAATTGTATTTCATCGCTATGGTATGATGGAACCAGATACGACTATGGAATTAATTTCATCTATTGACCCTGAAGAAATTCAACAAATTTTCAAAAATAAATTTGAAGGACAATATACTTGGACATACAAAAGACAAGTTCCTGATGAATATATTATTCATATCAAAAAAGTGGAGAAAAGTGGATTAGGCGATGATGGTTTTTCAGTAGTGAATGAAATGGATATCCGTCCTTTTCCACCAGCTGAAAGACATGAAATGTTTTACAAAGCATTTGCCGATATAAAAGTAGGCGAAGCCTTTGAATTTATCAACGACCACGATCCAAAACCTTTGTATTACCAAATGGAAGCAGAAAGCAAAGAGCCATTCCGTTGGGAATATATTGAAAATGGTCCAGATGCTTGGAAAGTAAGAGTAGTGAAAGTAAAAGCTTAATGAATTAAAAGCATATTTGCATTGTATTAATAGTTAATGGGCATTCGTTTTGGAAAAAAAGTTCATAATAAATACACCTGATACTATTAATGCAATGCCAAGTATAGCGGGCAAATCCAGATTCTGTTTAAAAATAACTACTGAAATTATTGCTGTCAATACAATTCCTAATCCGCCCCAAATTGCATAAGCTATGCCCAAAGGAATTGTTTTTAAAGTTAGTGATAAAAAATAAAAACAAGTTACATAAGCAATAAGCATAATTGATGTTGGAATTATTTTAGTAAATCCATCTGAAACTTTTATTAAACTAGAGCCTAATACTTCTAATATAATTGCTAAGGCTAAATAAACATATCCCATAAAAATTAATCTCTTGGTGTTCTATCAATCCCTTTAAACTCTAAATCGTGTCGGTAATAAAACAAATCCCATTTCCCATTGTTATATTCTAAAGCAGTCAAGTTTTCCACCCAATCGCCAGAATTTAAGTAAGTAGTTGAACCATTAGATTTTGTAATCGTTCGGATTTGTGGTTTGTGTATATGCCCACAAATCACATAATCATATTTTTCTTCAATAGCAATATCAATAGCGACTTCTTCAAAATCTTGTACTTTTGATTTTACAATACTTTTTATCTTATCTTTGATAAATTTAGAAATAAAGATTTCTTCCTTACCTTGTTGCATCCTTATTTTATTAATATATCTATTGATTCTAAAAATATTATCATAGTAACGACCGCCTAATTTTGCTAACCATCTTGCACTTCCACCAACAGACAAATCGTATTTGTCGCCATGAAAAATCCAATGTTTTTTTCCATCAATTTCTAAAATAATTTCATCACGAAGTTCTAAAACATCAAAACGATAGCCTGAAAAATCACGCATAGAATCATCATGATTTCCAGTAATATAATAAACAGGAATTCCTCGTCTAGCAAAATCTAAAATTAAGAAAATATTTTCAACATGTTCGGTTGGAAAATAACCCACAGAAAAATGCCAAATATCTAACCAATCACCATTTATAATCAAAATATTTGGCTCAATACTATTCAGATATCTATTCAATTCTTTTGCATGACAAGCATGTGTACCTAAATGGATATCGGAAATAATACAGATTTCTACTTTTCTCTTGGCCGAATTCATAAAATGCAATTATACAAAATAAATTATCAAAATCACAGTAAAGCAATAGATTTTATAAAACAATAATTACAAATTAGCCAACTCTTTTATCTAAAACTCATCAATGTATAAAGGTTTCAATTATTAAACAATTTTAGCAATTATAAAATTGAAATAATATTTACTTTTGTTGTTCTAAATTCAATCCTTATGGCAAAAAGCAAATCAAGTTCAAAAAAGGCAACAAAACAACCTATCTATTCAATAGACAAAAAAGCAGAAAATTTCCTATTCAAATACCTCAACAATGCATCACCAACTGGTTTTGAAGCAGAAGGTCAAAAAATTTGGTTAGATTATATTAAACCATACATTGATAAATACGAAGTAGATTATTATGGTACAACTTATGGCATCATTAACCCAGATGCAAAATTTAAAGTCGTTATTGAAGCTCACGCAGATGAAATTTCTTGGTTTGTAAGTTATATTGGCGAAGATGGACTAATCAATGTTATCAGAAATGGCGGTAGTGATCACATGATAGCACCTTCAAAAAGAGTAAATCTGCATACCAAAAACGGTATTGTAAAAGGTATTTTTGGTTGGCCTGCAATTCATTTAAGAGATGCTTCAAAAGATACAGCTCCGTCTGTAAAAAATATTACGATAGATGTAGGAGCAGCTAATAAAAAAGAGGTGGAAGATATGGGCATACACGTCGGTACAGTCATTACTTATGAAGATGAATTAATGATACTCAATAACAAATTCTATACAGGAAGAGCTTTGGATAATAGAATGGGTGGATTTATGATTGCTCAAGTGGCTCGATTGCTTAGTGAAAATAAGGACAAGTTGCCTTTTGCATTATATATTGTCAATTCAGTTCAAGAAGAAATTGGATTGCGTGGTGCTCAGATGGTCGTAGAACGAATTAAACCAAATTTAGCCATCATTACAGATGTTTGCCACGATACAACTACACCAATGATAGACAAAAAAGTAAGTGGTGATTTTAAATGTGGCAATGGTCCTGTGATTACTTATGGTCCAGCTGTGCATAATATTTTAAGGGAACAAATTTTAGATACCGCTGAGAAAAACGAAATTGCATTTCAAAGAGATGCCGCAAGTAGAAGTACAGGAACAGACACTGATGCTTTTGCTTATGGCAATGCCGGCGTACCAAGTGCTTTGATTTCATTGGCTTTAAAATATATGCATACAACAGTTGAAACCGTTGCAAAATCTGATGTGGAAGCTGTAATTTCACTAATCTATGAAACACTAAAAAACATCAATCCAAAGACTAGTTATAAATATTTATAGTAATAATAAGAAAGTAGCTAGGTTTTCTTTATTCCAATACAACTAAGTTTAAAATAGGCTTAACATCTTAGTTTTTATTTGACTTTTAAATTTCTTATATTTGCGAATATTAGATTTTTAAACTAAACAACATACTATTATGGCACAATATCCTCAGTTAGAAGGTATCGAAATTAAAGGCGAGTACAGACCTGAATGGGCAGAAATTATTACGCCTGAAGCAGTTGCATTTTTCGCAAAATTACAAAGAAAGCACAATGCAAGACGTAAGGAATTATTACAAAAAAGAGTAGAACGACAAGTTCGTTTAGATGCTGGCGAATTACCTGATTTTTTACCAGAAACTAAAGAAATTAGAGAATCAGCTTGGACAGTAGCTCCAGTTCCTGCAGACATCCAAGATAGAAGAGTTGAAATTACTGGTCCTGTTGATAGAAAAATGATTATTAATGCACTCAACTCTGGTGCAAAAGTTTTTATGGCTGACTTTGAAGATTCAAACGCACCTACTTGGGAAAACAATATCCAAGGACAAGTAAATTTACGTGATGCAAATAGAAAAGCAATTTCTTTTGTAAGCGAAGCGAATGGAAAAGAATATAAATTAAACGAAAAACATGCGGCTTTATTTGTTCGTCCTAGAGGATGGCATTTATTGGAAAAACACGTTATCGTTGACGGCGAAGAAGTGAGTGGCGGTATTTGGGATTTTGCTTTATATTTCTTCCACAATGTAAAACAAAGATTGGAAAATGGTAGTGGATTATATTTATACTTACCAAAAATGGAATCTCACTTAGAAGCTAGATTATGGAATGCTATTTTTGTTGATGCACAAAATGAATTAGGTGTACCACAAGGTACTGTAAAAGCAACTGTATTGATAGAAACTATCGTTGCGACATTTGAATTAAATGAAATTTTATATGAATTAAAAGAACACTCTGCGGGATTAAACTGTGGACGTTGGGATTATATTTTCTCATTCATCAAACGTACTGTAAAAAACAAAGCATTTTTAGTTCCAGATAGAACACAAGTTACAATGACAACACATTTCTTGAAATCTTATTCAGAACTAGTGATTCAAACTTGTCATAAAAGAGAAGCTTTTGCAATGGGCGGAATGGCAGCACAAATTCCAATTAAAGACAATCCTGAAGCAAATGAAATCGCATTGGCAAAAGTACGTGCAGATAAAGAACGTGAAGCAAAAGCTGGACATGATGGTACTTGGGTGGCACATCCTGGATTAGTTCAAATTGCAATGGATATTTTTAATGAATACATGCCAACACCAAATCAAATTTTCAATAAGCGTGAAGATGTTCATGTTACAGCAGCTGATTTATTGAAAGTGCCTGAAGGTACTATTACTTTAGGTGGTTTAAAAAATAATATCGATGTTGGTATCCAATATTTAGAAGCTTGGTTAAGAGGAAATGGTTGTGTGCCTATCCATAATTTGATGGAAGATGCTGCAACTGCTGAGATTTCAAGAACACAAGTTTGGCAATGGGTTCACCACGAAGATGCAAAATTAGATGATGGAACAAAAGTAACTAAGGAATTAGTTCAAAAACTAATTGATGAACAAAAAGATGCTTATAAAGCTAGTTTTGGAGATAAATATGCAGCTACTAAATTTGATTTAGCAATTGATTTATTTACAAAAATGAGTTTACAAGATACTTTAGAAGAGTTCTTGACATTAGAAGCATACAACTATATTGACTAATTAATTGAGCAATTGGCAGGTAATAATATTGTAATATACAAGCTATTTAAAATATTATTACCTTTGCCACTCAAAAGTTTAAAACTGCAAGGCTGATTTTCCAGCAAAAGCAAACTAAAAACAAAAAAAAGAACATTTTTATGGCAACAAGATTAAGATTACAAAGACACGGTTCAAAAGGACAACCTTTCTACAAAATTGTAGCTGCGGACAGCCGTGCAAAAAGAGATGGTAGATTCATCGAACAAATTGGAACGTACAATCCAACTTCAATTCCTGCTACAATCGTATTAGACATTGACAAAGCAGTAAAATGGGTACAAACTGGTGCTGAACCATCTGACACTGTTAAAGCAATCCTTAAATACAAAGGTGTTTTATACAAAAACCATTTATTAAGAGGTGTAAAATTAGGTTTATTTGCTGCTGAAGAAGTAGAAACTAAATTTAATGCTTGGTTAGATGCTAAAGAAGGCAAAGTAGCTGAACATAAAGCAAAAGCTGATGCTGATAAAAAAGCAAAACATGCTATTTCAGTAAATGCTAAAGGAAAAGTTAAGAAAGTAGTTGAAGAAGCTCCTGCTGAGGAAGCAGCTCCTGCTGAAGAAACTGAAGCACCACAAGAAAGTGCAGAATAATATTAAAATAAATTAAGTTTTAATCCTGATCTTTATGGTCAGGATTTTTTATTTAGACAATGACTAGCCAAAATATACAAATAGGAAAAGTTTTAAAAACACACGGCACAAACGGTAATCTAAAAGTTTTTATTGAATCGTTATTCATTAAAGAAGCTTTGAAAAGTAAGCATTTTTTTATTAATCAACTTCCCTATTTCGTTGAGTCTATCCAAAAATCAGGAGAACAAGAAATTATACTAAAATTAGAAGAAGTAGATTCAAGAGAAGTCGCTCAAAATCTTTGTGGGTTTGAAGTATTAATGGATAGCCAGCAAGTAAAAAAATGGAAAAAACAAATTACTGATGAGACATTAATTCATTTTACAATATATAACCAAACACAAAAAATTGGAAAAGTACTCGATATATTGGAAATGCCACAACAAATTATGTTAGTAACCTCTATCCAAAAAAAGGAAGTTTTAATTCCACTAAACGAAGACTTTTTGGTGGAGATAAATCCTGATGAACAAAAAATAGTATTAAATTTACCAGAAAATTATTTTGAAATATTTTTAGGATGAGAATTGATATTTTAAGTGCCGTTCCAAATTTATTGAATAGTTTTTTTGAACATTCAATTTTAAAGAGAGCTATTGAAAAACAGCTGTTGGAAGTTCAAATCCATAATATTAGAGATTATACCAACCACAAACAAAAACAAATTGATGATTACCAATTTGGTGGTGGTGCAGGTATGGTAATGATGATAGAACCTATTTTAAATTGTATAGAACATTTGCAAAAAGAAAGGAAATACGATGAAATTCTATACACTACACCAGATGGCGAATTATTCAATCAAGCCATTGCGAATAGCTTATCTCTAAAAGAAAATATCATCATTGTATGTGGTCATTACAAAGGTATAGATGAACGATTAAGAGAACATATTATTACCAAAGAAATTTCTATTGGCAGCTTTGTACTTTCAGGAGGAGAATTACCAGCAGCTATGATTGTTGATGCTATTGGACGAATAATTCCAGGCGTTTTAAATGATGAAACAAGTGCATTAACCGATTCATTTCAAGATAATTTATTAGCTCCACCTGTTTATACTCGACCAGCAGATTATAAAGGTTGGAAAGTCCCTGAAATTCTCTTATCGGGACACGAAAAAAAAATCGAAGAGTGGCGATATGAAAAAAGCATTGAACGAACAAAAGCCAGAAGACCTGACTTGTTAAGAGAAAATGAAATCGAATAAAAAATTAGGATAATTCAGAAAATAAAATTACCTTTGCCACTCAATTTACTTAAATTACATTACAATGGATAAGATTAAAGAATTAGAAAAGAGTTTAGTTGCTAATGTTGAGCATCCTGAATTTAAAGCAGGTGACAATGTAAGTGTACATTATAAAATCAAAGAGGGAAACAAAGAAAGAATTCAGATTTTTAAAGGAGATGTAATTCAAATCAATAGTACTGGAGTAAATAAAACTTTTACAGTACGTAAAATTTCAAATGGCGTTGGTGTTGAACGTATCTTCCCTTATTTTTCACCAAATATTGCACAAGTAGAAGTACACAAAGTTGGTAAAGTAAGAAGAGCTAAAATATTCTATATTAGAGAGTTAAAAGGTAAAGCTTCTAGAATTAAAGAAAAAATCGTTAAGTAATTATTTTTCAAAAAACACAAAAAAAATAAAAAAAGTTCCAACAAAGTTGGAACTTTTTTGTTATATTGAAGTATGAAGAAACGCAAAGTTATAAAAGAAAACGATGCCAAACTAAAAATGGTTCATTATTTAAGCAAGCAGTTTAGTATAGACCCTGAAATCATAAGTATTTTAGTTGATACTTTTAAACTTAAAAAGTATAAAAAGAAAGAGTTAATTATCAATGATACTGAAAATGTAGATAAGGTATGTTATATCGTAGATGGCTTAGTACGTATTTATTACCACAGAGAAAATAAAGAAATTACCAATTGGTTTATTGAGGAAAATGGCGTTTTTATGCCTGTTTATCATATTCTTACTGGTCAGCCTAACAATAACAATTACGAAGCATTGAAAACAACTATAGTTTTAGAATCTTCATACAGCAAGTTAGAAAAAATATATGCCTTTCATCCTCAATTACAATTATTGGGTAGAAAAATGATTGAGAGTTACTATGCTAAGTTCTTGGCACATTCGCACAATGTTTTATTTTTATCTGCTGAAGAACGATATGCAAGTTTTATTGAAAAAAAATCAGATTTATTAAATATAGTTGCTTTAAAACATATCGCTTCATATTTGGGAATTTCACAAGAAACCTTGAGTAGAATTAGAGCAAAAAAAATGGTTGAATAAGATGCTGAAATTTTATTACATTCTAATATCATTTATGATTATAGCTTGTACTAATGTATCTTCTAAAGAAAATTTCAAAGTTATGCCTACTGACAACAACACAACTCTCCTATCCGAACAAGAATGGAAAGCTAAGCTAAGCGATGAAGAATATTATATTTTAAGAGAAAAAGGAACTGAAAAGCCTTTTACTGGCAAATTTTTAATGCATAAAGAAAATGGATATTATACCTGCAAAGGCTGTGGTGAAAAGTTATTTAAAAGTGATGCTAAATTTGATGCACATTGTGGTTGGCCAAGCTTTGATGCAGAAATAGAAAAAGGCAAAATTACCTATACGCAAGACAATTCTCATGGTATGCAACGTGTAGAAATCACTTGCAGTAAATGCGGCAGTCATTTAGGGCATGTCTTTAATGACGGACCAACAAAAACTGGACTTAGATATTGTGTTAATTCTGTTTCATTAGAATTTGAACCTGAAAGTACAAAAACATCAGATACTATGACCATTGGCGGTGGTTGTTTTTGGTGTACAGAAGCTGTTTATAGTAGAATTAATGGCGTATTGAAAGTAGAACCTGGTTATGCTGGCGGTCATACAAAAAATCCAACATATAAAGAAGTTTGTACAGGCAATACGGGACATGCCGAAGTGATTCAACTTACCTATAATCCATCTGTAATAAGCTATTTGGAATTATTAAAAGTTTTCTTTGCTACCCACGACCCTACTACTTTAAACAGACAAGGTAACGATGTTGGCACTCAATATAGAAGTGTAATTTTCTTCCATAATGAACAACAAAAACAAATTGCAACTGAAGTTATTTCCGAACTAACTTTAAATCAAATTTACAAGCAACCAATAGTTACAGAAATAGTTCCTATTACTAATTTCTATAATGCAGAAGATTACCATCAGAATTATTTTGAAGAAAATAGCACTTCCAATCCTTACTGTGAAATTGTTATTCAGCCAAAAGTGGAGAAATTTGAAAAATTATTTAAGAATTTATTGAAAGGCAAATAAACATTAATCCTTTAAACCTATCGTCTTTCCTTGCAAGTTCCATTCTGGCTTAATTTTTACACCAAAAAATGTTAGAATGCTATAAGCTATATCTATTGTTCTTGGAGCAATTATTTTTCCAGAATTAACGCTATCACCATTCATAATAAGAAAATTTTGTCGGATATTTGGGTTTATCATTCCGAAACTATGTCCACTCGCACGACCAATACGTCTGCCGCCGTGGTCAGTTGTAATTATTACTAACCAATCTTCAATATACTTAATTTTTCTTTCTTGAACAATAGATAAAATCTCTTTTACAAAGCTATCTTTCCTTGTAACAGCATCTGTATATGTAGCATTATTTTTACTAAATCCTTTTAAGTGTCCATTGTGGTCTATATCTTCTAAATGAACAAAAGTAGCATCATAAACTTCAGGTAATTTAAGCATACTTAATACTTTATTTTCTACTACAGAATCAGCTAAATCTTTGTTAGCATTCGTAATATCATCTAAATAATCCAACATAATATACTTGTTGATATCCCCCCAAGTCGAATAGGAAGCACATTTAAGTTCAGGATTTTCATCTTTCAAATATTTCATAAAAGGCGGATAATTCACAAAATCTCCTTTATAAAATTTTCTATTATTTTTGGCTTTATGCTTAGAAAAATGAACACCAGTAAGTAAACTACTCCAGTTTGTGGCACTCATAGTACGTCTTTCATTACGCATTTTATAAGAATAGGCTGTATTTTTTAAATGAATAATACTATCCATCGTTGGTGCATATCTGTGATTAACAACATCTGCTCGGCAACCATCTAATCCAATAATTAACAACTTTTTATTTTGTGAAAATAAATGTGTAAAAAGACCTATAAAAGAAAACAATAAACAAATCTTTTTCATACAAATTCTTTTAATATTAGTATAAACTATTGCTCAATACTTCTAACTATTGACCGTTATGAATTTTTACTCCTAAGAAATATTAATTTCTTTATCTTCAACTTCCAATCTATCTTGATCATTTAATTGAATATACTTTTTATTCTTTCTTAAACGCATATTTAAGAACTCAACCGACAAACCAAAAGCCATTGCTGTATAAATATATCCTTTATTGATATGTTGGTGGAACCCTTCAGCAATTAAAATAATCCCAATAGCCACCAAAAAGGCTAAAGCTAAAATTTGGAGTGTAGGATTTTTATCAATATATTCAGCAACAGGATTTGCAAAAATCATCATAATGACCATTGAAATAATCACTGCAAAAATCATTATCCATACATTGCTCACTAAACCAATTGCCGTTAAAATAGAATCTATAGAGAATACGGCATCTATCAATAATATTTGAACGATAACTGTACCAAATGAAGTTACTGCTTTACTTACTGTACTTTTTTGGTTTGCTCCAATTTCTTGCTCAATGGAATCTTCTAATTTATGATGTATTTCAGAAATACTTTTTGCAATTAAGAAGAATCCGCCAAGTAATAAAATCAAATCTTTTATACTGATTCCAATTGGTTGGTCATTATCTTCAATAAATGGAATGTAAAACAAAGGATTGGTCAATTTTATTATATAAGTTATTCCAAATAATAAACCTATTCTAAAAAACATTGCCAAAAGCAATCCTATTTGTCTTGCTTTAGGTTGTTGTGCTTTGGGTAATTTTGCCGAAACTATTGAAATAAAGATAATATTATCAATTCCTAAGACAATTTCAAGAAATGCTAAAGTTAGTAAAGATATAATAACTGAAGGATCTAATAAATTTGGAAATACATCAACTAATAGCATTTTTTATTTTTTTTGCAAAAATAATTTTTAGTCTTAACAAAAAGAACTGTACGATTTTATAATTAAGAAAAAATAACTTATTTCATTTTATTGGCTAATTGGCCACAAGCTGCGTCAATATCTTTTCCTCTACTTCTTCGAATGTTGGCTATAACTCTTTGTGAACTCAAGTATTTACTAAAAGCCTCTTGTTTTTCTACAGATGAACGTTGTAAGTCCACACCTTCCACGGTATTGTACTCAATTAAATTTACTTTTACATTAGGAATTTGTTTGCAAAGTGCCACTAAATTTTTAGCATCTTCAATGCTATCATTGACCTCTTTCATCAAAATATACTCAAAGGTAATTTCACTTTTAGTTTTCTGCTCAAAATAGATAAGTGCCTCCATTAAAGAAGCTATATTATTTTGTTCATTAATGGGCATAATAGCATTTCGTTTTTCATCATCAGCAGCGTGTAATGAAAGTGCCAAATTAAAACGTACGCCATCATCTGCCATTTTTTTAATCATTTTGGAAATACCAGCCGTCGAAACTGTAATGCGTTTGGCTGCCATATTCAAACCATCTTCAGAAGTAATCTTATTGATTGCCTCCATGACATTGCTGTAATTTAAAAGTGGTTCTCCCATTCCCATAAATACAATATTTGTCAAATTTCTACCTAAACTTTCTTGTGCCTGACGATTAATAAAAACCACTTGATCATAAATCTCATCTGCTTCAAGGTTTCTTTCTCTTTTTAAAAATCCAGTAGCACAAAATTTACACGCCAAACTACAACCAACTTGCGATGACACACAAGCTGTTGCCCTGTCTGTACTTGGTATCAAAACACCTTCGATGAAATGCTTATCATGTAATTGGAAAGCAGTTTTGATAGTACCATCATTTGAATGTTGTGCAGAATATAATTTTATTGGAAGTATTGTAAATTTTTCAGCTAATTTTTCTCTAAAAGGTTTAGATAAATTTGTCATTGCTTCAAAATCAGTAACTGATTTCTTCCAAAGCCATTCATAAATTTGCTTTGCTCTAAATTTAGGTTCTCCTAAATCTTTCATCGCAGCCTGCAATTCATCTAAAGAAAGTTGTCTAATATTTTGCAATGCATTCGTCATCATCTGACGCAAAGATAATGGAAAGTTTTTGGAGCAATTAGTGTATTACATTAAATTTAGTAATACTAAAATTTTCGTCATCACTTATTTTAATAAAATATACACCATTAGACCACTTACTACAATCAATTTGATGTATATTATTTTTATTGCTTTCAAAAGTCAAAACTTGTTTTCCATTTATATCTAATATATTAATGTCAATATTATTTTGAAACTCAGAAGCAACTACATCTATTGTCAATAAATTACTAACTGGATTGGGATATATTTTAATTTTTTCTTTAATTTTAAATTGATGATTAGCTGAAATTACTTCAGCCTCATTCAATGCATGTGGATTAAAAAACTTCCACATTTCAACAGCATAATCAATATCATTATTTTCTTGATTTAATAAAATATGCTCTGCATTATTTACTTTAAATAATTCAACGGGTTGTTTGCAATTCTGATAAACATAATGCTCAACTGTCAAACCATCGTTTTTTATATTTGGTATATCTGTACGAAGTGGTGGCTGATTAGAACATTGATTATTTTTAGTCCAAACAGACAACATATCTTCTACATTTAAACCGAATAAAGTAATATAATATCCAACATTCAAATCTGATGTTCCGTGAAAATGTAAAATTGGTAAAAATCTGCCTGGATTACAATTATATATTTTATTTCCAATTGTTCCTGCAATAGATGCAATAGCTGCAAACCGTTCATTAGATTCACACGCCATACGCTGAACCATAAATCCACCATTTGAAAAACCAAAAAGGTAAGTTCTGTTTTTATTTATTGGATAGTTGGCTTGAAGTGAATCTGTAACAGCATTGATAAAACCTTTGTCATCAATTCCAGCACTCGGATATTGACCAGTGTACCAGCTCCAGCATTCCAGCCTCTTCCTAAGAAAAATTTATCGTAGCCTTGTGGAAATACCAAAATTATATCTGCGGTATCCGCAATTTTGCAAAAATTATAAAAAGCACCCGAAAAATCAGTCATATTACTACCCAATCCATGTATGCCAACAACTAACTTATACAGCTTAGTTTCATCATAATTATCTGGAAGATAAACACGATATTCTCTTGTTAGATTATTGTGTTTGAAAGATTTATTTAACCATTCTGCATAAGTAAAATTGACAACGAAAATGCAAAGAAATAAAAGTATTTTTTTAAGCATAGTTTTACTTTTTAAATTAATTAAAATTAGAATAACTTCTTCATCAATATAAAATTAAAAAAAATCTATCATTTTTACAATTGATTATAAACAAATTGCATTATTTCTTGTTCTACATTTTATGAGTTTATTAGAGCAAAAAGACAAGCCTGATGAAAAATTAAAATCAGAAACAAAAAAGCTGGAATATTCACTTGATGTAAGTGAAGTCTCTGAAGTACCAACAATACCTACATCTTTAATGCCAGAACTCGAAGAATTGGTCGCTAAAAATCCAAATAGATTAATTGGTTGCGGTGGATAGATTATAAAGTTATTCCACCTAAAAGTTGAAACAAAAACTGAAATACTTGTATTGTTACGTATATTGAAGCTGCCAAAACCAACAAAAAGGCTATCAATATTGGAATTAAGTAAGGCAAAATACTTCCTTTATGTTTTCCTTCTTCAAAATGCTCAACAGCTAATACCATATTACGTTTATTAGCCTTATAATAAAAATCGAAAAAAGTACCCAAAACAGGAATTGCACCCACTAAAGCATCAATACTTACATTCCATATCATTTTACCCATTACTTTAGAACTTGCCCCATTTTTATACATAGCAAACATTAAGTATATACCTATTGCATAACCAACTGCGGCTCCTCCATAAGGAATTAAATTCAACAATGGATCTATACCAAACCTAATATTAGTACCAGGAATACGAAATTGAGCATCCATCAACTTGACAAAGCCTTGGAGTTTTTTTAACTCTTCAGGAATTGGGCGTTTGTCAGAAATAATTTCCATTGAAATTTATTTTATCGTAATCATCGGCAAACTGATTAAATGCTCTTCTTCATTAGAAATTGACATTAAACCAATGCCAGCCATTCCTCCAGATGCTTGAGCAATTTCTTTAGCAAATGATTTTAAAGACTTTATTAATACAGTTACAAATAATGGATCTACTTTAATTAAAATATCATTTAACCCAGCTAATACATCAGAAAGTTCTTGTGTTCTTTGTTCTGTTCCTTTATCTTTATATTGATTACTAAAATCAAACAATCTTTGATCGTAATTTTTATCTACTGCTTCATAATATGGTTGTAGTAATGCATCATTGCTATCTTTTCTTACAATTACAGAGCTTAAACCAGCTGCAATTTCTTTATCATCCATATTTCCGTCAGCTGTTCCAATCAAAAGTGTTATAATTGCTGGAGCATCTAATAATAATTGTACTTCTTCTTCTGCTAAATGATTAAATTGAGGAATTGCCATTTTAAATATTATTTTTTGCAAAAATACATTATAAAGTTAAATATAGTAATAAATTTAGCTTTATTTTGGGATTTAATTTTATTTCACATTTAGAAAATGGCTTTCAAAGTAAAAGACCTAGACGATTTAGAAATTGTAGTAAAAGAATTGTTACAATATACAGAAAAATATACTATTTTTTGTTTTTTTGGAGAGGTTGGTGCAGGAAAAACGACACTTATTACGCAGTTTTGCAAAGCATTAGGCATAGATGATAAAGTTAGCTCTCCTACCTATTCCATAGTTCAAGAATATAAATATGGCAATCAAAAGATATTTCATATAGACTTATACCGATTAAACAGTGAAGAAGAAGCTGTTGATATTGGTTTAGAAGATTATTTATATAGCAACAATATTTGTTTGATTGAATGGCCAAATGATTTTTTAAATCTAATACCAAAGAAATTTGTGAAAATAGAAATTGAAAATATGGATGGCGTAAGAAATATTAGTATTGAAGTGTAATTATTAGGTATTTTTTAATAAATTTCAACTTTCAAAACTGGTGATATTTTCCTAAAAGAATTTCTTTAAAATCACAAAGGTATCAGAATTTTTAAATCCACTGAAATAAACAGAGAGAAAGTGTTGCATTAGATCATTTCTCAAAGTAGCAACATTTAGAAACAGTACTCAAATGATATTCATTTTAAGGTGCTATACTATCTCAAAGTTATATTTATTCCTCTCAAATTCCATTATGTTTTTTACGTATTGTTATAAAAAATACGAAATACAATATTGCGTATAATATACAAAGAATACAAATAATACGCAATAAGACATCTGTATATATTTAATTAGCTTATAATTTGTTATAAATATTTTACATTTTTATTTAATAATTTAAAATTATTAATTTTATTTGTCTATATAAATTATTATATGATATAACTTGAAAACTCTTCATATATATAACAACTTCTAAAATCGAATCGAAACTGACTAAATATTTTGTAAATTTGTGGACAATCAACGCAATAAAGACAAAATGGACAATAAATTTTCTGATATCATTCAAATTATTAAAAAATCTCGAACTAATGCTATTAAAGCTGTTAATTCGGAGTTGATTAATTTATATTGGAACATCGGAGAACATATCAGTCTAAAGGTAGAGCAAAGCGAATGGGGAAAGTCCGTTGTCAAAGAATTAGCTGATTTTATTCAATCGACAGAACCCGAACTTAAAGGTTTTTCAGACAAAAATCTTTGGAGAATGAAACAATTTTATGAAGCCTACAAAGACTTTCCAAAACTCTCATCACTGCTGAGAGAAATTAGTTGGACTCATAATCTGACTATTTTCTCAAGATGTAAAACTATTGAAGAACAAGAATTCTATATAAAGCTAACCAAAAACGAAAATTACACCTCACGTGAATTAGAAAGACAGATTTCAAGCAGTCTTTTTGAGCGAACAATGATTGGAAATTCAAAACTCTCAACATCGCTGAGAGAAGCTTCAAATGATCTATCAAATACATTTAAGGATAGTTATGTTTTTGACTTTCTGAATCTTCCTGAAACTCATAATGAAACTGATTTACAGAAAGGTTTGATTAATCAAATGAAAAATTTCATTCTGGAGCTTGGTCGAGACTTTCTATTTATAGGAGAAGAATACAAAGTACAAGTTGGAAGCTCTGATTTCTATATCGACCTCCTATTTTATCATCGTGGATTGCAATGTTTAGTCGCATTTGAACTAAAAGCAGACAAATTCAAGCCTGAACATTTAGGGCAACTTAATTTTTATTTAGAAGTATTAGATAGAGATGTGAAACGTCAAAACGAAAATCCAAGCATTGGAATACTACTGTGCAAAGATAAAGATAGCGAAGTTGTAGAATATGCACTTAGTCGTAATCTTTCTCCTACTATGGTTTCTCAATATGAAACACAACTTCCTGACAAGAAATTATTACAACAAAAATTACAGCAATTATTTGAAGATTAAAATAGCCACATCATATAACGGACAGTTTTGCAAGAGAGCAGGAGAAGTTCTCTGTTTGAAATATTTTAGAATATTTGAAGTGCAGTTCTCGCAAGAAAATTAGTGATAATAGACCGCTCCCTCGCAAAGGTGCAAAAACGTCCTAAAATAGGTTTACACATTAATAACTAAAAAAATGTGTAAAAATTGAATTAGAAAATATTGATGGTGTAAGAAATATCAGTATTGAAGCTTTATAACTGTATATTTTAGAATAAATTCCAACTTTCAAAGCTGTTGAGATTTTGCCTAAAAGAAAAATCGGCAACACAATACAATTGAGTTGCCGATTCTGTTTTGGTTAAATATGCAAGATTTTATTGCTCACTCATAGCTTCATTTTCTATTTCTGACATTTCTTTTCTTTTTGAACCTAACATTAAAATTTCATTAGCCACAATTTCAGTAATTTGACGTTTGTTGCCATTTTTGTCTTCATATTGTCTATAGGTAATTTTGCCATTCAAGGCAATTTCTGAACCTTTATCTAAATAGTTCTCACATACCTTTGCAACTTTACCCATTGCAATGATGTTGTGCCAATAAGTTACTTGCTTTCGTTCGCCTTTATTGTCCACATAATACTCAGAGGTAGCAAGGCTAAACGTTACAATTTGTTTTCCACTTTCAAAGGTTTTCACTTCAGGTTTGTTTCCTAGGTTTCCGATAAGGTTTACTTGATTTCTAATTGCTGCCATAATAATTAATTTGTAATAAGGACGCAGACACTAAATAAATTCCATAAATAATTGTTTAAAAAAAATAGTAATGAAATAATTTAATAATGTAGCTATGAAATAATGAAATAATTTAGGAATGTAGTAATCTACTAATGTAGGTATGTAATAATGAATTTCTTACTACTTAATACTTTATACTTACTTCTCATTCATTGTCTTAATAGGGATTTGCAGGATTAAATGATTATCAAGATTTTTTTTAGTAGTTAGTGAAATAATAAATTATTGAATTGTTGAATTAATTTCTCACTACTTAATACTTTCTACTTATATCTCAATAAAGTCTTGGTTCTTGGCTCTAACTATCTAGGCACTAAACATCTTGGGTCTATAATCTATCAAAAAGAAATTTACCAAGTAATATTCAACTTCAAGTTAAACCGTCGATTGGTGAGGTAATTGGGAATGGCCCATTGGTTGTTGTCTATATCTTTTATCCATCGATAAGAAAGTGTATTGTATATGCCTATAATATTAAAGACTTCAAAAGATGTCCAAATATTTTTAAAATGACTGCCAAAACTATTTGGCTTTTTCAAGCCTCTTTTTTCTCCATTTAATAATTCATAAGAAAACCCAATATCTAATCGTCGATAAGGCGGCATTTTTAGTACGTCTTTATAACGCTGTCTATCTGGTGGACCAAAAGGCAAACCAGTACCTACCACTAAATTAAAATGAACTTTGAAGCTTTTGTTTTTTACTAAATAATCTTGAAAAAATAAATTCATAAAGAATGCTTGGTCGGTTGGTCGTCGTATCATTCCTGGATAGACCATTTGAGAATCTGGAACACCATTTATATTATTTACCCTATAATAAAAATCATTGTCTAAATTTTCTCTAGTTCTTAAATAGGAAAAACTAATCCAAGAATCAGTACCTTTTACCAATTCGCCAAACAAACGCACATCAACACCAGTTGCATAACCTTTTGCTGCATTTGTCGCAAAATAACGAATCCTTATATCTTGAATTTCATAAGGATTAAGGTTCCAAATGTATTTATAGTAAGCTTCAGTTGTCAATTTGAAATTACGATTACCCCAAGCATTAAAATTATATTCAGAACCTACAATTATTTGTGCTGTTTTTTGAGCTTTTACTTGTCGATTTATACGACCATCAAAGCTTCTCATTTCTCGATAAAATGGTGCTTGTTGATACAATCCAGCAGCAAATCTAAAACTTACATCAGCTTTTAAATCTGGTTGGTAAAAAACTTGTATTCTAGGGGATACTAAAATTTCTTTATTGACATTCCAAAAATGATAACGGATACCTGTTGTCAAACTTAATTTTACAGAATCTTGTCGAATATTCCAAGTATTTTGAAAGTAGCCATGTGTACGCACAGATGACAATTGAATCGCCGATTTAATTCTATCTTGTGTGGCCACTGAATTACCATAATATGGAATTGAAAAACCAGCAGAATCCACTCTTGTCCACTCACTCATAAGGTCATCAATATGCTCATATTGTACTGTATTACCAAACTCTAGTAGATTTTTATTTAATGCTACTTTGGCGGATAAACTTGCATTAAAAACTGTAGCTTCTAAGCTATTTCTAGCCCAATTTTGAAATGTACCAGCACCCAAACTATTCTTGACATTACCAAAATTATCTTTATTGGGGTCAATTTCAATTTCATCTAAAGCATAGTAGCCGATAATATTAAAACTCTCCACTTCATTCATTTTCCAAAATGCAGAATTAAATTTCAAACTCCATTTTGCATTAGGGACAAATTTATAAGACAATCCAGCCATAGAATTTTTAAATCTAGAATTTTCACCACCATCAAAATCTACTAAAAATCGTATTAATTGATTAAAAGTGCCTGTTTTTGTTTCTTGTAATTCGGGCGTAAATTTAAAATGATTTGCAGCATGGTAGGCTAAAATCTCTAAGTCATGTTTATTGTTTGGCTTATAGTGTAAATCAATTTGAGCATCAAAAAAATTGGGATTGTACTCTCCTTTCCTATCTAAAGAACCCAATACATAAGCATTGGTTTTATAGCGAACTCCTGTTAAATAAGTAAACTTTTGTTTTTTAGAAACACCTTCCAAATGGGCATTAACACCCAATAAACTCGCCATTATAGAACCTCCATGTTTTTCCGGTGTTTTGTATTTTACATTCAAAACTGATGACATTTTATCGCCATATTTTGATTCAAAGCCACCAGCAGAAAAAGATAGTTGATCTATTAAATCAGGATTGGCATAACTCAATCCTTCTTGTTGTCCACTACTGGTTAAGAATGGCTTATAGATTTCAAAATCGTTGATATACACCAAATTCTCATCATAATTACCTCCACGAACTGAATATTGACCAGTCAATTCATTATTGGATTGCACACCAGCAAAAGTTTTTACAATAGTGCCAATATCATTGGTTGGATTAGGAAAATATTCTACACTTTTCCCTTTTATAATTTGTGTATTAGTGTTTGAATTACTTTTGGATATAATTTCAACAGAATCTAAACTTTCGATGTGTTCAAGCATTTCAACATCTACCTCTTTTCGCATTTTATTGCTTGAAAAAATTTTTATTGTTTTGGTATCAAACTGCAAATGCTTAAAACTAACTTCACAAAAGTTCCCTTCAAAATCTAATCTTATAGTATAAGTCCCATCAATATTAGAAACAGTAACATTATTGGTATTATTTTGAATAATATTGACATTAGGAATCGGATTATTTTGATTATCTCGAATTACGCCACGTAAATGAATCGTATTTTGGGCAAAACCCAATTGTAATATAAATAGTAAACAGCTTACAATAAAATACTTTTTCATCGTTTGTGAATATATCAAAAATAGCTAAGATTTGATATATTAAAACAAAAAAACAGGGCAAGAAATCTTGCCCTGCATTTTTATACAGATTTAAAACATTAAATCAGTTCAAAACTTCTATTAACAAAGTTAGTCAATGCCTCACCTTTCAACATATTTTGTGATAATAATGCCAAGTCATACAATTGTTTCAAATGCTTTTCTTGTTGCTCACCAGTCTCTTCCAATAATTTATGATTGATAGAATGATTCGTATTAATTACTAAGTTGATTTTTTCATCCATACCTCCAAACATAAAAGGAGAACCTCCACCCATTTTTTGCATTTCTTGCATTCTTCGCATAAACTCGTTTCTTGTAATTACAATCGGTGCATCATTAGGAGAAAGTGCTTTTAATTCAATATCAACTTTTGCTTTTTCTACTGTATTTTCAAACAATACTTTCAAGGCATCTTCCTGTTCTTTGGACAGTGCGGATTCTACATTTTCATCTTTAGAAATTAGATTACTCAAAATATCTGCATCAACACGTTTAAAGTGTGTTTTCTCATTTTTCATTTCTAATTGCTGGATAAAATGATTGTCTATCATTGTATCCAACTGCACAACTTCGTAGCCATAATCTTTAGCTTGTTTGATATAACTGTGTTGTTCTTCGCTATCTGATGTATAAAGAATTACTAAATTACCATCTTTATCTGTTTGATTAGCGGTAACTTTCTCTTTTAATTCAGCATAAGTATAGAATGTATTTTCTGTTGTTTGGAACAAAGCAAAACTATTACTTCTTTCATAAAATTTCTCATCGCTTATCATTCCATACTTCACAAAAAGACCAATATCTGACCATTTTTCTTCAAATTGTTTTCTATCAGCTTTAAATATTTCTTGTAATTTATCTGATACTTTTTTAGAAATATGTTGATTGATTTTTTTGACATTACCATCACTTTGTAAATAAGAGCGAGAAACATTCAATGGAATATCTGGAGAATCAATTACACCGTGTAATAAAGTTAAGTACTCAGGAACAATTTCACCTACATTATCCGTTACAAAAACTTGATTGGAATACAATTGTATTTTATCTTTTTGAACTTCAAAATTCTTTTTCAATTTTGGAAAATATAAAATTCCAGTTAAGTTAAAAGGATAATCGACATTCAAATGAATCCAAAATAATGGCTCATCAAAATTCATTGGATACAATTGTCTATAAAAGTTTTTATAATCCTCATCATTCAAAGAAGAAGGCGATTTTACCCAAGCAGGCTCCGTATTATTGATAATTTCAGGCTCTAAAGGTTTTTCTGCTTTTTTATCTTCTTCAGATTGCCATTTATAACCAAACTGAATTGGTATGGGTAAAAACTTACAGTACTTATTTAAAAGTGATTTAATTCTTTGTTCTTCCAAAAACTCTAAAGAATCTTCAGCTATATGTAAAATAATATCAGTTCCTCTTTCTTGCTTTTCTACAGTTTCTAAAGTATAATCCGTAGAGCCATCACAAATCCATTTTGCAGCAGCCTCGTCTTTATATGATTTTGTTTGAATTTCTACTTTTTCTGCTACCATAAAAGCTGAATAGAATCCTAATCCAAAATGACCAATTATATTTTTTGAATCTGTATTTTTAAGTTTCTCTACAAATTCTCCAGCTGATGAAAATGCAATTTGGTTGATGTATTTTTTGACTTCATCAGCTGTCATTCCAATTCCTTTATCAGAAATGGTGAGTGTTTTATTTTCCTTATCTAATTTAACTTGAATGGTAGTGTCTCCAATTTCGCCTTTTACCTCGCCTAATTGCGATAAGCCTTTTAATTTTTTAGTTGCATCAACTGCATTTGAAACCAACTCACGAAGAAATATTTCGTGGTCGGAGTATAAAAATTTCTTAATAATTGGGAAGATATTCTCCGTCTGTACATTAATTTTGCCTGTCTCCATATTGTTATTCTATTTTATTAAAAATTTATCGCTTTTTTATTTTCAAATAACATACCAAAGCAAGCCTAACTGACAAGTTGTCCGTAAAAGTATTCCTCTAAAAAATAAATATTTAAATTGACTATGCTGCCCAAGAATCTCTATCCAAACTACGAAATTGAATAGCTTCAGCAATATGTTCTGTTTGTATGTTTGGAGATTTTGCTAAATCTGCAATTGTTCTTGCTACACGCAATATTCTTTCATAAGCACGAGCCGATAAGCCTAATTTATTCATTGCCACATTTAATAAATTTTGAGAATTTGCATCTAAAGCACACATTTCACGAGTTTGCTTGGTACTCATTTGTGCATTACAATACACCTCGCCATTTTTAAAACGCTCAGACTGTATTTCTCTTGCTTCAATTACTCTTTCTCGAATTGTTTTACTATCCTCTCCTTTTTTATAAGATGACAATTCGTTGATATTTACAGGTGTTACTTCAACATGCAAATCTATTCTATCTAACAAAGGACCAGAAATTTTATTCAAATAGCGTTGTACCACTCCAGGGCCGCAGACACATTCTTTTTCAGGATGATTAAAATAACCACAAGGACAAGGATTCATACTAGCAACCAACATAAAATTTGCAGGATAATCGACTGAAAATCTAGCTCTAGAAATATTTACTTTTCGTTCTTCCATTGGCTGTCGCATTACTTCTAAAACCGTTCTTTTAAATTCTGGCAATTCATCTAAAAACAAAACGCCATTATGAGCTAAAGAAATTTCTCCTGGTTGTGGATGGCCACCTCCACCTACCAACGCAACATCAGAAACGGTGTGATGTGGCGACCGAAAAGGTCTTTCATACAACAAAGCCGAATTTGCTTTTAATCTTCCAGCTACAGAATGAATTTTTGTAGTTTCTAATGCTTCACTCAATGATAAAGGCGGCAATATTGTTGGTAAACGTTTAGCAAGCATTGTTTTTCCAGCACCTGGAGGTCCAATTAAAATTACATTATGTCCACCAGCCGCAGCAATTTCTAAAGCTCTTTTGATATTTTCTTGTCCTTTAACATCGGCAAAATCAAACTCTATATGTTGGATATTGCTAAAAAATTCTTCTCTTGTTGAAACTACTGTCGGTTCAATTACTTTCTTATCTTCTAAAAAATCAACTACATCATCAATTGTCTCAACGCCTATCACTTCCAAACCATCAACAATTGCGGCTTCTCTAGCATTTTGTTTTGGCAAAATGATGCCTTTATATTTTTCTTTTCTCGCTTGAATAGCAATGGGCAAAGCTCCTTTTATTGCTTGAACTTTGCCATCTAAAGAAAGTTCACCCATAATAATATAATCCTCTAATTTGGAATGACCAATTTGCTCCGAAGCTGCTAAAATCCCAATAGCAATTGGCAAATCATAAGCAGAACCTTCTTTTCTAATATTTGCTGGTGATAAATTGATTATTATCTTAATTCTTGGCATCGTAAAACGATTATGCCGCAATGCACTCTCAATTCTTGAAAGGCTTTCTTTTACCGCAGAATCTGGTAATCCTACTAAATAATAATCTTTTCCTGAACATACACTGACTTCAACAGTAATGGTAATTGCATCTACTCCTGAAACGGCACTCCCAAAGGTCTTCACTAACATAATAAGAAATTTATACTCAATCTATAAACGCAAAACTTCCCAAATTCCATAAAATAGTTGGATAATTCAATAATATAAAAATGAAATAATAAAGCTATTTGAAAGAGAAAATCTTATAATTCCTCACTAAAACCCAAAACTATTTTTCAAATAGGGTCTAATTTTTTCCAAAGGAATTTTCAATTCAGTTGGTCCAAATGCATAACTTGAAACCTCATATTCATTGTAATAAAAAGTAAGGTTGTCCTTATCGATTGTAAAATTATCATTAAAATAAAAGCCTGCCTTTTGATTTTCATCTAACCAACCTGCTTCAAATGCTCCATTTTCTTGTAAACTTTCTTTTTGCGGAATTTCACGAATCTGCTTAAAATAAAATTCTCCAATTTCTAATAATGCTTTATCATGCTTATCTTTCAGTACATCTTCAATTTTAATAAGCGTATTTGTTTTCCGATTATAATTATCAAAAATTACATAATGACTTCCGTGAGCTCCACCAGTATAAGATTCTAATGCCATACGAAAACTTATAATATTTGAGTTATTATTTAAAACATTAATCTCTGATTGATTATACCAAGGAAAATCCATTGGACTCTCTTCAACATAAGATTTATATTGTTGCATAAAATCATCTACAATACTTTGCATCGATAAATAGCCACTTTCATTTTCCTCGCCTATTAATGAAACTCTTTTAATCATAGAATCATTTAATTGTTTTCCTAAAGCACTATTCATATCAAAAAGAGGATAAATCAACTCGATTGAAGTTGTGTCGTATTCTGAAGCTCCATTTACAACGGTGTCTCTTTTGATTGATTTCATTTCATAGGCTAAAGTATCCATGTTTATTACATCTGTTGATTGTGCATTTATATTTTGTACATTATTTTTACACGCTGTAAATAAAACAAGCAAGCCAATTACAATTATTAAATTTTTCATTTTCATTTATTTAAAAATTAATCTATTCGTATTTAAAACTATCTTTCAAATAGGGTCTAATTTCCGCTAAAGAAATTTTCAATTCTGTTGTTCCAAATGAATAAGATGAGATTTCATATTCATTATAATAAAAAATTAGATAATCTTTGTCTATCAAAAAATTATCATTAAAATAAAAACCACCCTTTGGGTTAGATGCTGACCAATCTGCACTGAAAATACCCAAGTCCGTTAATTTATTATCCTGAGCGATTTTACGAGTTTCTTTAAAATAAAATTCACCAATTTTTAAAAGATTTTCATCTCTTTTGTTTTTAAAAATATCATCTATCGTTAATCTTTTTCCACTTTTCGTATCAAAATTATCAAAGACTACAGATATGTCTTCATGCATTCCTCCTAAATAGATTCTAATAAAAGATTTTAAAGACAATAAACTTGGTGTATTATTTAAAACTTCAACATTAGAATAGTTATACCAAGGAATACTTATAGGACTATCTCCTAAAAAGAGCTTATACTCATGCAATAAGCTATCGACAAATTCCTCAATAGTATGATAATTTATATGAATAATATTACCTTCTTCATCTTCTTTTCCTAATATTATTCGCTCTCTAACAGTATCATTCAAATTCTTGCCTAAAGCCGATGAACTATCAAAAAATGGGTATGCAATTTTTATTATTGTTGTGTCCTTATCTTTATGGAATTGCATTGGATATATCCTATCTATAATTTTCATTTCATATTGTAAGGTATCCAGAGAAACACTATTTCCACGTTGATTATTGCGAGAAGCAGTATTAGAACAAGCTAAAACCAAAGTCAATATTAGCAGACTAAAAAAATATCGAAAGAATTTCATACAGTTTTATAGTATAACAAATATAAATACTAATTCAATTCTCAACTAAAATTAAATCAAAAGCTTTGATTATTTTGTAATATTTAACTTATCTACAATGGATAATATCTGATTGGTTTGTTCTTCCATGGTTATATGAGAAGTATCAATAACAATCGCACCTTCTACTTGAACCAATGGACTATCAGCTCTTGTTGAATCAATATGGTCTCTGTGCAATAAGTTTGCCTTCGTTATTTCAAATATTTCTGGTCTATCTTCCAAATTCAACTCTTTCATTCTTCGTTTGGTTCGAATATCAATATCAGCAATCATAAAAAATTTCAATTCTGCATCAGGCATCACTACAGATGCAATATCTCTGCCGTCCATAACGACACCTTTTTTCTGTGCCATTAGCTGTTGTTGTTGAACCATTTTACGACGTACTGCTGTAATCGTACTCACCTCAGAAACCAGTTGATTAATTTCCATTTGTCTTATTGCTTGCGAAACATCGACCCCATTCAAATAAATAAGCAATTGCTCTCGTTCTCTTTTAAATTCAATATTTATATTGGACAATGCATTTTTTACAGCTTGCTCATCTTTTAAATCTATTTTATTATTAATGAAATAAAACGTAACAGCTCTATACATTGCACCTGTATCAACATAAACGTAATTTAATCGTTGAGCAATTATCTTTGCTGTTGAAGATTTTCCACATGCAGAATATCCATCAATTGCTATATTAATTTGTTCCATTTATTATTTTGCTTTTTTTCCAAACTCATCAATCTTAATTCTTAATGATAGAAAATGATCGCTTCCCGCAGCATGGTAGGCACCAAATCCATAATCTATACTAAATTGTCTAATATTTAAACCTAAACCAGCCGTAATTCCAGCCATTCCTTTTTTTTGCGTACTTGCTAATTCAATTCTTCGCAAATGATTATAACCCACTCTCAAACGTACAGGTTTCCCTGCATCTATTTCTGTGGCAATAATAAAATGACCTAAAATGTCATTAGCAAATTCTTTTCTTTTATTGACCAACGTTTTGCCAAAAGCATTGGTCGTAGCAGAGCCAGAAACTGTTAATTTAAACTTCTGTAAATCATGTGCTACAATAATCAATGCAATAGGGATTTTAGTAAATTTCTTATAAAATGAAACATCTACTTGCAGTGGCAACTTTTCACGTTCACTATTTTTATCATATCTTTTAAGTTGAAATCCAGCATTTCTCAACAACACACTAAATGATATTTTTTTATCTTTATTGTGATAACCTAAAGCAATATCAGTAGCCAAAGCCAAAGAATTGTATTGTGCCAAATTTGAATAAATCAACTTTAAATTCATACCATAATACAAATGTTGCCAATAATGAGCCGTTCCAACTTGAAAATTAAAATCAGCAGCACGAAATTCTCCCAACAAATTTCCCGCATTATCTCGACTTTCAAATTTCCCATAAGAAGCATATTGAGCCGTATAGGTTAAGGTAGATTTTATACGTTTATGGTATTGAGCATAGGTCAAATTTCCAATATTAATATCACCAATAAAAAAACTATTAGAAAAGGCAATCTGCTTATTCAATGCAGAGTCTATCAAACTAGGGTTTGAAATTGCTGAAGTTAAATCATTATCGATAGTACTTAATACACCACCACCCAAAGCTTCATTTCTTGCAGAAATAGGAAATTTCAAAAACTGAAATACAGACTTACCACCAATCTGTCCAAAAATAGTAGAAACAGAAAACAAACAGAGTAAGAAAATGTATTGCTTAATCATAAACTAAAAACAGTCCCTAAGATAAATAAAAAATCAGAAATCGGTAATATTTTTGAGGAATCTCCAATTACTCTAAGAAATTAGCTATTAAATAAAAAAGAATTTATATATCAAATTTAAAATTGTCATGTCTTAAATTAAATAATTCTAAAATCCAAGATTTTATTCTTTTTATTAAAAAAAATATTTACCTTTGCATACTTAAAAAATAATAATAACTGTATTATGAGTTTAACATCAGAAAAGAAAATTGAGATTTTTAAAGAGTTTGGGGGTTCCGAAAAAAACACAGGATCGGTTGAGTCTCAAGTAGCTTTAATTACACACAGAATTAACCATATTTCTGCTCACTTACGTGAAAACAGAAAAGACCACTCTTCAACACGTTCTCTATACAAATTGGTAGGACAAAGAAAAAAATTATTAAAATATCTTGCTAACCAAGACATTACAAAATATAGAGCTTTAATTGAAAAATTAAATCTCAGAAAATAAGTAACATTCAATTTTTTAAGCGAGGTTTTGACCTCGCTTTTTTCTTTATATACATTCAAAATATTCCTATGATTCAATTTAATATTCAAAAGACAAAAACCATATATAATAACGGTCAAGAAGTTACTATCGAAACAGGAAAACTAGCTAGACAAGCTGATGGTGCCGTTGTATTAACTGTTGGAAAATGTATGATATTAGCAACTGTTTGTGCCTCTGATGCACCAAAAGAAGGCGTAGATTTCTTCCCTTTGACAGTTGATTATCAAGAAAAATTTTCTGCTGCAGGTAGAATTCCTGGAAGTTTCCACAGAAGAGAAGCTAAATTATCTGACTATGAAGTTTTAATTTCAAGATTGGTGGACAGAGCTATCCGTCCAATGTTTGCAGATAATTTTGTAAATGATACTCAAGTTTTAATTTCTTTAATATCAAGTGATGAAACAATTGCACCTGATACATTAGTAGGCTTAGCAGCATCTGCAGCACTTTCAGTTTCTTCAATTCCTTTTGAAGGACCAATTTCTGAAGTGAGAGTGATTAAATCAAAAGGCGAATTTATTGTAAATCCTTTGGTAGCCCAAATGGAAGATGCAGAGTTAAACATCATTTTGGCAGGAACATTAGACAATATCTTAATGGTTGAAGGCGAGGCTGCTGAAGCTTCTGAAGCTGATTTAATTGAAGCAATTAAAACTGGACATGCTGTTATTAAACAACATTGTGAAGCTCAATTAGAATTACAAAAAGCTGTAAACAAAGCAAAAAGAGAGGTTCCTGAACCAGAATCTGATGAGGACTTATATCAATCAGTAAAAACATTTGCTGAAGATAAAATAAAAGAAATTGCAAAATCTAGCACTGGAAAAGCAGAAAGAAAAGCGGCATTTAAAGCTATTAAAGAAGCTTATTTAGAAACAATTTCTGAGGAAGCTGCTGAAACTTTCAACAAAGGTTTATTTTCAAAATACTATGCAAAAGTTGAGAAAAATGCTATCAGACATACCGTTTTAGATGATAAAATCAGATTAGACGGTAGAAAAACAGATGAAATCAGACCTTTATCTATCGAAGTAGATGTACTACCAACACCACACGGCTCTGCTTTATTTACACGTGGAGAAACTCAATCTTTATCTACTGTTACACTAGGCTCAAAACAAGATGAACAAATGTTAGACAAAGCTGAAAGTTTAACTTATGCTAAATTTTTATTACACTATAACTTCCCTCCTTTCAGTACTGGCGAAGTAAAACCTATGCGTGGTACATCAAGACGTGAAGTTGGGCATGGTAACTTAGCCTTACGCTCCTTAAAACAAATGATGCCAGCTGATGATACTAATCCATACACTGTTCGTATCGTTTCTGATATTTTAGAAAGCAACGGTTCATCATCTATGGCGACTGTTTGTGCTGGTTCATTAGCATTAATGGATGCGGGTATTCCATTTAAAAAATTAGTATCTGGTATTGCAATGGGTATGATTGCTGAAGACGGAAAATATGCTATCCTTTCTGATATTTTAGGAGATGAAGACCACTTAGGCGATATGGACTTTAAAGTTACAGGTACTAAAGACGGTATTTGTGGTGTACAAATGGACTTAAAAGTAGATGGTTTATCTTATGAAGTTTTAGCTGAAGCTTTAGAACAAGCTAGAAAAGGCAGATTACATATCTTAAATGCAATGGAACAAGTGATTGCTGAACCACGTCCAGAATTAAAACCTCACGTTCCTAGAGCTCACGTTATGGAAGTTCCAAAAGAATTTATTGGTGCAATTATTGGTCCTGGTGGAAAAATAATTCAAGAAATTCAAGAGAAAACAAATACGACAATTACCATCGAAGAGTTTAAAGAAAAAGGCATCGGACAAGTTATTATTTTATCTAACAATAAAGATAATATGAATGCTGCTATCAACAGAATCAAAGGCATTGTGGCAGTTCCTGAAATTGGAGAGGTTTATGAAGGAAAAGTAAAATCTATTTTGGCATTTGGTGCTTTTGTAGAATTTATGCCTGGAAAAGATGGTTTATTACACATTTCTGAAGTTTCTCATAAACGTTTAGAAAACTTAGATGGCATTATAAAAGAAGGTGATATTGTACAGGTGAAATTGATAGGAATTGACCCAAAAACTGGTAAGTTCAAATTATCAAGAAAAGTATTAATAAATAAGAATGAAGAAGCATAATTCCTAAAATCCTATAAATCCTGATTCAGACAATTACGGAGAATCAAGATTATTAGAGCCAAGAATCAAGACTTTATTGAGATAGAATAATTAAGAAAAAGGAATTTAGACAAAAGGCGATAACACCTTTTGTTTGCGAGAAAAGAGGCTGTTCGTAAATTTTTGTGTAGCCTCTTTTTTATAATTTATCCGAATTTAGGTCACAATATTTCTTCCCAATTAAATGTATTCTAATTGTGTGAAACGATTTTAGGATAAGAAATATCTTGAAGTAAAATACAATCTCGTTCTTAACTGAATTAGTGTAAACTTTTAATAACTGCTTCACAAATCTCATGTGGTATAAACTTACTGACATCTCCTTTCCCAATTATAATTTCCCTTACAATGGTAGATGAAATCGCTGATAATTCTGGAGAGGATAATATTAAAAAAGTTTCCACTTCAGCATGCATCATTTGGTTCAATTGAGCAATTGTTTTTTCATATTCAAAATCTGCGGACGAGCGGATGCCTCTGATAATATAATTGGCACCAATTTCTTTACAAAAATTTACTGTTAAACCTTGATAAGTTTCTACTCGAACATTAGTTTCATTAGCAAATACTTTTTTTATCCAATTTGTTCTTTCTTCTAAATCAAACAAATACTTTTTTTGTGTATTTACACCAATAGCAACTACAATTTCATCAAAAACTTTTGCAGCTCTTTTTACAACATCAACATGGCCAATTGTAATTGGATCAAAAGAACCTGGAAAAATAGCAATCTTCTTCATACTAATCTGCGTATTTAAAAAACCAAAAATGGGTTTGTCCGTACTTTCTTAAATTAAAAAAATTAGGATGTTCTAAAAAGCTGTGTCTTGGAGAAGTTTCCATAATAAACCAACCATTTTCAGTCAATAATTTATATTCAAAAATTAAGTCAGGAATTTCATCTATACATTCTAATGGATATGGAGGTCCTGCAAAAATTAAATCATATTTATAAGGTGTTTGCTTGATATAACGAATCGCATCTGCCTTAATAATTTGATGATTGGGGACTTGAGCCATTGCACTCATCTCCTGAATAAACTTGATACTAATGGGAGATAAATCTACAGAAGTAATTTGATTACAGCCACGTGAAAACATTTCAATTCCAATATTTCCAGTACCTGCAAACAAATCCAAGAAATTTATAGATTCATAATCGATATGGTTGGTCAAAATATTAAACAAAGCTTCTTTTGCAATATCCGTCGTCGGTCGAGCTGGAATATTCTTTGGTGGAGAAAAATGTTTTCCCTTCAATTTCCCTGCATTAATTCTCATATTTTCCTAAGCACAATAAGTTATAATAATAGTGTAATGGATCATTGGTATAATAAAACGAGTAACCTAAATCGTGATGCAAAATTCTATCTATCTCAAAATTTCGAATATAGCTATAACTAAAAGTGTACATTGGTGATTTCTCTTCAATAAAACCATACAAATAGGTTGCAAATTGGTTAGTATCTAAGCCTAAAGTTTCATAAGCTAATTTCAGAAAATACAACAAATCTTGTTTATCCTGCACATAAAACTTATTAAAATAACTAACCTTATTCTTGTCTTTCAATACTATTGTCAAATCATTTCCAGCAATATGAGCTAATAAATGACTTTGGAAAGAAAGTTTTGAATTGGTATATTTCAAAAGAGCTAAGTCGCCAAAATGCCAAACAACATTTACAAATCGATGAATAAAAAAATTATATACATCAATAGGTAGAACATAATACAGGTATTGTTCCTCTGAAATTTTATCTGATAAAATCTTATCCATTGGAAGTGTATGCATTCCTAAAAACGACATCATTTGATTTGGGTTTTCAGTCTGCTCAGGCAATAACATAAACTGATTTGTAGAAAATGTAATTCTTACTTTAACGAATGACAATTTGAAATACTCATTTTCGTTAGAAAATATTTTGGGCAATACTTCATCATAACGAATGTTTTCAAAATTCTTATTAATAATAACAGAATCAATATCCAAAACTTTTGAATTGGTCGTATCAAATAGTAAATAAGTTATTGCATAAGGTTGCAGATGAATCCACAATTCTAATTCAATATCCTTTTGTATTAATTCGACTGCTGTTCTAATAACAATGATTTAAGACCACTAAGTTATAATATTTTTTTTATTTATCTATGATAAAATAACTATACCGACGCATACTTTAAATAAAAAATCATTAAAAAAATTTGGGATTTATACTAAAGTATCCTACATTTGGCTTATGAATTTACATGAATATCAAGGAAAAGAATTATTAAAATCTTTTGGTGTAAAAATACAAGAAGGCATAGTAGCTGAAACCTTAGAACAAGCCAACCAAGCGTACCAAACAATCGCAACAAGAACAGGAAAAGATGGCGTAGTCATAAAGGCTCAAGTTCACGCTGGCGGACGTGGTAAAGGCGGTGGTGTTAAGTTTACACCTAACTTTGATTCTTTTAAAGAAAAAGCAGCTCAGATTTTAGGTATGACTTTAGTAACACCACAAACTGGAGCTCAAGGAAAAGTAGTACACAAAATTCTAATTGCAGAAGATATGTATTATAAAGGCGAAACAGAGCCTAAAGAGTTTTATCTGTCTGTTTTATTAGATAGAAATAAAGAATGCAATGCCATTATCTATTCTCAAGATGGTGGTATGGATATTGAAGAAGTTGCAGAAAAAACACCTGAAAGAATTTTTAAAGAATGGATTAATCCAATGGTGGGTATTCAACCTTTTCAAGCTCGAAGAATTGCTTTTAATTTAGGATTAGAAGGACAAGCATTTAAGGAAATGGTCAATTTTGCTATGAATGTTTACAAAGCTTACGAAAAATCTGATGCCTCCTTATTTGAAATCAATCCAGTTTTAAAAACATCGGACAATAAAATTGTGGCAGTAGATTGTAAAGTAAATTTAGATGACAATGCCTTATATCGTCAAAAAGATTTAGAAGCACAAAGAGATTTATTAGAAGAAGATCCAACAGAAGTTGAAGCACAAGAAGCCGATTTAAACTATGTGAAATTGGACGGAAATGTAGGTTGTATGGTAAACGGAGCTGGTTTGGCAATGGCTACTATGGATATTATAAAATTAAGTGGTGGCGAACCTGCAAACTTCTTAGATGTTGGAGGTACAGCAAACGCTGAAAGAGTAGAAAAAGCTTTCAGAATTATTATGAAAGATGAAAATGTAAAAGCTATTCTAATTAATATCTTTGGTGGTATTGTTCGTTGTGATAGAGTTGCCCAAGGCGTAATTGATGCATATAAAAATATTGAAAACATTAATATTCCAATTATCGTTAGATTACAAGGTACAAATGCGGATATTGCTAAGAAAATGATTGATGAGTCAGGCTTAAAAGTACAATCTGCAATTTTACTATCTGAAGCTGCTGAATTAGTAAATAAAGCAGTAGCAAATTAAAATAAACACTAAATAAGTTTTGAAAACTAAAAAAAAAATCTACATTTGCAATATCAATATGAGAACAGTAAATTTTTCGATGTGTTGTTGTTGTTTCATTTCAAAAAATGGGAGGCAATAATTTATTGCAATTAAAATAAAAATAAAAGTCTTCCACCAAAGGAAGGCTTTTTTTATATAAAAACATTATTAAACAATCAAACAATTAATTATGAGTACTCAAAAATTTGAAACCTTACAAGTACATGCTGGTCAAGAACCAGATCCAACTACTGGAAGTAGAGCAGTGCCTATTTATCAAACAACTTCTTTTAATTTTAAAAGCACAGAACATGCTGCTAATTTATTTGGATTAAAAGAATTTGGAAATATCTATACAAGAATAATGAATCCAACGACTGATGTCTTGGAAAAAAGAATTGCTGCATTAGAAGGCGGTGTTGCTGGGTTAGCAACTTCTGCTGGTATGTCTGCACAATTCCTTGCTCTAACTAATATCTTAGAAGCTGGTGAAAACTTTGTAACGACATCATTTTTATATGGTGGAACATACAGCCAATTCAACGTTTCTTTCAGAAGATTAGGCATAGATGCAAGATTTGCTGATGGCGATAATGTTGATTCGTTTGAGAAATTAATCGATGACAAAACAAAGGCAATTTATTTAGAATCTTACGGTAATCCAAGAGGTAATGTACCTGATTGGGATAAATTTGCTGCATTAGCAAAAAAATATGATATTCCATTAGTCGTAGATAATACGTTTGGAATTTGCGGTTATATGTTCCGACCATTTGACCATGGAGCAAATGTTGTTGTAGCTGCTACTACTAAATGGATAGGTGGACATGGAAATAGTATTGGTGGAATTATAGTTGATGGAGGAAATTACAATTGGGGCAATGGTAAATTCCCTCGTTTCAGTGAACCATCAGACAGTTACAATGGTTTAAATTTCTGGAATGTATTTGGAACTCCTGGACCATTTGGAAATATCGCATTTGCAATCAAAGCACGTGTTGAAGGTTTAAGAGATTATGGAAATGCAATCAGTCCTTTCAACTCATTCTTATTACTTCAAGGATTAGAAACGCTTTCTTTAAGAGCTGAAAGACATAATGAAAATACAATTGCTTTAGCTAATTGGCTAAACGAACATCCAAAAATTGAAAAAGTAAACTTTACTGGTTTGCCTGATAGTCCATATTACGAATTAGCTAAAAAATACTTACGTAAAGGACATTTTGGATATGTATTCAATTTTGAAATCAAAGGTGGATATGAAGCTGCAAAAACTTTTGTAGATAACTTAAAAATGATTAGCAATTTAGCAAATGTTGGAGATGCTAAAACCTTAGTTATCCATGCTGCATCAACTACACACGAGCAATTAAGTCCAGAACAACAATTATCGGCAGGTGTTCTTCCAGCATCAGTAAGAATATCAGTAGGTATTGAGCATATTGATGATATCAAAGCAGATATTGAACAAGCATTAGCATTAGTATAAATTTATAATCAATCAAAAAAAGACAATATCATTGGAACCTAATATTTTAAAATATAAAGCACCTTTTCCTTTAGAATCCGGCACTATCCTACCTGAAATTGATATTGCTTACAATACATTTGGCACTTTAAATGCTGACAAATCCAACGTAGTTTGGATTTGTCATGCATTTTCTGCCAATTCCAATCCAACAGAATGGTGGCCTGGAATGGTCGGCGATGGTTTATTCTTCGACCCCAAAGATTATTTTATTGTTTGTGCCAATATGTTGGGTTCTTGCTATGGCTCAACTGGTCCATTATCTATCAATCCAGAAACTGGCAAAAAATATTATAAAGATTTCCCTGTTGTAACTGTTCGTGATATGGTCAAATCTTTAACCATACTTAGAAAACATTTAGGTATCGAAAAAATTTATTTTTCGTGCGGATTTTCAATGGGTGGGCAACAATTATTAGAATGGATAATTACGGAACCCACTATTTTTAAAAATATTTTATTAGGAGCGACTAATATCAAACATTCTCCGTGGGGTATTGCATTTAATGAATCACAAAGAATGGCTATTGAAGCCGATGGAACTTTTGGTCAAGAAGATGACAATGCTGGAATTAATGGCATGAAAGCAGCAAGAAGTATTGGCTTGATTTCTTATCGGAATTACAAAGCATACAATATTACACAACACGATGAGGATAATTCTAAACTAGAAAATTTCAAAGCTTGTGGTTATCAACGTTATCAAGGCGAGAAATTAGCTAAGCGATTTAATGCTTATTCTTATTATATTTTATCCAAAGCAATGGATAATCACAACATAGAAAGAGGTCGTGGTGCAGCAAAAGAGGTATTAGAAAATATAAAAAGTAATATCATTGTATTGGGCATAAAAAGCGATTTTTTATATCCATTGGAAGAACAAGAATTAATGGCTTCCTTAATGCCACATTCAACTTTTGTAGCGATAGATTCTCATTTTGGCCATGATGGCTTCTTAATTGAAAATGAACAAATCTCTAAAATATTAAGCACTTTTTTAAAGGCTTAATTATTGAAGTTTATTTGAAATATTAGAATGTTTTTTATTAATTGATTATACTAGATAATCCTTATTTTTGTTGAAATTACAAGATGCTGAAAATTGCAGTAGTCATATTAAATTACAATGGCAAACATTGGTTAGAAAAATTTCTTCCTAATGTTATTGAAAATACCACTTATTCTAATTCAGAAATTATTGTTGCTGACAATGCCTCCACTGATGACTCAATTATATTTCTAAAAACAAATTTTCCTACTGTAAAAATTATTCAAAACAAAGAAAACACAGGATATGCTGGTGGTTATAACGAGGCTTTAAAAAGCGTAAATTCCGACATTTATTGTTTGCTAAATTCAGATGTTGAAGTATCCAAAAACTGGTTAGAATATATACTACCGATTTTTGAAGATGAAAAAGTCATGGCTGCTCAGCCAAAAATCCTATCTTATCATAATAAGTCAACATTTGAATATGCAGGTGCAGCAGGTGGTATTATTGATAAATATGGTTATCCTTTTTGTCGTGGTCGAATTTTTGATACGGTAGAGCAAGATACAGGACAATACAATGAAGTCCTAGAAATTTTTTGGGCTTCCGGTGCTTGTTTGTTTGTTCGTTCTTCTATTTTTCATCAATTAGGTGGCTTTGATGAAGACTTCTTTGCCCATCAAGAAGAAATTGATTTGTGTTGGAGAATTAAGAACTTAGGCTATAAAATCTTATACGCTCCAAAAAGTGTTGTTTACCATGTAGGTGGTGGGACTTTAAACAAATCTAATCCCAAAAAGACATTCTTAAATTTCAGAAATAATCGTTTTTTATTACTCAAAAATCTAACTCAAAAAGAATATCAAAAGATTTCATTTATTAGAAATTGTTTAGATATTATTGCTGCATTCGTTGCCATATTGAAAGGGAATTTTCAAGAAGCGAAGGCAATTATCCATGCTTTAAAAGATTTTCAAAAACAGCAGTCTTTGTATTTAAAAAAGAGAACAAACAACGAACTTTTAATCCGTCTAAGTGCAGTAGATGTTCCAAACAAAAAAGGCATTTATTCCAAAAGTATCCTCTATCAATATTTTGTAAAGGGAAAGAAAAAATTTAGCGAAATATTTCACTAAAACTTCAACCAATGCCAACGCACTTTGTGTGAAGATGCTGTATTGAATTCCAATGCTGGAAATGGTAATTTTATAATATTGATAATGCCTAAACAAGTTTTTGCCCATTTACGTTTTACAGGTATTTTTGTCCAATCAATATCCATAGATATATAATATCTTCTGTAACGTTCTATATCACTTCTATCAATAATATCAGCAGGGTCTGTACCATCTAAAATATTATCGCCACTCAAATCATTTTTAGACCATCGGTTTTCATAACCACCCAACATTCCACCAGCTCCAAAGCCAAATGATACTTGTAATGCTCTAGCAAAATTTTGTTTTTTTTCTTTAATAAATGAACCAGGAGTAACACTAAACCAAATAGTCATGGCATTATAATCTTTCAGCATCGTTTCTGCAAAAGAAGTTCCAAAAAGTTTATCAGCACGTTGTTTGATTTCAGTGTCTTTATATCTTTTAGTATAATTAATCGGAAAAGAAGACATTTTCATCATTACTCTTTGTTCGTGCCACCAATATTGCTGAATGCCAAACAATAAACTTCCTGTCAAATTCATACCCATATCACCCCAAGAAAATCCCCATTTTTTTTGAAAGCCATCATGTACTTCAATAGACAATTGCCAAAGGTTTCCTGTAAGCATTCCAATCCAAATTGCATGTTTTTCTTTAACACCCGACCATTTGAATAAATCATAAGTCCATTTACTTTCAAAATAGCAACTCATGCCATGTCCCAACTTATCAATATTATTAAAATCACCCCAATCGTTGAAAGTATGAAACTTTGATTTTTCAGTTTTAGAATACCAAGCTGTACTCCACCAAGTATTGGCTGCGGCATATAAACCACCTTGCAAACCAGCCACCAATGCAACTCTCCTTTTATTTAACTCAGGAGAATTTTCAAAAAATTTATAGGGTTTTGCTAATTTTAATTTTCCAACATAAGGCTCTTCAATAGGATTCGTATCTACAAAATTTAAAACAGAAATGACCGTATCATTTCCATTTAATCCATCTTGATGTACTTCAAATATTAAATCATCTTGTGCAAATAATAAATTATAAGGCACAAATAGAGAAAATAATATCACAAATATTTTGAATAAATAAATACGATATATATTCCAATTTTTATTCACTTAATAGAACTTTTTTTACGGACTCTAATACATCAATTACATTTGCTCTATTGTTACTTTGTGCATACACTCTCAACACTGGTTCTGTGCCAGATGCACGTATCATAGTCCAATCTTCATCATTCAAAAAATACTTCCAACCATCTATCGTTTCTCGACCGACTATATTATATTTTCCAAAGTTTTTATAGTTATCTTCAGTACAATTTTTAATTACGTTTTGTTTGATTTCTTCAGAGATATGCAAATCATATCTATCATATTCAAATGAGCCAACAATTTCATACACTTCCTGAATTAATTCATTGATTGTTTTGCCAGTTTTTGCCATAAATTCCATCAAAACTAAAGCAATCCACACACCATCTCTTTCTGGAATGTGTCCCTTTATCGCCAATCCACCACTCTCCTCTCCACCAACTAAAACATCATCATTGACCATAATTTCACAAATATATTTAAACCCAACTGGAGTTACAATACATTCTAAACCATAAGCTTCGCACAATTTTTTCACTTTATTAGAAACTGTAAACGAAACAACGACTTTGCCTTTTTCTCCTTTGTATTTATACAAATAATGTATCAACAATAATAAAATATGATGTGAATCTACAAAATTACCTTCGCCATCATAACAACCAATTCTATCAGCATCACCATCATTAGCAAAACCAAAATGTAAATCAGAAGAGTTTTTCATTAATTCTGAAAATTCTAATAAATTCTTATGAATTGGCTCAGGAGCTTGACCGTCAAAACCTGGATTATGCTCACAGTGTAAATACACTAAACTGTTTGGCAGTAATCGTCTTGCAATATTTTGACCAGCACCATACATTGCATCATAACCAAATACCATTCCAGAATTACGGATTGCTTCCATGTCAAAATTTTTCTCAACATGATTGAAATAATCTGTTTCCATATCCACATATTCCAACAAACCTTGTTTTTGAAAATCATCTAAGTTTGTTTTAGGAATTTCAATACTTTCTGGAATTAAACTTTCCACAATAGCAATATCTGCAGGGATAGTTGGTCCACCATAATTAGACTTTAACTTAAACCCATTATAACTCGGTGGATTGTGCGATGCGGTTATCACAATTCCAGCAGTTGTTTTATAATTTACACAAGCTAATGACAACATTGGCGTTGCACAAATACCTTTGTGAGCAAAAACTTTTACGCCTTCTTGGCACAATATTTTAATCGCTGTTTCCACAAAAAGAGGCCCTGCAAATCGACAATCATGTCCAATAGCAACACTTGCATTTTCATCAATAGATTTTACCCATTTTGCTGTTGCATAAGCAACTCTAGCTACATTATCAGTCGTAAATTCTTGGGCTATTATAGCTCTCCAACCGTCAGTTCCAAATTTTATGTTATTATTCTTCATAAGCTTCAAATATAGCATTTTAAATTTTTATTACATAAAAATTTTGAATGCATATTTTACAAACAAAAAACATACTTTTGCATTGTCTCTAAGGGGTGCTGGTGGAAACACTGGCTGAGATTATACCCATTGACCTGATCAAGGTAATGCTTGCGAAGGGAAGTGACCAAATTTATTTATTATTAACCAAGAGAATTGGCCCCTTGTTCTTGTTTATTTTTTTGAAATGAAAACAAGAATAGTTTTAAGTTCCGCTCTAGTATGTTTCGTAAACATACTCTTTTCCCAACAAATTTTTAAAGGAAAAATTAAAAATGAAGCGAAGCAACCGCTTGCAAATGTTGCTATTTTTAACGCACAAGACTCATCTACTATTTTCTCCGATGAGAAAGGTAATTTTGAAATAGAAATTACAAAAAAAACACCCATTAGCTTATCATTAGATGCTTATACAAGTATTTATGATAGTATTTATCCTGAACAACAGAAAAAAACTTTTACACTTTATTATAATTTACAACAATTAGAAGAAGTGCAAGTAATGGCGACTAGAGCTGGGAACAAGACACCCACAAGTTATACCAACTTAAGTACTGAAAAAATTCAACAACAAAATTTTGGGCAAGATTTACCCTATTTATTGAATGGTACTTTATCAACAGTAGTTTCTTCTGATGCGGGTGCAGGTGTTGGCTATACCAACATGCGAATACGTGGTGTTGACCAAACTAGAACCAATGTTACCATCAATGGAATTCCTATCAATGATGCTGAATCACAAGTTGTTTTCTGGGTAAATATGCCAGATTTAGCTTCCTCTACCGAAAACATACAAATACAACGTGGTGTGGGTACTTCATCAAATGGTGCTGCTGCTTTTGGAGCTAGTGTCAATATCAGTTCTAATAAAATAAAACAAAAACCTTATTTAGAACTCGATAATTCTTTTGGCTCATTTAATACATTAAAAAATACTATAAAAATTGGAACAGGAATATTCAAAAAGCATTTTGCTATTGATGTTAGACTTTCTAATATCATTTCAAAAGGGTATATTGACAGAAGCAGTAGTAATTTAAAATCGTACTATGTTTCAGGTATTTGGTTGAATAATAAATCTATTTTAAAATTTATTACTTTTGGTGGTCGTGAAATTACTTATCAAGCGTGGAATGGTGTACCTGAAAGTCGTATCAAAAATGACCAAGAAGGTATGTTGGCTTATGCTGAACGCAATGGACTTTCAGAAACTGAAAACGATAATTTATTGAATAGTGGTAGAACTTACAACTATTTTACGTACAAAAATCAAGTTGATCATTATAAACAAACACACTATCAATTACATTTTAATCATAGCTTTAGCAATGTTTTAAAGTTCAACGTTTCATTGCATTATACTAGAGGGAAAGGTTATTATGAAGAATATAAAAACCAACAAGATTTAGAAGATTATGGCATTGAACCAATCTCCATAAAAGATACTTCCATTCTAAATACTGATTTAATTCGCAGAAAATGGTTAGACAATCATTTTTATGGAATGGTATTTAATTTGAATTATACTAAGAACAACTTAGATTTGGTTTATGGTGGTGGTTTTAATCAATATTTAGGCAAACATTTTGGAGATGTAATTTGGGCTAGATATACTTCCAATTCTGAAATAAATCATAAATATTACGATAATGATGCTTCAAAAATTGACTTTAATAACTACCTCAAATTAAATTATCAATTCAAAAAGAATACACTATTTGCTGATGTCCAATTACGTGTAGTTCATTATGCGTTTAATGGTTTTGCAGATTTAAGTGGTAACACAAATGAGAATATGCAAAAAGTTAATTATGTATTTTTCAATCCAAAAGCTGGTTGGATGTATCATTGGAATAATCACCACAATACATTTATTTCTATTGCTATTGCAAACCGAGAACCTATTCGTGATGATTTTATTGATAATGGACAAGGCAAACAACCAAGACACGAAACCTTATACAACTTAGAATTTGGTCATAAATTTCAGAAAAATAAATGGGCACTAAATGCCAACTATTTTATGATGTATTATAAAAACCAATTAATATTAACAGGAAAAATCAATGATGTTGGAGGTTATACTCGTACTAATGCCAATCAATCTTATAGGACAGGATTTGAAATAGAAACAAGTTTTCAAGTTTTTAAATGGGCTACGATTTTAGCAGGAGGCACTTATAGTTTCAATAAAATCATTGACTTTACTGAGTATGTTGATGATTATGATAATGGTGGGCAAGTTGCTATACAGTATAAAAATACAGATTTAGCTTTATCACCAAATCTTATAGCATCTTGGGGTTTGAATTTACAACCAGTGAAAGATTTTAATATTTACATAAATGGGAAATATGTGGGTCGTCAATTTTTAGATAATGCATCAGACAAAGCACGCTCAATAAATGGGTACTATACGATGGACTTATCCTTAGCTTATCAGTTAAATTTAAAGAAAATAAAAGGTATAGAATTTAGTGTACAGATGAATAATATTTTAAATAAAAAATATGAAAACAATGGTTATACCTATAGTTATATTTATGGAGGCGAACGTGTAAAAGAAAACTTTTACTTTCCACAAGCTGGTATTCATGCAATGGGTAGAATTTCTATAAAACTTTAGTCAATTGAAAATTCAAAATGAAATAGGGTTGCACTTGGCAACCCTATTTCATTTAAACAATAACTAACTAAGTATTTCTATTCAGCCGTAATTGTATTCATTATTCTCGTTTGATTTCTGATACTTTCTTGGTGTATAGCCTCAAACATTTCTTTTACAAACTCTTCAGTCAATTCTTTTTTAGCACCTTTTTTCACTCTGTCATTAACGATTTCATCCCAACGACCTGTTTGCAAAATTGTAATGCCATTATCTTTTTTGAATTGTCCAATCGCTCTAGCGATATCCATTCTCTCACTCATTAATTCTAAGAAATAGTTGTCTATTCTATCAATATTAGCACGAAGAGCTTCTAGTTTATCTTCTTCATAATCATCTAATTTACTATGACGAACTACTAAATTAGCCACCAATTCACCTAATTGTTCTGGTGTAATTTGTTGTGCTGCATCACTCCAAGCATTGTCAGGGTCTCTATGGGATTCTAACATAATACCATCAAAATCTAAATCTAAAGCTTTCTGGCTTACATAAGCTAATAATTCTCTATTTCCACAAATATGTGATGGATCGACTATAATGCCAATTTCAGGTACTAATCTTTTTAATTCTACAGGCAATTCCCACATTGGTTTATTTCTGTATTTTGTTTTTTCATAAGTTGAAAAACCTCTATGAATAGCACCAACTCTTGTAATGCCTACTTTATTTAAACGTTCCATAGCTCCCATCCATAATTGTAAATCTGGATTAATAGGATTTTTAACTAAAACAGGAATATCTACACCTTTTAAAGCATCTGCTACTTCTTGTACTGAAAACGGATTTACGGTAGTTCTAGCTCCTAACCATAAAATATCTATACCTGCATTTAAACAATCTTCAACGTGTTGTGCTGTTGCAACTTCAACAGTTGTTGGTTTGCCAATTTCTTTAGCCGCATTCACTAACCAAGATAATCCTTCTTTTCCAATGCCTTCAAACATTCCAGGACGTGTACGTGGTTTCCAAATTCCAGCTCTTAATACATCGATATTTTGATTACCTAATCTTCTTGCTGTTTCCATCATTTGGTCTTCTGTTTCGCATGAACAAGGGCCAGAAATTACGATTGGTTTCTTAAAGTTAAAACCCCACTCTTTAATTGGTTTTATTTCTAAATTACTCATATTGCAAATTTAATTTATTGTTTGTTAATTACTTATTATTTTTTTTCCTATTGTTTTGAAATTTCTATGGATAAACAACTCTATCATAATGTAATACAGTTGGTAACTCATCATAAAAATCTTGTAATAATGCTCTCCATTCTTTAAAGCCTTCAGAGTTTCTAAAATCGACCATGTGATTTTCATAAGTTTCCCAATAAATCATCAATAAATATTGGTTTTTTATTTCTTTACAAGCTTGTAATTCATGCTTAATATATCCTTTGGATTTATTAATAATTTCAGATGCTTTTAAGAAATTTTCTTCAAATTTCAATATTTGTTCAGTCTTAATTTTTAATGTAAATGCTTCTAGTATCATAATGTTTTACTTTAATATTTTTTTAATTTGATTGGCATCTTTCATAAATTGATTCAATTCATCATATTTCCCTTTATTGATGTAATTTCTGAAACTGTACATTTTCTCAATGTAAGTATCTAGAACTTCCAAAATATTCGTTTTATTTTGAATAAAAATTGGAGTCCACATTTCAGGAGAGCTTTTGGCTAAACGGACAGTACTCTCAAATCCACCACCTGCCATTTCTAAAATAGCACTTTCGTCTTTTTCTTTTTCCAATACCGTTGCAGCCAAAACAAAAGAACTAATATGTGAAATATGAGAAACATAAGCTGCATGGATATCGTGTTGATGAGCGTCCATATATTTCAAATTCATTTTAAGTGCTTCATACATTTTTTCCACTAATTCTACAGCATCGCTATCGGATTTTTCCTTGTCACAAATTATACAAACTTTATGATCAAAAAGATTATTGATAGCGGCAGTTGGTCCTGAGTTTTCTGTTCCAGCCATTGGATGTGATGCCACATATCTACTTCTATTTTTATGATTTTGTACAGCATCTACAATTGCACCCTTCGTAGAACCCATATCCGTTACAACTTGATGGCTTTTTATACTATCCAAAACAAATAACAATTCATCAATCAATGCATTGACAGGAACTGTAAGTACTATTAAATCAGCAATTTCAATAGCTTCATCTCTAGGTAAAATTCTATCTACTAACTTTAAATCTAAGACTTTTTGATTGGTAGCATCTGTTCTTCCCACTCCAATTATTTCAGTAGCAAAATTCCTAATTTTTAAGTCTTTTGCAACAGAACCACCAATTAAACCCATTCCAAATACAACAACTTTCATTTCTTAATTTTCTTTATAAAATTCAAATATCTTCAATTCTAAATATTGAATAATTTTTCAATTCTCTTCAGTGCTTCTTGCAAATCATTTTCAGTGCTACACAAAGAAATTCTGATATACCTTGCACCATTCGTACCAAAAATAAATCCAGGTGTAATAAATACATCTGCCTCATGTAAAATTCTTTCGGTCAAGTCTTCTACATTATTATATTTATCCTCAATTTTTGCCCATAGAAACATACCTACTTGTTCTTTGGTGTAACTACAATTTAAAGTATCTAAAATTTGATAAGCAATAGTTCTTCTTTTTTTATACACTTCATTTCTTGTATTATGCCATTCTTGGTTATTCGTCAAAGCAGCAATTGCTCCAGCCTGAACTGGCAAATACATACCACTATCCACATTAGATTTTACTTTTAAAATTGTATCTATATAAGCTTTATCGCCAACTATCATTCCAATTCTTGCACCAGCTAGATTGTGTGATTTACTCAAAGAATTTAATTCAATACAAACTTCCTTTGCACCATCTGCATGAAAAATACTCATTGGTCTTTCATTATTCAAAACCAAACTGTATGGATTATCATTACAGACTAATATTTTATACTTTTTTGCAAAAGCAATTAATTTTTCAAAATAAGCAATATTGCCTTCCGAACCAGTAGGCATATTGGGATAATTCACCCACATTAATTTGGCTTCATTCAATATTTTTTCATCAATTGAATCTAGTTTAGGCAACCAATTATTTTGCTCATCTAAATCATAAAAAATAGGCTCGGCACCTGCTAAATAAGTTGCAGAAGTATAAGTTGGATAGCCAGGATTTGGAATTAGCACTTTATCTCCTGGATTTAAAAATGCATTAGATATAAATGAAATTCCTTCTTTAGAACCCAACAATGGCAGTACCTCTGAATTTGAATTAAAAGTTACATTATAAGTTGCTTGATAAAATGATGCCAATCCTTGTCTTAACTCTGGTGTGCCAATATAACTTTGGTATCCGTGCGTATTGGGTTGTTTTGCTGTTTCCACCAATGCATTAATTGTAGCCTCAGATGGTGGCATATCTGGATTACCAATACCTAAATTTATAATTGATTTTCCTTGTGCTCTCAATTGAGCTATTTCTTTCAATTTTGCTGAAAAATAATACTCATTAATATGAGCTAATTTATTTGCAGGTTCTATAATCATAAAAATCTTTTATCTACTTTTATTCTGAAACAATAATTTTCTTTCCTCTTTCATATTCACCCAAAATCTTCAATTCTTTACATAATGGCTCAATCTGTTTTTTCATGGTTTGATAGGCATTTTTATCTTCAAATTCTAAATCAGCATACATATAATATTGCCATTCTTCACCGATGACTGGTAGTGATTGGATTTTAGTTAGATTGATTTGATGTTCACCAATAACAGTCAATATTTTAGCCAAACTTCCAGGTGTATGAAATGCTCTAAATGAAATAGATGCTTTATTTATAAATTCACTTCTACTATTGACTTTTGATTTATCTTCCAGAATTAAAAAGCGAGTAAAATTTCGTTTATTATCGTGAATATCTTCTGCCAAAATCTCTAAATGATTTATTTTTGCAGCTCGTTTACTTGCAACAGCTCCACGTTTTTTGATTTGATTTTTATAAATTTCTTCAGCACTTAATGCTGTATCTGAAGATTCTACTATTTGGATATTTGGATAATTTCTGAAAAAATTACGACACTGCAATAAAGCAATTGGATGCGAATGTACTTCTTCTAAATCTTCAATTTTTTGACCTTCTAAAGCCATTAAATTCATTCCAATTCTTAAATAAACTTCACCAATGATTTCTAAATTAGAATTACCGATATTGGCATAGTTATTTAATAATGAACCAGCTAATGAATTTTCAATAGCACAGACAGCAAAATCGGCTTGTTGATTTGCCATAACATCAAAAAGCTTAGTAAAAGAACCACATTCTACAGTTTCAATTTCTTCTCCGAAGAACTTTATCGCTGCAATCTCATGAAAAGATGCTTTAAAACCTTGTATTGCAATTTTTGTTTTCATTTTACTCTAATTTTTTCAAAAAAAAAGTCCCGAAAACTCGGGACTATAATTTATCTATTGAATACAGCATTACAATCCCTTACTTAGAAGTAAAGTAAAAGTAATAACCATATACAAAATTCATAATCATAGAACAAAACAAATCATTTTTTTCGTTTTTTACAAGCATAAGGATATTAAATATTTATTAAGTGGTATAAAAATAGTATAGACAAAGTAAATAATTTGATTATACTTGCTCTCATTATGTTGAACTTTGACACTGTAACGAACTTAGCTCCTTTTGAAAAACTTGCTTATTGTAATACGCAATATCCAACAATCTTAGTAAGTGGCTTAGGTTTTCAAGACCAAAATAAAGTAACCAACTATTGGGGTAAAGTGCCTGAATATTTGAAATTACACGGTGCTGATGTTTATTTAGCAAAACAACATGCATTCCTAAGTATTCCCGATAATGCCATACGTTTAAAGTATAGAATATTAGATATTTTAGAAGCTACAAAAAAGGATAAAATAAATATTATTGGACATTCTAAAGGTGGTTTGGAAGCTCGATATGTTGCGGGAAAATTGGGTATCCATGGACAAATTGCAAGTATTACAACACTTGGAACACCACATCAAGGAGCACACTTGGCAGATATTGTTTTAGGTAAAATTCCAATTCCCAATTTTGCTATGGCACAACTTACCAATATTTATGCTAAAATATTAGGCGATAGTCAGCCTGATAGTTTTCGAGCTGTATTGCAAGTTTCAACTCAACAATTAAAAAAATTCAATGCTGAAGTACCTGATATAGATAGTATTTATTGCCAAAGTTATGCAGGTCATATCAATAAAGATTATCCTGGAACAATGTGGCGAACATTAGCTGGAATTCTTAAACCCTATGATGGTAAAAACGATGGATTAGTTGGTGTTGAATCTGCAAAATGGCAAAATTACAAAGGTTTGATTGCAACTGAAGATGCACCAAGTGTAAGCCATGGCGACATGATAGGTTTTGCTCAAGGTATTGGAGAGAAAAAATTCAATGCACGAGCTTTTATTGCCTATTTATTACACGATTTAAAAGAAAGAGGCTGTTAAAATTATAAGTTTTTCTAAAATATTTTTTGAATTTGAATTGATAATATACTTAAGAAAACGTATAAATATTATAGATAAAATGCTTCCAGAGAAATTAAATTCAACAGCATCTTTAAACATTTCCATAATCTAATTGTTTGTATTAAAAGACTTATATGAAAAAGAACATAGGAAAAACAGATAGAATAATTAGATTTTCAGTTGCAATAGTTATTGCATTGTTGTATTTTTTAGGTTTGATTCCTGGTATTGCTGCAACCATTTTAGGTGTATTAGCTGTTATTTTTATAATAACATCGTTTATTAGTTTTTGTCCTTTATATCTTCCATTTGGAATTAGCACTAGACGGAAAGACGCATAATATAAAAAAAACGGCTGGAATATACCAGCCGTTAAATTTTAGTTCAGCAATCTTGAACGTTTACAAAATCTCAATTGCTTAGCAAAATTGATTATAAGCATTCACTAATTTTTGAGCTACTGCTTGTGCAGTATAACCTTCAATATCATGTCTTTCTAAAAAGTGTACTAAGTTGCCGTCTTTAAACAATGCCATACTTGGAGAACTCGGTGGATATGGCATTGTAAATTCTCTTGCTTTTGCAACAGCTTCACTATCTACACCTGCAAAAACTGTAACTAATTTGGTTGGGTGCTTCTCGTTTTTAGAAGATACAATTGCAGCAGGGCGTGCATTTGCGGCAGCACATCCACATACAGAATTGATAACTAACAAAGTAGTACCTTCTTTTGATGATAATGCTTCGGTAACTTCATCTGCTGATTTTAACGCTTGGAAGCCATTTTGTGTTAATTCTGCTTCCATTGGGTCGGTCATTTGTTTTGGATACATATTTGTTTTAATTTAATAATGAAATAATTGTATTTGAAAATATTTAAAAATAATAGTTCTCACACTATAAAAATCCTAATTCTAATTTTGCTTCCTCAGTCATCATATCTTGATCCCAAGGTGGTTCAAAGGTTACTTCTACTTTTACATTATTTACACCGTCAATTTCCTTTATTTTATCTTCTACTTCTTTGGGTAAACTTTCAGCAACTGGACAATTGGGTGATGTTAATGTCATTACAATATGCACATTATTTTCCATATCTACTTCAGCTTCGTACACCAAACCTAAATCAAAAATATTTACAGGTATTTCTGGGTCATAAATTTCGTGTAATAATTCTATTACATCGTTTTTTACTTCTATAAATGTTTTATTCATTTTTTCTACTATCATTTTAGTTTATTGCTTGGAATGCGACACCATAAGTTTTTATTTTTTTTATCATACTCACCAATCCATTCGCACGTGTAGGAGACAAATGTTCTTTCAAGCCAATTTTATCTATAAAATATAAATCACTTTCAGCTATTTCTTCAGGTGTGTGGCCACTCAAAACTTTTACCAACAATCCAACTATACCTTTTGTAATAATAGCATCACTATCTGCAAAAAAAACAACTTTATCCGCTTGTTTTTCAGCATACAACCATACTTTACTCTGACAACCATTAATTCTTGTTTCTTCTGTCTTATATTTTTCATCTAATATTGATAATGACTTTCCAAAATCAATTAAATATTCATACTTATCCGTCCAATCTTCATAGATAGAAAAATCTTCAATAATTTCGTCTTGAATATCGTTTATCGTTGCCATAATCTATTAACTCAACATTTTTTTAGCTCTCAAAATTCCTTCAACTAATACATCTACTTCTTCTTTGGTATTATACAATGCAAAAGACGCTCTACAAGTTCCAGGAATATTAAAATATTCCATCACAGGTTGTGCACAATGATGCCCTGTTCTTATTGCAATTCCTTGATTGTCTAATAAAACACCTACATCATAAGGATGAATGCCTTCTAATAAAAATGAAATTACAGATGATTTATCTTTTGCTGTTCCATAAATAGTCAATCCATTGATGGCATTTAATCTTTCTGTCGCATATTCAAGCAAACTATGTTCATACTCCATAATCTTTTGCAAGCCTAAATCTTGTATATATTTAATGGCTACACTCATAGAAATACATCCCGAAATATGTGGTGTTCCTGCTTCAAACTTAAAAGGCAATGCATTAAAAGTTGTTTTGGCAAAAGATACATTTTCTATCATATCGCCTCCACCTTCAAATGGTGGCATTGCATTTAGAATATCTTCTTTTCCATATAAAATACCTACACCTGTTGGACCATACAATTTATGCGCAGAAAATGCCAATAAATCACAATCTAAGGCTTGTACATCTATCGGAATATGTTGTATAGCCTGTGCCGCATCTATCATAATTTTAGCACCCTTACTATGTGCTAAAGCAATTAATTCTTGAATAGGATTTATGGTACCTAAAGCATTAGAAACATATACAACTGATACTAATTTAGTCTTAGAAGTTATTAAACGTGCAGCATCTTCCAATAAAATTGTACCATCTTTTTGTAATGGAATAACTTTTAAAATACAGCCTTTTTCTTCGCAAAGTATTTGCCACGGAACGATATTAGAATGATGTTCCATTTCTGTAACCACAATCTCATCTCTTGCTTGAATAAATTTACGTCCAAAAGTATAAGCTACAAGATTAATAGAATTAGTTGTGCCTTTGGTAAAAATAATTTCATGGTCATGTTTGGCATTAATAAATTGCTGTACAGTTTTTCGTGATGCTTCGTAAAGGTCAGTTCCAATTTGCGATAAATAATGTACACCTCTATGAATATTAGCATATTGATGTTCATAAAAATATTGCTCTGCTTCAATTAAAACTTTTGGTTTTTGAGTAGATGCTCCATTATCTAAATATACCAATTGCTTTCCACGAATTTTTTCAGAAAGTATAGGAAAATCAGCTCTAATTTTTTGAATATCTAACATTACTTATTTTCTTTTCTAACTATGAATTCCTTTCTCAAACTATTCAACAAATCCAATTGTTGAGCTTGGGATTCAAATAATAATTTTATTTCATTTTCTAACAACAAGTCAATCTTTTGATGCAAACTTCTAATTTCCAATTCAGATTTTAGATTAATAATATAATCATTTTCTGCACGTTGTCGGTCTTTCTCTTCCATTCTATTTTGACTCATCATTATAATAGGTGCTTGAAGTGCAGCCAAACAGGACAAAACTAAATTCATTAAAATAAAAGGATAAGGATCAAATCTATATTTAGTAATAGCCAAAACATTGAATAATATCCACACAAAAAGTATAAAACAAAAGGAGATAATAAAAGTCCAACTCCCACCAAATTTTGCAATAGAATCGGTCAATTGTTGTGCTCGACTTAATTGTTCAACAGACTTATTTTTCAGATTCATCATAATCAAATCTTCTTCTTCGATAGATTTCATGACAATATCATGTAAAGATTGAATATCTTTTTCTTGAGATTTTAATAATTGTTGAATTTGTTTTGCTCTCATATTTATATATTTATACCTAAGGTAGTAAATATTTTATCTTCAACAAATTGTTTATTTCTATCAGAAAGTTTATCTAATACCTCACCAGCAAATGCTAATGTTAGTAAACTTCTTGACATTTCTTTTCCGATTCCTCTTGCTTGTAAATAAAACAACTCACTATCTTCAATTTGTGAAGATGTTGCACCATGTGAACATTTTACATCATCAGCAAAAATTTCTAATTGTGGTTTAGTGTAAATATTAGCATCATTACTTAAAAGTAAATTTCTGTTACTTTGAAATGCATTTGTTTTTTGTGCTTTCTGATCCACAATAATTTTACCATTAAACACACCTGTTGCATGGTCAGCCAAAATACCTTTATACAATTCATTGCTATTGGTATTGGGTTCATTGTGTCGCACCAAAGTTCTATTATCACAATGTGCTTGTCCGTGCAATAAGTACAAACCATTCATGTGGTTTTCGGCATATTCTCCGTTCACATCAATCACTAAATTATTTCGTACTATATTTCCTGAAACTGTAATTGTATTAATTGTAAAAACAGATGATTTTTCTTGTTTAACAAATGTATTATCTGTCAAATAATATAATTCTCCACCATCTTGAATTTTATCCCAAACAACAATTGAATTTTTATCTATATCAATTTGACTTACTGTATTATAATAAGTTGAAATATTATTTGGATTGATAAAGTATTCAGAGAATTTCACTTGAACATTTTTACCAATTTTTACTTTATTTTTAAGATTAAATATTTGATTGGGCTTAGTTGCAATATAATAAATTCCAATATTTTCCTCCTCAATAAATCCATCTTGAATTTCAACAAATACACCATCTGAAACTAATGCATTATTTAGCTCTAGCAAAAAGTCTTTTGAGTCAGATTCTGTTACATTATTATTGTTCCAAAATGAAAATTTCTGAGATTGAGGAAAGTAAGACAATTCCGCTATAAATTGTCCATCAACAAATACCAATTTATACTTTTCTTCTTGAAGTAAAGGCACTAATTCAGCATCAATTTTTTGGTTTTCGTTTTTGGTATCAATATTAACTTCAAAAGGATTTTGGAAAATTTTATTATAATAAGTATATTTCCATTCTTCGTGCTTCATTGATGGCGAACCAATACTGATAGCATTCTCCAATGATTGCTGTTGATTTTTATCTTTTAATTGTATGTTTTTTAATATTTCTAAACTCATTTTTAAAATTTGAAATCATTATAGATTAAATTCAAATCGTCGAATTATATTCAATGATTAAGCTAATTCAAATTGCTCATAACCTTTCGCTTCTAATTCTAAGGCTAAATTTTTATCTCCAGTTTTTACAATTTTGCCATCAAACATTACATGAACAAAATCAGGCACGATATAATCCAACAAACGTTGATAGTGTGTAATAACAATAAAAGCATTTTCAGGCGTGTGCAGCTTATTGACACCATTCGCTACAATTCTCAAAGCATCGATATCTAAACCAGAATCAGTTTCGTCTAAAATTGCCAATTGTGGATTCAGCATCGCCATTTGGAAAATTTCATTTCTCTTCTTTTCACCACCAGAAAATCCTTGATTCACGGAACGAGAAATAAAATCCTTTTTCATTTCTACCAATTCCATTTTTTCACGCATCATTTTCAAAAACTCTCCCGGTGCAATTGGCTCTAAACCCATAGCTTTTCGCTGTTCATTTACCGCAGCTTTTAAGAAGTTCGCATTACTAACTCCAGGAATTTCAACTGGGTATTGAAATGCTAAAAATAAACCTTTTTGAGCTCTTTCATGTGCTTCTAATTCTAATAAATTTTCGCCATTAAAAAGAATCTCTCCAGAAGTAATTTCGTAACCATCTTTTCCAGCCAATACGTTACCCAAAGTAGATTTTCCTGTTCCATTTGGTCCCATGATGGCATGGATTTCACCTTTATTAATTTCTAAGGAAAAGCCTTTTAAAATTTCTCTTCCATCTATCGATACATGTAAATTTTTTATTTGTAACATATTTGTCTATTTTGATTCGCAGTTCACTTTTTATAGCTTACCGTATTTAATTTCAATAATCTAATTTATTCTCTTAATACTTATTACTTGATACTTATTACTTGATACTTGATACTAAAAAATTACCCAACACTACCTTCTAAACTTACTTCTAATAATTTTTTAGCCTCCACAGCAAATTCCATTGGTAAATGATCCATTACTTCTTTACAAAATCCGTTTACAATCATTGCAACAGCTGTTTCCTCATCAATTCCTCTTTGTTGGAAATAAAACAACATATCTTCGCCAATTTTAGAAGTTGTTGCTTCGTGTTCCACTTTTGCCGTTTTATTACTTACTTCTAAATATGGAAAAGTGTGTGCTCCACATTGGTCACCCATCAACAAAGAATCACATTGAGAAAAATTTCTTGAACCTTCTGCTTTTTTATGAATCTTTACTAACCCACGATAAGAATTTTGAGATTTCCCAGCACTAATTCCCTTAGAAACGATACGGCTTTTAGTATTTTTTCCGATATGAATCATTTTAGTACCCGTATCAGCTTGTTGGAAACCATTAGTAACTGCAACAGAATAAAACTCGCCAATACTATTGTCGCCAGCCAAAATACAACTTGGATATTTCCAAGTTATAGCTGAGCCAGTTTCCACTTGTGTCCAAGAAATCTTGCTACTATTACCTTTGCACATGCCACGTTTAGTAACGAAGTTATAAACGCCACCAACGCCATCTTTATTCCCTGGATACCAATTTTGTACGGTTGAATATTTAATTTCAGCATTATCAAAAGCAATTAATTCAACAACTGCTGCGTGCAATTGGTTTTCATCTCTTTGTGGAGCGGTACAGCCTTCTAAATAAGAAACATAAGCACCTTCATCAGCAATTAAAAGTGTACGCTCAAACTGACCAGAACCAGCTGAATTTATTCTGAAATAGGTACTTAATTCCATTGGACATCTAACACCTTTTGGAATATAACAGAATGAACCATCACTAAAAACAGCACTATTTAAAGCTGCATAAAAATTATCTTTTTGTGGAACAACTGTACCTATATATTTTTTTACTAATTCGCCGTGATTTTTAATGGCATCACTCATAGAACAGAAAATAATTCCTTTTTCTTTAAGTGTTTCTTGAAAAGTTGTTTTTACGGAAACTGAATCAAAAACAACATCCATTGCAACACCAGACAACCGTTTTTGTTCATCTAAAGAAATACCTAATTTTTCAAATGTTTTAAGAATTTCGGGATCTACTTGGTCTAAAGAATCTAATTGAGGTTTAACTTTAGGTGCTGCATAATAAATAATTTCTTGAAAATCTACTTTTGGAAAATGTACATTTGCCCAATGTGGTTCTGTCATTTTTTGCCATTCTCTAAAAGCTTTCAATCGCCATTCCAACATCCATTCAGGTTCTTCCTTTTTGGCTGAAATAAAACGAACGATATCTTCAGAAAGTCCTTTTGGTGCAAATTCTTGCTCTATATCTGTAACAAAACCATATTTATAATCGGCATTTACTACTTCTTCTAATATATCATCTTGTGTGTTGCTCATACTAAAAATGGGTTAATAGGGATACCTAATATTTAGTACAAAGGTAGTTTAAAAATACGTCTATAACAAACTTTATTTAGATTTATTCCAAATAAAAGCATTTTATTACTGTTAAGTCTTAATAAAGATAAGTCTAACAAATAAAGATCGGTTGGCGATAAATTAATCTAAAAGATTGTTTATGATACGTTTAAGCTCAATTTCAGCAACTTTAGAATTATATCTTGCTAAAATAACATTATACAAAGCATCTTCATAACTACTTTGAGCTTGTTTAATATCTAAAGATGTAGATTGATTTAAACGATACCTTTCCATCGTAATTTGCACGTTTTCGGCAGCAATTTGGACATTTTCTTCATTCAATTGCAGCATTTTTTCTGACAATTCAAAATCTTTATAAGCTTTAACAATTCCCGCATCAATATCATGTTTTAATTTATCGTATTGAATTTGTTGTTTGGCGATATTAATACTTGCTGCTTGTAAATCTTTTTTGACCATTCCGCCATTAAAAATTGGAATTTTTGCACTCACGCCAACTGATGGACCATAAACACGGTTAAACAATTGAAAACCTGCTTTATTATTATTTTGTACAAAATTATAGCCTGAAGTAAAGTTAATTTGAGGCAATCGCTGTGCATTGATTTCCTTACGTTGAAATTGAGCAATTTCAATATTCTTTTTTGCAGCAGCTAATAAATAATTAGTAGAAGTTGTAGTATCTCTGATAGTTTGCAAATTAGGTTGATAATTTACTTCGATATTATCAATCACATCAAAAGGTTCATCAGCATTTCTTCCAATAATTTGATTCAAATTAATTTTAGCTTGTTCTAAAAGTGTTTCTTGCTTTAATATATTAATTTGCTGTGTAGATAAATCAACTTTTGCTTGTAGTAATGGCGTTTTATCACTATAGCCTACATCTAATTTTTTTTGTGATAAATTGACACGCTCTTCGGAGATGCCAATTAGTTCTTTAGCGGCTTTAATTTGTTGTTTTTGACGAACAATATTATAATATGCATTTAAAGTTTGAGCAGCCACGTCTTGAATTTGGTTTTTCAATTGAATTTCACCCAATGACTGTAAAGCGGCTAATCTATCCTTTGTAGCAAACATTTTCATACCATCAAAGATTGTCCAATCCATTGAAACACCAGCATTTAGCGAATTTACTGCTACCCAATTTTGTTTCACATTTTGTCCACTAGCAAATTTTTGATTTAAATTGTTCAGATTAAAAACATCTCCAGTATTTAGATTAATTTTAGGCAACATTCCTGCAGATGCTTTATTATTTAAAACCTTTGCTACTTCAGCATCATTTTTTGCCAAAACAATATCAAAATTTTTAGAAACAGCATAAGCCACTGCTTCCTCAGGTGTCATTACTTCTTGTGCATAACTTGATGAAGCACCAAATAATATTAAACTTATCAGTAATTTATGAAAAAATTTCATCTTATATATTTTAATGTGATTGATTTTTTAAGACTAAATCGGCTTCATTTTCCTTTCTTTCTCTTGACATAAAACTGTATATAGCTGGAACAATAAATAAGGTCAAAATTAAAGAAAATACAATACCTCCAATAATTACAATACCCAAAGATACACGACTTGTTGCTGCTTTACCCAATGCCACAGCAATTGGAACTGCACCTAATGCCATCGCAAAACTGGTCATCAAAATCGGTCTTAAACGCATTTGTGATGCGTGAATAATTGCTTCCAACTTGTTCATACCTTGTTCTCTTAATTGATTAGCAAATTCAACAATTAAAATACCGTTCTTCGTGACCAGACCGATAAGCATAATCATACCAATCTGACTAAAGATATTCAGGGTTTGGTCAAAAATCCATAATGATAATAATGCACCTGCTAAAGCCAATGGAACAGTCATCATAATAATAAATGGATCTACAAAACTTTCAAATTGTGCTGCTAATACTAAATAAATTAAAACTAATGCTAAAATTAAAGCATACATTGTATTAGAAGAACTTTCTGCGAAATCTCTTGAAGAACCAGATAATGCAGTTGAGTAGGTATCATCTAATAATTTTTTGGCAATTTTATTCATTTCATCAATACCATCACCAATGGTGTAACCTGGTGCTAAAGCTGATGAAACTGTTGCTGATTTATATCTATCATAATGATATAATTGCGGTGGTTTTGCAATTTCACGTACCGTAATAATATTATCTAACGAAATTAAAGCACCTGAATTATTTCTAACATAAATATCTTTCAGGTTGTCAGGTTTATTTCTTAAATCATATAAAGCTTGTCCAATTACTTCATATTGTTTACCATCTTTTAGGAAATAACTAAAACGACGACCACTCATAGAAAACTGTAATGTTTGAGCAATATCTTGTACCGAAACACCCATGCTATATGCCTTATCTTTATCTATAATGATATCAACTTCTGGTTTATTAAATTTCAAATTCACATCATAGCCAACAAATACAGGACTTTTAGCTACTTCGTCCATAAATTTTGGTATAATATTTTGTAGCTTTTCGAAATCAAAATTTTTAATCACAAATTGAACTGGCATACCAAATCTACCAGAACCTACAGCAATCGTTTGGTCTTGAATAACAAAAGCACGACCTAAATTAAATTGAGAAAAGTTACGTTGCAAATATTGAGCGATATCATTCTGACTTCTAACTCTTTGATCTTTATCTTTTAAAGCCACTCGCATAAAAGCACTATTCGCTGCTCCTGAACCAGCAAATGAAGGCGACGTAACACTTAAAACAATACTTTGTTCAGGAACAGAATCCACAACAAAATCCGTCATTCTATCCACATAATCTTGCATAGCGGTATAAGAAGTTCCCTCTGGAGCTGAAACCATTACTCTGAAAGCTCCTCTATCTTCCATTGGTGCCAATTCTGATTGTAGATTTTTACTAATAAAATATATCATAGCAAAGCAAATACCAATCACCACAACAGCAATCCAACGTATTTTCATAAATGATTCTAACATTTCTTTGTAGCCATCATCTAAGCCTTTAAAAAAAGGTTCTGTCTTATCATACAACCAAGAATTTTTATGTTCCTTCCCGCCTAACCAAACATTCAAAACTGGCGTAAGTGTAAGTGATACAAATGCAGAAATCAAAACTGCACCAGCAACAACAACACCAAACTCCATAAACAAACTACCCACAAAACCTTGCATAAATACAATTGGTAAGAATACAATCGCTAAAGTGATTGATGTTGCTAAAACAGCAAATAGAATTTCCTCAGAACCTTCTATGGCTGCTTGCATTTTAGGCATTCCTTTCTCTAGTTTTTTGTAAATATTTTCTGTTACAACAATACCGTCATCGACCACCAAACCTGTTGCCAAAACAATTGCCAATAAAGTCAATACATTTATAGTAAACCCAAAAACATACATTATAAAAAAAGCACCTATTAAGGATACCGGAATATCAAATAATGGACGTAAAGCCATTACTGTATCTCTAAAGAAAATATATACAATTAAGATTACTAAAACAATTGCAATAATTAAGGTTTCCTTTACTTCTGAAATTGAATTTTTAATAAATACCGTATTATCTAAAGCGATATTGAGTTTAATATCTTTTGGAACTTCATCTTTAATTTGCTCCATTCTTTTATAAAACTCATCAGAAATCTCTACATAGTTTGCTCCTGGTTGTGGAACAATAGCCAAAGCGACCATTGATACAGAAGCTTCTTTCAAACTTGTTTCAAAATTTTCTGCACCTAATACTGCATAGCCAACATCTTTTAATCTTACCGTTTGTCCTCCAACATCTTTAATAATAATATTATCATATTCCTCTGGCTTATTAATTCTACCAATAGTATTGACCGTTAATTCAGTATTTGCACCAGGTAATTTTCCTGAAGGCAACTCCACATTTTCTTTATTCAATGCATTTTGAATATCGACTGCAGTCAAGCCATAAGCTGACATTTTTTGCGGGTCAAACCACAAACGCATCGCATATTTTTTTTGTCCCCAAATTTGAATTGTACTAACACCAGGTATAGTTTGCAATCGTTGTTGTAGAACATTGGTCGCATAATCCGTAAGTTCCAATACATTTTTATCATCACTCTGAATAGTCATAGAAATGATTGCATCAGAGTTCGCATCAGCTTTTGAAACAACAGGAGCTGCATCAATATCTTGTGGTAACAAACGAATGGCTTGTGAAACCTTATCACGAACATCATTTGCTGCCGTTTCTAAATCGGCCGATAATTCAAACTCTACTGTAATATTAGAAGAACCTTGATTACTTGAAGATGAAATATTTTTAATGCCTTGTACTCCATTGATAGCATTTTCGAGTGGTTCTGTAATTTGCGATTCAATAATATCAGCATTTGCACCTGTATAGTTAGTTCTTACATTAATTACTGGTGGATCGATAGCAGGATACTCACGCACACCTAAGAATGTATATCCAATTATTCCAAACAAAATAATAGCGATATTCATCACAACAGCAAAAACTGGACGGCGGAGACTCAGTGTAGGTAAACCCATTTTATATTAAATTTTTATTTTAGATAAATTCCTTTGCTTATTCTTATAATTATTGGATAGTTGAATTTGAAACTGCTTTTCTAATTTTAACTTCCATTCCTGGTCTAACTTGTAATAAACCTGTAGTCAAAACAGTATCTCCAAGTTTTAAACCAGATAAAATCTGTACTGAATTTTCAGTACGCACACCCACTTCAACATTTACAAATTGAGCTTTACTACTATCGCCAACAATTACCACTTTTGTAGATTTATCATCTGGAATAATTGCACCACTTGGAATTACAATACTATTCGGAATTTCTTTTAATTTTAAATCAACTTTTACATAAGAACCTGGTACAATTTTAGCATTAGGACTCAACAAAACTGCACGCACTTTAAGGTTTCTTGTCATTTCATCAACCACTGGGTCTATAGCAGCTACTTTTGCTAATACTGGCTCATTTATTCCAGCAATTTTGGAAGACATTACATCGCCTAAATTTAGTACGCTTGCGTATTTCTCTGGCACTGCCACATCAATTTTCAATTGACTGGTATTTTGCAAAGAAGTAACAATTGTCGTTGTAGAAACCATTGCACCTAAGCTAATATTCCGCAACCCTAATTTTCCACTAAATGGTGCTCTTAATTCAGTTTTATCAATTTGAGCCTGTAAAATTTGCATATCTGCTTTAATATTATTCAAAGTATTTTCAGCAGCATCATATTCAGCTTGAGAAACGCCCTTTATTTTTAACAACTCAGCCAATCTATTAAAATTGGTTTGAGCAATTTTAACTTGAGTTTTTAATTTGGCTACTTGAGCTTGTAAATCGGCATCATTTATTTTTAACAACAATGTTCCTTTAGCTACAAAAGCACCTTCCTTAATATTTAGATATGTAACTCTTCCAGAAACTTCAGGTTGCAATTGTACCTCATCTTGAGCTAAAACATTTCCATTGGCACTGATGTTATCTGCTAACTTAGAATATTCAACCAAAAATCCATCAACTGCTAATGCTGGCATTTTACCACCCATTGCCCTCAAAGAACCTTGTTTTGCTTTAGCTTCCTTGTTTTTACCAATTTTCACATAGGCTAAAATTGCAATAATTGCAAGTATCGATAAGCCAAATATTAATTTCCCTTTTTTCATCTAAATAATAATTTTTCGTTTTAATTTTTTATTGAATCAATAAAACGCATTAATGCATTTTTATATGATTGATCATTATATCTATCTTTTGATTTAATTTTATCAATGAGTTTGATGTCGATATATCCGTGAATAATAGCAATATAATTATCACAAAATTCTAAATTCGTTTGCTTGCTTTTCAAAGCACCATCATTCAAACTAGAAAAAGCTAACTTATATATCTCCAAAATTTCTTCAAGTCTTTGACATCCATTCTGATTACATACAACACCTTGTAAACTAAACATAACTTGATACAGTTCAGGGTTGGCTTTTGTAAAATTCCACCACACCATTGCATATTCAAAAAGTCGCTTTGATGCTATTTTGTGTTGTTCGTCGACTAACTCAAATTGTTGTTTAATTTGATTAAAGCCATCTTCTTGTAAGGCTAATAAAATAGCTTCTTTCGATTCAAAATATTGATAAATAACTGGAGCAGTATAACTTATTTTTTGACAAATCTTTCTTATCGTTAGATTTTGCCAACCATCTTCACTTGCAATAGCTTTAGAAACATCTAAAATAAGCTGTCGCATTTCCACTTTTTCTTTATCTCTTCTAGTTTGAATAGTCATTTACTTAACTAAGTTAGATTTTGTAACAAAGTTATATTTTTAATCTTTTATGCTAAAGCCTCTTTAGATTATTTAATATTTAATTACTCTAAAAACATTATTTAATTGATATATATCATTTGATTAAGAAGAATTGATTTGTCAAATACTAAATTCAAATTTTATTTTTTTGTACATTTGAAAACAGATGCTTTCTAATATCTATCATAGAATTTACGACAAGGTACAATACAAATTCAGTTTAATTTTTATTGGTATTTATATTGTGATATACAATTATCAAGAAATAAATATTGGAATATTATTTTATCTTTTTATTGCAGTTATTACGTCAATTGGGATTGCTGGATTAGGTTATATTTTAAATGATTATAAAGATTTGGAAGATGATATTAAGAACAACAAACGAAATATTTTTATCCAATTGAATGAAAAAGAAAAAATTATCGTGATCGTTTTATTCTTGTGTTTAGCTGGTATTCCTTGGCTATATTTTCCTTTTGATATAATTAGTGCGTTGCTTATTTTATTGGAACTTATATTATTCTATATTTATGCGTTTCCGCCTTTACGTTTGAAAGAAAAAGGATTTTGGGGTATTCTTTGTGATAGCTTATATGCACAAGTAATTCCATGTAGTTTGGCAGCATATACTTTCTATAAAATCCAAACACCCAAACAAAACTTTTCGATCTATTTTATTCTGATAGTTTTACTCTGGTTGTTTATTATTGGCATTAGAAATATCCTTATCCATCAAATTGATGATTTTGAAAATGACCAAAATACCAAAACAAAAACTTTTGCTACCAACATTGGAAAAAAGCAAACTATGAAAATCGTTTATAATAGCATACTACCTTTAGAAATAATCCTTTTTACCATCTTACTCTATCAATTACCACAAAATGGTCTATTTATTATTGCTTTGTATATTATATATTGTATCGCAATTTTTCTAATTAATAAAGAGCATTTCAGGAAGCATTTTGCTCATTATGTGAATCAAAGATTACTCAATGAATTTTATGAAATTTATCTTCCTGTTCTGTTATTAATCATCTATTATATATCTGGCATACATTCATTATATATCCCAATTTTTCATTTTGTGTTATTTGCTCCAATATATCTAAAAAGTTTTTTAGCATTTACTAAAAAATACTTCTAAAGTTTTGTTTTGATATGATTTTTCAAAATCTCGATAGAATGTTCTAAACTTTCTCTTGTTTTATTATTAATAACGATATCACAATCTGCTTTATATGGAAATATATACTTCTCAAATGCTGGATAAACATGATTTTCATAACGATACAACACATCATCAAGTGGATAATTTCGTTCTGCTTGGTCTCTCACAATTCTTCTTGTCAATTCCAAATAAGATGGAATATCAATAAATAATTTTAAATCCATTAAGGCTTCAATTTCTCTAAAATGATAGACAAAAAGTCCTTCTATAATCAATACTTTTGCAGGTTTGTAGATAATTTTCTCAGCAGTTGCAAGATCATTATTAAAAGTATATTCCATTAATTCTAGAGTCTCTCCATTGAGTAAACGCTTAACATCTTTCTCAAATTCATCTTTTCTAAATGAAGTAGGTAAATCAAAATTTTGATGATTATTTTTATCTACAACTTGTTCTTCTCTTTTTTTATAATAATTATCCTGACTAAGCAAGCAAACTTCATCTTCTGAAAAGAATTTTCTCAAATTTCTGACAAAAGTTGTCTTTCCACTTCCACTTCCACCAGAAACGCCAATAACATAAGTTTTATTCATGTTAGTAATATTACGACCTAAAATTAAAATACAAAAATTATCTTACGTATTTTTGTAAAAAATTATCTCTATGCAATTATTAGATGGGAAGAAGACTGCTGCATCTATCAAAGATGAAATCAAACAAACGGTTGATGCTATTAAATTACAGAAAAAAAGAGTTCCACATCTTGCAGCAATTTTAGTCGGAGATAGTACTGCCAGCAAAACCTATATCAATAATAAAATAAAATCTTGCAAGGAAGTTGGTTTTAAATCTACCCTATTACATTTGGAAAAAGATATAACCGAAAATGAATTAATTGCTCAAATTAATAACTTAAACAATGACAATAGTATTGATGGTTTTATTGTTCAACTACCATTACCAAAACATATTAATGAAGAGCGTGTTTTATTAAGCATTACTCCAGAAAAAGATGTTGATGGTTTTCATCCTATCAACTTAGGGAAAATGATGATTGGCTTACCTGCTTTTATTTCAGCAACACCTAAAGGTATTGTAGAGATTTTAAAAAGATACAATATTCAAACTTCAGGAAAACATTGTGTTGTTGTAGGCAGAAGCAATATTGTAGGCACTCCAATTAGTATTTTATTAGGCAAAAAATCAGAAGCTGGTAATGCAACTGTTACATTATGCCATAGCCATACTAAAGATTTAAAGACATATACCTTACAAGCAGACATCATCATTGCAGCGACTGGTAAACCAAATTTAATTACGGCTGATATGGTAAAAGACGGTGTTGTGATTATTGATGTTGGTATCAATAGAATAGATGATAATAGTGAAAGAGGTTATCATTTAGTGGGCGATGTGGACTTTAAAAATGTTTCTAAAAAAAGTAGTTATATTACACCTGTTCCTGGCGGAGTGGGTTTAATGACTGTTGCTTCTCTTTTACAAAACACATTAGCTGCTTATCAAGCAGCATATTATCCCAAAGATTTTATAGAAGAAAATTTATTGTAATGAATAAAGATTTAATTTTTAAAAATGCTATTGGTGCTGCTCTAATTTATATAATTCTGAAAGTAGTGACTTTAGCTATTGGAATAGAAATGCAGTATCCAATAGATTGGGTTATATTTGCAATTATTGTTGGCTTATTCATTTTTTTTGGAAAACTATATAGTCAATCTATTAATGATGAAAGCAATATGGGTGATATATTGCTGCATGGTTTTGTTACTTCATTAGTATATATATTTTTCATTTCTATATTTACCGTAATCTATGTCAAATATATTGATGTAAATTATTATCAAAAAATATTTGATATGGCTGAAAAAGAACTGCAAAATTATAGTATGGAACCAGAGAAAATGGAGGCAATGAAGGAACTTTCAAAAAAGTATATGACCATTCCCTATCTGTTGCTTTCTACTTTCCTTTCCAATATCATATTATGTAATATTGGAAATTTTATTGGAGCCGTAATATTTAGAAATAAAAATTAAATACAAAATTCCTTTATGAATATACATACACTTGCCTTACAAAACTTTCCAGATTATGAACTTATAGACTGTGGTAATTTTCAAAAACTAGAAAGATTTGGACAATACATCACTATCCGACCAGAACCACAAGCTGTATGGGATTCAAAATTAAATATAGATGAATGGAAAAAACTTGCTCATGTAAGTTTCGTATCTAAATCAAGTTCCTCTGGAGAATGGCAAAAACTAAAAACCATGCCTGATAATTGGAATATTAAATATCAATTTAGAGATAAAAAATCAATTCAATTTAATTTGGCATTGACAAAATTCAAACATGTTGGTGTATTTCCTGAGCAGTGTGTGAATTGGGATTTTATTTATGATAGAAGCAAACAAATTATACAACAAAACAATACTTGTAATGTACTAAACTTATTTGCATACACTGGTGGAGCAAGTTTGGCTGCACGCACTGCAGGTGCTGATGTTTGGCACGTAGATGCCATCAAACAAGTGGTAAGTTGGGCAAATAGAAATATGGAAAGCTCTAATCTTGACAACATTCGTTGGGTCGTTGAAGATGCTTTAAAATTTGTAAAAAGAGAAGTAAAGAGAGGAAAAAAATATCAAGGTATTATTTTAGATCCACCTGCTTTTGGACATGGACCAAATGGAGAAAGTTGGAAATTAGAAAATCAAATAAATGAACTTTTGTTTGATGTCATAAAATTACTTGATGAGAAACACCAATTTATGGTTTTAAATGTATATTCTTTGGGCTTTTCGTCATTAATTGTAGAAAATTTAGTTCAGAGTAATTTGGATAAAAATGGCGTAAAAATATCCAATATGGAAATAGGTGAAATCTATATTCCATCTCAACAAAAACAGAAACTCCCTTTGGGCGTTTATTGTAGGTTTTAACTACAATAAACGCCAATTAGATTACTTTGTTGCTTTTTTCTTAGCAGGTGCTTTTGATTTATATTCATCGACAACTGCAACAGCTCTACTAAGGATATTAAATCGCTCAGCATTCAAGGTGTAATAGATTTTTTTTCCATCTCTCCTTGTGTCCACTGCTTCTACGCCTCTTAACATTTTTAAATGTTGTGAAGTAATAGATTGTTCAATTTTCAATGTGTTATAAATCACATTTACGTTTACTTCACCCTTTTCGTTGATTAACTTTACAATTTTTAGTCTTAAAGGGTGCGCTACTGCTTTTAGCAACTCAGCAGCCTTTTGGATTTGGTCTGAGTTTAGCTCTAATTTTTCCATAAAATTTAATATAAAAAGAATAATTAATACAACAAATATAGTAAATAAATGCTATTAATAACAAATAAATTTATCAAACATTAAATAATCAAAGAAAATAATATGCCTTAAATCACTTTTTTGTAGAATAAAAGGGCTTTGTATAGCTTGGTTCAAAATACGCAACATCAACAAAATTAGTTAGTTGAAAATAGTGATTTGCTAATTCTATCATATCTTTTGCAGTATATTCAAAATCTTGATGAAAAATAAATTTATGATTTAGTAACTTTTGTTGCAAATAAATATGAATCTTTTCAGAAGCATTTCCAATAAAAAAGTATTGATTTCCATTTTCAAAAAAACTTAAAAAATCATCATCTAAAATACATGGCTGTGCTTTATATAATTCTTCTAATTTGGAATTATAAACAGCAAAGTAAACCTCATCACGTCGAGCATCGATATTTGGAACTACCAAAAAGTCTGAAATATTTTCACTAATTATTGCTTTATTTGTCATAATTGCTAAGGTTGGCAGTGCTATAATTGGAATGTTTAATGCATAAGCAATACCTTTTGCAACAGCTGCACCAATCCTTAAACCTGTATAAGAACCTGGCCCATTACTTATTGCAATGGCTTGCATATCACTCAACTTCAAATTTGCTTGACTTAATGCCTCATTTATTAACTCATTAATTTGTTCTGAAGCAGTATTGGGTAATAAACATTCACTATAACCCAACAAATTTGTACCATTTGCAAGCGCAACTGAACAAGTACTCAAAGCAGTATCAATACAAATAATATTTACAGACATTATTTCTTAGCAGATAAAATTTCTTTGTATTGAATGTAGTTTAATAAAATTTCTTTTGCTTTAGCAACATCATTGTCATTGATTAAACTATTTGCAATTCTACCTTTTTCAAAATAGTAACGAGCAACGATTTCATCTTCCAATAACTTTTTGATTTGTTGCTCATATTTAAAAACATCTTGTTTCTTATCTGCATCAATTTTATCGTGTAACAAACCTAATGTACTTTTAATTTCAGCAGAATAATTTTCATCTTTAATTAAATCATTCAATTTATCTAATGTTTCTTCAGTTTTTGAAGTATAATCATATTTTTTACCTTCTAGAAACTTCACGAATTGCTTGTACTCTTCTTCATTCATACTGAATTTTGTACTATCTCTTAAAACTTTATGGTCATATTTATATTGAGTAGCATAATCAAAAATCAGATTATTCACATATAAAGCAATCGTAATAGGCGACATTACTTGTTCTTCAGTTTTAATATCTGGTTCAATACCTGCACCATCTTTGACCAATCTACCATTTTTAGTTTTAAAAACACTTCGCAATGAATCAGGCAAGGCACTAGCTTTTCCATTTTCATCACGATGACTATAATCTATACGTTGAATACATCTGCCACTTGGAATATAATATTTAGAAATTGTCAATTTTAATTTTGATTTATAACCTACGGGCTTCGTAACCTGTACTAAACCTTTACCATAAGAATTTTGTCCAATAACAACGCCTCTATCTAAATCTTGGATAGAACCTGAAACAATTTCAGATGCTGAAGCACTATTTTCATCTATCAAAATAGCCAATGGAATCTGTAAATCAACTGGTGAATTTTGAGTGGTATAATCATAATTATTTTCAGGTACTTTTCCTTTTGTACTTACCACAATATTTCCTTTATCAATAAAGGCATTGCAAATATTTACCGCCTCCATTAAAAGTCCGCCACCATTACCTCTTAAATCAAAGACCACACCTTTCAAATTTGGATTTTTCTTTAAATTCAACAATGCATCTTGTACTTCTTTTGATGCATTTTCTGTAAATGAAATCAACTTTATATAACCAATATTATTATCCAACATTCCAGAATAAGCAACGCTATTTATCTTAATTTCTTCTCTATTGAATGTGTAAGTCTTAATTTCATTACTTATAGCTTTTCTTACTTTAACAGTCAAACTTGTACCAGGTTCGCCTTTCAAAAGCTCACTTACATCTGATGAATTATAATCTTTACAAACTTTTCCATCAATTTCAATAATAACATCACCAGGTTCTAATCCATTTTTTTGAGCAGGAAACCCTTCATAAGGTTCTGTAATCATCACCTCATTATTGATACGACCAATTCTGGCACCAATTCCACCATATTTTCCAGTAGTTTGCATTTGGTACTCATCAATATCTGCTCCAGTAATATAATTAGTAAATGGATCTAAATTTTCCAACATTTTATTGATGCCATTGGTCATCAATGTATTTGGATCAATATCATCAACATACGAGTTGTTTAATTCTTTATATACATTGGTAAATAGCTCAATATTTTTGGCCATATCAAAGTATTTATTATTCGATGTAGTGCTAGGCGTATTTTCTTTTGCAAGAATCGACAAACTTAAAAACAAACTGAATAGGAGTACAAAAAATCTTTTCATAAATCGGGTATAATTAAGTAACTAAGCTAAGTAAAAAAAACAGTTTATAAGGTTAAAAAAATTAAATAAAAAAATCAAATACTAAACATCATCTTCATAATCGAAAGTATGTTCTTCTAAAAATTTAGTGGTAAAATTTCCTGCAACAAAATCCTTATTATTCATCAATTTTTGATGAAAAGGAATCGTGGTGTGAATACCTTCAATTTTCATTTCAGCTAACGCACGTTTCATTTTTTCAATCGCTTGTTGGCGATTGGGTGCTTTTACAATCAACTTAGCAATCATAGAATCATAAAATGGCGGAATGCTATATCCTGAATAAACATGTGTATCAATGCGAACGCCAATACCTCCACTTGGAATATAATTAATAATTTTTCCAGCTGATGGTTTAAAATTATCTAAAGGATTCTCCGCATTAATTCTACATTCAATGGCATGTCCACTTGGAGCATAGACACTCTGTTCAATTTTTTCGCCTGCTACAATTAAAATTTGCAATCGAATCAAATCTAAATTTGTTACTTCTTCAGTAACAGGATGTTCTACTTGAATACGCGTATTCATTTCCATAAAATAGAAATTTTTGTGCTTATCTACTAAAAATTCTATTGTTCCAACGCCTTCATATCGTATTGCTTTTACTGCATTAACCGCAGCCACTCCTAATTGTTCTCGCAATTTATCATCTACAAATGGTGATGGGCTTTCCTCCACCAATTTCTGATGTCTTCTTTGAATAGAACAATCTCTTTCGCTCATGTGACAAGCATTGCCAAATTGGTCGCCAGCAACTTGCACTTCTATATGTCTTGGTTCTTCAATATATTTTTCTAAATAAACGCCATCGTTTCCAAAAGATGCTCCAGCTTCCACTCTCGCTTGTTGCATATTGTGTTCAAATTCTGATTCTTCCCAAACAATACGCATACCTTTTCCACCTCCGCCAGCAGTTGCTTTTAGAATAATAGGATAACCAACTTTCTTAGCTAATTGAATACCCTTTTTCACATCTGTAATTAAGCCTTCAGAACCTGGAACTACTGGAACTTTAGCTTTAATCATGGTTTCTTTTGCTGTAATTTTATCGCCCATCGATGCAATTTGTTCGGGTGTTGGGCCTATAAATTTGATATTATTTTCAGCACACTTACGAGCAAAACCTTCATTTTCGGCTAAAAAACCATAACCCGGATGAATCGCATCTGCCTTGGATAAAATCGCTGCTTGAATAATAGCATCTTGATTTAAATAAGATAATTTACTTTGTGGAGCACCAATACAAAATGATTCATCTGCATTTTTGACATGCAAACTTTCTTTATCAGCTGTAGAATAAACTGCTACTGTTTTTATCCCCAATTCTTTTGCTGCTCTTATGACTCTCAATGCAATTTCTCCACGATTGGCAATCAATATTTTTGTAATTTTCATTCTAATATTTTCTAATTAAATTAAGCTATGAGTATTTATAAATTGAAATTACTCTCCTCCCTCAAATATAGAAAAATATATTAAATTTTTAGATTAAAAACTAGGCAATAGTTTATCTCGCATAAAAAAGCCTCACAAAAATGTGAGGCTTCAAATAGGATTTTATTTAATTACCTAGTTAATAAATTACTTTATTGAACTGGCGAAAGTGTAACCTGAATCACATCATCTGTTGTTAAATACTTAGTTGCTGCTTGTTTTATATCTTCTAAACTCAATGTGTCGATAGCTTGTAAATATTGATTTAATTTATGTATATCCCAATTATATTTATCAGCATAAACCATTTTTCCAATCCAATAATCATTTTCTTTTTGATCTGTTTCAAATTCTCGCTTATAAGTTTCTTTTACTTTATTCAACTTTTCTAAAGTTGTGCCATTTTTTACAAAATCATCAATTTCATCATACGTAGCTTTTATCAATTCTTGAGCTTTTGGTGGATCTGCATTAAAAGAAATATTAATCGCAAATTTTTCTTTCGGAATTTTACTTACAACACCTTGAACACTTACGCCATAAACGCCACCTTTTTCTTCTCTCAATTCCTCTCTCAATACAATACTCAAAACTTTTACCATTGCATTAAATTTTAAAGCCTCAGCATCGGTATATTTTAAAGCACCGTGTTCATTGATATTTACAAAAGTTTTAGGTGTATTACCCATTTGCAAACTTGTATCAACTTTACCTTTTGGCTTTTCTACATTCGGGTCTTTCCAAGTTTCTCTTTTTGTAGAATCTCCAGGTAAAGAAGCAATGTATTTAGTAATTAAAGTATCGATTTGTTTTGCATCAATATTTCCAACAAAATAATAAGTAAAATCTGCTGCATTCCAAAATCTTTCATTATAGAATTTAAAAGCATTATCATAATTTACTTGATCCAATGTTTCTTTCGTTGGCAAGTTTCTTCTAATATTATTATTATAGTTTATTTCAGACAATTTTTTCATAAAATAATACTGCGGATTACTATACAAATTATCATAAATAGCATGTTGTTTTTGCATAAAAGTGGTAAAATCTTCTTCAGATTTTCGTGGTGCAGTTTGGTATAAATACAACATTTGGAATAAGGTTTCTAAATCAACTTTTGTAGTACTACCTTCAAAACCTTCATCTAACTCACCAATATAGGGACTGATTGCAACTGTTTTTCCTGTTAATAATTTTTGCAATGTAATTTTATTAAATTTAGAAATACCAGCTTCATCAATTATAGCATTTGAAAAATCCACACTCATATAATCTTTATCGCTGTATAATGATGTTCCACCATTACTAAATGCAGAGAAAAATATTTCATCATTCTTAAAATCGGTCGGTTTAATTTTTACAGTTGCTCCATTACTCAATTTATAGGTTGTGATATTAAAAGTTTTATCAGTTGTTTGATTTACAATTTTTCCAGCTTTAATTTCAGTTCCTATAAGTGGTTCGTCTATTACTTCATCTTTGTATGGTTCTAATTTTTCATTATCTGCTTTTGTAACAATTGCTAAGACTTCTTTTTCAGTTGGCAACTTGCTTTTTTCAGCACTTGGTGCAGTAATAACGACTACCCTATTGTCTGTTGTAATATAACTTTTAGCAATCTCATTAATCGTATTCAAATCAATCACTGAAATAATTTGTGAAGCCAATTGACTTTCAACTTCAATTCCCAATGCTGGTGTATTGTTCAAGAAATTACTTACCAATTCTCCTATCAAAGTACGAGACTCCATTTTATCTTTTTCTTTCAATGCATCATTATAACTTTTTAGCAATTCAGTTTTGGCTCTCGCCAATTCAGAGGCTGTAAACCCATGTTGTTTTACTCTATTATTCTCTTGTAAAATAAGCTCCAAAGCATCTTTATATCTATCTTTTTTCATAAATATAAAATCAGAAAAAGCATCATTTTTTCTAGTTTCTTTGTCGTAAGCGGCACCTGCTTGAATAAATGGGGAAGAACTTTGCTCTACCAATTCGCCTAATCTATTATTAATCATAGAATTGATTAATTCATTTGCAACATGCATCACAAAACCTTCAGTAGTTGAAATATCTTGTTTATCGTGCTTATAAACGATATATGCTTGTGTATTACTGGCTTCATCATCAGTTACTATACTGACTAATGTTTCTTTGTGTTTTGGTAACTCATATTCTATTTTTTGTCTTTCAATCGATGGATTTTTTAAATCAGAAAAACGAGCAATAACTTCTTTTTCCATTGAATCCACATTAATACTACCAACTATCATAACTGCCATCAAATCTGGTCTATACCAATCTTTATAGAAAGTGGTAATTCTTTCGTGAGCACAGTTTTTCAAAATTGTAGTATCTCCAATTGGTAATCTTTCCGCATATCTTGATTTATAATAATAAGTAGGTAAAAATTTGTTTAACATTCTCATATCAGGACCTTGACCACTTCTCCACTCTGAAACAACAACGCCTCTTTCTTTATTAATTTCCAAACTGTCAAAACTTATTCCAGATGCCCAATCTTCTAATACCAACAATCCTTTATCTAAAACTTCCTTTTTATCTGTCGGTAATTGCAACATATACACCGTTTCATCAAAAGATGTATAAGCATTCAAATGTGCTCCAAACTTAACACCCAAGCCTTCTAAGAAATTCACTAAATCATTTTTCTTAAAATTTGTACTTCCATTAAAAGCCATGTGTTCTAAAAAATGTGCTAATCCTAATTGGTTGTCATCTTCTTGATTTGAACCAGCATTAACAGCCAATCTTAACTCAACTCTATTTTCTGGTTTATTATTAGCTTTGATATAATATTTCAACCCATTAGGTAAAACACCATAACGTACAGTTTTGTCTAGTGGTAGTTTAAACTTGGCTAAATTTTCATTACTTACATCTTCATTAGTATTATTTGCATTGATTGGTGATGTAGTCGCTTCTTTATTGGTTTCAGTTGCATTTGAGGTACTTTTCTGTGCAGTAGTTTTTGGAGAACAAGCTGTAAACAACAAACCTAAAATCCAAACCAAGTGAAATTTATTCATAAAATATAATTTAATTCAATTTAAACATCAAAAATAATAATTCTTGGCACTTTAAAGTGATTGATTTTATATTTTTCAAGACAATTAAATTCTATAACATAAATTAACCAAAAAAGAATTATTTCGTTTCTTATGTCTTTAAGCTATAAACTTTAACATTTTCTTTTTTAATATAGTAGTGCCTTTTTGTATCTTAGTCTAAATATTTAAAGCATTTACAACATGAATAAAGATTGGTGGAAATGGGGCGACCCAACGGAATTAAAACACATGAACGATTATCCAAAAGCAAAAGCTTTTTTAGAAGATTTATGGAAAACGAATTTCAAACATGAATATTCTCCGCCTAATAAATTTTCAATTGAACCACTCACTGAGAAAAAGAAAGATACCTTAAAAGATATTTTTGCAAGTCTAACTTCAAAGAAAATATCTTTTAGAGATGAGGAAAGAGTTCGTGTAGCATTAGGTAAAAGTTATTACGATGTCATTCGACTTTGTAAAGATGATAAAATCGTTACACCCGATGTCGTTTTAGCTCCTACTACAAATGAAGATATAGAATATATTGTAAAACAAGCCAATGACCATCAAGTAAAATTAATTCCAGTTGGAGGCGGAACAAATGTTGTTGGAGCATTGACCATGCAAGAAAATAATTCTAAAAATAATTTAAAGGCAACCATCAATTTATTAAACTATAACAAACTTATTCATATTGATGAAGCACATTTGACTGCAACTTTCCAAGCTGGGATATTGGGACCAGCTTTAGAAAAAATATTAAATGAGAAAGGATTTACTTTAGGGCATTTCCCTCAATCTTTTGAATATTCTACTTTAGGAGGTTGGGTAGTAACAAGAAGTGCTGGTCAAGAATCTTCTTATTATGGAAAAATTGAAGATATCGTTGAACAAATAAAAGTGGTAACACCAATTGGCACTTTGCATTCTAACGATTATACACACGATGCTTCTGGGGTAAACCTATTACAATTATTTGTAGGAAGTGAAGGTGTTTTTGGTGTTGTTTCTGAAGTGAAAGTAAAAATAAAAAAACTACCAAAATCAAGTCGTTGGCTGACTGCATTATTTCCAAGTTTTGAAGCTGGTGCAAATTACCTAAACGAACTCACACAAAATGACTTAAAACCTTCAGTAGTAAGATTGTCAGATGCAAATGAAACATTGTTATTTGCAAAAATAGGAAGTGAGCACAATGAAGTTAGTTTTATTGATAATTTAAAAAAGGAAATTCAAAAATTTGTTTTACAGTGGAAAAACCTAACCGAACCTTGTGTCATGATAATGCGTTTTGACCAAAATAAATATAGCGTTTCGCCACAGATTTTATATGCAAAAAGTTTAATAGAAAAATATAAGGGAATAGTCGCTCCTTCTATCATCGGAGAAAAGTGGGCAATCAATAGATTCAAATCGCCTTATATGCGTGATACTTTTGTAGAACACGGAATTTATATTGATACTATGGAAACTTTGGTTCATTGGAAAGATGTACAACAAGTGCATCAGGCATTAACAAAAAACTTAAAAAAATCTAAAGCATTCAATAAAGAACAAGGTTTATTTATGGCACATATTTCGCACGTTTACCCAAATGCAGCCTGTATGTATTTTACTTTGGTAACGCCAATGCACAGAGGAAATGAAATTGAGCAATGGCACGAAATTAAAGAATTAGTAAGTCAGACGATTGTTTTGAATGGTGGTACAATTTCACACCATCATAGTATTGGGGCTGACCATCAAAAATGGTATTTAAGAAATGCAGATCCGGTTGGGTTGCAAGTGCTTAAATCCATTAAAAAGATTTTAGATCCCAATGGCATTTTGAATCCTGGAAAATTATTTACTTAATTAATGAACAAGCGAGAACAACAATGCCACCGTGCAGCAACAGAAGTATTTGACATTGCTATTATTGGTGGTGGAATTACTGGTGCAGGCATTGCTTTGACTGCTGCAAATAATGGTTGGAAAACAATTATCATTGACAAAAATGATTTTGCATCAGGCACAAGTTCTCGCTCCGCAAAAATGGTACATGGTGGACTTAGATACCTAGAGCAATTTCAAATCGGGTTAGTTAAAGAAGCCTTGCACGAAAGGGAACATTTACTAAAAATATATCCGCATTTAGTAAAACCACAGCCATTTTTTATGCCTATCTACAAATCCAAATTTTCTAAATTAAAATTGGGTATTGGTTTGACTTTATATGATAAATTAAGTGGCAAAAAAAGCAAATCACCGAAACACAAAAGTTTAAATACTTCCACCATTCAACAGCGTTTTCCTCAATTGAAAACAGATAAAATGGTGGGTGGTTTCATTTATTTTGATGCTAAAACAAATGATGCTCGATTAACAAATGAAGTTATTCAAAATGCAGAAGATTTGGGAGCAGTCGCTTTAAATTATGCAGATTGTCTTCATTTTGAAAAAAATAACAACCTAACTCATTCAATTATTTGTAAAGACAATTTATCCAATAAACAATTTTCAATTCAAGCAAAATTATTCATTATTGCAACTGGTATTTGGACAGACGATACACTCAAAAAATACAACGCAGATGATGTAAAAAAATATATGGCTCCTAGCAAAGGAATTCATTTAGTCGTTTCTGCAAATCACTTACCAAAAGATTGTGTTATGATATTACCAACTTCTAATGGTGATGGACGATTTTTATGGTGTATGCCTTGGGAAGATAATTTGAATATTATTGGTACTACAGATACTGATTATAAAGGTAATATTGAAGAAATACAAGTTGAACAGAATGAAATTAATTATATTTTAGATAGTGTTAATGCACAACTTAGAAATAGTAAACTTACTGAAAATGATATTTTGAGTGTATTTGCAGGTATTCGACCATTACTAAATGATGATGATGAAGATAAAAAAAGCAACAAACGTTCTCGTGATTATAAAATTTGGTGGAATAATGAAAACACACTTACCATTTCGGGAGGAAAATTTACTTCTTTTCTTTCCATGGCTGAACATTGTTTGGATACAGTAAAAGAAAAACTAGATTATTCATCAAATCAAATTCAAGAAAACATTGATATTTTAATTGCTGAAAAATGGCAACCTTTACTTAATAAATATGAAGGAAAATATGGCGATAATAATGCTAAGAGAATTATTTCAATTGTCCAAGATTTTAATGATATTACTCTAAGCAATCAAGATGAAAAATATCCATATTCTGATGTTGAATTTATCTTCTTCATTCGTTTTCAAAATGCCTTAAAAATAGACGACCTACTAACAAGGAGAACTTTAGTTACTTATCAAATGAAAAATTTTGATGCTGAATATGTATCCAAGATTGCTACAATTATGGCTAAAGAATTAGATTGGAACGATACGCAGAAACTTAATGAAATCAATGATTATAAAAATGCTTGGCAATTAATGCACAGTTGGCATTAAGCTATTTATTTTTCTTCTTTTTATCTTTAATACTTTTTACAAATTTAGCCCAAGCAAAAGGGTCAGTTAAAGAAATACCTGGTCTCTGATTTCCAAATCTATTGTAATAATAATTAGCTTGTTCACGAGCATAGTAATTATAATTTTCTGCTCCATCGTATTTCATATTTTTGTCAAAATTATCATTCAATATAGAATTTGCAATCGTTTGTTGAGCTAATTCTGTTAAATCATTTGGAATATCTAAATTTAATACTGCTTGTCTTAGTTGATTAGGTTCTGGTAAGGGTCGAATGGTTACACCTTTCAGTTCATAGGCTTCTCGCTCTAATAATAAATCTTTAGAATAACTTGTTCCATCAATATCAAAAGGAATAATTACGGTATAAGTTTTATAGCCAATAGATTTGATTAAAATAGTATCTCCTTTAGCAACTACAAAATTATAAAAACCATCTGGATTCGTAATAGTTCCTTTATTTTGTTGTTTTATATAAATTGCGGCATAAGGAATTCCTGCTAGACTTTCATTATCTTTCACATAGCCCGAAAACTGAACCAATTCCTTAGACGATACAAACAAAGTAATACATGCAAAAATAAGAACCAATATAGATTTAAAAGTATTTGTCATTAATACAAATATACACATAAATATATCAACATATTAAAATACTTGACTGCTTAACAATTGATAACATGATAAAAAAGGTTAGTATTGGGTGATTAGTTACATAATAACATTGGTAAATAGCAACAATACTTTTTAATGAAATAAGAAATTGCTTTGTATAATATTCTAAAAAGTTTTACATTTATGCAAGTACTTTTTTATGCATAAAATTATTTTAGCGAGTATATTATCAATCCTTACAATAGTATTGATATATTTCCTCAACAAATCAATGGGTTCTACACCTCCAATAGGAAAATTTTTATCTCCAACACATGGTTTTTGGCAAAATACCAATGTAGATGACCGAGTAAATTATTCTTATGAAATTGATTGTCCAAGTGGCAACAAAGCAACTGTGGTTATTGATAGCATTAAAATTCCACATATTTTCGCAGACAATGAAGTCGATTTATATTATGCACAAGGATTTGTTCAGGCTCAACTGCGACTTTGGCAAATGGAATTTCAAACGCTTTATGCTTCAGGAAGATTATCTGAAATAGTTGGAGATAAAGCATTAGAATTAGATAGATTCAACCGAAGAATTGGAATGGCTCGAGCTGCTAAAATTAGCGTCGAAGAAATGTCGAAAGATGAACAAACCAAAAAAATTGCTAGTGCATTTAGTGATGGTGTAAATGCTTATATTGAAAGTCTAAAATATAAAGATTTGCCGATTGAGTATAAATTATTGGGCTATCAGCCAGAAGAATGGTCTCCATATAAATCAGCTTTATTGATGAAATATATGGCTTTTGATTTAACTTATAGAAATTTAGATGTCGAATATTCTAATGCATTAAAATTATTTGGCGAAGAGAATTTTAAAACTTTGTATCCTGACTTTCCTATGCCTGAAGATCCAATTATTCCTGTTGGAACAAAATGGAATTTTAAAAACATAGATTCATTTGGAACAAAAACAGTTGCAAACTCTGAAGCACTTAGAGCTGATTTATACCAAAACCCAATGTCGAAATATATGCCTAATAAATTCTTAGGCAGTAATAACTGGGCAGTTTCTGGCTCTAAAACAAGTAGCGGCAAACCTATACTTTGCAATGACCCACATTTAGGTTTAAACTTGCCTTCAATTTGGATAGCTATGCAATTAAACAGCAAAAACATGAATGTTATGGGTGTAACCATTCCCGGCGCACCAGGAATTGTAATCGGCTTTAATGACAGCATTAGTTGGGGTGTTACCAATGCTTCACGAGATGTTATCAATACCTATTCCGTAGAATATAAAGACAATCATAAAAAAGCATATAAAATAGGCAATCAATATGTAGATTTCACTTATCAAGTGGATACCATCAAAATAAAAGGTCAAAAACCTTTTATTGATTCTGTAAGAATTACGGTTGCTGGTTCTATAGTCTATGATGAAAATTTTGGAGAGCAAAACGACCGTAAACATTTAGCAGTTTATTGGCGAGCTATTGAGCCATCAAATGAATTAATGACTTTTTATAAATTAAATCATGCAAAAGGACATCAAGACTATTTAGAAGCTTTAAATACTTTTGGTTGCCCTGGGCAAAACTTTGTTTATGCTGATGTCAATAATAATATCGCTATCAAACAACAAGGACATTTTATGATGAGAACATCTGCTGAAGATGGAAGATTTATTGAACCTTTAGCAAATATTAATCTCAATAAATTAAAATCATCAATACCAAATAACCAAAATCCATATATTCTAAATCCTTCAAGAGGTTTTGTTTCGAGTGCCAACCAAAAACCTGTTGATGGAAACTATCCTTATTCAACTGGAGGTGATTACGAAAATTATAGAAATCGTGTTATCAATACAGAACTTACAGCAATGAGGAATATCAAACCAAAAGATATGATGGCTTTACAAGGTAACAACTTGAGTTTGTTAGCAAAAGAAATACTACCAACATTATTAGCAAATTTAGATACGATTAAATTTAAAGATTCAACTTCATTAGCCATTTTAAAAACTTTCTCTAAATGGAATTATTTTGCAAACTATAGTTATTCGGGACCAAGTTATTTTTACAAATGGTTTGAAACAATAGAGCGTCTAACTTGGGATGAATTTAAAAGTGAAAAATACAGTATGATTCAACCAGAAAACTATGTATTATCAAATCTTATTGCAACTCGACCAAATTATGAATTGTTTGATATTGAAGCAACCACAAAAACCGAAAATGCAAAAGATATAATCAATTTAGCATTTGAAGAAACCACAAAATACTTTAAAGAATTTTATGAACAAAATAAAACTACAAGATGGCAAATCTATAAAAATACATCTGTAACACATTTAGCTAAAATAAAGGCTTTTAGTATAACAGAAATTCCAATTGGTGGTTATAGTAATATTGTCAATGCTACAGCAAAAGATGCTGGTGCGTCGTGGCGTATGATAGTAGATTTTGCTGGTGGGAAACCTACTGCTTATGGCATTTATCCAGGTGGACAAAGTGGCTCACCTGCAAGTAAGTTTTATAACAATATGGTTCCACTTTGGGCAAATAATGAATATTATCCATTGAGTTTTTATCTTTCAAAATCTGATGCATTAAACAGCTTAAAAAAATAAATTATGTCTATTGTAAAAATTATCGTTATCGCAATTTTGAGCTTTTTATTGAGCTTTATACTTCCTTGGTATGGTTTTGCAATTGTAGCTTTTATCGTAGGATTTTTCTTAGCAAAATATGAAGGCAATAGCTTTTTTGCTGGCTTTATTGGCGTTGGTTTATTTTGGTTGCTCTATATTATTTTCTTAGATACAAAAAATGGCAATCAATTATCAGGCGAAGTCGCACAAATATTTTCAGATAGTTTAGATACAGAAATTTCAAGTGCCCTATTAATTGCATCGGCTTCGATTTTAGCAGGAATTATTGGTGGTTTAGCTGCTTGGGCTGGAAGTTTATTTGCACAAACAAATAATATCGGAAGGCAACACAGTAAGTTTAGTCAAAGAACTTCTAATAAAAGATTTAAGCTAAATATCTAAGTTTTTAAAAAAAAAACACTTAATTTTAATAAACACCAATTCTATCTTCAAAAGAATAACTAATTCTCTTATTAAAAAAATACATACTCAATGAGCAAAAAAAAGAAAGTACGCTTTATTGTCAATCCAAAATCTGGTGGCACCTTTGGTGCAAAATTTAATAAAAGAATGGTAGAACGCAACCTTGATTTAGAACAATTTGATTATGATATTTTCTATACCAAATTTGCTGGACATGCTATTAAAATTGCTCAACAATCCTTAATTGAAAAATATGATATTATTGCAGTTGTTGGTGGCGATGGCACTCAAAACGAAGTTGGTCAAGTATTATTAAACCAACCCATAATATTAGCGAGTATTCCTACTGGTTCTGGCAATGCTAATGCAAGAAAAATGCAAATTCCAATTGATGTTGAAAAAGCTATTCAACTTATCAATACGGGCAAATCATTTAAAATTGATGCTTGTATTCTAAATGGACAACCTTTTTTTATGACTGCTGGAATTGGATACGATGCTAAAGTTGTTGAACAGTTTGATAAAATTCCATTTAGAGGTGTGGGTGCATATTTAAGTGGCGTTTTGAGTACAGCATTTACTTATGACTTAGCCAATTTTCATATTGAAATAGATGAACACCAAATCATCGATACGAAAGCTTTTACTGTTTTAATAACTTCAACAGGACAATTAGGATACAACGTTGAATTTAGCCACGAAAGTGTTATTAATGATGGCATTTTTGAAATTGCAATCATCAAAGATTTTAATCGTGCTAGAGTTCCTCAATTAATTTATGAAGCATTTTGGGGAGATATCGCACAACAAGATTTTATTGAACGTTATCCAGTTACAAAATCTGTAAAAATCAGAACTAATAAAATTGAAAGCATTCAAATGGATGGAGATTATAAAGGAAAAACTAACTATATAGAAGTAACTTGCAAAAAACAAGCTTTAAACTTCTTAGTAGCTTCTGATTTTTCATTAGCTTAAAAAATAAATTATTATGAGTAAGCAACAACAAAATTGGAAAGATAGACTAGGCACTGTTTATTCTACAAATCCTGATTTTAATTATCAAACTGATGACGATGATGAAGTAGAAACTTTGCCTAATGAAAAACAAATATTACATATCCAAAAAGATAATAAATTACGTAAAGGAAAAATTGTAACTATTGTTTCAAACTTTATTGGAAAGACGGAAGATTTAGAAACACTTGCCAAACTATTAAAGACAAAGTGTGGTGTTGGTGGTTCTTCAAAAGATGGCGAAATTATTATTCAGGGAGATTTAAGAACCAAGATAAAAGAGATACTAGAAAAAGAAAGTTTTAAAACTAAGTTGCGTTAAAAACTTAAACTACTCCACTTTCATAAAGTAATTATTCATATATCTAAAGTGTATAAAATCATCAATCGTAATTTTAAAATTATCGTGTTGCATTTGAGCTTTATTCATGGCTTCTTGAATAGCGGCTTTATAAGGCGAATTATTTTTGATATAACAAAATAGATTATATCGACCTTTATCTGTATTAAACTTATTGATTAAAGTATAGGTCGTATCCTGTTTTTTGATAATATTATACATAATTCCAATATTTGTAATATCCTTTGACAGCATTTCTTCATTTCTGAAATAGCCTGAAAGTATCAACAAGTCTGCATCCATTTTATTAAAATAAGCTTCATCTAAATGATGCATAGACAATTGAACATCTGCCAAACCATAAGGATCATAACATTTTTTATTGGCAAGATAGGGTATTACACCAGCATCACCAATTGCAACTTTTATTTCAGGATTATTCAATTTTGCTAATTGATTGCCTATGGTAAAATGTGTTTTTTGCATATAGGCTGTAAACAACATATTATCCTTAATTCTACCAAATTGTATAGGCATTCTATCAAAAAGTCCTTTATAAAAAATTGCTCCAAGAAAAATAAACATAGCTATCATTACTCGTTTTCTTTCTTTAGATGATAAATGATTGACAATTACAATCAGTCCAAAAATTATAGCAGGATAAAACAACTGAAAAGCAAAACGATTTGCATAGTTCATCAATAGTGCAGTTGTTCCATAAAACACAAAATAAAGAAAAAACACAATAATAAAAAATGATTTTGCTAAGGTGTTTTTCCTAACCAAATACCAAACAAATCCACCCAATAATAAATATTGCCAAGCCGTAATTGTATTGAAAATCAAGCCTAACCAACCCAAATTATTCCCAACAGATTTATGATAAAATGAAAGTGGCAATGGTAACCCAAAATACCAAAAACGCCATAAAAAATAAATACCACCTATTGATGCAAAAAAGAACAAAGACGACCAATGTATTTTTTGTTTTTTAATCCAAATAATGTAACTAAAAATAAACAATGAAAACACCGCACCTTCTGGTCGAGTAAGTGGTAAAAGCAATGCAAACAACCATAATTTTGTTTGTGCTTTTGAACCTAAATCTTCTTTATACAAAATTCCAAATACTTCTAATAATAAGTAAAACCAAAAAATAGTTTCTAATCCAGCATAGATATGCACATGTGTCTGCCAATTAGCTGTTAAAGCTAAGATTACCAACAAGGCATAGAATTTATTATTCGTCAATAAATAAATACGTCTAATAATCAATAAGAAAAATATGAAAGTAATAATTTTAAAAACGAACTGTGGTTGTACATTCAACAATGGAGGAATCACAGACAGCATCATATATGTAAAACTAGTATAAGCTTCTATCCTATCGCTATCAGGATTCCAATTCCAAAAACTATATTTTACTAAATTATAACCATATCTAAAACAAATAAAAGAATCATCAACAGTAGTTTGTACAAATAAAACAATACCACAAAGAATTGAAATTCCAATCAATATCTTAAGCCACAATTGATAATTTTTAATTTCCATTTTCTAATAATTCTTTTTTGTATATAATATAACCACGTTTCCCTTCTAATTGTAATTTTTGCCAACCTAATTTTGGATAATTATTCATAAAATAGCTAAAAGTAGAATCTTTTTTATTTCTTTTATCTTCAATAATGACATCGGAAATATACATCATATTAATTTGTTGAGCAACAATTATTGAATCATAAAAAGGTTGTTTACTAAAGAATGCATGACCTCTAAAATTCTTTCCTAGATATACAGGCAAAATCTCAAATGAAAGAAAATTTACAGTTGTATCAATTTCCATTGCTCTTATAGTTTGAATATACGGCAAATAATTTGGTTTTTTATAAGTGTAAAAATTATTATATCGAGTGTAAGATTGAACATTTGGTGAAATAAATACTAATAAAATAAATAACCCAACGGTTGTAAACGCTTGAATATTCTGTTGAACTTTAAAATCTTTAAAAATTGGCATAAAAAGTAAATACAGCAAATAAACTATAAATACCAACTGCATTATAAAGTAATGTTCTCTTGGATATATCACAAAAGATGCCATTACAGAAGGTAAGGCAAAAGCTAATGCAATAAATATAGATACAAAATGTTTTGAAGAAAGTATTTTTAAGTTACGCCAATAATTATTCCACCCAACTCTAGAAATCATTCCAAAATAAACTATGATAATCAACAACCATTTGATTAAATAATTAAACTTAAAAACTACTTTGGGTAGAAATAATTCTGGAATAAACTCAAAAGTCTGTTGAATATAATGTTGAATATTAAAACTTACATGCTTAATGGTTTCTTTCGGGTTATTTTTATACATCTCCGAAAACGTTTTGCTATCACCAAATTGTGCTTTAAAAGTTTCTTCCCAATGCAAAAACTCCTTTCGTTCTTGATGTTTCCACAACATCGTATTGAATTTATAATGCTGTCCAAGTGCAAAATACATTCTACCCGTATTAGTAGTTGGAGACTTCCAAATCAAAAACATACCTAAGAAAACAATTAACAAAATAGAAAATGAGAATTTTTCAAATTTTGAAAATATGATATTCAGATTCTGTTTTCTATACCATTTTATATACCAAATATGTAAAACCAAAAAGCCGATTAAACCATAAGATGTAACCACCAATTCTGGGCGAACATAAGCTAAAATCCTAGCCAATAAAATAAAAAATAATAATTGCTTAGTTACCTGTTTTTTATAATTTGTTGTAAACACAAACAACATAAAAATGAAAGCAATAGAATAATGAGCTGTCCTAGACCACCAATCGAATGCAGCAATGTAGGAAGTAAACATAAATGCCCAACTCAAATAAAATGCAACAAAATATGTAACACGCCTACTTCTTAAAAAATAAAATAGAACTACAGAAGGTAACCAAGTTAGAAAAATGATGGCAAAATAATGCAGATTGACAAAATCGTGAATAAATTGGTATAGAATTTTGTAACTAATAATATACAACGGACCATAGCCACCTGGATAAATGAATGGATTAAAATTCAACAATTCCATATAGCCCGTTTCATCTACCATAGAAATGTCTAAAAATTGAGTGTAATTTCTAAACATTATAAATAGGAAAACTAAAGAAATTGGGATATACAATAAATCTACAAAAGATTGTTTGGTGAACTTCATACCTTATAAATCTGAAAAGTGTAAAGATACCATTTATTAAGTATTATTCAATTTTATGTTGTTTAATTTTCAACTTGGAATCCCCCAACTATGCATATTTGCGTTTGCAAAATCCGTTTGATATTTTTCAGGAATTTTCCCATCTAACATAGAACCTAAAACAACAGATGGGAAAATTTCTTCATAAGTCAGCATCTTATTCAAATAAACTCGGCGATAAATATGACTTCTTGAAATATTTTTAGCTTCATCTAATCCTGATGCACCCAACATTTCAACAAAACTTTTGATAGTTTCTTCATGATAATTAGCAACACGCACTTTTTTATCATCAACCACCAAACCAACCGTCAATTTTGGATCTTGTGTAGCAATACCTGTTGGGCATCGATTTGTATTACATAATAACGCTTGAATACAACCTAATGCCATCATCATTGCACGTGCAGAATTGCAAGTATCTGCACCCAAAGCAATCGCTCTCGCAATATGAAACCCAGAAGTAATTTTTCCAGAAGCAATTAGCTTTATATATTTTCGAATATCTAAACCATTTAGAATATTATGTACAAAAGCCAATCCATCAATCATTGGTGCTCCAATATAATTTGAAAACTCTTGAGGTGCTGCTCCTGTTCCGCCTTCTCCGCCATCAACCGTAATAAAATCTGGATAGATATCTAAATGAATCATCGCCAAACAAATAGATATAAACTCACTTTTATGACCTATACACAATTTAAAACCAACAGGTTTTCCTCCAGATAAATCTCTCAATTGTTGAATAAATTGTATCATTTCTAATGGTGTACTAAACGCCGAATGAAATGGAGGCGACTCAACGACTGTATGTGGTTTTAGATGTCGTATCCTTGCAATCTCTTCCGTATTTTTGGAGGCAGGTAAAATTCCGCCGTGTCCAGGCTTTGCACCTTGAGAAATTTTAAGTTCAATCATCTTTACATTTTGTAAATTTGCTTTTTCTGCAAACAATTCAGGATTAAAAGTCCCATCTTCATTTCTACAACCAAAATATCCAGTACCGATTTGCCAAATTAAATCTCCACCTTGTTTTAAATGATGATTGCTGATACTACCTTCTCCTGTATTGTGTGCAAAATTACCTATTTTAGCACCGCCATTTAAAGCTTCAATAGCTCTATCACTCAAGGAACCATAACTCATTGCTGAAATATTTAAAATACTTGCAGAATATGGTTGCTTACAATCTTTATTGCCAAAAACAACACGTGGATTATGATTTAAGGTATCAAATGCTTTAGGAGCCATTGAATGACACATCCACTCATAACCTTCAGCATAAACATCTAATTGCGTTCCAAATGGAATCGTCTGTAATGTTTTCTTAGAACGCTGATAAATTGTAGAACGATCTACTCGATTAATTGGTCGACCATCAATATCTGATTCAATAAAATATTGATACATTTTGGGTCTTAATTCTTCAAAAACATATCGCAATCTACCAACTAATGGATATATTCTACGAATAGCTTGTTTTTCTTGAAACATATCAATATAACCCATAACTGTCAGTATCAAAAAAATTGAAAATAATACAAACCAATTTTTATCGAAGAATATAGAGAGGGCTAAAGAAATACACAACAAGAAACTTGAAATGATAATAAACTTGAGACGCATAGCAAATACATTTTAAGTTAAAAAAATGCTACAAGACCGTTGCAAGTTAATTATTATTCATAAATCTCAAGCCAAATTCTTTCAATCATCTTCGTTCCTAATTTATTTTTAATCCTCATTATCAATGGATAACTGCGGTATAAAAATAAATGAGTGCCTTGAATATTTTTGTAATTTGACTTTTACAACGGTCTTGATTCTTAAAAGTAAATATTTTTGTACGAATTACCAAGTTATTTAACTTTCTAAAGTATCTCACACAAAATCCATAAAATAGAAACAGTCACTTAAAAGTGACTGTTTCCAATTTCTAAATTAGTTTAAGATATCTGCTATTCTTTAATGAATTTAGCTTGATGTTCATTACCATTGAATTGATCAATCAATTTTAAAACATACATCGCCTTAGCAAAACTAAATGCATTTACTTGAATAATATTCATACCTCTTGTTACATGTTCAGTTTTACTCAACATATTTTTACCAAGCATATCAAAAATCTGCAAATCTATATTATTGTCTCGACTAGATTGATACTGGATATTCAAATAACCATTAGTTGGGTTAGGATATATTTTTATAATACCGTCTTGAACTGCCATATTATCTTCACGAACTTTAATATTAATAATTTCTGAATACTTAAATGTACCATCACTATCAATCATTTTCAAACGATAATAATTGTCGCCAAACTGAGGATTTGGATCATTAAAATTATAGCCCAATTCAATAATACTATTTCCTGCAGCTGGCACTTCACCAATATATTCAAAAGTAGAAGCATCATAAGATTTTTCAATTTCAAACTTCGCTGAATTTCTTTCTGAGGCAGTTACCCAATTTAAGACATTCACATCACCATCATTGTATCCAGTGAAAGATAATAATTCAATCGGTAATACAGTTGTTGGCGTATTTCCTCTAACAAATAATATTTGACCTGATGAAGCACAAGAAGCTGTGTTATTATCACCAATAATCTGAACGATATAATTCGTACATCCTGGTAAAATATAGGTTTGGTTAAAGTTTGTAGCAGTTGTTCCTCCTAATACTTCTTGGAATACAGCACAGTTTAGTAATATATCTTGAAAATCTGGTGTACAAGGTGTATTGTCAGAAACAATAGACATCGCAGTTTTACCACAACCCATTTCCGTTAATGAGAAAATCACTTGAACAGTGTCATTTGGTGTACCATCACAATCTGTTCTGAATGTAAAATAATTTACAGCATTATTAGTTTCAGACATACAATCATAGTATATAGGTGTATTATTTATACCATTTGTATTTAAGTTCCAGCATTGAGGTTGGTCATAACCAATGTCCGCAGTAGAATTACATGGGAGTTTAGCTTTACAATCTACAGACAAACAGAATCCAAAGGTAGTTCTACTAGGATTAGCAGGGGCATTAGCATCAAAAACTTGCAAATATAAAGTTTCTCCTGGATAGGCTGCAACGGTCATATCTACATCATTATTAAAACCACCAGATCCACAATTGATTTGTTGTAATGCTCCTCCACAACCACTCGGTGCTCTATATATTCCAATATGTTCATCAGAGTTATTAAACCCAGGCATTGCTGCATACTCATCATTCCCTTGAATTCTAATTCCACTTGCATCTAATGGAACAGTAAATTTAAACCAATAGTCGTTACAATTCAACTCTCCATTACAACCTATTGCAGTTGCAGTTTTAGTTGCCTGATCTATATCGATTGCTAAATCTGCAATACTATATGTTTCTGTATAGTATTCATCATCGGAACAAGGTCCTAATGCAGCACTTCTTATATGTTGAGTAACATCAATAGCACCGCATGGCTCATCATTTGCTGGTGGTACATTTGCTGAATACAAATCTGTAATAACAAAATCCCAAGTACCTCTATCTGTAAATGCATCATTACCATCAAACTGAATATAATATGTTTTTCCTGGTGCTAAACATCTAAAGTCTATTGATGGTGAAATACTAGTTATTAAGCTAGCAGATTCATTTGGAATCAAACCATTAAAATGATTAACGCTACAATTATATCCAGTTGGTGCTTCATACAATTGCATGTTTACGGATAGTAACATAGGAATACTAAAATTAGACAATGTCAATTTAACTTCACCAGATGCTGGAGCTACAAATTTATACCATAATGTTTCATCATAAGATTTTCCATCTAATGGTGTTTGTGGATTTGGATCTAAATTTGGTTCATTAGGCTGTGTCGTTGCACAACGATTGTCCGCTGAATAAGTTGTTCCAATATTTGCTGTTGGTGCAGTACAGATATTATCTGCAGGATTCGTTGTTCCAGCAGTAAATTGAACTGAAACATTAAAATTATTACCCACATCGCCACCTAATAAACCATCTATACCTTGCACTTGGAAATAATAAGTCATGCCTTCTTCAATTTCCCAACATTCTAAATTTAAGGTAACATCATTATCAACTTTTGCGGAAGCCGTTTCTTTTACTTTTGACATATTATTCCAAGAAGTACTTGGGCAAACTGGAATAGTATCAACATTTTGTCTAAATAACCCAATATATCCATTTATAGCATCAGAACCTCCATTATTTGTTATAGAAATATTGTATGTTCCATCAGTATTACTTGCAACAAATTTATACCATAAAGTATGATCATAAGATGAATTCGTAATATCATCTAAAGGCCCATTTGTTTCTGGCTCATTTACTTGTTGTGTTGCACAAGTATTGTTTTGGTTATTAAATGCTTTAGTAGAAGATACATTCCCAATTGTTCCAAAATTTCCGCTAGTTGATGTAGAAGGGAAACTTCCAGGAGTAGCTCCAATACCACAAATATCATCATTCAATGGTGTTGTTTGGTTTGAATTTGTCAATTGGATATCAAAATCTCCAATATCATCAACCCCAATCATATTATTACCATCAATCTGAATATAATATCGTTTAGTCGGACTCAAGCATGGCCAAGTTTCATCAATTTCATTTCCAACCAACAAGGTTGAAGAACCATTTGCAATTTCTTTTAGCTGTGACCAAGTAGGGACATTTGCAGGGGAACCTGTACAAGTAATGGTGGCAGTACTTGGCATTTCATATAATCTATAATTAATACCTCCCCACATGCCAGAAGTTACGTCTAATTGCATTCTTACACTTTGAGAAGCCGTTGGAACAAAAGTAAACCAAACTGTCTCATCATAACCATTTGAAGTAACATCATCTCCAGTTCCACCCATATTGCCACTTGTATTAGGTTCGCCAGTTTCCTCCCAAGAACAGTTATTAGTTCTATTTACTGCTGATGCCATATTTGTAGATAAATTTTCTGCACTACAAATCAAATCGTTAGACGGTCCAGGATTTCCTGAATTGTCATCTGATATAGTTACCACAAAATAGCTTTGATCTAAAGTAAATGGCACATTATCATTACCATCCACCTCAATATAATACTTTGTATTTGGTAATAAACAAGTATAAGTTACTGATGTAGATGCTCCTATACCAGAAGAACCAGCTCCTTCTTGTATTAATTTTCTTGAAGGTGCATTTGTTGTTCTAAACTGAGGACTACCCATATTTTGATTATAATAATACAATCTAAACGCAGGTGAGAATGTTCCTGAATGAGCTGGGTCATCAGCGACAGTAACTGTAATCTTACCTGGTTTTGAAGGTGTAGTAAAATAGTACCATACTGTTTCATCTTCAGCATTAAATGCCGCAGTATGACCAGTTTCATTAATACCGCAATAATCGCCATCTTCGCCATCTTCACAAGTAGCACAGATATTATGTCCTTTTCTTGATTTTGTACCACCTGCAGGCAAAACATAAGGATTAGGTGCATTTATTGTACTATCCATTGGATAGGCATTGGCTAAATTATCATTTCCAGCTCTGTTTGAGTAATTACCTAAATCTCTAACTTGTAAATTAAATGCAAAATTATCAGATGAGCCTGGTAATGTAAAACCAAGTAACGCCATATCTATTCCATCTACTTGAACATAGTACCAAGTATTTGGTCTAGCACAAGGAATAGTTACTTTTGCAGAATCTACTTGAACTCCTAAATTAATAACTACGCCAGTATTTATGTCTAATTGTGCTAAATTACTAAATGGTGTAACTGAACATGAATTATCATTGCCAACATACCTATAAACTGCAATAGATGGAGCTGCAATATAACTTAATGCTAAAACATCTCTAACTACAATTTCAATATCACCAGGATTAGCACTTGTTCTAAATTTAAACCATACTGTTTCATCAGCACATGGCTCTGATTGCACACAACTTTGAGTAGTATTTGGTTCTCCTTGTTGTTGTGTAGCACAGAAATTATTTTCTAGATTTTTAATAATATTTCCACCAGCTGCGAGAGTACCCATATTACGAGCATTACAAATATCGTCATTTGAAACATCTAAACCTGGCAAAGTCGCCATAGAAATAGACAAATCAAAATCTCCCATATTATCTCCAAATAATGGACAATTACTAGAACCTGCAATTCTAATTAAATAAGTTGTCATTGGTTTTGGGCAAGTTAACGTAATTCTTTCTGGTCTAATTGATGGTAAATAAGGAATATTAGAACCCTCACCCACTCTATACAATCTATTAAATTTATTCGCACCTAAATTAGTACAACCAGCAGCAGTATAATAGGAATTTAGAGGTCCTGTATATTCATACAAATCCATATCAGGATCAAAGCAAGTGCCACTTGGATTAGTAACATTAATCGTAATTTCTCCTGGTAATAAAGGTGGCAATATCGGTCCTGTATTAAATGCATACCAAACAGTAGGCGTATTTCCTGCGTTAAATGGATTCAAATTCCAACCATTTAATCCTGGTTCATTTACCTCTGTCGTTGCACATCTATTATTATGTCTAAAGGCAATAGTTTCTCCATTATGTAAATAAGTTGTATTATTGAAAATATTAATATTTCCAGAAGCTCCTCTAACTCTATGGGCTTCACAATAATTATCGTTTCCTCCAGGCAAGTCAGGATTTGGTGTATAATCTACATCACTAATATAAGTAGGATCTGCTGCTAAATGCGTAATCTTTAATCTGAATTCACCAGTTTCACAGTCTGAGCCTCTTTGACCAGTAGTATCACGTAAAGGATCGTTACATATATCAGCCAAAAGTGGGCCACAAAGAGTATTTCTATCTCCATCTACTTGTACCCAATACCATCTATCAGGAATTAAACAATAAACTTCTAAATCTTCATCTTGTGATATAGGGTCATAATCATCCATTATTTTATATCCATTTGTTGCTAAGTCGCCACAATCTTGATTAGTAATATCAAAAACTGCTACACCTAAATCAATATCATTTCCATCATTTATTGCTTCTATTTTTACCTTTCCAGATGCAGGTGCTTGGAATTTAAACCAAAGAGAATGTTCTACGGTAAACTCATCTTGAATTATATCTAATATATTATCTTGATAAGCTCCATTGTTAATTTCAGCAATCTTACCAGATCCTTCAATATTAGGTTCAGTGGTAGCACAACTGTTGTTATAAATACCAGTAGTAATGCTACTACCAACTAACAATGTATTTACTCCAATTATCGTATCAGAATTACAAATCATATCATTTTTAGATGGAGGAATATTTCCAACAGCTTGAACAGATATTCTAAAATCACCCTCTACGTCTTCAAAATCAGCTTGTGAAACATAACTCGCATCACCATCTATCATAATATAATAAACTTCTCCAGGTATTAAACAATTTACTGTCATATATTCATCAAATCCACATTTACCAACTCCAGGAACACATAATCTAATACCATCATCCTCATAGGAAATATCAGCTTCTACACATCCCCCATCAAAACCAAAACCATTCTGTATTTCAGTTAATCGCCACTTATCATAACAGTTGGAAGTTTGATAAACTGCCAGTTGTATATTTATATCTTGATGGTAATCATCATCTCCTTTTATTTGATCTATGTTTTCTGCACGTATTTGCACTTTTCCGCTTAATGGTGCTATAAATGTTGCCCAAACTGTTTTATCGGTAGATGTATGTCTTGCTCCCCATTGATAAGGCAATGGATCGCCAATGGAAGTTGCACATCTATTTGTCATTTTAGTCCATACTAAATCATTATAATTTAAACTAGCATTTTGAGCCGTATCTAAATGATAAGCAAAACAAGGTTCATCATGCAAGTATTCAAAATTTCTAACACCAAAAGAAGTATAAGGCGATACGACAGCCGCTATACTGTCTGGATTCACTAAACTTAAACCTGCATCTTGTACTTGTAATTTGAAATAACCCATTACACAATCGCCTGCATCAACTAAATCACAACTTAAATAATGTCCACCATCTACTTGTAGATAATAATATTTATTTGGGTCTAAACAAGTTGCAATAAAACTATTACCTTCATTACAAGCGATGCTATTACCACAAGTTTTATAAATATCATAATAGAAAGTTGTTATAACACCAGCCTCTATGGATTCTTGAACACCGTGGTCTTGAGCAATAATTGGAGTCCATAAATAACGAGGATCAGAACAATGTAGATTTGTGCTATCTCCCAAAATAGGCTCCCAAATTGCCATTTGTAAATCTAAGTCATCATCAATGCCTGGGGAACCTGCTGGTGCGGATTGAGCTGTTATTAAAACTGAACCTGAAACTGGTGGCTTAAATCTAAACCATACGTCAGCCTCTAGCGGTTGTGAGAAATCTCCTCGCCACTGCAAGTCTGGTGTAGCACAGAAATTATCATAAATAGTTGAAGGCGCTAATGTTCCACCATTGGGTACAGAACCTAAATCTATTGCATTACATATACTATCATTAGCAGGTGCTCCACCTAAAGTAGGTGCTGTTTTAATTCCATAATCTCCGTTGTCATACGACCAGATACCTTCATAACATAGAGAAATAGTTCCAGCATCTTTTATCTGTACATAATAAGTTGTATTTGGCATTGGACATTTTAATCTAAATAAATCATTATAACATGGCGCTCCCAATCCGATACCTGTTACGGCATCACAAAGATCTCCAGGTATATTCATTTCTGGTTGTGCTACCATTTGTGTATGTACTGGGCAGACAGAAGGCGTTTCTGGTTTAATAAAAGTAACCTCAGTATTAAAACCAACACCACCTCCATAAGGAATAGGTTCTAAACATGCAACACCTCTATTGGCATCACTTCCTGTTCTATCATCATTGTACCAATAAATCCAGTCAGGAACCGTATTCCCAGTTGTAAATTTATACCAAGTGGTAGCAGTATGTGTACCACCACCTGTAATATTAGCTTCTTGTTCATTGTGATTACCAGGATTTGCTACATCATTTTCTCCATTTTCAGCAGCAGTACATTTATTAGTATGTGGTAAAGAAAACATTGGAGCCGCACTCATTTTTCCAGAATTTGTCCAATTTACACCAGTTGGTGTACCTGAAGCAGTACCATCAGCAGTAATTATACCTAAATCAAAAGCATCACAAAGATTGTCTGCAGCACGGAAAGCCGCTTTTTTAATTCTTAGTGAGAAATCAACATATTCTGATGTCCAAGGTGTAGATGCGTGATCAATTTGAATATAATAGGTCGTACTTGGTTTTAAGCATAAATATTCAATTGAGGCATCTCCAAAATCTAAATTTTGAGTATAATCTACTAATGCTAAATTACTAAAACTAGCTGAATCTTCAGGTGTACATACTCTTGAAGTTACAGCTGTTTGTTCATATACTGCGAAAGTTGGCCATGAAGTGGAAGCTGAGCTAGATAATCTATCTACTTCAAAAGTATAAACATGTGGCAATTGAGCTAAAGGATTACCACTTGGATAATAGGCTGCAGGAGTCGTAAATTTGTACCAAACTGTTTTGTCTATACTTTGAGCAGGGAATGGATCTGGTTCGTCGCTAGCTGCTACAGTTGCACAATAGTTAGATTGTTTGTCAATAAATAAATCCACATTTGTAGTATTCGACAAAGGACCGCCATAAGTTGGAACACCTAAATCTAAGGCATCACAAATTTTATCAGGTCCAGCAGACATTCCATTATCTTTTACTGTCATTGTAAATGAAGATATATCACAACCAATGCCTTGATTTTCTACTTGTATATAATACGTTGTATTCGGCATTGGGCATTTTATATAATACTTAGAAGCATCGACTGCGTCATCACTTCCGGCTTCAGTAATACCATCAAACCAATTTGTGCTTGTTGTCCAACCTGCACAATTTAAAGGCAAAACTGGTGATCCATCTGCTTTATATGCTTTTACCCATCCATAAGACAAGCCTCCAATACAATCTAAACCTCCTGTTCCATCATTTATAGCATCTACATCTACCGTAATTTCAGTGCCTGGGTTAGAACCTGTTGTTACTTTAAACCATACGGTTTCATCATCTTCATCATTATTGGGTTCATCTAGAGCACAAGCTTCTTGACTTGATGCTTGTTTATTACTGAAAGTTGGCACTGAAATAGTTTCTCCTAAATCTAAAATATCATTATTTGCAATCGATTCTGTATGTGCTGCTCCAGTTCCACCTGGACTATTAGAAGCACCAACTGTCCATGCATTGCAAAAATTATCGTTTCCATTGTACAAACCACCTTGCATACGAACGGTTAAATCGTATTCTCCATCTACTGGTCCATATAAATTTACACCATCTACTCTAATGTAATAAGTTGTATTTGGCTGGATAACCCCAGTAAGTGTACCTTCTGCATCCCATTCCCCAATACCGAGAGCAGGAACTAATAAGCCGTCCCAATAATTTGCTAATTCATTTAGTTCGCCACTGTTTAAAGCAGCACCTGTACAAATTGGAGGATTACATGCTTCATAAATATAAACTTCTGCATCCATACCATTGGTCTTAGCATCAACTTTAACATACAACTCTCTACCAACAACTGCACCTGTAGTAAATGAGTACCAAGTTGTTTTTTGTCCACCACTAGGTTCATTGGCTTGAGTTGTTGCACATCTATTAGAATGATTGGTACGTGTGAAAGTTAAATTTGAGCCAGTATATGATGCATAAGTACCTAAGTTATCAGACGAGCATACATTATCTTGTCCATTACTTGCATTATAACTTGATATGTTCACTTTTATTCTACCTGCACTACGTCCTCCATTCAATATATCTGTACACAAGGCAAAATTATAGCCAGTTCCTACTTGAAGATAATAATCTCTTCCTCCTAATAAGCACTCTGCACTAAAGGTTCCACCATCACTACCACACCATCTGTCAAAAGCAACCTCTGTAAGTCCAGAAGTTCCAGAACAAGCTCCAGTTGATTTTAGATATAATGTACCAGCAACATAATTTGCACCCTCACCTGCTTCTTCAATATTAATATTTACTCCAGTTAAGCCAGTAGCAGGAGTGGTAAATTTATACCAAATTGTATTAGACATATCACCCAACCTCTGTTCTCCTCCTTGCGTTGTTGCGCATGAGTTATTGTAGTAGATATTACCAGTACTTGAGTTGGCTGCTAAGGTTCCAAAATCATGAGCATCACAAACATTGTCTTTTCCAGAAGGAGTTGCTGACGCATTAATTGAAATATTATAGCCTCCAGTATTTTCGCCACCTATACAAAGTGCAAAATTACTTGCTGTCCCGTATTGAACATAATAAGTTGTATTGGGCCATAGGCAATTTGTATTAACGCTACCTCCACTACTACCGCACCATCTATCATGTGCAACTTGAGTCATATCTGAAAAAGGACAATTATTTGAAGTGCCTTTTCTCCATATTGTAACAAAAGAATTATTTCCTCCATTTTCTGAAATAGATGCGGTTACTCTTTGTAAACCTTCTGCTGGTGTAGTAAATGTATACCAAGCTGTATTGTATCCTGAATTTTCAAATGGTTCATTTGATTCATTAGAGTAACTTCCATTATTAAAACTTCCATTATAATTTGTTCCTGGATTAAGTGTAATTGAGGTTGCTTGATTAATATTATCATTACTTCCTGAGCCATTTCTTGTAATTACCATATTAGTATTTCCTCCCCCACTTGCACTTAACCTAATAAAATATGTTCCTGTATTTTTAGGTCCTCGCAAGGTAGCGACTCCACCTCCACTTGTTATCCAACAAATATCTGCACAATTTCCAGTAGCTGAATAATAAATATCTACATTACTTGAATTTTGAGAAGGATCAAATGTTATTGAGGTTACATTATTTGTATTTTGATATGAGTACCATGTTTCTGTACATTGGGTCGCATCATTAGTCCGTTGTGTACCAGAAGTATTTGTACCTAAAGAAATTGCTGTTGCACAGGTTTTATTTGTAGTATAGCCGTTTCCATCAAGGTTGTTACCAGAGTATGAACCAGCAACATTCCATCGCAAAGTATGTTTATAATTCAAATTTGCAGCTCCTCCATAAGGAGCATCACAACCATTATTACAATCCACACCTGTATTATTAGCGAATACAGTATTCCCAATAGCAGAATTGTATGCAGGGACAGTTGTACCATCTGTTCGAATGCAATAACTTCCTGAATTACAAGAGCCAAAAGTTTCATCGTTTTCTGCCACTCTTAGTGTAATCGTCATAGAAGATCCACCTGTTCCAATTCCATTACCCCAACAATCAGCACTCCAATAAATACCAGAATACAAATCTCTAACGGTATTATCGCCTATTGGACCATCATTCCCACCATAATAAGCACAATCTAGTTCAGACCCTCCATTAAACCAACGCCATTCAAAATCTGAACCATTTAAAGCACCATCACAATCCGTATTTTTATTGGTATTGACATTAGTAACTTGCATTTTTAATGTTTTTTGGGCATAAACTCCCTGAAATGCAAAAAGCACCGTTAATAATATAATTATTTTGTATAGATTTTTCATAAATATAGTTTTATATATTATATAATTTTATGTTTGAATTTTTTGCTATAAATATCAATTTATGCTGTAACAATTCTAAATTAGGGTCTTTTTTTATCATATCATCAATTATCTTAGGCTGCATTGCTTCTTGTACCTCTGTTCTTAACAACTCAGCTTGACTTCCTTTAGCATAAAATAATTGAAAGAAATAACGTGAAAGAAATTTTTTCATATTATTTTCTATAAATTGGTCTTTACCATTTGCAAATAAGTTAGCATATTGAGTAATCAATTTATCATTCACTAAAAAAAATTTATCTATTAACAACTGAGCAACGCTATAAGCTGCTTGATTATTGCTATATGTTGTATCATTATTTTGATGCAAAACATCCACTACTGTATAAAAATCATTTTCAGATAGCACTTTATTTATATTTTCTGATATTTTATAGTAATCCATTAGAAATGAGGAATCGTTCTGTGTTAAATTTATAATTTCTGTAAGTACAGTATCTGAAAGTGCCATTTCTTTTATTTCAGTTGCATTGGACAACGAAATAAAATTTAGCAATATAAAAAAGAGTATAAAGAATTTATACATAATGCGAATTTTATTCAAAGTTATACTAAATTATTTAATAGTTAAGTAATTTTAACATACTAAAGATAAAAAAAATTGCTATTTTTTTTTTAGAAAAGTAAAAACTTTCATAAAGGTCTTTTTATTATTCTTTTGAAAATGGAAATTTTATTATTACGCTCTGAAAGTATAATTTAATTGAAGAATTAACAAATTGATTATTAGTATAATACAGAAGTTCATCACTCAAAGATGAGTTTTTTGTGTGTTCATTTTATTTTATAAATTACGCCAAAGAATTATATAAAACGAATTTGCTATATTAAAAATATTTACCTTTGTATCTAAAAAAAAACGATTAAGAACTCTAATAACAGTCAAATATTGTTAAAAAAATTACATATATAATGAAATACCTAATAAAACATGCTCAAATAATCAATGAAAATAAAATTGAATACAAAGATATTATAATTAAAGATGGCCTTATTCAAAAAATCGATACGGATATTTCTGATATAAATTCAATCCTAATTGATGCCAGTAATCAATTTGTAATACCAGGCATCATTGATGATCAAGTACATTTCAGAGAACCTGGACTAACACACAAAGCCAATATTTATACCGAAAGCAAGGCTGCGATTGCTGGTGGTATTACTTCATTTATGGAGCAACCAAATACCAAACCTGCTGCATTAACAAAAGAGTTATTAGAAGAAAAGTATGCTATCGCTGCTCAAACTTCCTTAGCCAATTACACATTTTTCATGGGCGTTAGTAATGACAATTACGATGCAGTAATGAAAACTAATCCCCGAAACGTAGGTGCAATTAAAATTTTCATGGGTTCATCTACTGGAAATATGCTGGTAGATAACTCTTCTGTTTTAGAGAAAATATTTGCCAATTCTGCAATGACAATTGTAACTCACTGCGAAGATGAGCAAACTATTTTAGATAATACCGAAGATTACAAAAGATTATTTGGTGAAAATATTCCTATGAATTATCATCCCATTATTAGAAATGATGAAGCTTGTTATATTTCATCTAAACTAGCTACAGATTTAGCTAAAAAGCACAATTCCAGACTACATATTTTTCATATCAGTACTGCAAAAGAATTAGCATTATTTAAAAATGATATTCCATTAAAAGACAAAAGAATTACTGCTGAAGTTTGTGTACATCATCTTTATTTTGATGAAAGTGATTATGCATCATTAGGTAGTAAAATAAAATGTAATCCCGCAATTAAATACGAAAGTGATAAAAATGCATTATTGGAAGCACTTTTAGACAATCGCTTAGATGTAATTGCGACCGACCACGCTCCACATACATTAGAAGAAAAAAACAATCCCTATTTAAAAGCTCCATCAGGTTTACCTTTGGTGCAACATAGTTTACAGTTGATGTTAGATTTCTATCATCAAGGAAAAATAAGTTTGGAAAAAATAGTTGAAAAAATGTGCCACGCTCCAGCAATATGCTTTAATGTAGAAAATCGTGGTTTTTTAAGAGAAGGCTATCACGCAGATATTGCTATTGTTGATATAAATGCACCTTATACTATCCGAGCTGAAAATATATTGTACAAATGTGGTTGGAGTCCACTAGAAGGCAAAACATTAAAAGGGAAAGTTACCCATACTTTTGTAAATGGACATTTAGTGTTTGAAAATGGGCTTTTTAATGAAAGTCAGAAAGGACAAAGATTATTGTTCAATCATTAAAATAAAAAAATGACAGAGAAAGATTTAGAAATTGAGGAGGAAGGTATATTTGAACATTATCGATTTGAGATAGACAAAGGACAAGAACCCATTCGTATTGACAAATTTATTACAGAAAAATTAGCTTTTGCATCAAGAAATAAAGTACAACAAGCAATAGAATCTGGCAATGTTGTTGTAAATGGAAAAGCGATAAAATCAAACTATAAATTGAGAGGAAAAGATATTATCCAAATTATCTTACCCAATCCAACTTATGATTATACCGTAACTCCAGAAGATATTCCATTAGATATCATTTACGAAGATGAAGAGGTAATGGTTATCAATAAGCCAGTAGGCATGGTAGTACATCCAGGACATGGAAATGCTACTGGAACTTTGGTGCATGCATTGCTTTGGCATTGCAAAGATTTACCACAAATTACAGGCAAAACACGACCCGGTTTAGTGCATAGAATTGACAAAAACACAACAGGATTAATGGTTGTTGGAAAAACAGAACATGCCTTAAATTTTTTATCCAAACAATTTTTTGATAGAACAATTGATAGAGAATATGTGGCTTTGTCGTGGGGAGATATTGCAGAAAATAAAGGCCGAATAGATTGTAATATTGCACGAAACCCAAACAATAGAAAACTATTCAAAGCTGTACCAGACGGCACTTCTGGAAAAAATGCTGTAACGAATTATGAAGTTTTAAAACGATTTGGTTATGTTACTTTAGTGAAATGCAAATTAGAAACGGGCAGGACACATCAAATTCGAGTGCATTTGAAGTATATTGGGCATACGCTTTTCGGCGATGAAGTTTATGGTGGACATGAGGTTTTGGCAGGCACAGTATATACCAAATACAAACAATTTATTTCCAATTGCTTAGAATTAATGCCTCAACAAGCCTTACACGCTAAAAGCATAGGTTTTATCCACCCAACAACTAAAAAATATATGTATTTTGAGCAAGAAATACCAGATAATTTTTTAGAACTTTTAGCTAAATGGGAAAATTATACTAGAAACTTTGAAATTGAAAAAGATTAAACATGACTGAACTAAACAATATAAGTGAGTTTAGAACCTCTCCTGAACTAAAGGAAAAACTCTATCAAAATAGTATCATTAAAGAATTTAAAGAAGGCGATACTGTTCTGCGAGAACACTCCAATATTCAATCTATTCCTATTGTAACTAAAGGAAGCATTAAAGTATTGCGAACAGACGATGATGAAAAAGAAATCCTATTGTATTATATAAAACCAGGTGAAAGCTGCATTATGTCATTTTTAGGTGGTTTACATCAAGATACTAGCAAAGTAAAAGCCATTGTTGAAGAAGATGCAGAAATATTATTTATCCCGATAGACAAAGTCATTCTTTTAATGAAAGAATATCCGCAATGGTTAGAATATATATTTAGATTATATCACAAGCGATTTGAAGAACTTTTGGAAGTCGTGAATGCTATTGCATTTAAAAAAGTTGATGAACGTTTATTGCTTTTGCTCAATAAAAAAGAAGAATTGACCAAAAGTAAAATTATACAAATAACCCACGAACAATTAGCCAATGAGCTTGGAACAGCAAGGGTTGTTGTTTCTCGTTTGCTAAAACAATTAGAAGATGAAGGAAAATTAAAATTAGGAAGAAATAAAATTACGCTGATATAGTATAATTTATTATTTTTTTTTACTTTTGCCCAATACTTAATATACTCTATGGAAATAATAGGCTATTTGGCATCTATCTTTATCGGCATCTCAATTGGCTTAATTGGAACTGGCAGTGGCACATTGACAATTCCAGCATTAATCTATTTGTTTGGTGTAGATGTGGTGCCTTCTACAGCTTATGCTTTGTTTATTGGTGGACTAACTAGTGCAGTCGGTTCAATTTCCTACATTAGAAACAAGCTCATTCATATAAAAACAGTAATTTCTTTTGGTTTACCTTCCATCATTGGAGTGCTTTTTACTAGAGCATATATTATTCCTAATATTCCTGAAAAAATAATAACGATTAATGGATTTACCGTTACAAAAGATTTATTTATCATTACTTTCTTTGCAATACTGATGGCAATTGCTTCTTATAGTATGATAAAGAAGACCAACGATAATGAAGTAAAAGAACGCAAAAAATTAAATATAAATTACACATTAATTTCCATAGAAGGGTTAGTGGTGGGAATTATTACAGGATTAGTGGGTACTGGTGGTGGATTCCTAATCGTTCCAACATTAGTAGTCCTATTAAAACTCCCCATGAAAGAAGCAGTTGGTACTACTTTATTAATAATTGCCGCAAAATCACTAATAGGATTTTTAGGTGAACCAAATATTGCTGGTATGGATTGGAAACTTCTAATTTCGGTAGTAAGTTGCACTATTTCAGGTGTACTAATTGGCACTTTCTTATCTCGAAGAATAGATGGCAGAAAATTAAAACCATTTTTCGGTTGGGTACTTTTAATATTAGGGATTTGTATCATCATCAAAGAAGTATTATTAAACAGAATATTGGCAGCTTAAACAAAGCTGTTTGCTTTAGAATATCAGTAATAATGCAAGTTGAATTTTGTACATTGAATTATAATTGATAATTTGTAATAATGTTTAGTCATTCCGATATTTTAATTGAATGTGTACCTAATTTTTCAGAAGGAAGAAATAAAGCTACAATTGACGCTATTGCTGAAGAAATTCGACAAACACCTTCTGTTCAATTGTTACATATTGATATTGGTTTCGATGCTAATAGAACAGTTTATACTTATATTGGAAAGCCTGAAGCAATAGTAGAAGCAACTTACAAAGCTATCAAAAAAGCATATAAACTCATTGATATGCGATTGCATGCTGGAAAACATCCACGAATGGGTGCTTGTGATGTTTGTCCGCTTATTCCCTATCAAAACATCGATATGGAAACAACTAAAACTTATGTGGAAAAATTAGGCAAACAACTAGGCGATTTAGGCTTACCTGTCTATTTATATGAAAATTCAGCCACAACTGAAGCACGAAAAAATTTAGCCGATATACGAAAAGGAGAATATGAAGCAATTGCAGATAAAATAATACAAAAAGAATGGAAACCAGATTTTGGACCAACTGTTTTTAATCAAAAATTTGGAATGATGGCTTTAGGTGCAAGAGCATTTTTAATTGCCTATAATATTAATTTAGATACTAAAGATTTAAGTATAGGAAAAAAAATTGCCCACGCAATTCGAGTTGAAAGAGATATCAAAAAAAATAGTCAATTACAGCATTGCAAAGCCATTGCTTGGTATATCGAAGAATATGGATTTGTACAAATTTCTACTAATATTACAAACTATAACGCCTCTCCTATTTTTTATATTTTTGGTACTGTAAAAGAAATAGCTAATGATTTCGGAATAAGAGTAAATGGCAGTGAATTGATTGGTCTAATTCCTCAAAAAGCATTACTTGTTCAAAATCCTTCTAATAAAATATCAGACCAAGCTAAAATAGAAGATGCGATTGAATATTTAGGACTAAATCAAGTTTTTCCTTTTCAAAAAGAAAAACGTATTATAGAATATATTCTCGAATTAAAATAAGTTATTCATTATCACTTACCATAGCTTTTGTTGCTTCCAAATTTTCAAAAAAGTGACCATAATGTTTTTTCATTTGTGCAACAAACATATCGTGTGGTATGTCATGAAAAGTACCATAATCGTGTAAATACTCCATAAATTCGTTGCCTTTGGAGTCAAATGCTTGGAAAATAGAATCATTTTCGCCATCAAATTCTAATGCAGCGACACCTAGCTTATCGCATAATGTTTTATTGAAAGCTGGAGTGGCTTTTACCCATTTATTATCTAAAAAAACATCTGTACAAGCATGGAAAGTAAGCACATCAGTTTTAATGATTTCAATATATTTATCCACGCCAATATGATTTCTAACATCAAAAAAACACATCCTACTCGGAATGCCCACCACACGTAAACAGGCTGCCAACAAACAAGCTTTCTCGGTACAATAGCCACTTTTTGAAGCTCTATTGAGCAATGTACTTGCTTTTAATTCTTCGTGTTTTAAATTGATATTGTATGGATTATAACGGAATCCATCTCTAATTGCGTTGTATAATTTGATAGCTTGTTGCTTTTTATCCTTTTCATCTCCAATGATATTTTTTGTATATTCTATCACATCAGGATGATTACAATCTATAAAATAAGTTGGATATAAATACAATTCAATTCCGAAAGGTGCATTTTTCATAATACAAATATAATTGAATGCATTAAATTAGCACAAAGATTAAGAATAATTTGATTACAATCAATAAAAGGATAATTGGACTAGATGCTTTACGGAGTTTTGCATTATTTATGGTGTTATTTGGTCATAATGCGACATTATTTAATCCATTAATTCATTTACCAATTATTGGAAACTTAGCTGGCAAGGCTTTAGCTATTCACGAAATTATTGGATTTTCAGGAGTTGAAATATTTTTTGTATTAAGTGGCTTTTTAATTACGGACATCGTTTTCAAATACTTTAATAATAATCGTAATAATTTTGCTCAATTGAAATTATTCTTAATCCGAAGATGGTTAAGGACATTGCCCAATTATTATTTTATGTACATCGTAAATACAATTTTATATGTTTGGATACTTAAAGAAAAAACATTCGATTGGAAATTCATTTTATTCATACAAAACTTAAATTATCCGCACCCTGATTTTTATCGAGAAGCTTGGAGTTTGGCCACCGAAGAATGGTTTTATTGTCTATTACCTATAATTTTAATTGCTATTTATAATTTCAAAAAATTAGACTTTAAAAACTCAATATTGCTTACTTGCTTATTGATGTTTTTATTCAGCTTTGCATTGAAAATATTTCATATTCAACAATACGGAATACATCTTAATTTTGATGAAAATATTAGAAAAGTTGTTTTCCTAAGATTTGACAATTTGATAGTAGGCATTTTAGGTTACGTATGTTTTTACTATTATAATACTTTATTTTTCAAATATAAAAATCGATTATTTTGGCTCGGTTTATTAATATTATTTCCTACAGTACCGCTTTTTTATGCTGCTTATCAGAATAATTTTTATCTATATCATCAAAGCAAAATGGTAGCTACCTATTGTAATTTTGTGTTCTTGCCGACGCTTGGAATTATTACAGCTTTAATCATACCAAAATTATATTACTTAAACTTGGATAAGCACAAATACCTAAGTTCATTTTTCAAAAAATCTAGTCAATTGGCTTATAGTATGTATTTGATAAATCTACCTATATACAAGTTATTTTTCTACAGGAACAATTTAATACCTGATAGTATTATTAGTAGCATTTTATATATTTTACTATTTCTATTGATAAATTATGGTATAGCACAGTTAATTTACAATTATATCGAATTACCATTTTTAAAGTATAGAGATAGAAAATTTCCTAATGTTTATTAAATCTTTTGTCCAAAAAAAATAAATTGATTACTTTCGCTTAGTTTATGGCGGAAGATCAAAAATATAAACCCAAAAAAAGATACCAACCTACTTACAAATATGCTATTTTAACGATAGGTCTAAACTTATTTATTATTGGATTATTTGCTATTATTATTTATTATTCAAATGCTTCACTCATCAAACTTAAACAAAGTTTTGAGATTGAATTGATTTTAGATGATAGTCTTCAAAAATCAAATATTGATGTAATTAAAGCAACACTTCAAAAGAAAGACTATTTACATAAAATCAATTTCAGAAGCAAAGAAGTCGCTGCAAAAATGTATGAAAAAGAGTTAGGACAAAATTTTACTGAAATTTTAGGCTACAATCCAATGTACAATGCATTTATTGTAAATTTAAAAGCTGAAAAAGCCGACAAATCTTCCATTAAAGCTATAAAATCTGACTTTTTATCCATAAATGGAATTAAGGAAGTCAATTATTCTGAACCAATCAGTGATATGTTTGGCAACACTGTAAGACCTTTGTTTATTGGAATTTTAGCCATTTCATTGATATTATTCATTATTGCATTTTCAGTAATAGATAGCACCATCCGATTAATGATGTACACACAAAGATATGCTATAAGAACTATGCAATTAATTGGAGGAACAAAGTGGTTTATCATCAAACCATTTTTAATCAAAGCCATTTCTGCTGCATTAATCAGTACATTTATAGCTATACTAATATTAGTAGGTATTGTATTTTTCTTCACTGACAAATACAGCATACAATTAGTACAAATGGATTACTTAGTATTAGCTGGAATTGGCGGCGGCTTATTACTAACGAGTTTGCTAATTTCATTAATTAGTACTTTCTTTGCAGTCAATAAATACTGGAATATAAAATTAGACGATTTATTTTAAAATATATTTTATGGCAAAAAACAAACCATTACAAAACAATCCAAAACCTAAGGTTGCTCCAATTTCACAACCGAAAAAGCCTATATCAAAAAGTAGCAATTCTGGTTCATTTTTTAAAATACCACAAAGCACAAATACCACTATTTTATTTGATAAAATAAACTATATACTAATTGGCATTGGTGGCATTTTGATAATACTAGGATTTATTTTTATGAGTGGTGGCAATCAAGACCCTAAAGTATTTAATGAAGCAGAATTATATTCTTTTAGAAGAATTACCCTTGCTCCAATTACTATATTATTAGGTTTTGCAGTTATTGCAGTTGCTATACTAAAAAAACCAAAAACTCAAATTACAGAATAAAATCTTATGGATATTTTTCAGGCAATTATTATTGCAATTGTAGAAGGATTGACAGAATTTTTACCTATTTCTTCTACAGCACACATGATATTTACAAGTACTTTTTTTGGTATTCAAGAAGATGAATTTGTAAAGATGTTTCAAGTTTCTATACAGTTTGGAGCTATTCTTTCAGTTGTGGTACTTTATTGGAGAAAATTTTTTAATTTCAAATCTTTTGATTTTTATATCAAATTAGCACTTGCAGTTGTACCAGCTTTGGTGCTTGGCAAACTATTTGATGATAAAATAGATGAACTTTTAGGCAGTCCAATTCCTATTGCAATCGCAATGATTTTGGGCGGTGTTGTCTTATTATTTATCGATAATGTTTTCAAAAATCCAACAATAAGAAAAGAAGAAGATATTACTGTAAAAAAAGCAATAAGCATAGGTTTTTGGCAATGCTTGGCAATGATGCCCGGTGTAAGTCGTTCGGCTGCATCAATTATTGGTGGTATGCAACAAAAACTAACACGAGATGTTGCTGCAGAATTTTCGTTCTTTTTAGCTGTTCCTACAATGGCTGCGGTTACTTTATATTCTGTTTTTCTAAAAGATTGGAATTATAACGGCATAGAACAAAAAGGCTATGAAATGATAGCACAATCTGGAAACTTATCTATTTTTATAATTGGAAACATTATTGCATTTCTAGTAGCTCTTTTAGCTATTAAAACATTTGTAGAAGTAATAAAAAAATATGGATTTAAGTTTTTTGGCTATTATCGTATTTTTGCTGGAATCGTGATATTAATTTTACTTTTAGTAAAGTAGAATCCTCTTTAAAATTTGTATCTTTGCACCATTGGTTGATAAACCAAAATCTATTATAATTTAAAAAAATAAATTCCGTATGGTAACTGTTCAAAACTTATCATTACAGTTTGGTAAGCGTGTATTATTTGATGAGGTAAATATAAAATTTACACCTGGAAATTGCTATGGTGTTATTGGTGCAAATGGTGCAGGAAAATCTACCTTTTTGAAAATTCTTTCTGGTGATATTGACCCAACAACTGGACAAATTGAAATTTCTCCTGGTGAAAGAATGTCTATTCTAAAGCAAAATCACTTTGAGTTTGACGAAGAACAAGTGATTGATGTAGTCATGATGGGCAACCAAAAACTGTATAGCATTATGAAGGAAAAAGATGCTATTTATGCTAAAGCAGATTTTACAGATGAAGATGGCTTGAAAGTTGGCGAATTAGAAGCTGAATTTGCTGAAATGGATGGTTGGAATGCAGAAAGTGATGCCGCTGAATTATTGAGTAATCTTGATGTAGTGGAAGATAATCACTACAAACTAATGAAAGAATTACCTTCAAATCAAAAAATAAAAGTATTATTAGCACAAGCTTTATTTGGCAATCCTGATATTTTAATTCTAGATGAGCCAACCAACGATTTGGATTTAAAAACTATTACTTGGTTAGAAAACTTCTTAGCAGATTTTAAAAACACAGTAATTGTTGTATCACACGACAGACACTTTTTAGATATGGTTTGTACGCATATTGTTGATATTGACTTTTCTAAAGTGAATTTATTTACTGGAAATTATACTTTTTGGTACGAAACTTCACAATTATTATTAAAACAAAGAGCCGATAAGAATAAGAAAAATGAAGCTAAAAAAGCTGAATTATTAGACTTTATAGCTCGATTTAGTGCAAACGCTTCTAAATCAAAACAAGCAACTTCTCGTAAGAAAGCATTGGAAAAATTAGATATAGAACAAATTAAACCATCAAGCAGAAAATATCCGGGCATTTTCTTTAAACAAACTAGAGAAGCTGGAGATAAAATTCTTGATGTTCATAATTTAGCTTACAAGAATGAGGATGGTAAAACTTTCTTCAGTAATGTAACATTTACAATTAACAAGAATGATAAAGTTGCTATCATTTCAGATAACAGTATGGCTGTAACAACATTTTTAAGAATATTAGCTGGAGAAACACAAGCCAATAGTGGTTCCTTTGAATATGGTGTAACCATTACTAAATCTTATATTCCAAATGACAATAAATCTTATTTTGAAGTTGATTTGAATTTAATTGACTGGTTGCGACAATATTCAACAGAAAAGGACGAAACCTTTGTACGTGGTTTTTTAGGTAGAATGTTATTCAGTGGAGAAGAAACGCTTAAAAAATGTTCTGTACTTTCTGGAGGAGAAAAAGTAAGATGTATGCTTTCAAAAACAATGTTAGAAGAAGGTAATTTCCTTATCTTAGATGAACCTACCAATCACTTAGATTTGGAAAGTATTACAGCATTAAACAATGGTTTAATTGACTATGCGGGTACGATGATTTTCACATCACATGACCATACATTCACACATACCATTGCAAATAGAATAATAGAAATCACACCAAAAGGCGTTATTGACAGATTAATGTCTTACGATGATTATTTAGCTGATGAGAAAATTCAAGCATTAAGACAAGAAATGTATGCATAATAGTTTTCAAAAATGAAAACATCCAATAATAAAAAAGTGCGTTAAAAATCTAACGCACTTTTTTTATTTAAGAAATCAAAGTTCCGATTTTTTCGCCTTGTAAAATCCTCAGAATATTACCTTTCTCTCGGATATTAAAAACAACAATAGGCATATTATTTTCTCTACACAAAGCAAAAGCTGTTTGATCCATAATTCTTAGATTTTTTACTAAGACTTCATTAAAACCAATAGTTTCATATTTTGTAGCTGAACTATCTTTTTTAGGGTCTGCGGAATAAACACCATCTACACTTGTACCTTTTAGAATTACATCAGCTTCAATTTCATTCGCACGAAGTGCCGCTGCGGTATCTGTTGTAAAAAATGGATTTCCAGTACCTGCTGCCATAATAATACATCTCCCCTTTTCTAAATGTCTTACAGCACGTCTTCTAATATAAGGTTCACAAACTTGTTGAATATTCAATGCAGACATCAATCGTGTATAAACACCTTTAGATTCTAACGCTCCTTGTAAAGCCATTCCGTTAATTACTGTTGCCAGCATACCCATATAATCGCCTTGAGAACGCTCAATTCCAATATTCCCAGCCTGTAATCCTCTAAAAATATTTCCTCCTCCAATGACAATTCCTACTTCATAACCGTGTTCAAGCACTTCAGCAATTTCTTGAGCAAAACTATCTAAGGTTTGTGCTTGTATTCCAAAATTTTGATCGCCCATTAAGGCTTCTCCGCTCAGTTTAAGTAAAATTCTTTTAATTGGTTTTGACATGATGATTGTATATTATTTTTAGCTTTGATATATTTTAAGGTGTAGTAATTGTAGGACATTCTTTTCTAAATGTACCTATCGTATTTCCATTTTTATCTTGAACAGGCTTTCCATCTATTTGATCTAGAATTTCACACCATTGAGATTCAATGGCGTTGGGGTTTCTGTATTTTACAGAATCAAAATTCCATTTTATTATTTCACTATTAAAAGCCTCTACAATGCCAAAACAATCAGCACATTCAGACTTCTTCTTTGTACATGCAACAGGCAATAACAATGAAAGTAAAACAACAAATAATAAAGTATAAAATATTCTTATCACGCTGTAAAAGTAAACAAAAAAAAAGAGAACTTTTAAAGTTCTCTTTTTTAATTTATGATAAAGTAACCCTTCTAAACGAAAGCACCTGTAAATCTTTGTCTTCAGATTTTACATATTGCTCAACTGTTTTACTAGAGTCTTTAACGAAAGGCATATTTACCAAAGTATTTTCCTTAATCATTGAATTCACGGCATTATCCGCAATTTTTTCGATGATATTTTCTGGCTTACCTGCTTCGATAGCTTTTTCTTTAGCAATAGCTCTTTCTCTTTCTTTCATTTCTTCAGAAACTCCAGAAGCATCAACTGCCACAGGATTCATTGCAGCAATTTGCATTGCCACATCTTTACCCACAACAGCATTACTTTCTGTTACTGCTTTGTTTAATTCAACCAAAACACCCATTCTGTAACCCATGTGAATATAAGCAACCACACCTTCTCCTTGAATAAAATCAAATTTTTTAACTTCTATTTTCTCTCCGATTTTTGCAACTGTATCTAACAATTTATCTTTAATTGTTACACCATCAATAGTACAAGCCTCTAAAGCTTCAGCAGAAGTTACTCTATTATCTAAAGCGATTTGTGTAATATTTTTAGCTAAATTGATAAAATCTTCGTTTTTTGCTACGAAATCTGTTTCTGAACAAAGATTTACAGCAACCCCAAACTTTCCATCTGGAGAAGTTAATGCCACGACTACACCTTCATTTGCTTCTCTTTCAGCTCTATTTGCTGCAATTTTTGCACCTTTTTTTCTTAAATAATCGATAGCTGCTTCAAAATCACCACTAGTTTCTACTAATGCTTTTTTGCAATCCATTAAACCAGCTCCTGTTTCTTGTCTTAATTTATTTACGTCTGCTGCTGTTATTGTTACTGACATCTTTATTTTAAATTGAATGATTGATAATTTCCATACAATATTTTGTATGAATTATTCTTTTGTGATAGCTGTTTCTCCAGTTGATTCTGTTTCCTCTTTATCTTTCTTACGCTCAGCCAAACCTTCTTTAATTTGCTCTGTAAGGTAATTTACAATAATTTGGATAGATTTTGTTGCATCATCATTAGCAGGGATAGCAAAATCCACTAAATTTGGATCAGAGTTGGTATCTACCATACCCAAAGTTTTAACACCTAATTTTTTAGCTTCAGCTAATGCTAAATGTTCGTGAGAAATATCAACCATAAACAAAGCAGCTGGTACTCTTGGTAAATTCTCAATACCACCTAAAACTTTATCTAATTTTTGTTGCTGACGGCTTAAAATCAACTTCTCCTTTTTAGTGATGCTGTTTAAGTTTGTATCAGCCAACATCTTTTCGATGTTTTGTTTTTTCTTGATAGATTTTTTGATAGTAGCAAAGTTAGTCAACATACCACCTAACCATCTTTCAGTTACAAATGGCATATTTACAGACTTAGCAGCTTCTTCAACGATATCTTTCGCTTGTTTTTTTGTTGCAACAAATAAAACTTTTCTTCCAGATTTAGCAATAGATTTCAAAACTGCACCAGCTTCTTCTAATTTGTCTTGCGTTTTATTCAAATCTATGATGTGGATACCTTTTCTTTCCATAAAGATATATGGTAACATTTTTGGATTCCACTTTTTCTTTAAATGTCCGAAGTGTACTCCGGCATCCAATAATTCTTGTTGAGATATTTTAGACATTCTTGTATCTTTTTTAAAATGTAATCAATAATAATATTAACGTTTGCTAAATTGGAAGCTCTTACGTGCTTTCTTCTTACCAAATTTCTTACGTTCTACCATTCTAGGGTCTCTTGTAGTTAATTTTTCAGCTTTTAAAGCTGGTTTATTAGCTTCATCAATTTTGATTAATGCTCTAGCAATACCTAAAGAGATTGCCTCAGTTTGACCTTTAATGCCACCACCTTTCACATTGATATTTACATCAAAATTATTTTCCTGAGCAACCACATGTAATGGTTTTACTGCTCTATCCAAAAGATATTTTAGAGAAACATATTGGTCTGCCGGCTTTGAATTGATGGTAATAACACCTGTACCCGGCTTTAAAAATACTCTTGCTACCGCTGTTTTTCTTCGGCCTAAGCCATTTGTTGAAGTATTTGCCATATTTATTGTTATTTTTTAATTAGATATTTAATGCTTTAGGATTTTGTGCAGCGTGTGGATGTTCAGCACCTACATAAATGTGTAATTTCTTAGCCATTACTCTTCCCATTCTAGTTCTTGGCAACATGTGTGTAATTGCGTTTTCTAAGATGAAAGTAGGCTTTTTAACTAAAGCTTCTTTTGGTGTCATAAATCTTTGACCTCCAGGATAACCTGTGTGTCTAATGTACACTTTCTGTGTTAATTTATTTCCTGTCAATGCAACTTTCTCTGCATTTACAATAATTACGTGGTCACCATTATCAATATTTGGTGTATAAGATGGCTTGTTTTTTCCTTGTAAAACTTTAGCAATCTCAGATGAGATTCTACCTAGAGTTTTATTCTCTGCATCTACCACGTACCAAGTCCTGTCTGATTCACTTGGCACAACTGTTCTTGTTTTATAACTTAATCGTTTCATTTTGGTATATATTCTATTTTAAAAAACGTTTTAATTTGGAGTTGCAAAGGTACAATTTTATTTTAATTTTCAAACTATTCCTAATTTCATTTACAATAAAGTTAAATATAAACAACTGATAATCAATATAATTTTTGATGTTAAATTTATATTAAGTAGCACATTTAAAATCTAAAAAGAATATTAGAACATTTAATCATCTACAAAAATTTACTTCTTAATTTAGGCTTGTTCATTCCAATAATAACTATCAGGATAAATTCGCTGTCCAAAAATTGCGGTACCAACTCGCACAATGGTTGCTCCTTCTTCAATAGCTGTTTCTAAATCGCCACTCATTCCCATAGAAAGCTCTTGAACATCAACATTTGGAATATTCTGAGCAATAATTTCTTGCTGTAAATTTTTAAGTATTTTAAAACAAGGTCTTACTTTTTCTGTTTCGGCACTGAACAAACCTATCGTCATTAAGCCTTTAATTTTTAAGGTATCAAATTTTGCTACGCTTTTTATCAATTCTATCGCTTGTTCTGGAGTAACACCAAATTTACTTTCTTCTGCAGAAGTATTCACTTGTATAAAAACATCTAGTTGTTTTTTTTCTACACTTAACCTTTGATGTAATTTTTCAGCTAATTCTATTCTATCTAAAGATTGCACACAAGTTACGCCATATTTCAAAATATCTTTTATTTTATTTGTTTGCAAATGTCCAATAAAATGTTTTTCGTGTGGAATGCGTTGTAAATCTTCAAACTTTTCTTTTAGCTCTTGTATTTTATTTTCACCAATCAAAGTTTCGCCAGATGCAATGGCTATTTTAATATTTTCAGGACTTACTGTTTTAGTGGCTAATAATAATCGAACTTCACTTGAGTTTCTCTTTGCTTTGTGGCAAGCACTTTCTATTCTACTTTTAATTAGTTGAATATGTTGGTTAATATCATTCATTTTAGTTTTTGATTATAAATCTGTGAAAAATAAAAAAGGCAATTGAAAATATTGCTATATATATTAGGTTGGAAATATTAATAAAATAAGTTGTCGTCGCAGATAGTAATTCATAATTAATTCGAAAACCAAATACTACTATACTACCTAAATGAATTAGTATAAATAAAAGCAAAACTGATATTATAGTACAAGTTAGATTCATTCTATTTTTCTTAAATAAAAAAACAAGCTGAAATATAAATCCTAAAAATATTGTCAATAATAAATAGGCATAATTACAAAAATCCTTAATCCATATTTTATGTTCAGTTGGGTCGGGAAATATTTTATATTCACGAACCAAAAAAGGCGTTTGACTAAATACAAAAAGTAGGTTGGCAAAAACAATAATTAAAATGCTATAATTGATTTTATTAAAATAACTTTCTAATTTAAAATTTGGAATATTTATTATAGAAGTAAATACTAAAACAATTATTGTTGAATAAACGTAAGCATTGATTAAATTATTAAATAGCCAGCGTATTGTCATATAGGTAAGATACAAAATGTATCCATTTATTTAAAGAGTAGAAACTTATTTAACAGACTTTGTTTTATAATCAGCTCTAAAATCTCCACGCATTATTTTATTGAGTTTAGATTGAATTAATTTTTTGGTTAAAGGCTTTACTTTATCTGTAAATAAAACGCCTTCAATATGATCGTATTCGTGTTGAATTACACGAGCATTTAATCCCGAATAACTTTCAGTCATCGTATTAAATTGTTCATCTTGATAAGTAATTGTTATATCGGGCTTCCTTTCCACATTTTCTCTAATACCAGGAATACTTAAACAACCTTCTTCATATTTCCATTCTGCTCCAATTTCTTCTGTAATTTGTGGATTTATAAATACTTTTTTAATACCCACAAAATTGGGTTCATCTTTTTTTCTATCTTCCAATTGAGCTGTATCTACGATAAATAATCGAATAGATTTATTGATTTGAGGAGCTGCTAAACCAATGCCACTTGCTTGATACATTGTTTGCCACATATTTTGAATTAATTCAGCAAGATTTTCAAATTCAGCATCAATTTCAGATGCTTTTTGCTTTAAAATTGGACTTCCATAAACGATAATAGGTAAAATCATATTGCAAAAATACGATTATTGTTTTAGTTTTTATATTCCAAATAATTTTGGAGTAATATAGTAGCAGAAATCTCATCTACCAAGGCTTTGTTACGTCTATCTTTCTTCTTCATACCACTATCTATCATAGACTGAAATGCCATTTTTGAAGTAAAACGTTCATCTAATCTTTCTATTATGATTTGTGGATGTTGTTGTTGAATTTTATCAATAAATGCTTCAATTTTTGGAACAATATCAGCCAATTCATTATTCAATCTTTTAGGAATGCCGATTAAAATTGTATCGACATTTTCTTTTGTAATTATATTTTGGATATACTTTAAATTGTTTGACGTTTCTTGGGTACTCAATCCAAATGCAAATATCTTACTATCATCGCTGATAGCAAATCCTGTCCTTTTAGTTCCATAATCTATACTTAAAATCTTAGGCATCTAAATATGGAACTAAAGGAAAGAATTATTTATTATCCAACTTAAAAATAAATTCAATTAAAAATCTATTTATTAGGTTGAGGAGTTAATCTCAAATAAGGTTTGAGTGTTTTGAAGCCTTTTGGAAACTTCACTTTTGCATCTTCATCCGAGATATTTGGAGCGATAACTACATCTTCGCCTTCTTTCCAATTTACTGGTGTGGCTACATTGTAATTGTCTGTTAATTGTAATGAATCTATCACTCTTAAAATCTCATCAAAATTTCTACCAGTGGAAGGTGGATAAGTGATGATAGTTCTGATTTTTTTGTTATTGTCAATAATGAAAACAGAACGAACCGTAAATTTATTTGTTTCATTTGGGTGAATCATATCATACAATTCAGCTACTGTTCTTTTTTCATCCGCTACGATTGGAAAATTTTGTTTCACGCCTTGAGTTTCCTCAATATCGCCAATCCAACCATTGTGAGAAGCTAAGTCATCTACGCTTAATGCAATTGCTTTAACATTCCTTTTCTCAAACTCCGATTTTAACTTTGATGTATAACCCAATTCAGTTGTACAAACTGGAGTGAAATCTGCTGGGTGTGAAAAAAATACAGCCCATTTGTCGCCCATCCAATTGTGGAAATCAATATTCCCTTCTGTGGTTTCTGCTGTAAAATTTGGTGCGATGTCGCCTAATCTAAGTGCCATAATAATTAAATTAAATGATTAAAAAATACTTTGAATATTTGAAGAATTTCAAAATTCGATGAGTAAATGTATTGATTACATCACAAAAAAGCGAATAAAAAAGTATATTTTATGTTATATAATTATGGAAATTTTGTAATCACTTCATCTATCACTTTAAAAACAGCTTCCCAACTATATTTTTCTTGAGCTAAAACTCTACTTTCTTTAGATATTGTTTTCCATTTATCTTCATCGTTTAAAAGCGTTTGAATAGCATTTATATATGATTTCACATCATTTGCTATCATAATTTGTTTACCGTTTTCTACCATTAAGCCTTCTGCTCCAATATCTGAAGTAACACAAGGAATGCCACGATACATTGCAGAAATTACTTTTACTTTTATGCCGCTTCCAAAACGCAAAGGCACAATAAATAATTTGGCATTTTGAAAATAAGGCTCTACATTCTCAATAAATCCAGGAAAAATTATATTGTCAAATTGTTGTTTAAATTTTAGCAATCGCTTGTCTGGATTCTTGCCCATAATGGTTAAAGAAATTCCTTTATTTTCAGTACTTAAAGTTTGCCAAACATTATCCAAAAACCAAATTAAGCCGTCAATATTAGCTTCCCAAGTAAGTGTGCCAATATATAACAAATTCTTATTTTCTTTGTCAAAAACTAATGGAGTTTGATGTAATAAACTATCATCGCCTAAATGGTATGTTTCAAAGAAATTATTATTGCGAACACCTATTCTTTTGAGTTCGACTTCATCATTTGGCGATGCTAAAATATATTTTGCTTGATTACAATAAGTATGTTCTAATTTTCCTAACAAATAGAACTGTACAAACAATACTATTTTCTTGATAAAATTACTTTCTACTTCAGCTGCACGTTTCCACATCACATATTCTGCATTGTGTTGATGCAAAATCGTTTTATGAAAATATTGCTTTGGAATGTATTGAAACATATCGACATGATCGACTATAATGATGTCGTAATTAGCAAAAATAGTTTGAAGCAATTTGTCCAATTGCTTACTAAAATTTCTATAAAAAGAGATAGGTTTAAATTGCAGATTGGCTTTCAAAATATTTATAGCATTTCTTTCAATATTTGATGGTACAGTAAAAAATTGCATTATATTCGGAATACTTGCTTTAAATTCCTCTAACAATTGAACATCTTCGCCTTTTAATAAAGATGCAAAATCTACATCATGTTGAGCAGCCAAATGAACCAACATTCTGTATGACTTTATAAATCCACCACTATGCACAGGATAAGGTAATTGTGGCGTTAGGAATAATATTTTTTTACGTTGCTTAATCATAAAATTGCCAATTTACACCAACTCGAAAGGTTCTATCTAAATAGCCATAATTGGGCGAAGTATAAATTCCTTTTTGCTTAAACATGCCTTGATTGGCGTGTTCCAATCGCATAAAAATAGTTGTCTTGCTTACATATAAATTAAAAAACACATCAAGTATTGGATAGAATTTCATGCGTTCTGTATTTTGAATATAAAATTCAGCTAGAGCTGGTTGATATTTTGGTGTATTAAAATTGGTATTATAACTAATATTGACACCCAAATGTGCGTTCAACTTACCACTTATCCAACCACCTTTATAGTAAAATGTTTCTAACATTGCAAAAGTTGGTAGCTTAATGATGTCTTTATTATTAAAGAATTGGACCCAAAAAGTATTACCTATATAAAAATTTTTAAACTCAAAATCTTTTCTAATTTGAACATTAAACGCAATCAGATTTTTATTATATTGTTGTAATGTTGTTGCGGTATCATAGTAAATATAATTTTTGAGGATATGATTTTCAAAGTTGATATAAAACTTTTGTTTAGCCCAATTAAAAACTAAATTCGTTTGATTATGGAATGTTTTCTTGAAATTATTTTGCCATAAAAAATGATTTGAAACTAAAAAGTTTTCTTTTTCACTTGGTGAACGATGTTGAATTTTATTAGTCAATTCAATAGCAATTTCTTTATTTATAAAATAACTTGCACCTAAATCTACTTCAAAATCTCCAATATATTTTGGTGCAATATCAATCATTGCATTTGCAAAATATTGTAATTTAGATTGCTTGTTTTTGTTCTTTATTTCAGCAAAAAGTTTAATATCTGTAATGAACTTGTTATTATAGAATTGCTTGTATTTAATCAAATCCAATTGAACACCAACCTTGTATAAAAATGGAATTTTAGTTGTACTATCAGCTACATTTTTAAAAGCTAGACTATTACTGATATTCCAAGTTTTAGTAGCATCGTGTGTGGAATCTGTACTTAAATAATGTTGCTGAAAAAATGTTGAATCTTGTTTGTAGTTTTTAAACAAATAGGTTTCCTTTTTATAAGAAAACTCATGTTCTAATGTATATCTTGGTGTAATTTTAGTTTGCTTTGTAGAATCATTTACTTCAACAATCTCTTTCTTCCCAAAATGAATATCTTGGATAAAAAATACATTTTTTTCAGTATATTTTTGAGTTGCCGTTTGTAAATTTACATCAGCAAATTGCTTATTTTTTTTCCCTTTATATATAGCATCATTGTAAATATTTCCAACTGCCCAACCTCCATTTTCTTGATTTTTTACATTATTGAATAAGAATACAGATTTTATTTCATAACGATTACTTTTGCTTCTGTACCAATTATTCAAACTAAAATTATTATAAACACTTTCTTGCAATTTTGCTTGCCCTTTAAAACTATTTCTTCTATAATATAAACCAAAATTAACTTGTGGATTTACATTCATTGAAAAGTCAGCACCACCAGTAATTTCTTCCTTTGCACCAAAAATAAAATCTAAGTCTGTATAAGGTGTTTTTGTATCAAAAAATTGAATATCTAATTTATTTCGTTTATACAAATCAAAGCTATTATATCCACTTGAAAATCCAATATTTCTATTGTACTGAAACATCAAAGGATAATAAGCTGTTCCATAATTTCCTAAATTATAATAGGGTACTGATTGTTTTTCGGTTACATTATAACGATGAAAATTATGGTTATTAGAATCTAGCTTTCGAAGCTCATCATTATCTAACGTAATATATTTTGTATCGTATCGAAGAATAGGATTAGGTGTCGTAATACGAGTTTGTGCATTTGCATTGAAAGCAAATAAAAAGCTAATCATCAAAAAACCTAGCACATTTTGACACATTTTACAAAAATACACTTTATGCATCAATTAGTTTCAGTATTGGTTTGGAAATAATAGTCTAAATATTGATGTATTAATTCATCAAAAGAGGCATTATCTATCGAAGATATTTCTAATTGAATTGGTTGCACCCATACATTGATTTGTTTGCTTTCAAACCAAGTTTTAAAAGGGAATAATTTTACAGCATCTTTTTCAGTAGTTATCCAATTGTTCGTTTTAATTTCAGCATACATATCTTCAAAATCTTTGATAGAATAAGCATGATGGTCATCAAACTGAAAATGAAAAATTCTAAATTTTGGATTTAAGTATTGAAAAATAGATTCAGCATTTGCAATTCCTGTAAATAAAATATATGGATTTTCATCTGCATTTGGAACTATATTATAAAACAGAGCATATAGGTTTCTATATTTAATTTTAGCAAAGAATACTTTTTGATTGGGCAATGCTTCTATTTTATGAATACAAGTTTGCATATCCACTTTGCTTATATTATCAGGACACTTATTTACAATGATAATATCTGCACGTTTGTAGCCTTCTTTAGGTTCTCTCAAAGTACCTAATGGTAAGATTTTATCGGACCAAAAAGGCTGTTGATAATCAGTCATTAAAATATTAAGCTGTGCTTGTACACTCAGATGCTGAAACCCATCATCCATAAGTATAATTTGTGTTTGTGGTGCATCGCTTAAAAGATGTGGAATGGCATAAATTCTTTCTTCTCCCACTGCAATTTCTATTTGTGGGTGTTTTAACTTTAAAAGTAAAGGCTCATCTCCTACTTCAGTTGCTGTATGCTTTGCTTTTAAACGGATAAAACCTTTGGTTTTTCTTTTATAACCTCGACTAATAATGCCTATTGCAAATTGATTTTCTAAAAGTGTACATAAATAATCTACCATTGGTGTTTTCCCTGTCCCACCAACACTCAAATTTCCAACACAAATAATTGGAATATCAAACGATGTTTGACCTAAAAAATGATGTTTATACAATCTAAATCTAAAGCGAATTATTGCTTCGTAAATTATGGCAATGATATATTTTAGTGGCTTTAGCAACATATTATGCTGTCCAAAATAACACTAAAAATGTTATTTATTATTTAAAAAAATAAAACTATGCGATTTCTTCAGCAGAAAGTTCAACATCATCTTTTACACCGTATAAAATTCTTCCGCAGTGTTCACAAGAGATGATACGTTTTTTAGTACGAATTTCTGCTTGAGTTTGTGCTGGTACAAATCCAAAGCAACCACCACAAGCATTACGTTCAACATTGACAACTGCCAATCCATTTTTATAATTCTTACGAATTCTTGTATATGCAGTTAATAATCTTTCTTCAATATGTGTTTCTAATTCTGATGCTTGTGCACTTAATTCTTTTTCTTCCTTCTCTGTTTCTTCAATAATATGTGAAAGCTCTTTCTTTTTAGAATTTAAGTTAGAGATTTTTTGAGCGTGTTTAGCTTCTGCCTCTTCCAAACTAGTTTTTGAACTTTCTAAAGAAAAAGTTGCATCTTTAATTTTCTTTTCAGCCAATTGGATTTCTAATTTTTGCAACTCTACTTCCTTATTCAAAGCATCGTACTCTCTATTATTTTTTACGTTAGTCAATTTCTTATCATACTTTGCAATCAAGTTAGTAGCATCTTTTATAGTTTGCTTTCTTTGAGCAATGTTATCCTCTGTTTCTTTTAGTTCATTTCCAATTTTAGTAATTCTTTTTTCTAAACCAGAAATTTCATTTTCCAAATCTTCTACCTCAATTGGTAATTCTCCTTTTAAAACTTTAATTTGGTCGATTTTAGAATGAATAGCTTGTAATCCTGCTAATTGTTCTAATTTATCAGTAACCCCTGTAAGTTCTTTCTTCTTTGCCATTTTATATATAATTTATTGGATTGGTATTATTTTCCGAAATTTGAATGGCAAAATTACGAAATTTTTTTGTTAAAATATCAAGAAATATTTCAGAAGTAAATTGCTCACTCTCATAATGTCCAATATCCATTATAATTATTTGATTATCAGCATCAAAGAATTTATGATAAGTAAAATCACCTGAAATAAAAACATCTGCTTGATGAGCAATAGCATCTCCTAACAAGAAATTTCCAGCTCCACCACACCACGCTACTTTTTGAATCGGCTTATTTTGAAGTGCTGTGTATCTAATACATTTTGTATTCAATTGTTGTTTTACAAAATATAAAAAATCAGTTTCATTCATTGGTTTATCTAATTCGCCTATCATACCAGAACCAATTGTTTGGTTCTTATTATCTATTGTAATAATTTCATAAGCAACTTCTTCATAAGGATGATTTTGAAATAAAGTATTTAAAATTTTTTGTTCTAAATGAAAAGGAAATAACACTTCTAACTTATCTTCATTTTGAGTATGACGCTCTAGTTTTTTTCCTAGTGTTGGATTTGCATTTTCGTTTGGCAAAAATGTTCCTTTACCATTGATTGTAAAACTACATTCGCTATAATTTCCAATATTTCCTGCTCCAGCTTCAAATAGTTTTTGTGCTACATTTTGTGTATGTGTTGTAGGAATATAGGTATAAAGTTTTTTAAGTACTTTACTTTTAGGCTGAAGTATTTTTGAGTTTTTAATACCTAATTTTTCGCCTATCCTAGCATTCACACCATTTTGCATATTATCCAAATTCGTGTGTGCAGCATAAATCGCAATATCATTTTTTATTGCTTTAATAATAATACGTTCAATATAATTTTTTCCTACAATCTGTTTAATTCCACTAAAAATTATTGGATGATGTGCCACCACTAAATTCATATTTTTGGCAATTGCTTCATCAATTACTGACTCTATACTATCCAAGCAAATAAGAACTCCTGTACATTCATTTTTTGCATTGCCAATTATTAAACCAGCATTATCATAAGACTCTTGATAACTTTTAGGTGCAAAATCTTCTATGCAAGCAATAATATCAGCAATTTTCATTTCTCTATTAATTTAGATGTAAATTTAAGAAAATAAACTTATGTCCAATAAATAATCCTCCTAGCACTATTCAAAAATTAAAAGAATGATATATTTGTAAACAAGATTACTATAAATCAAATCATAAATGATAAAAAAGACAATTGGCTATATCACAATAATATTTATTAAGATAATGTCTTTTCTATCTAATCATTTTTTTGGAATAATAAGTTATTTAATCTATATACTCATTTATAAAATAATAAAATATCGAGTAACCACCGTAAGGATTAATTTAATGACTGCATTTTCGGATAAAAGTAGTTATGAATTAAAGCAAATTGAAAAGCAATTTTATAAATACTTTGCCCATTTAATATCCCAAAATTTACAATCCTATTCTTTTAAGGAACACCAAGTAAAAAAATATATTTGGTTACACCACGACGCAAAACAATTAATTTGGGCTTTAGAAAAAAATAATCAGCCAATTTTTATTGTTACTTCTCATTTTGGAAATTGGGAATTATCGGTATTTTTAGCCGCCATGGAAACTAGGTTCAAAACCTATGGTATCTATCAAAAATTAAGCAACCAAACAATAGATAGATTCGTTAAGAAAAATAGAGCCAAATTTGGAATAGAATTGATTGAAACTAAACTTATCAAAAATATATTTAAAAATTTAGACAATAATAATTCTATGTTTTGCTTTGTTGCCGACCAAACTCCTGTTGCTGTGAATAAAGCTACTTGGATTAATTTCTTTGGAGTGGAAACACCATTTTACAATGGCTATGCTCATTTAGCACAAAAAATTAATGCCGTCATTTTATATGCCTCTATTGAGCCTATCAACAATACACATTTTGAAATCAAGCTAAAGGAAATTACAAAAAATTCTGCTAACGAAAGTATTGAAAATATTGTTGATGGATTTGCTAAAAATTTGGAACAAGATATAAAAAAACAACCCGCATATTGGCTTTGGACACACCGCAGATGGAAACGTGCTGATATAATTTATTATGATAAATAATTCAATGACCTTGACATTGTGATTGAGTGCATAATGATTTGTTATATTCTTATTAATTAAAGAAATAAACAACATTAGACTACACAAGATTGCTTATTTTTGTATAGTCTAAATAACAAGCACAAACTAATGAAACACTTTAACTCACAACAAATATTAGATGATTTGAAAAATTGGCAATCTATGGTAAAGAAATACCAAGTTCCTAATACAAAAGAAGCTATTATTCAAATGGCAAATAGTTTTTCATTTTATGTTCTTTTATTAGGTTTGCAATTTTACTTATATGAAAAATCTTTCTTTTGGTCTGCATTAGTTGCTCTATTAAATGGCTTTATTCTTTCAAGAATTTTTATTATTCAACACGATTGTGGACACAGTTCATTTTTAAAAAGCAAGAAAGCCAATACGATTATTGGCACAATTTGTAGTATTTGCACATTAATTCCATATAAATATTGGGCAAAAAATCACGGATTTCACCATGCACACAACGGACAATTAGAAGTAAGTGATATTGGAGATGTTGATTGTATGACTGTAGAAGAATATGTGAAAGCAAATTGGAAAACTAAAATTTATTATCGTGTATATAGAAACCCATTTTATCTATTTACAATTGGTGGCTTTATATATGTTGTAGTATATAATCGTTTTGCTTTTTCAAATTTAAGTTATTTCAAAAAAGTAAAAAACAATGTAAATATTAGTAATGCTATATTTATTATTACTTACGCAATTGCTGCTTATATATTAGGTCCTGAAAGATTTCTAGTGGTTCAATTTACTAATTTATTCTTTTTTGGAATTTATGCTTTATGGTTTTTTTATATTCAACATCAATACGAATTTATTTATAAAAGTGGAAAAGAAAACTGGAATTATGTTGTTGCAGCAATAAAAGGGACAACCTATTACAAATTACCAAGGATTTTCCATTGGTTATCTGGCAATATCGGTTATCACCATATACACCATTTGAGTTCTTCTATTCCAAATTATAATTTAAGAAAATGCCACCAGGAAAATCCAATTTTAGCTAAACACACCAATACAATTACATTTTGGCAAAGTTTAAAAACAATCCATTCTAATCTTTGGGATGAAGAGCAAAAGAAAATGATTTCTTTTAAAGAATATTCAAGAAGAAAGAAATTAGCAAAGCAAATGGCTTTGAAGGCTCAATAATTTTGAGCTAAAAGTTAGTGAAATACTACAAAGATTAAAGAATTTTTCAACTATTTTTCTGTATAATGCCATAATTTGAATTCCTAGAATTCTGAGGCAATTCTGATTAATCTTACAAACTTGTTCTAACTAAAGCTATACAAATTTGGATACTAAATATTCGAATACAATAATCTATTCGATTCTTCAGAAATGCTAATGTCTCTCCAATATCTAAAAACTCCATTTTTTACAAGTGGATTCCAATGCAAAAGTCAAATTATAAAAATTGTTGAAGTTTTAATAATTTTCACACCGTAATTATAACACTTACAATAGGGATTATAAATGAGTGTAAGAATATTAAATGAATTTAGCTTTAAATTTAGAATAATGAGTACCTCAAAACGACTTTTATATAATACTATTAATTCTAAAATGGAATTGCCTCTATTCCTCTCAAATAAAAAGAGGCTGTCCAATAATTTCGGACAGCCTCTTTATTTTCACTAACAAACAACAACTATTCTCCAGCTAAGTAGATATCTACTCTTCTGTTTTTTGCTTTGTCTGCCTCATTATCTTGTTTGTCTGTTACCCAACTGTTTTCTCCATATGGTAACAATAAAATTCTCTGTGATATACCTACGCCCTCTAAATATTTCTTAACAGCATCACTTCTTTTTGCTGAAAGTGCTAAGTTATAATCTGTCGCTCCTTCTTGTGAAGCATTGCCTGCTAAATAAATAAAGTAATTACCTTTCATTCCTGCTAATTTTGATTTGAAAGCATCTAAACTCGCTTTTGCCTCAGCAGTTAATTCAGACTTATCATTCTCAAAATAAATAGAACCAAATTTCTTAAACACGATATTATCTAATCTACTCGCAATCTCTTTTATATTATCTTCCTGTGCATTTAATTTCTCAAAGGCCTCTTTTATAGAATTATCCGCATTCTTCACTTGATCTGCTAAATCATTTCCTTTATCCATTGCCTCTATTGCTTTTGAACCAACTTCATCTGTCTTTTGATTTAATTTAGCTATATCATCTTCTACTTTCTTCTTGTTTCTTTCATATTCAGACTTATCGACTTTCTTCGCTAAATTACACTGTATCGTAACTTCATGTGTATACCCAAAATTTGATCTTACATCTTTCATCGGCATCTCAAATGAATAGAATAAATTCACTCTTTCCTTAATTCCAGCTCCTGCTGTAACATGGAATCCTGCTGAGTTTGTTTTAATAAATCCACCATAACCACCTCCTGTTCTATAACCTGCTCCCAACCAAACTAATTGCTTATAACCAAACATTACATTCAAATCAATTTGTGGGTCTATTGATTTATACTTTCTAAACATTAAGGATGGTGTTATCATCCAAGTCTTTTTGTCCTTGCCTCCAAATCTTGCTTCATAACTTGCAAGTACTAAATATTCTCTTTCATAATGAAACATACTTGTTTCCTTATTCATTCCGTTTCCTCTAAACTTAGCTTTACCATTTAGCAATTGAGGCACTGAAAAACCAACATTTAAACCTTTGAAGTGATAGTTGATACCTAATGATAAATCAAAATTTGTAGCTCTAGAATTATTCGTTACAGCTGCATTATCATTAAAAATTCCATCTGTTGTAATTGCATCTGTAAAATTAAACTTTTGTGAGATAATTCCTGCTTGAATACCAAAATTCAAACCATGATTCTTTTCTTTATTAAATGGCAATCTATAGTTATATGTAAAACTTGCCATCGTATTCATAATATGCTTACCTACTCTATCATGTGTAAGTGAAGCTCCAAGAGCCATATTTGATTCCTTAATTCTAGAATCCCATGTCGCATTTCCTGTAACTGGTCCATAAGGTATTCTATCCCATTGCTTTCTAAATCCTAGATTTATCACGCCACCATCAGGGTTATCTCCTGCTCTTGCTGGATTGTATAAAAAAGGATTTATTGTATAATTATTATATACTGGTGTTTGCTGAGCTTTTGAAACAACAAAAGTTAAGCTCAAAAACAAACATGTGATTAAATATTTAATTGATTTCATATTCTTTTCTCTTTTAATTTATTTTCTATTTGTTTTCTATCGCTTATCTTTTAATAGTTAATGAACCCTTATAAACAGCACCATTTTCTAATACGATTGCATACCAATAAACCCCATCTGGTAATTCCTTCCCTTTATATGTTCCTGTCCAATCGTTATTATAATTGGTACTAATCATAATCTTAGAGCCTCCTCTTGCATATACCGCAATCTCATAAGACATATTGATATCCTTCAAAAAGTCTAATCTCCATACATCATTTATACCATCTCCATTTGGTGTAATTAAATCAGGAATCACTACACTATCTAAATTGGTTGTTGCTTTTTCAACATTTACAACAACTGTATCTGCATCAGAGCATCCAAATTCATTGGTTACTGTTAATTCCATTTCATATACACCCACTGAACCTGCAATAAACGTTGGATTAGGGATATTGGAGAATGATAACATATTTGCTGGAGACCAAGCATAAATGATTCCTCCTGAGCCATTCAACTTAACTGGTACATTTGTTTGTGTTGTTATATCATCTCCTGCATTTGCAACAGGCTTATCATTCATCTCTACTGTTGTTGTAACTGTCTCAGATAAACAATCTCCTAATGTTACTGTCAATGTATAAGTACCAACTTTATTAGCATTTAAGTCTGTAATTATAGGGCTTCTATCTTGAGAAGCAAATCCATCAGGGCCTGTCCAAGTATATGTTGCTCCAATGATATTTGATGCATTTAATTGAACAGAACCTCCCTCACATTTTGGACTATTATTTATAGCCATAATGTTATTTGGTTTTTCATTAATAACTACCCATGTGGCAACTACATCAGATTTACAGCCCGTTGTTCCATCTGTTACTTGTAAAGTATAAGCTCCTTGATGTTTAGATTCCTTCACATCCTGAATGGTTACAGTAGCATTTTGTCCAACATAATTATTTGGGCCTCTCCAATCATAAACTGGATTTGCACTATTGGTTGTAGCTATTATTTCTAAATTACCACCTTCACACACTGGTTTTACATCTGGTATGCTAACTATAGGTTTTTCATTAACTACCAAATCTGTAGTTGTTGCACTTGACCAACATCCATTTACAAATGCTCTTACGGAATAAGTTCCTGCTTGTGCTAAGGTAACTTGATTTAATGTTATAACTTGTTGTGAACCACTAAATCCATTTGGACCTGTCCATTCATAAGTAGCTCCTGGGATTGTCGTCGCTGATAAAATAGCAGAGCCTCCTTCACAAGTTGCCCCACTATTACTAGCTGTTGGAGCTGTTGGAGCTGTATTTATATTTACTTGCACACTCGCTGTTAATGATGTGCATCCACTTACATTATCCTGTACTTTTAAGCTATATAATCCCTGATTTGCCATAGTTACAGAAGCTATCACTGGATTTTGGTCTCCTGATAAAAATCCCGCAGGACCACTCCAAATATAAGTTACATTTCCAGCTGTTGTTGTCGATAAAGTAAGTTCACTTCCTTCACAAACAGGTGAATTTGAACTTAGCTCTGGTGTTGCAGGAATTGGATTTACAATAACTTCAACATCCATTGGATCACTAGCACACAAACCATTTGATGCAACTGCATAATATGTTGTATTTACTGTTAATCCAGGAATTGTTAATGTATTGCCCGTTCCCACTGCATTTGCTAATGTAGCATCACTATACCATGTAATTATCGCATTTGCAGGTGTGGCTGTAGCTGTAATTTGAGCGACCTCTCCTATACATATTTCATCTCCAACTACATTATCAATAACTGGTCTATCTACAACTTCGACTGTAAATGTAGAAGATGAGGTAGCACAGAATATATCTCCTGCTTCTAGCACATAATAACTATATACACCAGCTACTGGTAAACCAGGTAAAATTACTTGTGTTCCGCCTGTAGTTCCATTTATATCTTCAACTGCAACAAGGTTTCCATCATAATCAAAAATACCAACTAAACCAGAGAAATCGTAAGATGCAACATTTACAACGATATCTTCATCTACACATGTTGGTTTTGAAGTCGCTGTAATTGTTATGTCTTTATTAGATACAACATCTGCCCAAGTTGATTGAATTTCTCCCTCACAACCTGTAATTGGATCTACTGCTCTATAATACCATGCTGTATATTGTGTAAGAACTGGAGTTTCAAACTCATCTCCAATTTGCCATAAATCTAAACCTGCGGGATCTGAATACCACTCAATATCATAGCCATTTGGATTATCCGCTTCAAAAATTGCTGTACTTCCTGAACAAACTTGTTGAGGATCTACTGGATCTATCGTTGGTAATTCATTAATTTCTACTTCCACTTCTGTTACTGCACTCTCACATCCATTCAACTCTTGAGTAACATAATAACTTGTATTTGCTGTTAATATTGGTGTAATATAGCTTGAACCTATATGTAAAGCATTCGTCATTGCACCGTCTGCATACCAAGTAATTATTGCATTGGCATCTCCTTGTGCTGATAAGCTTGCACTTCCACTTCCGCATATTGGTTCAACAACATCAGCAGTTGGTGCAGCTGGTATCGGATTTACACTCACAGTAACTTCGGTTACTGGGCTTACACATAATCCATTTTCGTTTCTTAAATAATAGGTAGTGGCGGTCGATAATACAGGCGTTGTATAATTTGTGCCTACATTTACCTCTGTTGTCAAGCTAGCATCACTATACCAGTGAGTATTCGCTGTACCACCAGTCAATGTTGCACTACTTCCTTCACATACACTTGTATTGGATACATTTGGTGCAGTTTCTGATGCACTTATCAATACTTGTACACTTGCTAATTCTCCAGGACAATTTGGTACACTATTATCTCTTGCATAGAACGTTGTCGTAGCTAATAATGGTGCACTTGTAAATGGAGATCCACTTCCTACTACAGTCATTCCGGCATCACTATACCATACGGTATTGGCTCCTGCACTTGAACTTAATTCTGTTGTTCCTCCTGAGCATACACTTGTAGGGTTGGCTGTGATTACTGGTGCTGGTGCTGGTGTTGTTACTGTTACTTGAACTGCTGTTGCCTCACTCTCACAACCATTTGACTCATTTGTTACATAATAGGTAACATCACTTGTTAATGCTGGCGTTATTAATACCGAGCCACTTTGAACTGCATTGGTTAAACCTGCATCGCTATACCAAACAATATTTTGACCAGTTGCACTTAAACTTGCTGATTGACCACTGCAAACCTCTGCATCTGCTGCTGTCGGTGGTGGCGTTGTTGTGATATGAATAGTTACATCATCAAATGCACTGACACAAGAACTTCCTTCATTTCTTGCATAATATAAACTTGCAGATTGTACATTCGTTACTATAATAGTTGCTCCTGTTCCAATTAGTGTTGTTTGATCGGCTGCATACCACGCTGTACCAGAATTGCCTCCAGTTAATACCGCATCTGCTCCTTGACAAACTGTAACATCTTGAATATTTGGTGCTGGTAATATAGAATCTACTTTTACCGTTACACTTGCTAATGCACTACAACCTACTGCTGTATCTTGAGCATAGTATGTTGTGGTTAATAATGGAGAAACTGAAATTGTTTGTCCATTTCCAATAACTGTTTGACCAGCATCACTATACCATATTGTTGCAGTAGAAGAGGAACTTAACGCTGAAGCGTCTCCAAAACAAATAACATTTGGATTTGCAGTTAATGTTGGAGCATTACTACTTGGCTTAACATATACATTAAACGAACTTGATGGACTTGTACAACCATCTACTGTTTGGGTTACATAATAAACAGCGTCTGATGTTAATATTGGTGTAATTAAAACTGAACCAACATGAATCATATTATCTAAGCTTGGAGCATTATACCACTGAACAGTCGCACCAGGACTTACATTGGCTAAAGCAATGCTAGCTGATAAACCACTACATACTTCTACGTCATTTGCTGTTGGTGCTGCTGGTATTGGTTTAACTGTAACTGTAACTGTATCTAAAGTAACTCCACAGCTACTTGGTACTCTTAAATAATAATTTGTAGTTGCTGTTAATATAGGTGTTTGATAAGTTGCTCCCATATTAATATTATTAGTCATTGCATCATCACTATACCATTCAGTCGCAGATGAACCTCCTGTTAATAATGCAGATGTGCCGCTACAAATGCTTACATCAACTATATTTCCTAAATCTGGTGCCGGTATTACATCTACTGTAATTGATGACAATGGACTTGGACATAATAAACCTGAAGTATCTGCTGCATAGTATGTCATTGTTGTATAGATAGTTCCTGTATTTATTGTGGAGCCAACGCCTATTCTATTAGACTTAGCAGCATCTAAATACCAAACTACTGTTGATGAACTAGAATATAAATCTGTGTTTTGACCTCCACATATTGGAGAATGTCCTAACGTTAATGTTGGTGCTGCTGGTGCAGGAAGTGCTACTACATCTACCTGAGTTGCCGCACTTGTACATAAATCTTGAGTTTGTGTAACAAAAAATGATGTATTTGATGTGATAATTGGAGAGAATGATGTGCCTGTATTCACTAATGTGGTTAATCCATTATCTGAATACCAACGAACTGTTGAGCCAATTGGGGCATTTGCAACTAAGGTCGTTGATGTTCCTGTACAAACAGATAAGTTTCCTGTAATTGCAGGTCTTGCGGTATCTGAAATTACTGTCCAAGAATAATCTGTCCAATTACTTGCTGTACATCCATTACATGCTGAAACTCTAATTCTTATTATATTTTCTGTACCATCTGCAATCAAACTTGGAACTGTTGATGAAACAGCACTCCACGTTTGTCCTGCATCTGTACTTGATTGATACTCAAATGGACAACTGTTTCCACTATTGGTACCATATTGAGGATTTTGAATCGTTAATGTTGTACCTATACAAACACTTGATTTATTTGGTAATTTAGTGGCTGTTGGTGCACTTGGTGCTGCTACTACATTAATTGTTATAGATGCTAATGCTCCAATACATGCTCCTGACGTATTTTCTGCATAAAAAGTTGTCGTTGCAGATAAGTTACCAGTACTAATAGGTGTTCCAGTACCTAAAACATTTGTTTTGGCTGCATCTCTATACCATTTTACCGTTGTAACATCAGAGGATAATAAAGCACTATTTCCTGCACATATTGTCGTATTATCTGCTGATAACACAGGCGTTGGTGCTGACGATATTAAAGCATCTATAGTAAAGGTTGCTGAAGTAGATGTACAACTTCCGTTATCAGCTGTTACTGTATAAGGTCCAGCGACTCCTGTTATCTTTCCACTACCATCTATGTTTGCCGTGTTTGGAGATACTGTATATACTAGACTACTATTATAATTAGATACTTGTGCTGAACCTGCTGTCGAACATGTCGCTGCAATTACATTTACAGTTGGTACTGCTGGTACTACTAATTTTGATGCTATACTAAATGATGCAGAAGTAGCACTACATGAACCATTTCCTACGGTAACTGTGTAATTGCCTGCTGCTCCCGTAATTTTACCACTGCCATCTATACTTATATTATTAGATGATAGTGTATAATTTAAGGTACCATCATAATTGGTAACTTGTGCAAAACCTGCATCTGTACATGTTGGTGCTGTTACACTAACTGTCGGTGTTGCTGGTGTTGTTAATTGTCCAGCTATAGTAAAGGTTGCTGAAGTAGATGTACAACTTCCGTTATCAGCTGTTACTGTATAAGGTCCAGCAGCTCCTGTTATCTTTCCACTACCATCTATGTTCGCCGTGTTTGGAGATACTGTATATACTAGACTACTATTATAATTAGATACTTGTGCTGAACCTGCTGTCGAACATGTCGCTGCAATTACATTTACAGTTGGTACTGCTGGCACTACTAATTTTGATGCTATACTAAATGATGCAGAAGTCGCACTACATGAACCATTTCCTACGGTAACTGTGTAATTGCCTGCTGCTCCCGTAATTTTACCACTGCCATCTATACTTATATTATTAGATGATAGTGTATAATTTAAGGTACCATCATAATTGGTAACTTGTGCAAAACCTGCATCTGTACATGTTGGTGCTGTTACACTAACTGTCGGTGTTGCTGGTGTTGTTAATTGTCCAGCTATAGTAAAGGTTGCTGAAGTAGATGTACAACTTCCGTTATCAGCTGTTACTGTATAAGGTCCAGCAGCTCCTGTTATCTTTCCACTACCATCTATGTTCGCCGTGTTTGGAGATACTGTATATACTAGACTACTATTATAATTAGATACTTGTGCTGAACCTGCTGTCGAACATGTCGCTGCAATTACATTTACAGTTGGTACTGCTGGCACTACTAATTTTGATGCTATACTAAATGATGCAGAAGTCGCACTACATGAACCATTTCCTACGGTAACTGTGTAATTGCCTGCTGCTCCCGTAATTTTACCACTGCCATCTATACTTATATTATTAGATGATAGTGTATAATTTAAGGTACCATCATAATTGGTAACTTGTGCAAAACCTGCATCTGTACATGTTGGTGCTGTTACACTAACTGTCGGTGTTGCTGGTGTTGTTAATTGTCCAGCTATAGTAAAGGTTGCTGAAGTAGATGTACAACTTCCGTTATCAGCTGTTACTGTATAAGGTCCAGCAGCTCCTGTTATCTTTCCACTACCATCTATGTTCGCCGTGTTTGGAGATACTGTATATACTAGACTACTATTATAATTAGATACTTGTGCTGAACCTGCTGTCGAACATGTCGCTGCAATTACATTTACAGTTGGTACTGCTGGCACTACTAATTTTGATGCTATACTAAATGATGCAGAAGTAGCACTACATGAACCATTTCCTACGGTAACTGTGTAATTGCCTGCTGCCCCCGTAATTTTACCACTGCCATCTATACTTATATTATTAGATGATAGTGTATAATTTAAGGTACCATCATAATTGGTAACTTGTGCAAAACCTGCATCTGTACATGTTGGTGCTGTTACACTAACTGTTGGTGTTACCGGTGTTGTAATTACGGTTATTGTTCCTGTTGCTGAAACACTACCACAACCACCTATTAAAGGAATCGAATAATTAAATGTTCCTGATGTTGTTGGTGTTCCACTTATGGTAATAACATTATTGTTCCAAACAACACTTAGTCCTGCTGGAATTCCTGTTGCTAAACCAATACCCGTTGCTCCTGTTGTCGTATGTGTAACACTAGTAATTGCTTGGTTGATACATACATTTGGTGATGATGATGCTGGTGAAACTGTATTCGAATTCGTAACTGAAATAGTACCTGTTGCACTTACACTACCACAACCTCCTGTTAATGGAATGCTATAATTAAATGTTCCTTGTGCCGTTGGTGTACCACTTATTGTTATTGTATTTCCAGAAAAACTTGCACTTACTCCTGATGGTAAGTTAATGGCTACTCCTATTCCTGTGGCGCCTGTTGTAGTATGCGTTATACTTGGCATTAAGCTATTTACACAAATACTCGGACTACTTGATGCTGCACTTACTGTATTATCAGGGGATACGGTATAAGGTGCTTGTGCTGATTTTGTACCACCGCAACCTCCAGTAATTGTATATACAATGTTTGTAGTTCCACCACTCAAAGCCGTTACAACTCCTGTTGTTGGATTTACTGAAGCTACTGAAGGACTTGAACTAGACCAAGCTCCAGAACCACCTCCTAATTCAGCACCAACAGCAGTATAAGTCGTGGTTTGACCAATACACTGAGGTGTTGTACCTGCAGTTACAGTTCCTGCATTAGCATTAGGTGTTACTGTAATCGTACCTGAAGCACTACCGCCAGAACAACCTCCAGTCAAAGGAATAGTATAATTAAAGACACCGCTTACTGTAGGTGTTCCACTTATTACAATAGTATTTGGAGACCAAGAAGCTGTAACTCCAGTAGGTAATCCAACTGGTGTTCCTATTCCAGTTGCTCCTAATGTGGTATGTGTAATATTAGGGAGTAATGTTCCAACACATAAAGTTGGTTTTGCAGAAGGGACTCCAGCAGTATTACTTGTTACAACAGTAATAATACCTGTTGCTTTAGCATTAGGGCAATCTCCAATTAAAGGAATATTATATGTAAATGTACCTGTTTGAGTTGGTACACCTGAAATCGTAATTGTATTACCACTAAAGAATGCAGCCACACCATTAGGTAAACCTGTTGCTACTCCAATACCTGTTGCTCCTGTAGTTGTATGTGTAATTGAAGGGCTTATAGAGTTCCCTAAGCAAACTACAGGTGTTGAAGATGGTAAACTAGCAGTTGTTTCTTTAACAGTTAAATCAACTTTTGTAGGTAAAGAAGGGCAACCAGTTGCATCTCTAGATTGCAATACCCAAATGGACATATTATTATTTACTACGAATGACTTACTCTGAGTTCTCGGTAATACTTCATTTGTTAAAGCAGCATCCAAATACCATTTTACAGTAGCACCAGGTATTACATTCGTTACAGTTAAAGTTGTACTTTGACCTTTACATACATCTCTATTTCCTGAAACTGAAGGCGAAGTAACATAGTCAACAGTCCATGAACGTTCCATCCAAGGACTAGGATTACAACTTCCGTAATTACAGTTTCCTTTAACTCTAGCTCTTATTATATTTATACTCTTAGTAGGATCTACATTTCCTACAGCTTGAATTGAAGGTAGCGTGTTACTAATTGGACTCCAATTATCTCCATTATCTACAGAATATTGGTACTCTATACCACAATTTGTAACTGCATCTTCAGGAGTACCATAACCTACATTTTGTAAGGTTATTGTTTGACCCACACACACTGTATTTATATTAGGTAATTTATTACCTACAGGTGCTACTGGTTGAGGTACAACTTCCACTATAATTTCATTAGAGAAGACTTCTTTAAAATCCAAAACACCATTATCTCCAGTACAAAATCTTGCAACTCTTCTATAATGCCATCTACCCAATCCAAGATTATTATCTGTAGGTGTCAATCCAACAAAACCTAGGGTTTGCCATTGATCAGGTAATAAAATTCCACCACTACCTTCCATCTGTCTTTGCCAATAGATATTCTCCCATATTCCTACAGTGTGAGGAACTGGATCTATAGGGCTTACTATATTTGCAAAAGAGACTGTACCTGGAGTACATATTCTAATATATGTAGGATTCCCAGCATTTCCAAATGCTATTTGTCCTGCATGAGTAGAATTAATAGAAGGACCATTCCAAGCCCATTTCCATTGCCATCTAGCTGCATAATTTTCAGTTGCACCACCGCCAGAACACTGACGCACACTTTCTTGTACTTCTGACCAAGCGCAAGGGCCTATTGAATTAATCACCCTTGTTCCTGTCAATACTCCAGATGTTGGGTTACCGAATCCACCACAATCTGCATCTGCATCTCCCTTAAATCCACCATCTGCTTCATATCCATCAATTTGAATATTTACAGTATTAGTTCCAGAAATTGCAGATGCTGTATATACATACGCTAAACCTGTAATAACAGGAAGAGGTGTATTACACTACACATCATCTGAAACAGTGTTTCCCCATGGGCTAGACCATGAAGATGCACCACTATGCTTTGCCTGCATTGAAATACGAGGATCTGGCTCACATCCAAAACCTACACCTGCTATCGGGCATCCATCGTTTCCTCCACAGTTAGAACCCCAACCGCCATTTTTCATAGTGAAGCCAGTTGCTTTAACAGACAAATCAATACTTTGAGCAAAACCAATTTGTTGCACCATTAAAGAAACTAACAGAAAGCACGTTAATTTTAAAAATCTAAGTTTCATATTATTTTTCATATTACAGAACGTTTATAAACTTTATAAAACATTGACTAAAATCAAAATAGACTTCACAATATTTAGTCAATATTATGCAAATATTATAAAAAAGTAGATAATTAATCAATTTATGTTAATTATATTATGCACAAACGAATTATACTTATCCACATTTTATCAAAACTCTTGTGCATAAACCTAGATTTATGATTAAATTTCACAATAAAAACTAATTGTATATGATTGTAGTAATAAGATATTATATTAATAATTTTGCAAAATCCTTTGCAGCATAGGAGATGATAATATCTGCTCCAGCACGTTTAATACTTAATAAGGTTTCTTGCATTGATTTCTCATAATCTAACCAAGTGTTTTTAGCGGCGGCATGTAACATTGCATATTCTCCACTCACATGGTAAGCAACAATTGGTAAATTATAATTCTGTTTCAATAGTTGAATAATATCTAAATAATGAACTGCTGGTTTTACCATTAAAAAATCAGCACCTTCAACAACATCTAAATCAGCTTCTATAAGTGCTTCCTGACTATTTGCAGGGTTCATTTGGTACGTTTTTTTATCGCCATGTTTGGGTGCTGAATCTAAAGCATCTCTAAAAGGTCCATAAAATGCACTTGCATACTTGGCAGTATAAGACATTATTCCAACATTAGAAAAACCATTTTCATCTAATGCTGTTCTAATAAAGTGGATTCTTCCATCCATCATATCAGAAGGTCCAAGAATATCAAAACCAGCCTTTGCTTGTGCTACCGCCATTTTTGCTAATATTGGCAAAGTTGCATCATTGTTTATATTTCCAAACTCATCTACATAACCATCATGCCCATCAGAACTATAAGGATCCATTGCGATATCACTTATTAGACAAACTTGAGGAAAATGTTTTTTAATCACTGCGATTGCTTTTAAATAAAAGTTATCGTCAGAGTAACTATAAGAAGCGATTTTATCTTTTAACTTCTCCTCTACCACAGGAAACATTATAAAAGAATGAATACCTAAATCTATACACTCTTTAATTTCCAACAATATATTATCCAAGCTTAATTGAAATACATTAGGCAGAGATTTTATTTCATTTTTGATATCTTGTCCATCAATGATAAATAATGGATACACTAAGTGTTGTGGCAATAAATGTGTTTCTTGTACCAAATTTCTTATCGCATTTGATACTCTGTTTCTTCTTGGTCTAATAAGCATAATGTAAAATTACATTATTTTGGTTTTATATTAACTGTAATTTCAGTATTTAGTTTAGATTTAATCTTAAAAATTTGAAATTGTTCATCAAAAGAAGTTGAATAATCTGAAGCACCACTTACTATAGCATCAAAACCATTAGGATAGCAGAATTTAGGAACCGCAATTTCAGTAGGCTTATCAATATCATTATTATTGTTATACTTTAAATTAAAAATTCTAGTATCAGGATTATAATCAAAAGACACTATCTTTCCAGCAACAGCTCTTGGATAAGCACGAACAATATAATCTCTAATTGGAGTTGGATTTCTATTGCCATCAATTGGAGACCATCCATATAAATCATAACTCCAATATGCCCAATGCCATTGATTTCTATCAGACATATTATTAAAATCCTTTAGATAGGTATCAAAACCAGTTTGCCAATAGCCTAATCCAAATTCACCAGTCATTAATGGAATATTTCCGTGTACTATAGGGCTCACTTCTTTTTTTCTTTGATTTTCCCAATCAATTAAATTTTTCTTAGAGCTTTGAGTATAACCATTTCCTTCATGAGTATCAAAAGGATAACAATGTGGTGCATAAACCAAACGACTTGGAACTCTAGTGTCTCTAATAGGCATTAATGTTGAAGGAAATCCAAACGTAACTGGTGCAGGCGTTGGCTCAAAAAAGATATATCCATCAGGATCTACTTCTCTAATTTTGGGTATTAATCTATTATAAAAAGCGGTTAGTTGCACTCGCTCAAACTCTCGTGTAATGAATGATTTTATTAAATCACCTCCCCAAGGTTCGTTCATTAAATCATATCCTATTACATAAGGATTATCTTTAAAACGATTAATCGCTTTTTGCCACATTAAAGCATAATGGTCTTGCAAATCTTTGTGTTCTTTATACTCCCAAAAATTTATCCATGCTGCAATAATTGCTGGGTCAATATTTTTTAACCACCAAGGCATATCGTCTCCTATCTCTATTGGCTTGTTATTTCCTGAACGAATTGCCCATTCAGGCGCACCATCACCGTCAAACTTTTGTGCATATAAATCCTGATGCATATCTAGCATAACATACATTCCTCTTTTTGTGTACCATTCTACACGCTCTTGTACTCTATCTAAGTAAGCCTCATCAAATACGCCTTTTTGTGGTTCAATTCCATCCCAAAAGATTAAATATCTAACAAAATTAAAGCCAAAATCTATAGCTTCTCTATCCACATCTGCTTCTGTAATCCAAGGGCTTCCTAAAGGATCAGACTTAGCACTTGCAGATGTATTCAATCCATGTAAAATTAATTGTCTGCCATATTGATCTTGAATAATTGATGGGTCTTCAACAAATTTATTTTGAGCAATCCTTTTGCCATCATTTTCTTTTTTACAAGAACTAAAAAGAAGTCCTAATCCTAAAATAAATCCAAAAAAAACAATTCCTTTTCTCATAAAAAATTAATGTTGCACAAGATAGCCATTCTTTTTTACCTACCCAAATATAGTTACTATTTTATTATGACTAAATGCTATTAAATAATCTCTAAAAAAAACAATAGGAACTCCTAAATATTTTATACTTTTACTAATTAAAGCTTTAGGTATGAAAAATATTAGTTTTATTCTGTTATTTATTTCATTAAAATTAAGTTTAGTAGGGGCATCTATTGTCCAACCTAAATTAGATTACATTGAAAATAAAGGACAGTGGCATGAGCATGTTTTGTACAAAGCCGATTTAAAAGGAGGAATCGCTTTTTTGGAAAAAGATGGTATTACCTATTCATTTGTTGAAAGAATAGACCATCATCACGAAAACAAAAGTAACATTTGGAATTTCCTAAAAAATATAGATAATCCTGAGCTTAAAAAAAATGAAATTCAAAAAGGGCATGCTTTTAATTTTAAATGGGTTAATGCTAATCCTGGAGTAAATATTTCAGCGAAACAAAAGCAAAGCTATTTTAATAATTATTTTATTGGAGATGATGAAAATAAATGGGCTAGTTCAGTGGGGAATTACAGACAAGTTGTTTATAAAAATCTATACTATCAAATTGATGCTTTACTCTATAGTGAACAAAATTCTATGAAAACTGACTATTTAATTAAAGTTGGTGGAAATCCTACAGATATAAAACTTCAATATAATGCAACAGATGGATTAACTATTAATGAAAAAGGTAATTTAAAAATAAAAACCTCTATCAATGAAATATACGAATTAAGACCTTATGCCTATCAAAAAATAGGAAAAATTAGAATAGAAGTTCCTTGTGAATATGAATTGACTGACAATATCCTTTCATTTAAATTGCCAAAAGGTTATGACAAAAACTATGATTTAATTATTGACCCAACTTTAATATTCTCTACATATTCAGGAAGCCCAGTGGACAATTGGGGTTCTTCTGCAACGAATGACGCTGATGGCAATATGTTTTTAGGTGGTATCGCTTTAGGTCAAAATTATCCAACAACATTAGGTGCTTTTCAAAGAAATTATGGTGGTGGTGATAGCGGCAGTGATATTGGTGAGCCTAGTGATATTGTCATCACAAAATTTAATGCAACTGGTACAAGTAGAATTTATTCAACTTATTTAGGTGGCAATGGAAACGAACTTTTACAAAGTTTATATTGTACACCACAAAATGAATTGGTTATTTTAATGACTACTGGTTCTATTAATTTCCCAACTACTACAAATGCGTTTGACCGAACATTTAATGGCGGAACATCAACTTCTATAATGGGTATTGCTTTTCCAAATGGAACCGATATTGCACTAACTAAACTTAATGCTAATGGAAGTGCATTAGTCGGTTCGACATTTTTTGGTGGTAGTGAAAATGATGGACAAGGGATTTATGTAAACTACGGTGATGAAACACGTGGGGATATTGCACTTACACAACAAGGTGATATTATTATTGGAACAAGTACTGCATCAAGTAATTTACCAGGAACATCAGGTAGATTCCAATCAAATTTTGGTGGTGCTGCTAGAGATGGATTTATAGCTAAGTTCAACAGCAATCTTTCCTTATTAAATTGGGCTAGTTATTTCGGTGGCTCAGCCAATGAAAATTTGAATGGGATAAAATTAGATAAAAATGAGAATATATTTATTTGTGGTGGTACAAATAGCAATAATTTAAAAAATATAACAAATAATTTCAATGGATATTTTGATGGATATATTGCTAAAATTAATAGCAATGCAACACAAGTTATTGCATCAAGATACTTGGGAACAACTGATTATGATCAGGCATTTTTAATTGATTTAGATGACAATGACAATATTGTTTTATTTGGACAAACAGCAGGTGCATACCCAGTTAGCTCTGGCGTTTATTATAACAATCATGCTGGGCAATTTATTCATAAACTAAACAATCAACTTAATTCTACTATTTTCTCAACTGTCTTTGGCAGTGATAGTGCCATGAATATTACACCAACTGCATTAATGGTCGATATTTGTGGACATATTTATGCTGTTGGTTGGGGTGGCGGTTTTTATATCAATGAAAATATTGGCAATACCTTTGGTATGCCTGTAACGCCAGATGCATTCCAAGATTCAACAGATGGAAATGATTTTTATTTTATTAATCTGAATAGAGATGCAACTCAGCTAATTTACGCAACATACTTTGGTGAATACGGTGGAATTGGCGACCACGTAGATGGAGGAACCAGCCGATTTGACAAACATGGCGTTGTTTACCAAGCAGTTTGTGCTAGTTGTGCTGGGACAGATTGGTTTCCTGTAACACCTGGAGCTTATGGACAACACAACGAATCGAATAATTGCAATATGGCAGGCTTCAAATTTAAGTTTGATTTATTATCTATGGAAATCACAAGCGTTGACCCGAAAACTGGTTGCATTAATGATTCTGTTCAATTTAGTTTCACAGCAACCCAACCTGCAAAATTTTACACTTGGGAATTTGGTGATGGTACAAGTTCCAATTTAGCTGCACCTAAACATAAATACACTCAAACAGGAACATATACAATCAAACTTAAAATTACTAATGAAGATAATTGCAACGTAGTAGATTCTACAACTTCTACTATAATAATTAGCGAACCAAGCAACCAAACAATTGACACAACGATTTGTCAAGGTCAATCGATTATTTTAGGCAATCAAACTATTTCAACAACAGGAAAATATACAGAAAATTTCAAAAACATTGGAGGTTGCGATAGTATTGTTACCTTAAATGTAACCGTAAAGTCAAGTAGTTTTACAACTATTGACACTACGATTTGCCAAGGAGAGTTTGTAACAATCAATAATCAAAAATATACCAATTCAGGTATTTATACCATTATTATTCCACTTGCTTTAGGATGTGATAGCACTATAACTTTAAAACTAAAAGTCAATCCTACCAATAATATTAGAACAACCACTTATATATGCAAAGGAGAAACTTATATTTTTGACAATCAAATTTTATCTGAACCTGGCATATATATTGCTAAATTTAAAAACTCAAGAGGTTGTGATAGTACAATAACAATGATACTAAATGTTATTCAGCCAGACTCTACTAGTATTGATACAGTTATGTGCTTAGGTCATCCTATTATATTTAACAATCAAACCATATCTGCAATTGGTTCCTATACCGCAGTATTGAAAAATATATTTAATTGTGATAGCATTGTTACTCTAAACCTTACAGCGATTAATCTACCAAGTAAAATTACTATTGATACAACAATATGCCAAGGAGATATTATTAATTTTCATGGGCAAATTATTTCTACTTCAGGGACATTCACTGCTTCAATAACAAATAGTAAAGGATGCGATAGCATTATTACATTAAATGTAAAAACTAATCCTTTAAATTCTGTTACAATTGACACTAGTATTTGTCAAGGAGGTTCAATTATTTTTCACAATCAAGTTATTAAAAATAGTGGTATATATACTATCCAATTTAAAAATACGAATGGATGTGATAGCCTAATAACATTGAATGTATCAATAAATAACTTGCCTATCGTTTCATACAAGGACACTTTGATCTGTCAAGGAGATTATATTTTATTTAATAATCAAATCATTAATAGTGCTGGTATCTATTCTGATACTATCCATAATACAGCAGGTTGCGACACTGTTATTATTTTAAATGTAAAAATAAATCCGCAAAGTGCAGCTATACAAAACGAAACTATTTGTGAAGGCGAATCGTTTGTATTCAGAAATCAGATACTAACAAAACAGGGCATTTACTATGATACATTATTGAACCATTTGCAATGTGATAGTATAGTAATACTTTACTTGACAGTAACCAATCAACCTAAATTTATTAGTTTAGATACAAGTATATGTCAGGGTGATTTTATTCTATTTAATAATCAAATAATTAATAGCACTGGTATATATTTAGACACCTTATATAATACAATAGGCTGTGATACGATTATTGCACTTCAATTGAAAAAAAACCCTTCTAATAACCTTACCATCAACAAAACAATTTGTGAAGGAGATTCAGTAAATTTCAACAATCAAATTATATATAATGCTGGTGATTATACTGAAAAATTAAAAAACAATTTTGGTTGTGATAGTATAATTACACTTCATTTACAAACGACAAATCAGTCATTTTTAATCACGATTGATAGCACAATTTGCCCTGGCGAATCAATTGTATTTAATCAACAAATTATCCAAAATAATGGAATCTATAAAGACACAATAAAAAGCCCATTCTTATGCGATACGATAATAACTTTAAATGTGCATATAAATAATACACCAATTCAAATTTTAAAAGACACAAGTATCTGCCAAGGTGAAATAATTATTTTCAACAATCAAAATATTATAGCAGAAGGTGTTTATAAAGACACTATTTCTCATTTAATAGGTTGTGATACAATAATTACATTAAAAGTAAGTATCAAACAACATCATAATATAACGACTAACCAAACAATATGCTTGGGCGATTCCATTATTTTCAACAACCAAGTTTTATATAATTCAGGAACATATACTGCCAACTTAACAAATGTTTTTGGTTGCGATAGTACTGTTACATTAAACTTACAAACCAATAATACTTCAACCACTATTACAATTGATACTAGTATTTGTCAAGGTCAAACGATTTTATTTGACAATATAATTATTAATAAAGCCGGAAACTATTCTTATACGAAACAGAATCCATTTGGTTGTGATACAACATTCAATTTAAATGTACAAGTTAATAATACACCCATTCAAGTAACACTAGATACTACAATATGTGAAGGAGATTTTATTATATTTAATCAACAAATCATTCAAACAGCAGGTAACTATTCTTCTACAATTCATAATCCATTTGGGTGCGATAGTACTATTAACCTAAAAGTAAATATTGATAATTCGAGTGTTAGAGTAATAGATACAAGTATCTGTGCAGGTTCAACTATAACCTTCAACAACCAAACAATTTCAACTGCTGGAAAATATTCTTATCAGATACAAAATAATTTAGGTTGTGATAGTATTGTTACTTTAAATTTAAACATCACAGAACCTATATTTAGTTCACTAAAAGCTCAAATTTGCAAAGGAGATAAATACACTATTGGCAATAAAGAATTTACACAAAATGGAAACTATACAATTACATTAACGTCATCTGTAACTAAATGCGACAGTATCGTACAATTGGAACTCACAGTAGTTGATACATTAAAAACTACTTTAGATATTAAGATTTGCGAAGGAGATAGTGTAATAATTAGTAACTCTGTATTTAAAAACAGTGGGACTTACTATATCCCATTAAAATCTGCTGCACAATGTGATAGTTTAGTAATTTTAAATCTTAACGTAATTGCTCCAACATTTTCAACCCTAAACGAAAAAATTTGTGACGGTGATTCTTTATTCGTTGGAGGGCAATATTTTAAAAGAAGTGGAATATTTACAATAAAAACAAAATCTTCAGAGCTTTGCGATAGTACAATTACTTTGAATCTAATTGTAAATGAACAAAAGCAAACAAATATTGACACTACAGTTTGTAATGGAACTATCATTTATATTGGAAACCATTCCTATACAAAAACTGGAACATTTAAAGATACTTTAAAGACTACTGAAGGTTGTGATAGTGTAATTACCTTAAACTTAAATGTTTTACCAACTTATAATTTAAGCTTGAATCCTGAAATTTGTGAAGGTGATTTTTATAAAAATGGAGATTCTACCTTTACGAAAACAGGCAATTATTCCATTGTTTATACTGCAGTGAATGGTTGCGATAGTACTGTAAATCTTCAATTAACAGTTCATCCAAAAAAGACAACTAATTTAGAACATAATATCTGCGAAGGAGATTCTATTGTAGTTGGAACACAAGTTTTCAAAACTACTGGAACATATACAATTCTTTTAAAAAGTTCAAAAGATTGTGATAGTACTGTCAATTTAAACTTACAAGTTTTTCAACATCAAGAACGAACAATAGATACTACTATTTGTGAAGGCACAATCATTAAAATAGGTAATGAAGCTTTCAATTCAACCGGAAACTATACCATACATTTAGAAACAATACATCATTGTGATAGTACAATTTTCTTAAATTTATTAGTAAATCCTGCACCAATTATTAATGCCGTGGTTGATTCGAGCATTATACAAAAAGGTAAGCAAGTTCAATTAAACGTTGAAGCGACTGAAGCTTATACTTATGTTTGGGAAAATGATAATATTAGTAATCCTCTAATACAAAACCCAACAGCGATAATAACTGCACCAGTTTGGTTTGTAGTAGAAGCAGAGAATCCTAAAACCAATTGTAAACGTGTAGATTCAGTATTTGTAGATGTTTTAATTCTTCCTTGCAACAAAGATTATATCTATATTCCTAATGCATTTACACCAAACAATGATGGCATCAATGATATTTTCAGAGTACGCTCGAATAATTTATTGAAAGGTACATTAATAATATTTGATAGATGGGGAAATAAAGTTTTTGAATCAGATGATATCAACATAGGTTGGGATGGTTTTTATAAAGGCAACAAGCAACAAGTAGAAACTTACGGTTATTATTTTTCAGGCACTTGTGATGGTGGAGCAACCATAACATTAAAAGGCAGTGTTACTATTTTAGAATAGTATTGACAAGTGTTGATATTCCTAAATAAATAATCCAAATAAAAAACTTTCTTTTGCAGAAAAGGAAAAGTGTGATGCAAGATACGTTTAGACATAAAGGACTCAGAAGAAAACTAGTAGAAGAACTAAAAGAGTTAGGCATTAAAGATGAACAAGTACTTCAAACAATTGGTTCTATTCCAAGACATTGGTTTATTGAATCTTCTTTTGAGCAAAAAGCTTATGAAAATACACCTTTTCCGATAGGCAGTGGACAAACAATTTCCAATCCATATACAGTAGCTTATCAATCTGAATTATTACAATTAAAGCCGACAGATATAGTACTTGAAATTGGAACTGGTTCTGGCTATCAAGCAACTGTATTGGCTTTATTGGCAACAAAAGTATATTCTATCGAAAGGCATAAACCTTTGGTTAATCACACTGAAAAATTACTTCAGCATTTGAATTTAAAAAACCTACAATGCTTTTACGGCGATGGATTTGAAGGCTTACCACAATTTGCTCCATTTGATAAAATCATCATAACAGCAGCAGCTCCAGAAATTCCTTTAAAATTAATTGAACAACTAAAACCAGGTGGTTTAATTGTTTTACCTTATGGTGAAGGTGAAGTCCAACAAATGATGAGAATAAAAAAGAAAGAAGATTTAAGTATTGAAAAAGAACTTTTTGAATATTTTACTTTCGTACCAATGTTAAAAGGAACTAAATAAACTAAAAAATTATTTAAAAATAAATTTAATATTTTATTGGGATTCAATGCATTCCAAACAATTAAGTTGCTTAATTTCAAATTAAAATAAAGAGTTTTCATTTTTATTGTAACCTTTTCATTTCTTATTTCCTCTAATAGGTTATAATCAATTTTATAAATCTAAAAAAATTAAAATGAAAAAGTTAAAAAAGTTTGCCTTATTCGCTCTAGTAACTATGCTAGTTTTTCAATCTTGTAAAAAAGAAGAAACTTCTCCACTTAGCAGTCCAAAATTTAAAGAATTAAGTGCTAATATGCAAAAATTATGGTCTGAACACATGCAGTGGACATATCAAACTGTTGATGCATTCTTTCATGAACCAGATGCATTAAATGCTATTTTAGAGCGATTACTAGAAAATCAGAAAAACATTGGTGCCGCAATTGTACCCTATTTTGGTCAAGCAGCTGGCGACACCTTAGCTAAATTATTAACTGAACATATTCAGTTAGCAGTTCCTGTTCTTACTGCCGCAAAAGAAAACAATGAAACTGCATTAAATGACGCTTTAGCAGATTGGAATGCAAATGCAAAACAAATTGGAGATTTTTTAAGTGCTGCAAATCCTTCAAATTGGGCAAAACATGATATGGAACACATGATGCAAATGCATATTGACCAAACTGTAGCTTATTCAGTGGCATTACTTCAAAATGACCATGCTAAAGCTGTAGAACTATACGATGAAGCCAGTAATCACATGGTTTTAGAAATGTCAAAAATGCTATCAGAAGGAATTGCTAAACAATTTCCTGAAAAATTCTAAAAATAGAAATAAGTACATAGAATTGTATTTGATAGGCTGTCCGAAAAGGGCAGCCTTTTTTAGTACATCAACTTAATATTATAGCAGCAAGTTTTCAAAATAAGAAAATAATATTCAAACAATTAAAAAAGAATGATTTGATTTTTTTACATTTGTACTTATGCAAAATATCCTAAAAATAATGCAGTTCGTTTTTTTTACTAACTTATTAATTTTTATTTATATTCCAGAAACACTTGCCCAATCTGATGTTACTAAAAATTTGAATAAAATGAGCTTTGAAGAGTTTGGCGTGTCAAAAGATAGCATTCCAAAAACTTTTAATTTACCTAAAGCTGAACAGCCTGGTGGATCTACTCAAAAGGAACTAAATAAAATTCAATTAGAAAGATTCCAACACAAACAAAGAATAGATTCTTTAAAAAAAGACAGTCTAAAAAACATCTCAAATGAGCTAAAAATTGATAGTGTAAATAAAGCAATTACACCTAAAATAGATACAGTTCCCACAGTATTAAAAACTCAGACTGACAGTCTGAAATTTCAAACTATTGATGCTAAAGAAGAAAAGGAAATAAAAATTAGTATTCCGAAAGATACGACACCAATCAAAAATACTGAAATAAAGAACATTTCAAATAACATCGTAGAAAAGGTAATAAAACAAGATACTATTCCTAAAAAAATGACCTCTATTTCAATTGAAGAAAAGAAAGATACTATTATTAATATAGATGAAATAAAAATCACAGAAACTAAGCCCATTGAAAAAACAGAAAACAAGAAAGCAGATACCATTCTAACAACAAAACCTATATCAAATAGTATAAATATTTCCAATATTGATACCAAAAAGAAAGAAGTCATCCAACAAAAGCTATCAAAACCTGAATCAGATTTTAGCACACAACCTATCACTAAAACGACAAAAGAAACTATAAAGAATGAAGTAAATGATGTTGCTATTCAAAATAAAAATCAATTAGATTCAATAAAAGACAAACCATTAAAAGAATTCTATTTTGAAACTCAACCATTAATTAATAAAAATGGAAAAATCGTTGCAGGAGAATCTGCAAAACAAGTTGAAATAAAAGCACCTACTGAAATAAAACCAAATTATACCGCTGAAGAGTTAGCAGAGCAACTAAAGAAAGAAAAATACAATCAATATTTACGGGAAGCAGACTCTATTCGATTTAGTAACCAAAAAATGTTAGACAGTTTATTAGCCACTTTAAATGTTAAAGTTCCTGTAGAAGTCAAACCAAAAGATTATATAGAAATTTATGTAAGTGGTGGTGGCTTAACTGGTGGATTGAACTCAAAAACTTATGACAGAACTATTTTTTATCCAAATGGAGTAGTACAAAGAGAATATCATTCAAAATTAGGTGGCGTTGTAAAGTACGAAACGAAAATTACCAAAGAAGAATTAACCCAATTAGCTCAATTTATTGTAGATTTAGGCTTCTTTGATTTTGAAGATGAATATGAATGTGCTAAAGATGACGTTGCATGTAAATATAGAATGTCCGAAAACCCATCTCCTATTCCATTAACTATTACAGTTGCAGTTGGTGTTCGAAGAAAAAATATAGACATAGATTTTTTTGCTCCTAGAATGGAACAAAACTGGGTAAACTACCCTAAGAATCTTGAAAAAATACTTAATGCTATTTATAGCTTAGCAGAACAATAAAAAATTTGTATAAATAAATTTTAATCAATAATTGGTTGCAATTGATGCTTTATTATGGTATAAATTTTGTAGCTTCATAAACTCAAGCAATGAAAACTTTAAAAACAATACTATTTAATCTCAGTTTATTAATAAGTGTAACGATAATAGCACAAGATGGCGTAAATGGGATGTATTATTCATTTACAGAAGCACTTAAAAATCCTTTAGCTGTAAAACAACTTATTTTAAATAATAAAGGTTACTATGAAATACCTGACACACTACAAGCATTTCCAAATTTAGAAATTCTAGATTTATCATCAAATCATTTGACAGAAATTCCAAATTGGATACTACAATTACCAAAGCTTGGAAGCATCAATCTAAACAATAATTACTTTAAGTCTATTCCATTATTTTTATGCTACATTCCTAATCTAAGCTACTTAACCATTAACGGCAATTGCATCAACGCCATACCAAAACAATTAGGACAATTAAACAATTTAAGATACTTGGATATTTCTAACAATGAATTTGAAGCAATTCCGGCTCCAGTTTTTGAATTAAATAGTTTAGAACAATTAATCATGTCTGAAGGAAAACTAAAAGAAATACCAAAAGAGATTTCCAAACTTAAAAATTTATATAAGGTAATTTTCAGTTTAAACCAGGTATCCGAAATTCCTGATGATTTAATTTTACTTCCAAAAATAAAATATATTGCTTTTGCAAACAATCAACTTAAAGAAATAAATCCAAATATTTATAAAGCAAAAAACTTAAATTACATTGCTGTTGTTGGAAATAAACTTACTGAATTTCCAGAATGCATTATAGATTTACCAAATATTGAATACATAAATGCTGGTAATAATTTCTATTCAAAAGACAAAGAAAATAAATACAATAAGCTGTGTGAAGAAAAAGGAACTTTACAATTTTATTCTTTCGATCCTAAAATGGATTTTTATAAATTCCATTAAGTTTATTGCTATAATTTTAATATCTTCGTAAAAAAGGAATATTTATGAAACAAATCAGTATCACTTTAGTTTTAGTGTTTTTTATTTTTGGAATTACCGTTCAGGCTCAAGAATTCACGGTGCCTGTTTTAAGTCCAAGTGCAAAAGTATTGCAACAATTTTCAACCTCTTCAATAAGCATAGAATATAGCAGACCATCTGTGCGAAATCGTATTGTTTTTGGCGATTTAGTACCTTATGGTAAAGCGTGGCGAACTGGTGCAAATGCGGCTACAAAAATTACTTTTGGAGAAAATGTAAGTTTCGCAGGTCAAAATATTGAAGCAGGAACATATAGTATGCACACCATTCCTAATCCTACTGAATGGACTGTAATTTTGAGTAAAGACTTGGAAACAACTAATGCTGCAAATTATAAAGAAGAAGATAATGTTGCTAAGATAAATATTAAAGTAAATAACTCTAAAGAAAAAATAGAAACATTTACTATAAACATCAATTACATTACAACAAATTCAGCAATAATACAATTAGCTTGGGAAAATTCTATTATTAATATTCCTGTAATTGCCGATAATAAAGCTAAAATTTTTGCTTATTTAGAAAAAGAGCTAAAAAAAACTAATCCAATTTATCAAAAAGCTGCAAATTTTTATTTAGATGAAAATTACAAACTAGATGATGCATTAATCTATATCAATAAAGCAATTGAAGGCAACCCGAATGCATATTGGTTGTATTGGACAAAAGCTCAAATTTTGGCCAAATTAAATAAAAAGACGGAGGCTATTCAAACTGGAGAAATTACTTTAGAAAAAGCTAAACTAGCAGGAAGTGGCGACGAATATCAAAAGAAACTTGACGAATTAAAGCAAAGTTTTAAATAAAAAACATTCTATACTAATAATAAAGAGAATGTCCGAAAAGTCAAAATAAAGGTAATTTGAATTGCATAAACCAAATTTTATCCAATACCTATCCAAATAAAAAGAGGCTGTCCAATACTTTTCGGACAGCCTCTTTATTTATCAACTATAAAGCAAGATAACTTATATTCTAGATAATTCCACCACCTAAAAACAATCTAATAATTCCAATAATAATAACAACAATATTTAAAATTTTTCCATTTCTGGAGTTGCTAATTAATGCGAGAATTAAACCTACGACTGCAAATGGAATGTTAAACCAATTAAACCAACCTAATAACGGAATAAAACCTAAAAGCATACCCAAAACTGAAAGTACACCAAAAATTACACTAATTGTTCCCATAATATATTTCTTTAAATACAAATATAAAGTATATCAAAGACAATAACAATTTTAGTAGATTTTATTACATTTGATAAGCTAAACTTTTAAAAACATGAAACTAATATATAGTCTTATTATTTGCTTCCTATCTTCTATTTCCATTCAAGCACAAAATATTACAGAATATAATTTGCCACCAGCTCCAAT